>NZ_JRKM01000001.1:3020000-3636366 GCF_000768065.1 Aquabacterium sp. NJ1 | reverse complement strand
GGCCAATTCCGGCCAGGGCGGTGCCACTGTCTGCAGCAAGGCCCTTCGCTTGCTGCAACTCGACTTCGATGTTGGCATGGTGTGCTTCTCCAACGACAGCGAGGTGGACCGCAAGGCTTGTGCAGAACTCCAGCTTAGCCTGGCCCATTTCGAATCGGTGCAGCTGCGCATCAACAAGCTGAAAGTGCTTCAGGCCAAGCTGTCATCTGTCCTACTGAGACCCGAGCACCCCCACTATTTCGACAGCCAGGCTATGCGCGATGCACTTGACAGGGCCTTGCGCACCTTACAGCCCACAGCGGTCATCTTCCAGTTCCCGCAAATGGCTCAGTACCTGCCGGATCCATCGAGTCTGCCAGCGGGGCAAGCTACCCCTCACACCATCATGGATGTGCAGGACGCCTACTCTGTCTCGTGGTTCCGCCGCCTGAGCTCCACCCATGGGCCCCTATCCCGCCTGTATGCCTTGCTGCAATGGTTGAGTTGGATCAAGTACGAACGCAAGCACTACGCACGAGCCAGCCAGGTATGGACCTTGAGCAGCCAAGACAGGTTCGGCTTGAGCCTGTATGCGCCGCAACTATCCCCCCGCGTGATGGGTTTGCCGCTGGATATTCCTGGCACACCTTCTCGAGCGCCCGCACGTCATGACGACAACGCTTTCGGTAATCCAAACCTGCGAGTTGGCTTCTTGGGCTCCTTCGGCCATGCGCCCAATGTCGAAGCCCTGCACTTCCTGCTAAAAGAGATCGTACCGGCAACCGCATCCCTACCCATCGAGTTCGTCGTGGCCGGACGCCACCCCCCGGCGGACCTGGTGGCTGCCGCCCCTGCCAATGTGCGCTTTCTCGGCTTCGTCGAATCCCTGGATGACTTCTACGGGCAATGCCACGTCATCATCGCTCCCCTGCTCAGTGGCGGTGGCGTGAAGATCAAGGTAGCCGAAGCACTGGCCCACGGCAAGGCTGTGGTCACAACGGCAATCGGGGCAGAAGGGCTTGATGTGGACAACGGTCAACAGCTGCTGCTGGCGCAATCAGCGAGGGACTTCGCAAATCAACTGGCTCGCCTTAGCTCGACTCCCGCGCTGGCCAGCCACTTGCAGACCCAGGCCTACGAGGCAGCCAAAGCACAGTTGGATGGATCCGCCTGGCTAGCCAGAGTCAAGCAGGCCATGGACGCAGTCGGCGCCCCCCGCTGACGCACTCAACTCTCGCGCATCGTGCAGAAGAAAAAGACAGTCAACTCGCGCGCAGCCATCACCTGGGCCTACGCACAGGCCTGGGTGGGCAAAGGAGCGTCGGCGCTGGTTTACATGGCACTGGGCTACCTGCTTGATCCGCACGAATTCGGCAGCTATGCCGTGGCCTCGACCTTCGTGGTGCTGGCCGAGATGTTCGTTGAGCAAACCGTGGCGCAGGCCGTCATCCAGTTGCCCGACGACAAGCCAGAGCAAATGGGCTCATTGAAATGCATTGCGCTGGCGCTGGGCATGTTCTGCATGGTGGGCACCCTGCTGCTGGGCCTTTTCCTTCGAGCAACCGTGCAACCGAGCGATCTGTCCATGGCTTGGTATGCCTTCGAACTCGCGCCGTGCCCCCTCCTGATTGCCATCAATGCAGTGCCAATGGGCCTGTACCGCAAGTCGATGGACTACAAAGCACTGGCACGGCGAACAGCACTGGCAACCCTTGGGGGCGGCACGGTGGGCATCATCGTCGCCGCACTGCACGGCGGTGGACATGCACTGGTAGCGCTCACACTGACCTACCAGCTCCTGAGCTACTTCATTCTGCGAGGACAACACACCCACATCGCGCTAAACCTGTCCTGGGCGCAGATGCGAGGCTTACGCGGGCTGATGATCGTTAACGGGCAACCCAAAGTAGCAGACTTTCTCGAAAGCAAAGGGCTTGAGCTCGTTGTTGCCCAGCTCATGGGTCTGTCCGTCGCGGGCAGCCTGTCTTACGCCAACAAGATCGCCCAGACGCTGTTCACCTTCCTGGCATCTCCCGGCCTGGATGCTGCCTGGGGCCTGTTCTCTCATGACCGCGACGACAAGGCCGCGCTGTTCGGCGTGTACCAGCGCCACCTCGCGATCCTCAGCATGACCACGACGACCCTGTTCTTTGGCCTTGGTATGTCGTCTTACCAGATGATTCCCTTGGTACTGGGCAGCAAATGGGCCACCCTGCATCAGCTGTTGTCCTGGCTGTGCCTGGCCCTGATCGTCCGCACGAGCCTCTACCTTGCCACCATCCTGATTCAGGTGTTCGAGCCTAGCCTCTTCGTATCCAGCCTGGCAATCGGCCGAGCAGTCCTGTGTCTGATCCTGACCGCAGCACTGAGCCCCATCACCGCTCTCGGCGACACAAAGGCCGTGCTGGGCTATGCGCTGGCTGGCCTGATCGTGGTCGCACCAACGGCACGGCACATGAGCAAGAGGCTGGCACCAAGCATGGCACAGGAGCTGGCATTCAGAACACTGGTGCCTATCGGCATCTTTGGTCTGGGATGGCTGGCCTATCTGCAGGCCCGCGCGCTCGTACACGGCGACATCAAACCCTGGCTAGACGGAACACTGATCGCCTCACTGTCAGCGATGGCACTGACCGCGTCGATGGGCGCAAACCGTTGGCGCACCAGGCGAACAGTCGTGGCCTCGTAAGCAAGACTTGCCGCTCGCACAACGACGAAATCAGCGAGCAAAAAGGGCCCCCCATCCAGGTGACCGGAGTCAGTGCGTGGTGCGCCCAACCGCCTTCAACATCACATGAGGCTTGGGCAAGAAGCGAGTCAACAACAACTCATATTGGCCCAAAATCTGCTCCCAGGTGAAATCGGACTCGAAGCGGGCGCGACTGGCCGCGCGCATTCTCTCCAGGTCCCCATCGCTCGACAGCAGCTTGGTGAGCACCTGATCCAGGTCGTCCGAGGAGCGGAAGAACCGCGCGCCCTCGCCCACCACCCAGCGATTGAACTTGTTATCGTGCGCGACAACGGCATTGCCGGCCCCCATCGCCTCAACGAGCGATGGATTGGTGCCACCCACTTGGTGCCCGTGCACATAAAAAGCGCTGTGAAAGCGCAGGCTGCGAAGCACGGCCTTGTCGTAGATCGCACCCAGAAAGGAAACCTCCCCGCCAGCAGCAGCCTGGATCTCATTGTGGTAACGGTTTTTCGGCTCGTACTTACCCAGCACAGCCAGCTTGATGCCACGCTGCCGCTTGGAGAAACCCTTGACGATTTCGAGAATGGAGTTCTCTGGCTCAGGGCGTGCGATGACCGTCGCATATTTGCCGGGTTGGAGACTCAGCGCCTTCAAAGGCTCTTCGGGCGCTTGCAGAACCTCAGGCGCACCATAGGCGATGGTGGTGATTTTGTCGGCCGGCGCGCGCGAGCTGAGGTGCATCTTTATCTCTGGATGGTCGGCCACGAGTTGGTCACCCAACCAACAACCCGCCCAGTCATTCATCCAGAACCAAGTCTTGGCTAACTTGCCCCACTTCGCGCGAGACCACTCGATGCCATCCATGTTGATGACATTGGGAATGCCGTGCAGCTTCATGCGGGCGCAGAAAGCTGCAGTGTTGTAGCCCAGCGTAAGGCACAGATCCTTGAACTTACAGGCGTGAGCGATCGATTTCCAGTCGAACACAACTGTGCCCAGCGCGCCGGCTTGCGGCACCGGAATGCGCACTCGCTCGATGCCTTGCCATTCGTCTTCGAACATCGCACCTTCGCCATCCTCCTGGCAGTAGACCACCACGCGCCAGCCTCTGTCGCGCAGGTACAGGGACAACTGTTCAGCGAAGGTCTCGAACCCGCCATGATTGGCGGGAATCCCGCGGATTCCCAATATGCGCAAAGTCGGCTTAATCGATTTCATGGCGCCCCAAAGACTCTTTTAATCTTTTCCAACTGGCCGAAGCCGTCTTTCTTGGTGGGCTCTATGTAGGAACCTTCACCATACTCATTCCAGCAACAAATCACGCCCATCCGCCTGGTCTTGACAGGGTAAGCGTCCATCAGAGCCTTTGCTTCCATCAGGTGCTCTTCAAATGTTTGCAGATCAGCCCGCGGCTGCTCTGACTCCGGATACTTCCCTCCCCAGGGCCGGTCATCCCATCCGGACGAAATTGGAACAATGTAGTCCAAGGAGCTATTTTCGAGGATCCAATTCCAATTTGTCCTGTATGCACGTCGCAACGAATTGAAACTACTCGCATGAGGTGTTGCAGTGTCAGGATCCCCTCTATATCCTATGTGATAGTTGTAGGCGGACAAGCTAGAAAACCCTGCATTGGGCGCCACGGCTCGGACCCAGTGCGCGAGCCCGGGGGTGGCCCCCACCAAGTAAATGCCGGGCAAACCCGAATCCTTTGCCATCCTGTCCATCTTGCGCACGAGAGCGGCAGGCTCCACCTTCATCTGCTTGGCCATCTCGGAGAACTCCTCCAGAGAAAACACGAACAAAACCGGTTTGCCATCAATTTTCAGATAATCAGGATCTTTAAAATGTTCAGATACCCAATATCTGATCAATTTATCAAAACCATCAACACCGCCCTCAAAGCGAAAATGATTCGCCCATAGCAAGGCGTATTCAATCTGGCCTACTTTTTTGACCCGCTTGAAAACCTTTAATGTGTGATCCAGGAATGGCGAAGCATCTTTCCAGTATGAGTCAAATACCACAAAGCGCAGCCCGTAGTCCTTCATCCATTTAATCTGGCGGGCCACCACCTTGTCGTCCGAGTCACTGTACCAACCCAGCAGAGGTTCGCGTTCAGGGAACTTCTTGATGGGCTCCCAAGGGTTGCGCTTAAATTCCAGGCCAGGCGCGTTGGCCGTCCAGCCAGGAAAATAATAAACGCCCAGTGAATAGGCATTGCTGGCAGCGGCAGAGGGCGTGGTGGGCGTCGCAGCCCCGGCCGAGACATGGCATGCCAGCATGGCCAGCGCAGCCAGCAGGCTACGCCAACCCCATTGACGACACGCCGCCCATCGCATGCTCAGCCCCCGAAATAACGCGCCCGGAAGGACGGCGCGATAGCTGCTTCCATCTCTTTCAGGAACGCAGCCTGCAGGGCGAAGGCATCCGCACGATCAGCATTGATCGACGAGACGCGAACCAGCATGCCATCGGCAACGGTGCCATGCAGCCCATAGTACATCTGGGATAGCTTGCGCCCCAGCCCTGGCAAAGTTGCCTTATCGGCCAGCGTCACCCAATAGCTGATGGGCTCCACGCGACTGCCCGCAATACCAACCAAGTGGCGCACAGTGAGTGCATGCCCCTGCATGTTCAGCTTCGACACGCCAACGTCCTGAACTTCAAACCCCTGGGCTCGATAGCAAAATTCAGGGCGATGCGCGGCGGTTGCCTCAGAGTTCTGATCGCTGCCGTAGGCGATGGTCAACATGATTTGCTGCCCTTTGCTGTTGACATAGGTGCGCGAGAGCACCTGCGAGTACAGCTGGTTCAGCGCTTCCTGAACCGTGGGATCAGGCAGTACCTGCCCAATCGGGTCGGTGGCGTGCCAGTCCCCAATGGACTTGGGAACCTGCTTATCCAGAACGATGGGCGGCAAGGTCTCGGACAGATGCGTGCGGGGCGTCATCACATAGGCCAGAGCCGGGCTCAGCAGCAGCAGCACGAAAGCGAGCACGATAGACAACGGCGCGCGCTTGCCGGAGAGCGCGCGGACTTCAATGATGGGAGGATTGCTCATGCTTGTCATAGAAAACCGCCAAAATACGATCCAACCCGTAGGTCAACATCAAAGCAACGGAGAAAAGAACCAGTCCCGCGAGGTTGTGCACGAATCCCTGCCCCACTTCATCGCCCAGGTGATAGGTCACCAGCACCAGCACCATGACACGCACCGTATTGGAAACAAACGAAATGGGCAAAATCATGATGGCCAGGATCGTATTGCGTCGTGCCGACGTGTAATCCATCAACTTCATGTAGAACAAGCTCAGTGATTCGAGCGTGAAGATGGAATTCAGGCCAGAGCAGGCATCGGCAACCAGTAGTTTGTAAGGCCCCACCACAAGGGTGACGCCCGAACGACCGATGGGATAGCCTGCGGCATAGAGGATGGCCTCCGCGCAATAGGACACAGCGGCCTTCAACGGCAGGGTCAGCGCCTGCGCCACCACGCCAGGCAACGGGATCACGAAGATCAGGAAAAACAACGGGAACCAGAACAGACGCACGCCCGCCCACCCCTTCACCAACAACAGACAGGCCATGATGGCCATGATGTTCGAAAACGCCTCAAGCGCATCGATGCCCTGCGAACGCCCCACCACGTACATCAGCGCGGCCGACAGCAGCACCAGCAGCCCGAAGACAGGGTTGGGCTGAGAGCGCAAGTCAAGAAATTTCTGGCGGTCACGCCACATCAGCCACAGAGACAAAGCCAAGATCATCGGGCCATGGCCTGCTTCGTCCTTCAGCCATACGGTATGGGCGAAGGTGTAGTAGGTTGGCGCATAGCAGACCAGCAGGCCAACCAGTAGCAATCCGATGGACCAGCGGGTCCAATCCGGCAAGGGTTCGTTATTCAGTGCAGCCATGAGTGACAAAAGATACGGTTGGCCGGGCAGGTGCGCCCAGCCTGAGATAGTGCCAGCCAAAACACTTTAGTTCCGCAAACCGGCAACTCCAGCCATGAGCACATACCCTAAAGGCGAACCCACGGCGTAATTGGTTGAACAGCAAACTGGCTGACGTCAACCAGATGGATGTAAGCAGCTCACCTACTGTGATGCCTGGTACCAACGCAGAAATGCCGCCCTCAGAACCCGCGCCGACTCCTGCCAGGAGAACGTGCGCGCGCGAGCCAAACCCTTGCCCACCAGTTGGGCCCGCAACTCGGCATCCTCCAGCAGTTTGCGCAGACAGGCCGCGAGTTCATTTGCGTCGCCGGGTGAGAACAACAAGCCGGCGCTTCCCACCACCTCGGGCAGGGCCGTGGAGTTAGCAACGATCACTGGCACGCCACTGGCCATGGCTTCCAGCGGTGGCATCCCGAAGCCTTCTGCGAGGGACGGATAGACAAAGGTGTGCGCATGGCGCAGCAGTGCCGGCAACTCCTGGTCGTCCACGTCGCTCAGCACGTGCACTTTCTCGCGAGATGGCAGGGCCGCCAGTGCAGCATCGAAGGCGCCATAACCAAAATCGCGCTGCCCTACGATGACCAGCGGCAGCGCGTCCTCGCCGAGTTGCGCATAAGCTCGCATGAGGGTCGCGTGATCCTTGCGGGGCTCAATGCGACCAACGGTCAGCAAATAACGCCCGTCAGCCAAGCCACGACGTGCGAGCACCGCCGCATCGCTCCCTTCGTCTGGATGGAAAACCTGCTGGTCGACCGCGTTGAGCAGCAAGCCAATGCGCGAGGCCGGTACGCCATATTTCGCTGCGATTTCGCCGCGGGAGTATTCGCTGACGGTCATGACGATGTCCGCCGTCCGTGCCGAACGCCTGAACAGCAGCTTCGAGCGCCACACGAAGACGGGCGTAAAGAACTGCGGATAGTCCTCGAACAGAACATCGTGGATGGTCACGGCATTGCCGCGAGCCCCCCACAGCGGCACGATGTACTGGGTATGGAGGATGTCGATGCGATGCCGCCTGCGCAGCCTGGGCAGTTGCCAGCCCAGGCGCACCAAGGGGTTGGCGTGCCCCATGTGCACCATGGACACGTTCGGCCGATCGAAACCCAATGTGCGTCGCAAGCCCTCGATGTCATGCACGAAAAACACAAACTCGATATCGGGCGACAGCTCGATCATGGCCCGATACAAGCCGATCAGATGGCTGCGCGACCCCTGAAACTTGCCGTCGAAAGCATGGAAATCCACACCGATTCTCAAAATGCTCTCCACATCAGACTCTCGATCAATGATGCGCCGCCACCCCTGACCGCTGCGCGCCGGATTCTTGCACAAACCAATTGACCGCCCGGACCTGGTACCCCCAGGCGCTACCACGGAGCCCAGCAATTGCCATAATTAGATTTTTCGCAACACTTCCTGTGCGATGACCTCAGTAAAGAATGAGAATCGGCCCGTCACACAGGCCCCATCGTCAAGTCAGGCCAGCGACCGCGCACTTGATGTGTCGTCATGAAAATCTGTTTACATTGCTGACCCCCTTTCCTTTCCCGCATGCAGAGGAGCCTCTGCTTTTCGGAGTTACGCATATGAGCAAAAAAGTCGCCCTGATCACCGGTGTCACGGGCCAAGACGGGTCCTATCTGGCCGAATTTCTGCTGAAAAAGGGCTATGAGGTCCACGGCATCAAGCGTCGCTCCAGCCTGTTCAATACCGACCGCATCGACCACCTGTACCAGGACCCGCACGTCAGCAACCGCAATTTCGTGCTGCACTACGGCGACCTGACGGATTCGACCAGCCTGGTGCGCATCGTCCAGAAGGTCCAGCCCGACGAGATCTACAACCTGGCCGCGCAAAGCCACGTGGGCGTGAGCTTCGAAGAGCCCGAGTACACCGCCAACGCCGACGGCATCGGCGCGCTGCGCCTGCTCGAGGCCATCCGCATCCTGGGGCTGGAGAAGAAAACCCGCTTCTACCAGGCCTCCACCTCCGAACTGTACGGCCTGGTGCAAGAGATCCCCCAGAAGGAAACCACGCCCTTCTACCCCCGCAGCCCGTATGCGGTGGCCAAGCTGTACGCCTACTGGATCACGGTGAACTACCGCGAGGCCTATGGCATGTACGCCTGCAACGGCGTGCTGTTCAACCACGAAAGCCCGGTGCGCGGCGAAACCTTCGTGACCCGCAAGATCACGCGTGCCATCAGCCGCATCGCGCTGGGCCTGCAGGACTGCCTGTACCTGGGCAACATGAGCGCGCTGCGCGACTGGGGCCACGCCAAGGACTACGTGGAAATGCAGTGGCTGATGCTGCAGCAGGACCACGCCGAGGACTTCGTGATCGCCACGGGCGTGCAGTACAGCGTGCGCCAGTTCGTGGAGTTCTCGGCCAAGGAGCTGGGGATCACGCTGGCGTTCGAGGGCGAAGGCGAGGCCGAAGTGGCCAAGGTGATCAAGGTCGAGCCCGTCAACGGTGAGATGCTGGCCAAGTGCAAGGTGGGTGACGTGATCGTCAAGGTCGACCCGCGCTACTACCGCCCCACCGAAGTCGAAACCCTGCTGGGTGACCCCACCAAGGCCAAGCAGAAGCTGGGCTGGACGCCCAAGATCTCGCTGGGCGAGCTGGTCAAGGAAATGGTGCTGAGCGACTACTCGGCGGCCAAGCGCGACAGCCTGGTCAAGCTGGCTGGTTTCCAGGCCTACGACCACCACGAGTGAGCCAGGCAAGCACCGACATGGACAAGAACGCGAAAATCTTCGTGGCCGGGCACCGCGGCATGGTGGGTTCCGCCATCGTGCGGCGCCTGCAGGCGGCTGGCTACACCCGCGTGATCACGCGCAGCCGCAGTGAACTCGACCTGCTCGACCAGCGCGCCGTGCACGAATTCCTGCAAGCTGAAAAGCCCGATTACCTCTACATCGCGGCAGCCAAAGTGGGCGGCATCCAGGCCAACAATGTGTACCGGGCCGACTTCATCTATCAGAACCTGATGATCGAAGCCAACCTGATCCACGGCGCCCACCAAGCCGGTGTGCAGCAGCTGATGTTCCTGGGCTCCAGCTGCATCTACCCCAAGATGGCACCCCAGCCCATGCACGAAGACGCGCTGCTCACCGGCCTGCTGGAACCCACCAACGAGCCCTACGCGATCGCCAAGATCGCGGGCATCAAGATGTGCGACGCGTACAACGCCCAGTACGGCCGCCAGTACATCAGCGTGATGCCCACCAATCTGTACGGCCCCAACGACAACTACGACCTCAACAACAGCCACGTGCTGCCGGCCCTGATCCGCAAGGCCCACGAAGCCAAGCAACGGGGTGACACCGCCCTGGTGGTGTGGGGCACCGGCACGCCCATGCGCGAATTCCTGTACGCGGACGACCTGGCCGACGCCTGCGTCTTCCTGATGGAACAGGGATACTGCGGGCCGCTGGTCAACATCGGCACCGGCACGGACGTGACCATCCGCGAACTGGCCGAAACGGTGGTGGACATCGTCGGCTTCAAGGGCAACTTGACGTTTGACGCCAGCAAACCGGACGGCACACCCCGCAAATTGATGGATGTCTCCCGGCTGACCTCCCTGGGTTGGAGGGCCAGCACCAACTTGAGGGACGGCATCAGGCTTGCTTATCAGGACTATCTGAACAAGGCGGCTTAAACTCGCCACCAGTATGTCCCCAACCCAGTCGGCAGCACCCACCCTCACCTTGAACCCGGCCAGCACCGAGTCGCCCTCACGCGCCGAGTTGCTGGCCATTGCCGCCGGCCTGTTCGCCATGTACCTGCCCACGTACATGACGCTGGACACCTCCATCTGGAAAATCGTCGGCCAGGGGCACGGCCCCGTGATGCTGGCGCTGACACTGTGGCTGATCTGGCAACGCCTGCCGGCCTTCGTGGGCCTGGCAACCCGGCCGGCCCCAATCAGTGGCAGCCTGCTGCTCGCCGCCGGCTTGCTTTTCTACGTTGTGGGCCGCTCGCAAGACATCCTGTTCATGGACGTGGGCTCGCAGATGCTGGTGCTCACCGGGCTCACCCTGCTCTACAAGGGCTGGGCTGGCTGGCGCACCATGTGGTTTCCCATCTTTTTCATCCTGTTCATCATCCCCATCCCGGGCTCCATCGTGGACCAGGTGACCGCGCCGCTGAAAGCCGCGGTGTCGTACGTGGCAGAAGCGATTCTTTACACACTGCACTACCCCATCGGCCGCTCAGGCGTCACACTGACGATCGGGCCCTATCAGCTGCTGGTGGCCGATGCCTGTGCCGGCCTGAACTCGATTTTTGCGCTGGAAGCCATCGGTGTGTTTTATTTGAGCGTCATCGAGCACACCTCCCGGCTGCGCAAGATCGTGCTGGCCATGCTGATATTGCCCATTTCCTTTGTTTCCAACGTGACCCGCGTGATCGCGCTGGTGCTCATCACCTACTATTTCGGCGACGAGGTCGGGCAGGGATTCGTGCACAGCTTTGCTGGCATCTTGCTGTTCATGCTGGCCACTGCATTGACCATTGGCACCGATACGGTGCTGGGGTTTTTCATCCGCGACAAGGCTGAACCCTCAACGGCTCGCCCACCACACACTACAGCGCACATATGACGTTCAAGCAATTCATGTCGATCATCAGGGCCCGCAAGGTCCTGGTGATTGCCACTGCACTGACCACGGTCACGGTCATTGTCGGTGTCAGCCTCGTCCTGCCCAAAAGATACACGTCAACCGGGGCAGTGGTCATTGACTTCAAAACCCCAGACCCGATCAACGGTTCGCTCGTGCCTGGCGCCATCGCCGGCGGATACCTGGCCACGCAGGCCAACATCATCAAAAGTGAACGTGTTGTACTGCGTGTGATCAAAGCGCTGAAGCTGGATCAGGTGCCTGCCTTGCGGCAACAGTGGGAGGATGATACCGATGGCCAGGGCGTCTTTGATACATGGCTGGCGGATGTTCTCGTACGCAAACTTGACGTCACTCCTGCCAAGGAAGCCAGCATCATCAATGTCAGCTATACGGCGACCGATCCGCAGTTTGCTGCCGCCATGACCAATGCCTTTATCAAGGCATATATGGACACGACGGTAGAGTTGCGAACAGAGCCGGCCAAGCGTTTCAGCGGCATATTCGAAGAACAAACAAAGGCTGCTCGCGAAAAGCTCGAAACAGCGCAAACACGCCTTTCGGAATACCAGAAAGCCAATGGGCTCCTGGTAACCGACGAAAGGTTGGACGTTGAGAACGCACGTCTGGCGGACCTGTCAACACAATTGGTGTCCCTCCAGACCATGGCGGCAGAGTCCGCCAGCCGCAAGAGCAATGCGGGGGCCAACAGCACAGAAGCCCTGAACAACCCTGTTATAGCTGCGCTCAAAGCAGACCTCTCCCGGCAAGAAGCGCGACTGAAGGAGCTCAATGCTCAGTTCGGTCCGGCGCACCCACAAGTCCAGGCATTGCAAGCCAATATTGGCGAGTTGCGCGTAAGGATCGACAGCGAAATTGCACGAGTCACGGGAAGCCTTGGTATCAACAACACGGTCAACATGACACGTGCCGCGCAAACTCAAGCGGCGCTGCAGGCGCAACGAGAGAAGCTGCTGAAACTGAAGGCACAGCGGGATGAAGCATCGGTGTTGATGCGTGATGTAGAAAATGCACAGCGCACCTACGAAACGATGCAAGCACGCTTGATGCAGATGTCACTGGAAAGCCAGAGCAACCAGACAACCGTCTCCTTGCTTCAAACGCCTACCCCACCATCCAATGCATCGTTTCCAAAGATTTTCTTGAACACCATTGCATCGATTTTCCTGGGTGCAATGCTTGGGGTGGCACTTGCGATTCTCAAGGAAGCACGCAATCGCAAGCTCCGGTCTGAAGAAGATTTTGAAGAACTCATTGGCATGCCGCTCCTGGGCACCATGCCCATTGCTTTGGAAGCAAAGAAAGGGGCTTTGCTGCCGGTCAAGAGCGCGCCTCGCCTGACCAAGCGATCCCTCCCCGAACTGACCGCCCCCAAAAAGGCCTGATTCATCTACACGCCCATGGCCATGAAAAACGCTAAAAACGAAGTTGGTGGGGAAAAAAGCATTGGCAACATCATTGCCGATGCCCACAAGCTGTCGCCCGCGCAGGTGGATGCGGTCGTTGCCCTGCAACGCTCCAAAGGCCTGAAGTTCGGCGAAGCCGCTGTTGAGCTGGGCTATGTCAAGCGCGAAGATGTGCTGTGGGCCCTGTCCCAACAGTTCCACTACCCGTATGCCGCAGATGGCCGCAACAACATCAGCGCCGAGCTGGTGGTGGCCACCTCGCCTTTTGACTCGGCTGCCGAGTTCTTTCGGGACATCCGCAGCTCACTGCTATCAGGCCCCTACGGCGCCAAGAACGCGCCGCTGGCATTGGCAGTCTGCAGCCCGGACAGCGGTGACGGCAAAACCTTTTTTGCCGCCAACCTGGCCGCGGCCTTCAGCCAGCTCGATGGGCGCACCCTGCTGATTGACGCTGACATGCGCACGCCGCGACTGCACGAACTGTTCAACATCGGCTCTGGCACATCGGGCCTGAGCGGCATCCTGTCGGGCCGCTCGGAAACCAACGTCATCCGCCCCATTGACGCCCTGCCCAGCCTGTACGTGCTGCCTGTCGGCGTGGTTCCCCCCAATCCGCTGGAACTGGTTCAACGCAGCGCCTTTGACATGTTGCTGTCGGAGGTCATCATGAAGTTCGACTATGTGATCGTCGACACGCCTGCTGCCGTGCACGGCGCGGACGCCCGAGTCATTGCAGCCAAGTGCGGTGCTGCGGTGGCCGTCGCGCGCAAGGGCGTGACCGAGGCCGATTCGCTGAAAACGTTGGTCATGCAACTCAAGAAGGCCTGCCCGGCTTTTGCCGGCACCGTCCTCAACGAATTTGCCCAATGACCACGATGCTGTCCGGCCCCTGGCGCTTGCAGACACGAACCTGGGTGCTCGCATCCTTGCTGTTCGCTGCTGCCGTTGCAGCCCGGCTGGCACACCCCACCCTGCACGAACGGGGTGACGAGCCTCAGCTTGAAACCAGCATCCCCAACCAGATCGGCAACTGGTCTGCACTGGCCTCGCCGCTCACACAGGTGTCGATCACGCAAGGCAACGAGCCGGACATCAACCAGCCCTACGACCAATCGGTGCTGCGCACTTACGCGGACGACCAGGGCCACCAGATCGGCGTGGCTGTAGCCTGGGGCAAGCACCAGCGCCAGGAGGTCAAGATCCACCGCCCCGAGCTGTGCTACCCGGCCCAAGGGTATGCGGTCAAGCAACTGATTGACCACACCTTCAACATCAACAGCATCACGACCCAGCAGCCCATCATCGGCAAGCGCATGATCGCGCTGGATCGCAACGGCTCCATGGAGGTGGTGAGCTACTGGATCCGCATCGGCAGCATCTACAGCGACAGCGCCTTCAAGACGCGCATGCACATCCTGCGGGAAGGCCTGGCAGGCAGGGTCACGGACGGCTTGCTCATGCGTGTCTCCCAAAAGGTGCCCGTCTCGGCTGAACCCAGCCAACTGGAGCGCGCCTTCCAACGACAGGAGCAGTTCGCTGCAGACCTGGTCCGCAGTGTGACGCCGGCCACGCGTGACCTGCTGGCGCGCTGAGTTCGCGCGCGAATCGGGCAAGAGCAGGTTCCATGGCTGCGGGTAGTCTGTTCAAGAAAACCTTTCTCATGCTCGGCGGCAACATGGCCGCCGTCGTGCTTCAGGCCGTCCAGTTCATCTTGCTGGCGCGCACCCTGGGCGCTGCCGAGTACGGCGCCTTTGCCTCGGTGAACGCCATGGTGGCCATCGTGGTGCCACTGGCCGGGCTCGGTTATGGCAACGTGATGCTGATGACGGTGTCGCGTGAGCACCGGGCTGCGCCCGTTCAGCTGGGCAACTGCCTGGCCGTCACCGTCGCGCTGGGCCTGACCCTGGTCATGGCCATCATGCTGGCTGTGCAGGCGGTGTACGGGCCCAAAGGCAACCTGCCCCTGGCGATGGTGGTGGGCTTGTCAGAACTGGTGCTGGTACGGTGCTGCCTCGTGGCAGGCCAGCTCTTTCAGGCCATGGACCAGATCAAGCGCCTGAGCCTCATCAACGTGTCCGTCAGCCTTTGCCGCGTGCTGGCCATTGGCGGCCTGCTCGTGAGCGACCGGCCTCAAGCACTGAACTGGGCCATGATCAGCGCCACGCTGCTGCTGCTGCTGACCCTGGTCCACGTGCCGGCTGCGGCGCGCCTGGCTGGCGGGCTGCGCCTGTCGCTGGCAGCTCTGCAAAGCCAGTGGCGTGATGCCACCTACTTTGCGCTGGGCACCTCGGCCAAAGCCGCTTACACCGATCTGGACAAGGTCTTCCTGGGCCGCACCGCGCCCAGCGCCGAGCTGGGTGTGTACACCACGGCCTACCGCCTGGTGGTCATGGCCTTCATCCCGGTGCGCTCCTTGCTGGACGTGACCGCATCGCGTTTTTTCAAGTCGGGCCAGGCGGGTGTGCAGCACTCGTATGCCTTGAGCAAGAAGCTGATCCGCTTCTCGGTGCCCTATGGCATGGTGGTGGGCCTGGGCATGTACGTGTGCGCGCCATTGGTGCCCTGGATACTCGGCCCGAGTTATGCCGACACCGCCGAGGTGCTGCGCTGGCTGGCGCCGTTGCCGGCCATCCAGGCCGTGCACTATGTGCTGTCTGATGCGCTCACGGGCGCCGGCTACCAGCGTGTGCGCACGCAGATCCAGTTCCTCGTGCTGGCCATCTATGCCGGGCTGGGCCTGTGGCTGATTCCCTCGCATGGCTGGCACGGCGCCGCCATCGTCTGCCTCGTTTCTGAAAGCCTGCTGGCTGTGCTGGTGATCCTGGCCGTGACCAAACTGCTGCGCCAACCTTGAACATGAACATCCTGATGCTGACCCACGAATACCCGCCCTACCCTGGTGGCGTGGGGCGATACTGCGCGAGCCTGGCTGAAGCCGCCGTGCGCGCCGGGCATCAGGTCACGGTGCTGGCGCCGGACCACAAACAGCCGCAAGCTTGCGTGGATCAGCCCGGCGTGAAGGTGATCCGCTTCAAAGGCGACGTGTTCCACTTCAGGGAACTCAAGGCTTTGCGCGCCCAGATCAAACAAGTGCTGGCCCAGGCCACACGCCCTTATGACGTGGTGCACGCGGCCGACTGGCCCGCCATCGTGGCCCTGCGCGGCGTGCCCACACCGGGTAGCCAGCGTCTGGCCACGCTGCATGGCACGGACATCCTGCTGATCAAGCGCTCGATCCGCGCACGCCTGGCGCGTGCATCCAGCGCACTGGCCAGCTTTGACCGCTATGTGTGCAACAGCCGCTTCACCCAAAGCCTGCTGCAGACGCACTTTCCCAAGCTCGCACCACGCTCGGTCGTCACGCAATTGGGTGTGGACGACAGCTGGTTCGAGACCGCCTCGGCGGCAGATCAACAAGCCCTGAGCGCGCGAGCCGGCCTGCAGCCCGACCAGCTCATCGTGCTAACGGTCGCCCGGCTGGATTCGCGCAAGGGCCAGCTTCGCGCCATCGGCGCGCTGGCCCGCCTGCCTGACGAACTCAAGCGCCGCGTGCACTACGTGTGCGTCGGCAAAGAGGTGGAAGAAGGTTATGGCGCGCGCCTCCAGGCCGCAGCGCAGGCAGGCCAGCTCAGGCTCACGCTCACGGGGCGTTTGCCTGATGGCGAGTTGAAGGCCGCTTATGCACTGGCCCATGTGTTTGCCTTGACCGGCGAAGATGTGCCCGAACGCGTGGAAGGCTTCGGCCTGGTCCTGCTGGAAGCGGCTGCCCAAGGCCTGCCCGCCGTGGTGACCCGATTGCAGGCCCTGCCCGAGGTTGTCGCTAACGGCCAGACGGGTTGGGTCTGCGCCACCGATGCCGAACTGACTGAAGCGTTCCAGACGGCACTGCAACAAGCTGGCACCGGCACGCTGAAGGCACCGTGCATCGCGCACGCACGTACTTTCACCTGGGACCGCTGCGCCGCCCAGAGCTACCCGGGCAAGGCAGGCCAGGCATGAAGATCGCCTACATCAACAGCTTCTATGCGCCCCATGAAGTGGGTGGCGCGGAAAAGTCCGTGCGCTTTCTGGCGGAAACCCTGGTCAAACACGGCCATCAGGCAACGGTTATTTGCCTCGGTAGAGAACGCGAAACCACCGAGCTCAATGGGGTTCGCATCGAACGACTCCCAACGGCCAATCTCTACTTTCCCCCAGACGCAGGGCAACGGCCCGGTTGGCAAAAAATGATATGGCATGGCGCAGACAGCTACAACCCATTGGCTGCACGTGATATCGGCAGGCTATTGGATGAGATCAGGCCCGATGTTGTGCACACAAACAACCTGGGAGGTTTTTCTGTCGCAGCGTGGAGTGCCATCCATGAAAGAAATATCTCCGTTGTACACACGCTGCGTGACTATTATCTGATGTGCCCTAACACGGCCATGTTCAAAAACGGTTTACCTTGCAAAAGCCGCTGCATGAGTTGCAGCATCATGGCTGCCCCCCGCCTGGCCACGAGTCGACACATCAAACATGTCATCGGAAACAGTCAATATATTTTGAACAAGCATGTGGAAGCGGGCTATTTCAGAAATGCACATCGAGATGTCATTTATAACGCATATCAGCCATCTCAGGTAGAAGATCACAGAACGAGGGATCGCATCACGTTCGGATTCCTTGGGCGGATTGCCCCATCCAAGGGCATAGAAATACTTATCGACGCAGTCAGACAGATTGAGTCACCTTATCCCTTTGAAGTTTTGATCGCCGGCGATGGTGAACCCGAATATGTTGCGCAACTAAAATCCAAAGCGGAGGGTTTACCCATTTCTTTTACAGGAAGGGTTCAGCCGCACGAACTTTATGATCGGGTCAATTGGACGATTGTTCCATCGGTTTGGGATGAACCTCTGGCCAGGGTTTTGTTTGAGAGCTATGCTCATGGCGTACCGGTTATTGGATCAAGTGCCGGCGGCACCCCGGAAGTTCTCACGAATGGAAAAACAGGGTTGCTGTACACCGCCCCGCTGGACCCAACCGCCCTGCGCGCCCAAATGCTCAAAGCATTAAATGACCCCACCCTCTCTGAGAGACTAAGCCCCGCGTGCTCAAAATACGCCGAAAATTTCCACCCCAGAAACGTATATTTGAGATATGAGCAAGTCTACTTGAGCAGCGTCAACACCAAATAACCCGGAGTCGACTCGCCATATGACCGACACGTTTACCAATTCACAAAAGTCTGAACCATTCCTGTTAGGCAACGCAGTCGGTTGTGCCGTTATGGTCTTGCTGTTCACCTACGTAATAGACTCGCCTTTGCGATTTGGTTTAAGTAAACTACACATCAGCCCGGTCATATATTTACGAGATGCAGGCGCACTTGCAATTACACTTGCCGCGTTCTGGCATTGGATTAAGGGCAAACAACTGAATGCGAGCACATTCGTTGGGTTCGTTATTCTGATTCATGTCTTCTATGGCATCTTGGCATTAGGCTCGCTGGTTCAACCCATTGTCGGATTCAAACTTTACCTTACCATGCTACTGGGGGTAGCAAGCTATGAAACCTATTCACGGCACCCCAAAGCTACAGCATACTGGGCTGCCATCGCGTTCGTTGTTACAGCGGTAGGAGTTGGCATCAACTGGTTTGTCGACATGCCTTGGACAGGTGAAGTTTTTGACTCTGCGAGAGGAGATACAGCCGTCAGCGTGGAGTGGACAACCGGAGGCATTCGACGCTTGTCTGGATTTGCCAGAGCCTCTTATGATGCATCCACCATTGCCGCAGTCACCTGTATTCCGCTTTTATTTCTTCCAAGTACTGGAATCATCAAACGATTTGCCTTGATCATCACAGCAACGGGCATCATCATACTTACCACCAGCAAAGGCTCATTACTGGCAATGATTTTCATCGCCTTCTTTGCATTATTTTTTACCGACATCAAAAAGCAAAATAAAATCAGTTGGCCCTTTTTCCTTCTTCCTGCAGTATCTCTTGGTATTCCAGCAATCTTATCTGCGTACGGCTTCAAAGCAGAACTCACGGGGAACCTCTGGGTTCTGTTTTCGTCATTCGGTGAACGTATTAACTGGATGTGGCCCCGGGCTTTTGCCAACATCACGACAGGTGGAAACTATTTACTTGGTCGCGGAGTCGGTGGAATCGGATTCCCACAATACTTTGGCGAAGGCTCCATTTACAATGCAGCAGACAACACCATGGTTTATCTGTTTGCAAACTTCGGCCTGTTCGCTTTGATATACATCTACCTCATCCTGATCAGATTGAAGAGAAATGCCCAGAACATTTCATCATACGCATGGCACTGCATACTTGCATGGCTCATATACTGGAATATTTACGGATTAACAACCAACATCATTGAGAACCCATTTTTCACCTTTTTCTTGGGTCTTATAATCGGCGCCGCATTTACAAAGCGCTCGGATAACCTGCACGCACCCGCAGCAAGCTAAACTTTACTGCCAGTCTTGCGACGAACTTATGTCCTGGAGATTCGAAATCATGATTCGGAAACACGACGGTTCACCGGTTAATGTTCTCAAGATAATTATTGCCCTAGCCTCACTTCTTAGCGTCAGCTGTCATGCTACGCCAGTGCTCGGCATCGGAACACATTTTGGTCAAGCCAGATCAAATGAGCAACTATTCCTAGAATGGATCACCAACTCCCCATTCCAGACGTTTCGAGATGAAATTTACTGGGGGGATATCGAAACAGCGCCCGGCACATTCAAACCCAGCAAACGCGCGCTCAACACTTTGCAACTAATTAACGAAGCGCAGAAGTCTGGAATTGAACCACTCATAATTCTTGATTATGGAAATCGCTTCTACGACAATGGTTCTCAACCTTTTACCGATGCAGGGCGAACGGCGTTCGGCAAGTATTCAGAGTGGATCGCACAAGCGACAAAGGGGCGAGTCAACAAATTTGAAGTCTGGAATGAGTGGAATATCGGAGGTGGGAAAAAACCCCGGGAACGCAACGGCGACCCAGTCGATTATGTAAAGCTGGTGGAGCAGACGTCCAAGGCAATCAAGAAGGTCAATCCGCAAGCTGAAATCATCGGCGGCGCAATCGGCGACGACATTCCGAATTGGCCATGGCTCCGCAAAGCCATCTCTGCAGGCTTGCTTAACCAAATTGATGCGCTCTCCGTACATATATACAACCACTCGCTACCCATTTATAGGGGTGGGGCGAAAGAGATGGTTTACAGGCTTGAAATGGCTCAACAAATCATCAAAGAAGCTGAGCCCAATCGCCGAATTCCCATATACATCACCGAAATTGGATGGCCAAACAACGAAGGCAAGTGGGGCGTTGACTTGGACGACGCAGCCACTCAGGCGCTGATTTTTGTGCTTGAGGCCTTCCAATTTGACTATGTCAAGGGCATCTGGTTCTACGAGTTCCAGGACAGGGGGCGCGATAAATCGGAGAGAGAAGACAACTTCGGCTTTCTTAATGCCGATGGTCAAGAAAAGCCTGTAAGTTGCGTTTTGCGCTCGGTTGGAAAATTATTAAAAGACGCCAATCTCATAAAATCCAAAAACCAAGGGAGTAGTCGCATCCTTTTGTATAGGCTGGCAAACGGTGATCAACTACTTGCATCTTGGTCTTCCAGAACCATGCTGGGAGAAACAACCAATGAACTGAGCATCAGAGGATCAAATCTCGAATTCAAAAGAGTCGATACAGGTTGCTTCAGACAAATTAATAAAAGTCAACTCCTGCAATCAGCAAAAGATATTCATTATTTGCAAGGATACAGCCCTACGCTGATTACGCTACCGAAATCAGCAAAAATTGACTTTTGAACCGCTCACCATTCACCTTGACGCAGAAATTATTTCATGCTCGCCCAGTAAACCACTTCCGCAGCAAGGGTCTCGGAGCGACAATGTGCATTGCAAAAAGGTAAGTTAAAACACAAGCAAGCACCGATATCATCAACTCAGTCAAGGTATTGTGCTCAAACCGCTTAAATATTCGAATGAAAACCTGCTGCAGGGGCCAATGGCATATCAATACAATCAGGGAGTTGGCACCGAGTTTTTGTAACGAAGCGATCCACGCCCCCTTGAGGTACGTGATGCAGCGCGATAGACTCAACACCATCCCCATGCCACTCAAAGCGCAGCCAAGCAGGGGCCAGACATGAACCGCCATGCGGTTATTCAGATCCAAAGCGGGCCGCCCAGCGCTGAAACCCCACAAAAACAACCCCAAAAAGCTAGCCAATAACGCCAAATCCATTAAAGGCGTATTTAAGGGCGTTTGCAAGAATCGACCAAGAGCCCGCCCGGACATCATGAGCCCCAATGGAATCAAAACGATGTCCACGCTCCATGGCAAGCCCCAAAATCTACCTAATTGGTCTTTTGGCAAATCATTCCTGATTTCTGGTATTGACATCAACCATAAACCAAAAAGAAAGAGTGCACCTCCAACCAATGCACCACGTGTACCTGTCAGGCTCAACTTCTCGGTAAGACTTAAAAAGAATACAGCCGCAGTCAAACTCGTGAGAAACCACAGAGGCGCATTCATCACTGAATTACCCGTGGCCCAAAAAACCCCAAGAGGAAACCAGTCATTAACTGGGTGGGAAAGATCGATCAGTTGCAAGGGCAAAGCCAACAAAACGCCGACAGCGAACGGGCGAGAAAGAATTTGAAGCCGATGCCATGCGAAAGCAGCCGTAACGCGCTGGGGCAAAAAGGCTCCCGAAAGCAGGAAAAAGAGTGGTACGTTGAAAGTCGAAATGGCATCAAAAAAGATCGGTGCATGCTCTTTTAGAAGAGAGTTGTGCTTTAGCACCACCAGGAAAATTCCAATCCCTTTTGCAACATCCAGGCTGATGACTCTCAAAACAGCACCTTCGCTGCCGCTGAAACACCGCGGCCCCAATCAGACATGAGAAAAGGCACGCAGATTGCGTGCCTTTTTTGAGAGCTTACTACAGCCTGGTACGAGCCACGCGCACCAGGAAGGGTAACGGTCAGAGCGAGATGAAGATGGGGCCTGAACTCTCGCGAACGGTGACGACCAGCGCGCCGCCAGCGCCCGCGTGAGGCGTGAGTGCCGTGCCATCGAAGGCGGTGACAGCCTTATAGCCAGCAGGAATCACAACATCCACGGCATCGGCGTCATTCTCCGACCAAGCACAGAAGACCCTGGCGGCCCCTGAACCATCCCAACGAAGCACATGGAGCCCGTTGGGCACGTCCGTCAGGTAGCCCTTGAACGTTTTACTGCCTGTCAAGGTGTTGAGCTGCACGAGCGCCTTGTAAGCTGGCTTTTCAACCTGGTTTGCATCAAGCAAGCCAAAGTTCATTTCCTTATCAGTCGCATTTATCCCCTTGTCGATCAAACGGTAAACCGTGATCAAGGGTTCGTTCACAGCCAGCTGGGCAAGCACCATGCGCAAAGTCAGGATACCTTGTCGCTGCCATGCAGCCGCGCTCGTTCCATTGCCGTACACCGCGCGGTCAAGGTACTCGTAGGAGCTATAGCCCCACTCCGTGTTGGCCAGAGGTTGAGATACACCGTTTTGGGCCAGATACTGACGCGCCACGAGGTGATCTGCAGCGTAAGACTCCGGCGTCGACTCGTTGCGGCGGTATGGGCTGGCGACGGTGATGGTGTCCTTGCGATAGGGATGGGTACCAATGTAGGTCACCCCGCTCAGAGCGCCCGTCTGGCTCAACTTGAAAAGGTAGGCGGGATCGCTGATGCCAACACCTGCGCTGAAGATTGGCAAGCTGGCCTCCACCTGACGCAGGCCCGTTACGGCACGCGATAGCAAATCGGCGTATTCAAGCGGATTCTGGCTGGGCCAGGCGCCAGGCGTATCAGGCTCGTTCCAGATCTCGTACCCCATGACAGGCCGAGTCTTCCCGAACTTCGCAGCCTCTTGCACGAATTTGACGTAAGCCGCCTTGTCACTCAGGCTAACCGGCACGTCGCCGCCGTGATCCGGGTGGCCATAGTCCAAGATCCACAGCACCTTCATGCCCAAGGATGTCAGATTGCTTGTGCCGGTATCAAAAGGCACAAAGGAGTATTGGCCGTTGGTTTCAACATTCTCCCAGAGCAAGTCACGCCGAATGACGCTGAAGCCTGCACGCTTGGCCTTTTGCATCAGGTTGAGATCAAAGCTGCCGTGTGCCACCGCCATACGGCCAGACGTATTGGGGTAGAAGGCCCCGGCCGCCAATGGTGCATTGGTCTGGAGCGTGTACGTGGTTGTGACCGGCGAGCTCAGTCGGATGTCTTTGATTTCCAACTGGCCCTTAGGGTAGTTCAACCCCGTGGTTGCGGAATCGCTGTTGCGCGGCGCTGCGACGACAGAGACCTCCACGAGACTGCCTGTAATGACGCCATTTGCAGCCCCACCCCAATACAGTGCGGGGTTCTTGAGAAAGACACGAACAGTCGTCCAGTCAGAATACTGATAACGCTCCAGCGTGCGCAAGCGGATCGGGTACTGGATGGACTGGCCGGTTGAGTCTTTCACACGCAGCGCGAATTCACCGTACCCGTCTACGTTGCGCAGCGTCAAGAAGATGGATGCGTCGTTTGTTGTCGCGATGGGTTGCTTGAGCCGGCTGTAGACGCTGACGACATTTCGGCAGTCCTGCGTCTTCAAGGTGATCAGGCTCACGCCGCAACCAAAGTCGAAGTTCAGCGCAATCGCCGTGCTCTGATCCGTGTAGGTGAGCTTCTCGATACCACCAGGAGATGCAATGGCAGGGTTCTGGCTGGTGAAGTTGAAGTTGCTGATGCTGGATGTATCGATCAGGGAAACGCTGGAAGGGGCCACCCATCCAGGTGTCGACGCAACGGTCTCTGTTGTCGAGCCCGATGCACCGCCGGTGATGCCACCAGTGGGGGCACTGCCACCGGAATCCGTGCCTGTTGTGCCCTGCGCGCCTTCCGCGAGTGTCGGGGCGCCGTTGGGGTTCACTGTGCCAGCCGCATCGGTGCTGGCAGCTGGGCCACCGCCACCGCCGCAACCTTCGAGCGTTGCAATGCCTGCGGCGATCGCCATGCTCAGCAGGCTGTGCGCAAACAAGGAACCAAACTTGACGCGATGTTTCATTTCACCAACCCTGAACGGTCTCACTGACGGGCTATCGACACGAATGGCCCGAAGCTTACCGATTAGCTGTCTTTTACCCCGTGACGACTTCACGCCGCACGGTTAAGTCACAAACTGTTGCACGCCCGACCCTCTGGGCGGCCGGCAATTATAGGGTACAGGTTGGCATTAAATGCACTGGGTTTTTGCCTAGTTCAGTCAATTCACAAGGCCGTTAATGGCCATGTTCATTATTGGTGCGCACCAGTTTTCAACAAAATGTCATCAAACCTTGCTGCCTGAGAATTGTTCCTGCGCTGACATGATGGGTGACCGCTCGATACCCAAGCAGGGTAAATACCCCCTGATCAACGCCCCATGAACATTTTCCGCAGCACCGGCCTTGATACAAGCACACGTTCTGCAAAGAAATAGATCAGGACGCAAGTCAGAATCGAGATCAACAGATCAGCCTCAGCGTTATGGCCAAGCCGCTTCAAGACGCGGATGAAGACCTGCTGCAATGGCCAATGACAGATCAGCACGACCAGGGAAGCAGCACCAAAACGCTGCACCACGGCGATCCAGGCCCCATCCAGGCGAGTCAGGCACCTGGAAAGGCTGATCATCATGCCTATGCCACTGAGCGTGCAGAGCAGCAACGCCACCATATTCACCGCGATACGGTTATTCAGATCCAAGGCCGGGGCCCCGGTGGTGAATGCCAGCATGAATATGGTGCCGAACAAGATCAGCAAGGCTCCCTCCAGTCTCGCCCCTTGCCAGGGTTTTTTGAGCAAATCAGCCAAGCCGCGCCCTGAAATCATCAGCCCAGCCGATATCGGGCCAAGATCCAGGCTCCAGGGCAAGCCCCAGATTCGCCCTAATTTATCCTTAGGCAGATGGCCGACGACCTCCGGCATGGACAGCAGCCACATGCCCGACACAAAAAGTGCAAACCCCAAATACAAGACGTGCTTATCTGCCAGGCCCAACTCATCGATCACATGCATGATGCACATGGCGACGATCATGCTTGAAAGAAACCACAAAGGGGCATTCATTATGGAATTACCCGTTGCCCAAAAAACATCAACCGGAAACCAGTCATTGACAGGATGGGACAAATCCATCAATTGCAGAGGCAGGGCCAGCAATACACCAACCAGGAATGGCCTTATAAATATACCGAATCTCAAACCGATAAAGGATCTGCTGATTGACTCTGGCAAGAATGCGCCAGACAACAAGAAGAAAAGAGGCACTCGAAAGGTTGATACGGCGGCAAACAGCTTGGGTGCGTTTTCCTTCAGGAGATTATTGTGGCCAAGCACCAAAAGAAAAATCCCGATACCTCTTGCCACATCCAGGCTGGCTACTCGCAATAGATCACCTTCAAGTCACCTTTCACAGTGACACCTTGTGTACATGAAGAAAGCGCGCAATGCGCGCACCTGATCGCATTCGGCTTATTTCGAGCTTATCAGCAGCATCAAGCCAGGTACATCCGTGCAAATATCAGGCGGGAAAGGCGTCAATTTGTCGGCCCACGCCATTTCGGTGCCTTTCAAGCCTTGTGGAAGTAAGCTTTGTACCAATCCACAAAGTGTTGAACGCCCTCTTCGATCGGCACGCTGGGGTGCACGCCCGTCCAGGCCTCCAGGCGCGAGGTGTCGGCATAGGTGGCCACCACATCACCGGGCTGCATGGGTTGCATGTCCTTGACGGCTTCCTTGCCCAGGGCCTGTTCGATGGCCTGGATGAAGGTGAGCAGCTCAACCGGCTCGCTGTGGCCGATGTTGAACACGCGGTAAGGCGCCCAGGATGAGGCGGAGTTCGGCTGCTGGCGGTCGAAGCCGGCATCGGGCTCGGGGATGCGGTCCACGGTGGCGACCACGCCGGCGACGATGTCGTCGATGTAGGTGAAGTCGCGCTTCATCTGGCCGTGGTTGAACACCTTGATGGCTTCGTCCGCCAGGATGGCCTTGGTGAACAGCATGGGCGCCATGTCGGGCCGGCCCCAAGGGCCGTACACCGTGAAGAAGCGCAAGCCAGTGGTGGGCAGGCCATACAGGTGGCTGTAGGTGTGCGCCATCAGCTCGTTGGCCTTTTTGGTGGCCGCGTACAGGCTGACGGGGTGGTCCACCGGGTCACTCTCGGCAAACGGCATCTTGACGTTGCCACCGTACACGCTGGAGCTGCTGGCATACACCAGATGCTGCACCTGGTTGTGCCGGCAGCCTTCCAGCACGTTGACGAAGCCCACCAGGTTGGACTGCGCGTAGGCATGCGGGTTCTGCAGCGAATAGCGCACCCCGGCTTGTGCAGCCAGGTGGATGACACGGTCGAAGCGCTCTTGCTTGAACAAGGCGTTCATGGAGGACGTGTCTGCCACATCCATCTGGATGAAGCGGAAACGCCCCGAATGCGGTTGGCGGTCGATCTCGGCCAGACGATCCCGCTTGAGCTGCGGGTCGTAGTAGTCGTTCATGTTGTCAATGCCCACGACCTCGTCGCCGCGCTTGAGCAGCTTGAGCGTGGTGTGCATGCCGATGAAACCGGCTGCACCTGTCACCAGGATCTTCATGCCGTTTGACGCCCGATGCTTTCGTAGTTCAGCCCGGCCTGCTTGACCAGCGAGGGCTCGTACAGGTTGCGACCATCGAAGATCACCGGCGTCTTGAGGCTGGCCTTAATCTTGTCGAAGTCCGGGCTGCGGAACTCCTTCCACTCGGTGACGATGATCAGCGCGTCCGCGCCTTGCAGCGCGGCGTTGGGGCTGTCGGCATATTTCAGGCGCGGCTCGTCGCCGAAGATGCGCCGGGCCTCTTCCATGGCCACGGGGTCGTAGGCCGTGACGGTGGCGCCGCGCTCGAACAGCTCGGCCAGCACCACACGGCTGGTGGCTTCGCGCATGTCGTCGGTGTTGGGCTTGAAGGCCAGGCCCCACAGGGCAAAGTGCTTGCCCTTGAGATCAGCCCCGAAGCGCTTGACCACCTTGCTCACCAGCACCGTCTTCTGGCGCTCGTTGGCGTCTTCCACGGCCTTGAGCACCAGCAGCTCCTGGTCGGCGCCACTGGCCGTCTTGATCAGCGCCTTCACGTCCTTGGGGAAGCAGCTGCCACCGTAGCCGCAGCCGGCATACAAAAAGTGCGTGCCGATGCGCTGGTCCGAGCCGATGCCCAGACGCACCTGCTCGATGTCGGCGCCCATCTTCTCGGCCAGCAGCGCCAGCTCGTTCATGAAGCTGATGCGCGTGGCCAGCATGGCGTTGGCGGCGTACTTGGTGAGCTCGGCGCTGCGCACGTCCATGACGATCAGGCGTTCGTGGTTGCGCTGGAAGGGGGCGTACAGGGCACGCATCAAGAGGATGGCCTGCTCGTCGTCGGCACCCACCACGATGCGGTCCGGGCGCATGAAGTCGTCCACCGCGGCGCCTTCTTTCAGGAACTCGGGGTTGGAGACCACGGCGTACTTCACATCGCTGCCGCGCTTGGCCAGCTCGTCGGCCACAGCGGCGCGCACCTTGTCGGCGGTGCCCACGGGCACGGTGGACTTGTCGACGATGACCTTGTAGTCCGTCATCAGGCGGCCGATGTTGCGGGCCGCGGCCAGCACGTACTGCAGGTCGGCCGAGCCGTCTTCATCCGGCGGGGTGCCCACGGCGATGAACTGGATGGTGCCGTGCGCCACGGCGCGCGCGATGTCGGTGGTGAACGACAGGCGACCGGCCTTGACGTTGCGCTCGACGACCTTGTCCAGGCCCGGCTCGTGGATGGGGATGCCGCCTTCTTCGAGGATGCGGATCTTGTTGGGGTCCACGTCCAGACACAGCACGTCGTTGCCCATCTCGGCCAGACATGCACCCGTCACCAGGCCCACATAGCCTGTGCCAACCACTGAAACTTTCATGAAAACTCCGATTTAACGCACGCAGGTCACCGTGGGCACACGTTCCGTGCTGAACTCATACAGCTCACACAACTGGGCGTGGACACGCTCCATGGTGAACAACTTTTCAAAGCGGGCTCGGCCAGCCCGGCCCATGGCGCGCCATTCTTCAGGGCTGTGCTGCCTCACGGCGTTCACGATGCCCGAGACATCCCCCGGCTCGAACAGGAGGCCGGTTTCGCCGTCGGCCACGACTTCGGGCAAACCACCGACACGGGCCGCCAGCACCGGCACGCCCGCCCGCATGGCCTCTGCAGCGGTCAGGCCGAAGCCTTCCCAGCGCGAAGGCATCACCAGCACATCGGCGGTTTTGAACAGGGCCTCCAGGCGCGCCGCGTTGATCCAGCCGACCGATTCGGCGTTGTCGGGCAGGGCCAGGCCGTGGGTGTCATACAGCACCGAACCGCCCGCCAGCACGCCAAAGGCCTCGTCGCCCAGTTCGCGCAAGGCGGCGCAGAACAGGTCGGCCCCCTTTTGCTGATCGAAGCGCCCGACAAACAGGAGGCGCTTGCGCCCTGGTGGCCAGGCAGGCACGTTGCCCCGGGGCGTAGGCGCCTTTTCGGCCACGCCGTTGAGGACCACGTGCAGTTGCGCGGGCTCGAGCCCTGCTTCTTGCGCAGACTTGCATTCGTGTTCAGAGATGCACACGACCTTGTTGCAAAGCTGAGCAAGCTCGCGCTCCACCCATTGCGTGATCTTGCGGGCCATGGGGCCCATGCTGCGGTCCCAGGCCCAGCCATGGGGGCAGTAGATGACGCGGCTGGACAGGCCCATCATGGCCAGCAGCGGCCGCACGATGGCGCCCGCAAAGGTGGAATGGGCGTGCACCACTTTGGGTTGATGCCGGCGCACGAAACGCGCCACCACCAGGCCCAGTTGCATGGCATTGACCGCACGGCCGGCCTTGTCCGGATAGGTGACCACGATCACGCCCGGCGGAACCGGCAATTCATTGGCCTGGGAGGCGGGGATGACCACGGCCACGGCACTGGCCCCGAAATCACGGGCCTGGCAGACGAGCAATTCACGCAGGTAGCTTGCAATGCCGCCCTTGATGGTCTCGGCACAGTGCAGCACCTGCACGGAGTTAGGCGGGAGGTGCATCATGCAGGCACCCCCTTGAGCAAACCGTGATGGGCCAGTTCCTGGGCAACGCGCTGCCAGGTGAATTGCTGGGCACGGGCGAGCCCCTTTTGCCTGAGCGTGTTGCGCAGCGATACATCATCCGCCACTTTGAGCAACAACTGGGCCAGTGCAGCCGCGTCCTGAGGGTCAAAGTAGATGGCCGCATCCCCACAGACCTCGGGAATGGAGGCGGCACGGGCGGCCAGCACGGGGCAGCCGCACTGCATGGCCTCCAGCGGGGGGATGCCGAAGCCTTCGTAGATGGAGGGGAAGACGAAGCACATGGCGCCTTCGTACAAGGCGCGCAACTCGGCGTCAGACACGTACCCCAGCCATTTGACGCGGTCAGAGCTGAGCTCACCACCATGCCCAAAGACCTTGGCGTTGCCGCCTCCCGCAATGGCGATGTCGAACGGCGGGTTGTCAAGCCGGGTCAAGGCGTCCAGCACCAGGCTGAAATTCTTGTGCGCGGCCATGCTGCTGACCGCCAGCACATAGGGGCGCTTGGCCAGGCCGGTGCGTTCGAGCAGGGCGCGATCAGGCGTGTGCCGGAGCACATGCTCGGCGCTTTCGGGCAGCACGGCGATGCGCTCGGCGCGCAAGGGCAGGTGCTGCGCCAGATCCCGACGGGAAAACTCGGACACCGTGAGGATGCGCGCGCCCACGAGCGACAGGCCGGCATGGATGGCTTTGTAAGCCAGGCGGAAGCTGGCGCTGAAGGCCTGGGGCACCGAGAAGACCGCCGCGTCGTGGATCACCACCAGCTGGTTTCTTTTGAAGATGGGGGCGGTGTTGCACAGGTTGATCAGGCGCCGCTTGCCACAGAAGAGCGGCAGATCCAGCTGCTCCCAAAGGTGGCCCTGATGGCGCCCGACATGCTGAACCGGGATGTTGCGAAACGAGATCGCGGGCTGGGTACCTGCGGGCACGGCCAGCACCAGCGACAGGCGAGGCAAGGCACCCGCACTCAACAGATGGTCGAGCGCAGTCAAGGTCTCTGCCGCGAAGCGTTCAACCCCGGTGACGGGACGCTGCAGGAAGCGACCATTGATCACAATTTGCCCGAGAGCCTCAGCCATCAACTCCTCGTCCAGTGGCCCGCACAGGCACGCCTAGACTTCAAGCCTGCCAAGCCGTCCAGTGTACGCACATCGAGGCAAAAATGTCGCCATCCCTCCCCCCCTAAGAATGGGTTCGCCCTTCATTTGCGTGACGAAATCATGACGCCGCGGTGTCCAGGCGAATGATTTTTGCAACGGACGGTACGCCATGCAGGTCCATGGCAAACAGGAAGTAGTAACCAGGAGGAGCCACAAATGGGTTAATGGGGGCAGATACTTCATAGGTATCGCCATTTGGTTTGAAACTCAGTTCGATAAAACGTTGGTCATATACCTGGGCATGGGTGGCAGAACCCATTTTGACCAGCGTGAAGCGGCCAACAGGTGCGCTGGTCTTGACCTGAAACGCCTTAGCCCAGGAAATGAAATCCGGCACGGCAGTGATGGCCGGGCGCGGCGCAAACTGCCCACTGCCATCCGCCTTGAACAGATAGGGCGGGTAGTAGATTTCGGCGTCGAGGTTGTTGTCGGCATTTTTGGCGCCAGCACCACCCGCGCCCGTCAGCACCGTGCCATCCTGCATCAGCAGGGCCACGGAGTGATAAAGGCGCGCTTTGGCTGCCACAGCACCGGGCGACCATTTGTCGGTAGCGGGATCCCATATCTCCGACAGGCGATTGGACAACAAGCCGGAACTGGCATCATTATTGTACAAGCTACCGCCGCTGATGTAAACCCTGCCGTCTGGCAGCACAGTGGCCGTGGCATTGAAGCGGGCCAGGCCTGACCAGGCGGCCCGCTGGATGACGGGTTCGGCCTGGTTGATATCGATCTTGTAGGTGAGGCCACCCAGGCGGATGGACAGGATCTTGCCCGGCGCATACATGAGGGAAGGCAAATAGGAATGCCCGCGGAATATCTTTTGCGGCAGTTTGGTGAAACTGCCCTCCCCATCCAGCTTCACGCTGTAGATATCCCCCAGGCGGTTGAGCGAGAAAATATCACCACGCGGGGTTTGCCAGGCGCGTGGGTAATTCCAGTTCTGGGAGCCAAACAACGCATCCTTGTCGGCGCCAGGCAGCGTCCGCCAGCCTGTCTGGGGGTTGTAGATTTCAGGAATGGGGGCGTAATGCTGGGGATCCAGCCGCCCGCCCAGAATGAGCACCTCGCCGTTGGCCAGGGTCATCACGGTGGGGTACCAGCGGGGGCGCTCCATGGTGCGGCCAGCCGATTTGATCGAACCCGCTTTGATGTCGTAGAAATTGATGTCGGGCGAAGACCAGTTGCGCTCGCCGTTCACGGTCCGGTCACCACCGACCAGCAGCACCTGCCCGGAGGACGGGATGATGATCTGGCCACTGCAGAAGATGTCGGTACCCGTGCCGTTGGGCAGGACCAGGTGCGCATCGGGGCCCATGCCCTTGGCAGGGTTCCAGACGTCAAATACTTCGCTGGCCCCTTGCCGACCTTGGCGGTCGGTGCCGAAAGCCAGCACACGCCCATCGGAGAGGACGGAAACCTGGATCGGGATGATGGGCCAGGGGGTCACGGGCCCGAACTTGCCCCGAAGATGAAACTCCGCCGGTGAAACCGCCTGGTTGCGCCACTGCCACCAGCCCCCGAACACCAGCCCCCCTAGTATGGTTACCCCCACAGAGGCTTTAAAAAGCCCCTTGATCCAGTTCGCCGCCATCCATGCCCCCCTGATCAATCTCATCACATCACGTCACATCACAACAGGTTAACGCCCGAAGTGTTTGATCAACATCAGCAACAGTTTGTACCATCTCCCTTCATTCAGGGGTGTGCCATGGGCGTGACACATCAGGGGTGCCCAATGCCTAATCTCGTTTTCGCCCTCGTTGTTCAGCAAGTAGCAAATGACAAAAGCCATGATTCTGGCCGCCGGCCAAGGTACCCGTGTGAGGCCCCTGACCAAGGGCATGCCCAAACCGATGGTGCCCATTCTGGGCAAGCCGGTCCTGGAGTACCTGATCGAGCATCTGGCGCGCCACAACGTGCGCGAGATCATGATCAACGTGGCCCATCACCACTGGAAGATCGAAAACTACTTTGGCGACGGCCAGCGCTGGGGCGTGGAGATCGGCTACTCGTATGAGGGCGTGCGCGAACACGGCGAGATCGTGCCCAAGCCATTGGGCTCGGCCGGCGGCATGCGCCATATCCAGGATTTCAGCGGCTTCTTTGACGAGACCACGCTGGTGATCTGCGGCGATGCGATCGTGGACCTGGACATCACGGCCGCCTTGGCCGAACACCACGCCAAGAAGGCCATGGCCAGCGTGGTGACGCTGGAGGTGCCGCGCGACCAGGTCAAGAACTACGGCATCGTCGTGGCCGATGAAGACGGCAAGGTGCGATCCTTCCAGGAAAAGCCTTCGCCTGATGAAGCCCGCTCGACCTTGGCCAGCACCGGCATCTACATCTTCGAGCCCGCCGTGCTGGAGCTGGTGCCGCACGGCAAGGAGTTCGACATCGGCAGCGAGTTGTTCCCCATGCTGGTGGACCAGGGTCTGCCGTTCTATGCGCAAAGCCGCCCCTTCCACTGGATCGACATCGGCCGCGTGAGCGATTACTGGACGGTGCTGCAACGCGTGCTGGCCGGCGAGATCGCCGACATGCGCATGCCCGGCAAGGAAGTGCGCCCGGGCGTGTGGGTGGGCCTCAACACCCATGTGGACTGGGACAAGGTCGACATCAAGGGCCCGGTGTACATCGGCTCGGGCTCGTGCATCGAGGCCGGCGCCCAGATCGAAGGGCCCGCATGGTTGGGCCGCGGTTGCCGTTTGCGCTCAGGCAGCAAGCTCGTGCGCAGCGTGCTGTTTGATTACACGCGCTTGAATGCCGGCAATGAGTTCTTTGAGGTGATCGCCTCGCCTTTGTATGTGGTGGACCGTCATGGCCAGACCACCTACCAGGGTGAAGAAACCAAGGCCGTGCGTTGGGGTGATGCACGCGCCTGAACCGCACCATAGTCCGTTCGGATCATGGCAAAGCCGTGTCTTCGGTAACCGGAGGCAAGTGGCTGGTCAAGCATGACCTTTTCCGCAGTGCCCGTTGACTGATTTGGCCGAAGATGCGTCCGGCAATGAATGTTGACGGGGCTGCGGAATGCGACGGATATTGATAATTGGCCTGCTGGGTTTGAGCCTGGCGGCATGTGGTGGTGGGCGTGATGCCAGCGCCTCGGGCTCAAGTGAGACGGCCGCGGGCAACAGCACACCGTCGCAGTGGATGATGGTTGCCGGCGTACCAAGCACGGTCACGCCGGGCAGCAGGCAGGAAGCCGCACGCTTTCTGACGCAGGCCACGTTCGGCCCGACCGAGGCTGACATCGACCACCTCATGGCGATTGGCTATGAGGCCTGGCTCAAAGAGCAATTCGAGGCCCCTGCGCCCACGCTGTCTCACCAGGCCTATTGGGAGATGCGCAATACGGCCTTGAACAAGGCCAACCCTGGCCACGGCGCAGGCGCTGACGAGCTTGTTCACAGCTTCTGGGCGCATGCCCTGGCCGGCCCGGACCAGTTGCGGCAACGCCTGGCTTTTGCCTTGTCGGAGATCTTCGTCGTGTCCTGGGCCGACTCCTGCGGCGCCGACAATCCCCGTGGGGTGGCCTCCTATCTGGACATGCTGGGGCGCCAGGCTTTTGGCAGCTACCGCAGCCTGCTGGAATCGGTGACGCTGCACCCGGTGATGGGCTGCTACCTGTCGCACCTGCGCAATCAGAAGGAAGACCCGACGACCGGCCGCGTACCCGACGAGAACTTTGCGCGCGAGATCATGCAGCTGTTCTCGATCGGGCTGTATGAGCTTCAACCGGATGGCAGCTTCAAGCTGGGCAGCAATGGCCAGCCCATCGAAACCTACAGCGCCGATGACATCGCGGGGCTGGCCAAGGTGTTCACTGGCTGGAGCTGGGACTGCCCCAACTGGCCTTCAGAAGGTTGCTTCCTTTGGGGCGAAGGTCGCAGTGATGGCTCGGCCACGGGCAGGCAGTTCGTCAACAACATGCGCCCCTACAGCCGCTACCACTCCAGCAGCGAGAAGCGCTTTCTGGGCGTGACGATTGAAGCCAGCACCTTCTTCCCTTCACCGGAAAGCGATTTGAACGTGGCCTTGAACACGCTGGCCAGGCACCCCAATGTGGGGCCGTTCATCGGGCGACAGCTGATCCAGCGCCTGGTGACCAGCAACCCCAGCAAGGCTTATGTACAGCGCGTGGCTGCGGCCTTCAATCAGTCGGGTGGCAGCATGCGCGAGATGGTGCGTGCTGTCTTGCTGGACCCGGAGGCGCGCAACACCGCAGCCGCATTGAGCAGCACGACCTTTGGCAAGGTGCGCGAACCCATTCTGAAGTTGTCGGCCGTCTTGCGTGGTGTGGGCGTGCATTCGGATACGGGCTACTACCTTGTCTCGCCCACGCAAGAGCCAGCCACAGCCCTGAACCAGGCCCCGATGCGCTCGCCATCGGTGTTCAACTTCTTCCGGCCCGGCTTTGTGCCATCGAACTCGGCAACGGCCCATGCCGGCCTGGTGGCGCCCGAGATGCAACTGGTGCACGAAACCAGCGTGGCCGGCTACGCCACCTTCATGAGCAACATCATGTTTGCCGGTCTGGGTGCCTACGGCTTTGGCAATGGCACGCGAGGCGATGTGCAGTTCAACTTCAACCTGGACCCCAACGATGCATGGCTGAAGTTGAGCGATCAGCCCACCGCGCTGGTGAACCAGTTGAGTGAACGGCTGATGTACGGGGCCATGCCCGATGCACTGAAGGCCGAGATCGTCAAGGCCGTGTCGGCCGTGGACTTCAGGGTGCCAGGCGCCACCACGGCCGAGCAGATCCGGTCCACAGCCTTGACCCGCGTGCGCGGTGCCGTGCTGTTGACCGCCGTGTCCCCCGAATTCCAGGTGCAGAAGTGAGCCTGAACGTGAGCCCGAACATGCCTACATCCATCAGCCCCGGCACCCGACGCCTGTTCCTCAAGCAAATGGCGGCCCTGGCACCACTGGGCGCTGGCGCCCCCCTGGCCTTGAACCTGGCCGCGGCCAGCTCCGCAGCGGCCCAAACGGCCACCGACTACAAGGCGCTGGTGTGCATCTTCCTGCAAGGCGGCAACGATGCATTCAACACCGTATTGGCCACCGATGCCAGCTCGTGGAGCCGCTATGGGGCCGCGCGCATCCAGCAACCTGATTCGATCGCCTTGCTGAAGGATGCGGCACCAGACCTCAGCGCCGCGGCGGGCACACCCAGGCGCCTGGGCGGCGTGTTGCCCCTGACACCCGCCATGAGCCTGCAGGGCCGCAGCCTGGCGCTGCACCCCTTGCTGCCTTATCTGCAAGGCCTGTTCAACCAGCAACGCAAGCTGGCCATCGTGGCCAACGTGGGCCCGCTGCTGGAGCCCTTGACACGTGAACAGTACAAGGCGGGCAGCAAAGCCATCCCGAGCAAGCTGTATTCGCACAACGATCAGCAGTCGACCTGGCAAGCCTTGCGCCCAGAAGGGGCCACCATGGGCTGGGGTGGGCGCATGGCCGACATGATGGCCGCCACCGACAACAGCATGTTCACGGCCGTGTCGGCCTGGGGCAATGCGGTGTGGCTGTCAGGCCAGAATGTGCGCCAATACCAGGTGGCGCTCGACGGGGCCGTGAGCATGGGCACCACCGTGGATGCGGCGGGCCAGAATCGCTTGTACAACGTGCCGGCACTGGCTGACGCCATGGCGCGTGTGGTACGGGGTGGCCGCAGCAGCCATGTGATGGAGCAGGACCTGGCTGCGGTGGCTGCGCGCAGCATGGACGCGGAAAAGCTGCTGACTGCAGCCCTGCCCAGCGCGGGCGCCAGACCGTTTGGCCCTGCTGACTTGCTGAACTACACGGACATCAGAGGCATGGTTGGCCAGAACACCCTGGCCAAGCAGTTGCAGATCGTGGCCCGCTGCATCGGTGCGCAAAAGGCATTGGGGCTCAAGCGGCAAGTCTTCTTCGTCAACCTGTGGGGCTTCGACACACACAATGGCCAGAACCAGAGCCACGCCGGTCTGATGGCGCAACTCAACCATGCCATGGCCTACTTTGACGGTGTCATCACGGCCATGGGCATGAGCGACCAGGTCACCACGTTCACCGCCTCAGACTTTGGCCGCAGCTTCACCAGCAATGGTGACGGCACCGACCACGGCTGGGGTGGCCACCACTTCGTGATGGGCGGTGCCGTACGAGGCGGCATGGTCGGTGGTGACATACCGGTGTATGGCACGCGCAGCGCCAGCAGCTACGACTTCGACAACTCGCCCGACCAGGTCCAGAACGGCATCTTGCTGCCCAGCCTGGCCATCGAGCAATATGGTGCGACGCTGGGCCGGTGGTTTGGCCTCAGCACCTCACAGCTGGTGGAGGTCTTCCCAAGGCTGCCGAATTTCGCAGCCGACAAGATACCCAATCTGCTGAAGGCCTGATCGCGTGCGGGCCTGACGGCATCGCGCAAGTGTTCAGTTGGCCTCTTGCTCCGGCAAGACCGTGGCGGGCATGCGGGGGCGAACAGCCGCATTCAACCAGCGCGCCAGGATGGGCTCTTTCGCAAAACTGGTTTCCGCGTAGGCACGTGCGAAGCCGCCCAACTCGCGACGACGTTCGGGGTCATCGGTCAGGCTCACCACCGCGGCTGCCAGCGAGGGCACGCAGTCCGGCGCCACCACGACGCCGCAGTGCGACACCACCTGCCCCAGCTCGGTGCCGGTGCGGCAGGTGGCCACCACAGGCCGGCCACTGGACAGCATGCCGGTCAGCTTGGAGGGCAGGACCAGATCCTCAGCCTCGGCGCTCTGGGTCAGCAGGTGCACATCGGCCATGCCCAGCAGCTCACACAGGCGTTCTTTGGGCTGCAGGGGCAGCAGCTGCACATTGCCCAGGCCAGCGCAGGCCGCTTCCAGCTCCGTGCGCATGACGCCTTCGCCACAGATCACGAAGACGATGTCCTCGCGGTGCTGGAGCAGACGAGCCGCAGCCGGGATGGACAGCAGGTTCTGCTTGCTGCCCCATGTGCCGGAGAACAGCGCGACGGTCTGCTCATCACGAATGCCGAGTTCAGCGCGGAAGCTGCTGGGGCGCTGCAAGGGGTTGACGCCAGCGGTGTCGACCCAGTTGGGAAACAGCTCGATGGCATCGGTGTCCAGGCCTTTGAAGCGCAGCTTCTCCACCATCCTGGATGAAATGGACGAGACCTTGTCAAAGCGACGCAGCAGGCCACGCTCCAGCCACAAGGCCAACGCCTTGAGCTTGCGCCCCTTGAGCAGGTTCATCTGGAAGGCCACATCGACCTCGAAGTCCTGGACGTGCAGCCAGGCTGTCGCGCCACACAGCCGCGCTGTCAGCCAGCCCACGGGGGCGCAGGCCATGGCGGGCGCCACGGTCAAAACCACATCGGGGCTCCACAGAGCCTGACGCAGCATCACGGGCGCGGAGGTGAGCGCAAAGCTCAACAGGTGCAGCACACGCTTGACACCACCCGGTTGTGAGGGCACCCACAGGGGCGCGCGCCACACGTCCACGCCATTGAGCCATTCACGACGATAAGGTGGCCACTGGTAACCCTCGGCCACCTTCCAGTTCGGGTAGTACGGCGGAGCCGCCACCACACGCACCTCATGCCCCTTGGATGCCAACCACTCCGCCATCTCGCCGGAATACTTGCCGATGCCCGTTGGCTCGGGCGCATAGTTGGCGCTGTAGATCAGGATTTTCATCAGGGCTTCCTCGAATGAGCCCGGATGGTTCCGCAAGCGTGTAACGCCAAGAAGTAGCAACCCCTAGTCCGATCGGCCCCCATGGTTGCGCGCACACCTTGCCATGATCCGATCGGCTCATGGCCAACGGGTGGGCTTGTTATCTCGGGTGCGCACAATGGCGCGCTGCCTGACTGTGTGGAGCTTCTCGTTGTGATCCTCGAAGGCGTGGACTCGCGTATCGGTCCTTCCTTTTCATTGCGCAACCGCCTGGCGCGTGGCCTGTGGGGGCTGGTGTGGCTCACACTTTTCCGGCCTTCGCCGCGCCCGCTGCACGCCTGGCGCGTGGGGCTGCTCAGGCTCTTCGGTGCCCGCATCGGGGCGCACTTCCACATCCATGCTTCGGCACGCGTCTGGGCGCCGTGGCAGCTCGAGGCCGGCTCGCACATTGGCGTGGGCGAAGGGGTGAACTTCTACAACATGGCTCGGATGACCATTGGTGACAACGCCGTCATCTCGCAAGGGGCCCACCTGTGCGGTGGCACACACGACTACAACGCGCCCAATTTCCAGTTGCGCGCGGCGCCCATCCACATTGGTGCACGGGCCTGGATCTGTACCGAGGCCTTCATCGGGCCCGGCGTAACCGTGCCAACTGGCTGTGTGGTGGGGGCACGCGCCGTGATGACGCGCACCCCAAGGGAAGGCGCATGGGGCGTGTACGCAGGCAACCCGGCCGTGCGCATCAAGTCAAGGGTGATCTGCGATGAATAAGCAACTGCGCATATCAGTGCTGATCCTGACCAAGAATGAACAACAGGATCTGCCGGGCTGCCTGCAAAGCGTGGCCTGGAGCGACGACGTGCATGTGTACGACTCCGGCAGCACCGATGACACGCTGGCCATCGCCCGCGCACACGGTGCGTCGATCAGCCAGCGCACCTACCCCCACTCCACCGCCCCGTTCGGGGGCGACGAGGCGGCCCATCGCAACTGGGGCCTGCGTGAAATCCAGTTCAAACACGATTGGGTGCTGCTGCTTGATGCCGATGAGCGCATCACCCCGCATCTGCTCGACACCATCAGCGCCCGCCTGAACCAGGCCCCAGGCCGTGCCGCCTTTCGCTTCTGTCGCAGAGACTACTTCCTGGGCACCTGGCTCAAGCATGTGACGCCCTCCCCCATGCACATTCGCCTGGTCAGGCCCCGCCAGGTGCACTATGAACGCTTGATCAACCCTGTCCTCGTGGTCGATGGCGAGATCGAAGACCTGAGCAGCTACTTTGATCACCATCCCTTCAGCAAAGGCATCGCCCACTGGTTTGCCAAGCACAACGGCTACAGCGACCTGGAGGCGCGGCAGATTGCGAACACACCAGACCAGGCAGGCACGTTCGAATGGCGCAAAGCCCTGTTCTCGCGAGACGTGACCGAGCGACGCCAGCATCAAAAGAGCCTGTACTACCGGCTGCCACTTCGGCCAGCGATCATGTTTCTGGGGCTGTACATCGGCAAGCGCGGTTTCATGGATGGCCGGGCGGGCCTGGTGTTTGCCACGCTGCGCGCCATCTATGAGTACATGATCGTGTTGAAGGTGACCGAGATGCAATCCCGCTTGCAGCAAGGTGGCCAACGATGAAGCTGGTTCTGTTTTGCCACCCTTCGTTCATGAAGTCAGAGAGCATGCCGCGCTTTGCGCGCATGATCGGCCAGGCCATGCAAGGCAAGGGTTTGGATGTGCGCTACTGGGCGCCCCGCCCCTGGGTCTACCGCTTCTTCGATGGCACGCGCCTGGCCAAATGGGCGGGCTACATCGACCAATACGTGCTGTTCCCGCTGGAGGTGCGGCTGCGCCTGCTCGCACAGGGCAAGGACACCTTGTTCGTGTTCTGTGACCAGGCTTTGGGGCCGTGGGTGCCATTGGTCAAGCATCGCCCGCATGTCGTCCATGCGCACGATCTGCTGGCCTTGCGCTCTGCGCTGGGCTTGATCCCGCAGAACCCGACGGGGGCATCAGGCCGGCTCTACCAGCGCTATATCCGTTGGGGCTTCAAACAAGCGCGGCATTTCATCAGCGTCTCCAGGCGAACAGCCGATGACCTGATCACCTATGGCCAGGCTCAGCCACAGACCAGCGCGGTCGTGCACAACGGGCTCAGCCACCCGTACAGGCGCTTGAGCCAGGCTGAAGCCTATGCACGGCTGAAGTCGGCAGGCCTGCCCATCACCGAGCACGGCATGATCCTGCATGTGGGCGGCCCATCCTGGTACAAGAACTCGGCGGGCATCGTACATCTGTACAGCGCTTACGCGCGCGGCCATGCGCACCCGCTGCCACTGTGGATGGTCAGCAGCAGCCACCGCAATGCCGACGTGCAGGCCGCGCTGAAGGATGTGCCACCACAAGGCCAGGTCCTGTTCTTCCAGGGCTTGGAAAATGCCACCCTGGAGGCGGCCTACTCCGTGGCCGCGGCCTTCGTGTTCCCCAGCCTGGCCGAGGGCTTCGGCTGGCCGCTGGTCGAGGCCCACGCCTGCGGGTGCCCCGTGATCACCACCGATGACGCCCCGATGAACGAGGTTGCCGGCCCGCTCGCCTACTACCTGCCCATGCTGAACCCTGAAGACGACATGCAGGCCTGGGCTCAAACCGGTGCCGCGGTGCTCGACGGCATCCTGTGCGAGCCGGCAGCGCAGCGCGCTGAGCAGGTTGAACGGCGGATCGCCTGGGCCAGCCAGTTCACCACGCAGCGCGCGACCGATCGTTATCACGAGATCTACCAGGCCATCATGGTCAAGTGAAGCGCGGCCTGGGTTGGCTCAGAACCCGGTCAGCGCCCGATACTGACGCAGCTCCTGGGCTGTGCCGTGCTGGAAGTAGAAGCACGCATCCTTGAAGTTGATGGGGCGTTCGCGGCCGTAGCCAAACGGCACGTGGCCATACTGCTTGCTGCTGCGGGCAAAGGCCACGCCCAGCTTCTCGAAAAAGCGCCGCACCAGGCGATGCTGCTCGTAGGACATCAAGGGCCCCACAGGCCAACGCCCCATGGAGGTGGCCGCGATCATGCACTTGAGCTCGGGGGCCACCAGCTTGTCCGAGCGGCTGATGGCGTGCATCTGCTGAAGAAAGCCACGTATGGCGCGGCGGTCCAGCACCATCATGGACTGCTCGACGAACTCGCCGCGCTGGCCACCAAACAGGATGGGCGTCTTGACCAGGCGCTGCTCGATGCGTGCGATCAGGTCTTCGCCATACGTCAGCGCATCCTGCTCCAGGTAGAGGCAGTAATCCACCCCTGAGTACAAGGCGTACTCCAGGCCCATGATGAAGCCCGCCATGAAGCCACAGTAATGATGCACGGTGTTCTGCGAGTGCCCGGGGTTGATCAGCAACTCAAGGGTACGCACATCCGTGCGGGTCAGCGCCTTTTCATCGACCTTGAGGGGTGCCGCCGAGTCCACGACCAGCACGTGATCTGGTTTGATGAAGGTGTCCACCGACTTCCACCACAAGGGCCGAAAGCCCTCGCTGCGGATTTCATCGTCACCAAACGTCAAGTAATCACGTGGCTTGGCGGCGGCGAACCAACCGGAAATCAATAACTGGCAGGCCATAAACCGAATGAACGAAGCTGAGACTGGAAAGACAGGAGCACGGCAGCCAACGCACCGACGAGGCACACCACCTGGCGGGCAGGCTCAGGCAAGGCATTGGGCAAGACCAGCATCAGGGCCGACACCACGCCGATCAGGCCGAACTGGCGCAGCACGGCCGCGAACAAGGGGCCGCGACAACATTGCCAGCACAGGCGCAGGCACAGGCCGCCCTGCAAAAGCTCGATCAGCAAGAAGGCCGCAGCCAGGCCACGGGCATCAAAGGCCCAGCCCAGGCCCAGCACCAGCAACACGCTGGCGACCAGCACGAAGCCGGCCACAAAGGCCTGTTCGCGGACCTTGTTGGCCGCCTGCAGGTACTGCGTGAACGGGGCAAACAAGGCAAACGAGGCCACCGCCAGCAACAGGATGGAGAACACCAGGCTGTCGAACACGATCTTGCCGTGGGTCCAGACCTCGAACAGGCGAGGCCCCACGATGAACAGCAGCAGCCCGCCTGGCAAGACCACCCCGGTGAAGAAGCGCCACTGCAGCCGCATCAAGCGGGCCGACTCTGCCGAGAAGCCCACGTGGCCTTGCGCCCGCACATACTCGGGCAGCAGCGGCGCGGAGATCACCCCAAAAGCCTGCTGCATGGCGCCCACCAGCGTGCGGTGCACAGACAGGCTGGCCATGGAGGCGACCGTCACCACCTGCGGCGCAATCAGCCTGAGGCTGTGCTGGCGAACGGTTTCGAACAGGAGCTTGAGCATCAAGCCCGCGGCCTGCTTGACCACCGCCAGGCGCACCAGGCGCGGCAACAACCTCAGCCGCACACCCTGGCGCGCAAACCGAGCCCGGAAGTACAGGATGCAGCTGAGCCCGGAGATGGCCGAGGCGGCCGCACTGGCCTGGGCCGCCTGCAGCAAATCGCCCCCCTGGCTGGCACACCAGGCCGAGGCCGCGCTGCCACTCAAGAGCGTGAGGATGGACCACCAGATCTGCGGCGCGACCGAACCCTGCACCACACTGGCCCGGCCCATCGAGCCAGCCACCGAGCTCGCCAGCGGCCACGACAAGGCGGTCACCACCAGCGCGCTGCCCACCTGGTCCACCCATTGGGACTCGGCTGCGGGCGGGTGCAGCAGCCAGTGCAAGGCGCCGCTGTAGTGCAAGCCGGCGCAGATCAACATCTGGCACAGCGACAGCATCAGGCCCGTGCTCGCCCCCATCGACAGGAACATGCCCAGCCTGCGCGATGAACGACCACTTTGACGGATATAAGCCACCTCCACAAAGGCTTGCAACCCGGCATCCGGCACGGTGATGATGACGATGGCCGACTGCAGGAACATCCAGTAGCCGAACTGGGTGGCGCTCCAGTGCTTGAGGTAGAGCGGCACCAGGCCCACCTGCATGAGGAAGACCACACCCACGCGGGCTACCGCTGCCGTCGAACCGGAAAGCAGGCGCTGCCATGGTGCGGGCGTGGCGCTCACGAACGCCCCCAGAGTGGCCGCCTGAACGCCTTGACACGCGCCAGACCTTGCTGCATCACCTTGCGCCAAGCAGCGGGTGATCGCCGTGTGACCACGTGATCCGAAACAGGAACAGGGGCCCACAAGGCCACGAAGTGGTGCAGCAGGAAGCACAGCAGGAGATACAGGCTGATCTGCTGCACCACCATGCGCGTGAGCGAGTCCAGATACTGCACCAGCGAATCACCGGCATACGAGCTGATGAAGTTGAACCAGATGGTCAGCATCAGCACGGGAGACACGATGTAGACGCCGTCCTCGCGCCTGGCGCAGTAGAGGTCCAGCGTGAAGAACTTCAGCAGGAACATGCCCGCCAGCACCAGCCAGGCCACATCGTCGAACAAAGCGTAGGCGTGCGCAAAGATGGAGCCCGTCCGGTAGCCGCCCAGCGTCACCCCGTCCTTGATGTTGCAGAGGTAGTCCCCGAAGGAAAATGCCAGCTTGTCCTTGTCGAGCTTGGGGTCGATCACCTTCATCAACGGGGTGGGCAGAATCGTGTAGACCTTGTCCAGCGTGGCCTGCGCCAGATCAGCCCGATCAGACTCGCTGTAGTGAGTTGCGCAGTTCAGTGCGTTGTCGTGGAACTTGGTCTCGGTGAAGCGGGCCAGGATGGCGTTGCGCACATAGATTTCGTCGTAGGTGACGGCCAGCCGTTCGGCTTCCTTCTGGTCACGGTACAAGGCGATCGCGTTGCGGTCCATGAAGGTCTCGTAGGTCTCCTTGATCTTCTGCTTGGGCGAGAGCGTTTCGGTCTTCTGGCGCACGATGACCATGGCCGTGGCCAGGTCGTCCCCCACGGAAACGCCACCACCGACCAGGCACAGGGCCACGATCGCCTTCAACCACGTCCAGCGCCCCACCTGGAAACGCCCGCGCAAGGTTTCGAACAGCGCCAACAGCATGACGACCATGACTCCGCTGAAAATGATCACGCGGGCATTGAGCGCCAGGCCAGCCAAGGCCAGCACGGTGGCATACACACCAAGGTAGACCCAGTAAAGCCCCAGGTTCTGATAGGCCGGCTCACCGCGGGCCTTGAAGATGGGCACGAGGAAAGGCAACCAGGCCAGGTAGGTGAAGCCGGAAATGAACTTGCCACTCACGTCACCGAATGCCACGCCACGGCTGATCAGCAAGGCATAGAGCCCGAACAGGGCCATGGCCCACAGCTGGCCAGGCGGCGGTGCGCGGTACAAGCCGGCCGGTGCCAGCACATGTGAGGCGACCGCATTGCGCCAGTTCACGATGGATTGCAGATGCCGGTAGAGCCAGTGCAGCGCCATGATGCCCAGCAAGGCGCCCGACAGGACCCCGAAGGTCATCACGGGTGTCTTGAGATCGGCGCTGATGGGTGCGCCCTCCAGGGTCTTGGCCAGCAGCGCGCCCAGCAGGGTCGTGATCAGAAAGCCCAGGATTGCAAACGAAGAAACAGGCGCGTCGTGCATGCACCCGGATCGACGCAGGTAGCCGAGGCAGATCAGCGTGGCCGACACCACGCAGGCTACCGACAACACGTTGTCATAGCCGGCATCCAGATAGATCTGCACGGCGCCACCCAAGAGGGCGATGGCCCAGATCAGGGCATAGACCAGAGAGGACATGGGCCTGGTCTTCGGCACGGTTTCGCTCATGATGCGGCCTCGTCCAGAATACGCTGCAGCACTTGTTCATTGAGGTTGCCGTTGCGGCGCAGCCTTTGTCGGGCGGCCTGGGCCATCGCCTGCCTGCGTGCCTCATTGCCCAAAAGCTCGTGGCACTGGCGGGCGCATTCGTCAACCGAGCTCCAGAAGGCTGCCTCATGGCCGCTCGTGTACAAGGCCTCGTGCTCGCTGGTTCGCTCCGCGCACAGCACGCCCCCTACCGCGGGCACCTCCATGGAGCGCGTGGTGTGCAAGTCCCGGTTGCCTTTGGACAGCAGGCCCAGGTTCACCTTGGCACATTGAATGGCACGGGCATAGTCGTCGCCCCCAATGGCACCGCCTTTCCAGAAGGGCTGGAGCAGCGGCCATTCCGGGGCTTTGTGCCAATGGGCGCCGCGGATGCTCAAGGGCACACCGCGCTCGATCAGCCCCTTGAGGAAGGGACCGCGCTCGGGCATCCACGAGCCCAGAAAGAGCACGTCGCTGCACCATCTGGTACGGTCTGTTTCGTCCAGCGGGCGGGGGGCATGCGACACCTCGTCCGCCGACATGAACACCCGCAGGACACGGCGCGCGCCCAAGGCGTTGGCCTCAAGCACATTGGCCTGCCGCATGACCACCAGCAGGTCGTAAGCCGAAGCCGCCTGGCGGTAGGCCTTGAAGCGCCGCCCATCGCGGGGCCCGGTCGGGTCGTCAATGCAGTAGCTGATCACGGCATCCGATCGTTGACGAAGCATGGCCACCACATCGGGCGTCACCCACTCGCCACAGTCCACATGGCACAGATCGAATCGAGGCAAGTCAGACAGCAGGCCTTGCAGCCTGGGCTTGAGCCAGGGGGCCAGCAGGTGCCCGCCCAGCCGCCAGGTCACGCGGTCTGTCCAGGCCGTTGCAGGCAAGAGCCGACGAGGGTCCACATGCTCCACGTGGTGGCCCAGACGACGGTAAGCACGGGCACGGTCCAGGCAGGTGCCACTTTGCGTTCCCAAGTACAGGATGCGGAGCGAACTCAAGAGACCAGTTCCTTGTAGATGCGCTTGGCCTGGTCGCCATAGTCTCGCCAGCCGCCAGAGCCTTGCACATGGGCCAGCGCCTTGTCGCTCATGGCCTGACGGGCCTGCGGGTGATCGGCCAGAAACTGCAGGCGCTCCGCCAGGGTCAGCGCCTGGCGGATGGGCACGATGTAGCCGTGCTCACCGTCCACAAACAAGTCCTCGGCGCCGGTGTTGACGGTACCGATGACCGGGCAGCCGCATGCCATGGCCTGGGCCTGCACCAGGGCCAGCCCCTCTTCAATGCTGGGCAGCACCATCACATGGCTTCGGCTCATGAGATCCTTCAGCTGGGCCTGAGGCACGTGGCCCAGCACCACGGCATCTTCCGGCCACAAGCCCCGTTGCCGCATCAGCGCGATCAGATTGGCCGAAGGTGCGCCTGCAAAGGTCAGCGACTTGCGAGGGTGAACCAGTTGTTGATAGGCCTGCAACAGATACGGTACGCCTTTGCGCAGGCTCATGCCGCCGGCAAACAGCACGTCGAAGCGCTGCGGATCCGGTTGCTGCGTGGGGTGGAAACGGGCCAGGTTGACGCCATAGGGCAGACGCCGCAGCTTGCCTTCATCCACGCCATGCTGGATGAAGGAGCGCACGTTGAAACTGGAGGGCACAGTGATGCAGTCGGCTTCTGCATACTCGGCTTCTTCACGCGCGATGATGCGAGGATCGATGCCGGCGTAAGCCACGCCCCAGCGCTCATGCTCTTCGCGCAGCAAGGCATCCTGCTCGCGGATGTGCGAGGAGCCGCGGTCACACACATAGCGCCCGCCTCGTTGACGTACCTTTCGGCCGCTCAACAAGGCGGAGCTCGACAAGCCGACAAAGACATCACAATCCCGCAGGCTGCTGGCCACATAACGGTCCAGCGTGGCCCTGGCCAGGTACTCCCATTGACGCACCAGCGTCTGGCCCAGTCGGTCCCTCTGGGGGAAGGCCATGTAAGCCCCATGAACCCAAGGAAAGCAGCGAATGCGCTCTGCCGGCAGGCCTTCACCCTTGAGCTTGAAGCGCGGGTAGCCGGTGTAGATGCGGCTCAGCAGGCCATCCCGGTGCAACTCGCGCGCCAGATCGAAGCTGTGAAAGGTGCCGATGGTCGACAGTGCCACTTTCATCTCGTCCCCTTGCCCGATCTCAACGCGACGCCACGGTGCCGATGAGCTTGCTGCGGTCATCCGGCCTGACCGCGCGCAGCAGATCATCGATGAATTGCGTTTGCAAGGCAAAGGACTGCTCGTTGTGGAAGGAGATCTCGGAGACCCGCAGCAGCATGCCGTCCACGAGGTAGCCCTGCACGGCCATGCGCAGGCGGGCGAGGTTGCGCTCCCTGGAGCCACGCACGACACTGTCCCCCACGCGGATGAAGAAGGTCAAGGGCTCAGGGCGCTCGCCCAGGCGCGTGACCATGCGCACAGCCTTGAGATCGCCGTAGGGCGAATGCAGCGCTTCATCCGTCTCTTCAATGACGCGAAACCCCTGTGAGGGGTAGCACTGCTCCGGCGTGTGCAACTGCGTGTCGGTGGACTGATCCCGCCCATAAGCGATCGACAGCATCAACACGCGCCCAGTGCGTTTGTTCACGTAGGTGCGGGCCAGCGTCTCGGTGTAGATGCGCGCCAGGTTTTCTGCCTGCACCGGGTCCACCACCACACGGCCGGCGGTGGGCAGCTCGACCCAGTCGCCAAATGCCCTGGGGACGATCTGCGCGTAGTGCGGCTCACCCAGGTGTTCCGCCCAGAACTTGTTGGGCTTGAAGATCTCGGCGAGCGCCACGGACCCCAGCATGATGGACAGCGTCAACCCGATGGCCACCAGGCTCAGGCGCCTCGGCAAGAGGTATCGGGCGCTCATGTGCTGGCCCCTGTTCGGGTCGACAGCCAGCGCAGCATGCGGTCAATGCCCATCAACAGCAGCATGGCGCTGGCAAACAGCACGATGCCGGCAAAGCCGTGCAGAAAGCCCTGCCCTGCTTCATCACCCAGGTGGTAGGTGATCAGCGTCAGTACGATCACCCGGATCATGTTGGCCGTGAAGGAGATGGGCACGATCAACATGGCCAGGCCCAGATTGCGCAGCCATGAGCTGTGCTTGATCACGTTGAGGTAGAAGATGCCCATGGCTTCGAGCATGAACAAGGTGCGCATGCCTGCACACGCGTCGGCCACCAGCAATTGATAGGGCCCGATGTTGAGCACCACGCCCGTGTGCGAGATGGGATAACCGAATGCCCACAGCAACTCGGAGACCGAGATGGAAATGCGCAGCTTGATGAAGTGGCTGATGGGGTCCAGCAGAAAGCCCGGCAAGGGCACCATGAAGATGCAGAAGAAGACCGGGAACTTGAGCTGGTTCAACAAGGGCAGCCCACCCGACATCAACACCAGGCCCGCCAGCATGGGGATGAAGGCGCCCACCTCGAAGTAGATGATGCCCAACGCGCGGCCGGACACATACAGCGCGGCGCCGATGACATAACAGGGCCAGGCCAGCCAGTGGCCTTTCAGCGGCGAGCTGGACTGCTCGACGAAGGTGCGCCAACGTGTCACCAGCAACCACATGGCCAGCGTCAGCATGATGGGGCCATGGCTGTGCTCACCCTTGTTCCACAAGCCGGCATCGTTGTTCTGAAACAGTTCGAACAAGGTGGGCACGAACATCGCAAAAAGGCCCAGCGACAGCCAGGCCACGTCACCCGAGATGGGCAACCAGGATGCGGCGGGTGCCGCCATGGCCGGCTGATTCAAGGAACTCGCCATGCGCACCTCAGAACTCGTTGACCAGGATGCCGGCCACCTTGACCTGGCTCTTGTTGAGCAGCTTGACCAGGCTCTGCATGCCGGGCATGCGCGTGGCATGGCGACGGCCCACCAGCAAGGCTGCACCACAATGCACGGAGATGATGCGCGCATCCGAACCCGCTGCATGCGGCGGGGTGTCAACCAGCACATGGTCGAACTTGCTCAGCAACTCGCGCAGCAGCAGGCTGAAGGCGGCGCGTTGCAACAGCTCTGTCGGGTTGGGCGCGATGACGCCTGCGGGCATCAGGTACAAGTTGGGCAGGTGCGCGGCGGGCTTGATCACATTGGCTTCGGCTCGCCCCGCCAGCAGGGCGGTCAGGCCTGTACCGGCCTCCACGCCGAACACCTTGTGCAGACGAGGCTGCCTCAGGTTGGCATCGATCAGCAAGGTGCGGCCCGGCAACTGGCTGAAGGCCACGGCCAGGTTGGCCGACACGAAGGTCTTGCCGTCGCCCGAGTCCGCACTGGTGATGGCCAATGCACGGCGCGTATCCGACTCGGCCAGCACGCCCAGCACCAGCTGAGAGCGCAGATCGCGGAAAGCCTCCACTTCTTCGCAGAAGGGGTCGTTGGCCACCACGAGCTCTTCATTGAAATGGCGATGCTCGGTCGGCAAGTAGGGGTAGTGAAACTGCTGGGACAAAGCCCAGATCACGTCGTCCGGCTTGGCGAAGCCCAAGGCCACCGCGGCTTCACCAAAGCGCACGCCGTGTTCGCGTTGATAGTCCAGCGCGCGCTCCACCTGCTCGGCGCTCAGGCCTTTTGTCCGCGTCAGGATGTCACCCAGCGATGCGGGCGACTCATTCATGCCAGCGGCCTGTGCCGTGTTGTGCTGATAACTCATGGCAAGCTCAAGCCTTGTTGGGCAGTGCAGGAAGAGGTGCGCTCTCCAGCTGGAAGCGCTGTGACACGTCCGCACTGGGCCTGCGCTTCTTGAAGGAGGGAATGGCGCCGATCACGCCGTGCTGCAGCAGCTGCTCGACCTCACCCACGGTACGCAGGCGACGATCGAGGCGTTCGATCAACAAGACCAGCGCCAGCGCCACTGCGGCAGCGCCCATGAGCCCCATCGCCAGGTTCAGGAAGATCCGCGGGCTGGACGGCAAGGAGGGCGGCGTCGCGTTTTCCAGCGCACTGACGTTGGCCTGGTTGGCCTGGCTTTCCAGATTGCTGTTGTTCATGCGGGCCAGCACACCGTCATAGGCGCGCTGGGCGTTGTCCACATCACGCTCCATGATGGCCGCCTCGTCGCGCACGGCCTTCATGCGCATGACCTTGGCGCGCTGCTCGTCCAGGGCGGCGCGCACCTGGTTCATGCGCGACACATTGACCGCATTGCCCACGCCCACGCTCGAAGTCACGCGCTTGATCTCTGCGTCCAGCTTGCGTGCGGTTTCGGCGATGCCGGTTTTCAGCTCCACCACCTGCGGGTGTTCTTCACCCAGGCGTGTGGTGAGTTGCTCCAGCGAGGTCTGCTGGCGAACCAGATCCGCCTTGAGCGAAGCCACCAGCGGGCTGGCCATCACATCGGGCGAACGGTCGCCTTGCGCATTGGCTGCGGCCTGGCGGCTGCCTGAATCAGCCGCGGCGGACTGCATTATCACCAGCTGCGACGACAGTTCATTGAGGCGCGCGGTCTCCACGTCTATGCGCGCATCGGTCACCAGGATGCCCTGGCTCTGCTGGTAGGCCGACAGCCGAGACTGGGCCTTTTCCAGCGCTGCACGCAGCGTGCGGATGTTCGCTTCGAAGAAGTCTTTGGACTGTTTGGCCGGGCTGGTGCGCAGTTCCAGGGTGGTGTCCAGATAAGCCTGCACAAAGGCGTTGGCAATGGCGGAGGCAAAACCAGGGTCGGCCGCCTGGTAACTCACATAGATGACGTTGGAGCCACGCGAGGGGCGGGCTTCCAGGTTGCTGCGCAGCACATTGGCCAGCCAGCCCTCGAAGCTGCCGGTGCCTTTGGTGGACTCCATCCACTTGGCCCGCATGTCCGGGTTCTCATTGAGGCGAAGCGTGCGCACCACCTTCATGGCCACGCGGTTGGACATGATCACGTCCACCTGAGTCATCAGGTAAGCTGGCGAGGCGATCGAGGGCGAGACCATGCCCGCGATGGGGTCGGCGTTCTTGACGTCCAGGATCACGGAAGCATTGGCCGTGTACGACTTGGGCATCAGCAAGGTGATGATGGCCACCGCGCCGAACACCAGCGCAAACGCCGCCAGCGCCACCATCCAGCGTGCACGCAAGACGGCAAAAATCTGCGAAAAGGTCACTGTGTCTACTCCGACAAAAACGAGCGTTGCGCTTGTTGCGGCGGAGTGTAGGCAGCGAGTATGACAATACGTAGTCAGAGCCAATCGGCTCATGCCCCTCGCATCAGGGGGCCATGCAGGCCGCTTGTGTCAGCGGCCGAACGCATCACTTCACAGTGAAATTTTGATGAAAACGAACTCGGGGATGTGCTTGATGATCAACATGATCCAGCGCCAGAAACCCGGCGTGTAGACGATGTTGCCGCCCTTGTCGATGGCGCGCGTGATGTCACGGGCCACCTGTTCCGGCTTGACCCACAGCGCGCCCTTCTTCAGGTGCGCCGTCATAGGCGTGTCCACGAAACCGGGTTTGACGGTGATGACGTGCACCCCCTTCTTGGCCAGGCGCTGGCGCAAGCCGGATGCAAACGCACTCACCAGGGCCTTGGCGCTGCCATAGACGTAGTTGCTCTGGCGGCCACGGTCACCCGCCACCGACGAGATCACAGCTATAGCCCCACGCCCTTGCTGCGCCAGTTGCTCACCCGCAATCGACATCAAGGACACCACCGAGGTGCCATTGGTGGTGATCTCGCCCAGCGCGTAGGGCACGTCGGTCTGGGCACGTTCCTGATCCGACAGCGTGCCGTGCGCGATCAGCACGGTGTCGAGCCCGTCCATGAAGCGCGTGGCATCGGCCAGCAAGGCGGCATGCTGGTCGAACTGGTTGGCATCGAACACCTTGCTGCCCACGCGCTGGGCGCCGCGGGCCTTGAGGTCATCGGCAATCGATTGCAGTTGCGGCGCATTGCGTGCAGCCAGAAACAGTGCGTCGCCGCGTTGGGCCCAGGCGCGTGCGCAGGCTTCCGCCATGGCCGAGGTGGCGCCGACGATGAGGATTTTTCTCATGAGTTCTCCATGACCCGACGCCAGAAACCGGAGTCAAAGCGCGGGTCGACATACGAAGTGAATTCGGTCCAGCGAGGGTAGCCGGCCTTGAAGACCGCCGCGCTCATGCGGCCATCCTTGGCGGGGTACAGGCGCCCGCCGGCATCCAGCACGATGCGATCAAGTTGCGCGAACAAGGCATGCAGCTTCGGCCCCTGGTTGGGGAAGTCCAGCGCCAGCGTGGTGCCCGGCTCGGGGAAAGACAACATGCCGCGTGAGGCCGGCGTTCCAAACTGCTTGAGCACTGCCAGGAAGGAGCCCATGCCGCTGGCGGCGATGGCCTCCAGCAAGGCACGTGTGGCTGACAAGGCACGCTCGGGCGGCACCACGCACTGGTACTGGTAGAAGCCTTTGGGGCCGTAGATGCGGTTCCACTCCAGCAAAGCATCGAGCGGGTAGAAGAAGGGCCGGTAATGCTGCAGGCTGCGCACCACGTCCTGACGCTGCTTGTTGAAGTACAGCGTGTTGAAGGACTTGAGCGACAGCGTGTTGATCAGGGAAACAGGTGGCGTGATGGGCACGCGCCGGCTGGGCGTGGCAATGCCGGCGGGCAGACCCTTGGGCACCGCATCCACATCCAGCACGGCAGGCGCATGGTTGCCCCGGTTGAACAGCCCCCGGCCCAGGCGCTTGCCCGAGAAGGCGCAATCGATCCACGACACCGTGTATTCGTAATCGCGCTCGGAGGCCTGGCTGAGTTCGAAGAATTCTTCGAGCGAATGGAAGCGGATGGACTCGGTGTCCAGATATGGATTGGCCACGCGCCGCAGCTGGACCTCGGCCCAGGTGATCAGGCCCGTCAGGCCCAGGCCGCCAATGGTGGCCGCAAACCAGTCGGCGTTCTGCTCAAGCGAGCACAGGCGCCGAGAGCCATCCGAGCGCAGCAGCTCCAGCTGCGTCACATGGTTACCGAAAGAACCCGTGGCATGGTGGTTCTTGCCATGCACATCATTGGCAATGGCGCCGCCCACCGTGACGAACTGCGTGCCCGGCGTCACCGGCAGGAACCAGCCCTGCGGCACCACCAGCTTGAGGATGGACGACAGCAGCACGCCGCCTTCACAACGCAGCAGGCCCGTGACCGGATCAAAGGCGATGAAGCGATCCAGTTGCCCGCCTTGCAGCAGCGCACCACCGGGGTTGAGGTTGCTGTCACCATAACTGCGGCCATTGCCAAAAGGCAGCACGCTGGCACCCGATGCGGGCAGGCTCAAGGGCTGATGGCGGCTGGGCAGCCCCACCACTTCGTGCGCTTCACGCAGCACACGCCCCCATGAGGTGAACACCTGGCTGCTCATGCCGGATCGGTCACACGGCCAACCAGAGTGCTACCGCCGCAGCCAGGCCCGTGAGCAGGCTGATGCGGTCCTTGAGGGCGAAGACCAGCGGGTCGTCGTGCATCTGCCCGCGGTGCGTCTGCATCCAGATGCGGCTGACCCAGTACAGCATGATGGGCACCAGGGCCCACACCATCTTGGGATGGTGATACATCACGCTGACATCGGGCGAGTTCAGGTACAGGGCCAGCACCAGCACGCTCAGGTAGCCCGATGCGCCGCCCAGGCTTTGCAACAGCGCCAGGTCTTCCACCTGGTAACCACGCCCCTGCGCCTTGAGCTTGCCCTGCTGCTTCATGACATGCAGCTCGGCATAGCGCTTGACGATGGCCAGGCTCAGGAAGATGAACACGGCGAACATCAACAACCAGAAGGACAGCGGGATGCTGGTGGCCGCGGCACCGGCCACGATGCGCACGGTGTACAGCCCGGCCAGGGTCAGCACGTCGATCATCACCAGCTTCTTGAGGCCGAAGGAGTACGCCAGCGTGACCGCGTAATACGCGCCCAGCACCAGCAGGAACTTGACCGGCAGGAACAAGGACAAGGCCAGCGCCACGACCAGCAGCACCGGGGCGGCCAGCAGGCCGAACAACAGGCTCAACTGCCCCGAAGCAAAGGGCCGCTTGCACTTGCTGTGGTGCTGGCGATCGGCGGCCAGGTCCAGCATGTCATTGAGCAGGTACACCGACGAGGCGCACAGGCTGAATGCCATGAACGCCATCAGGCTGTGCAGCAGCACGGTGGCCTCACCCAGTTGATGGGCCGCCGCCACCGGCACGAAGATCAGCGCGTTCTTGGCCCACTGGTGCACGCGCAAGGCCTTGAGCACCACCTTCAGGCCGCTGCCGCGCATGGGTGCGAAGGTGGCGTCCACGGTGGTAATGGCACGGGCCGACGCGATCAACGACTCGCTGGCATTGACCACCACCGCAGCGCGCGAGTGGCGCCAGATGGCCTGGTCAACGCGGTGGTTGCCGCAGTAGTCAAAGCCCTTGTCACCGAACTTCGCGACCAGTTGTGCAGCCTTGTTGGGGCCGGCGAGATTGGTCTGGCCGTCGCTTGCCATCACGCCATCGAACAGGCCCACGTGGTCGGCCACGGCCTGCGCCATGCGCGCATCAGACGCGGTGCACAACCAGATCTGGCGGCCCTGGGCTTTCTGCGCGCGCAGCCAGTCCACAAAGGGCTTGGTGTAAGGCAGCGCGGCGCCATCGAGTTGCACGCGGCTGGCGATGTGCTGCTTGAGCCTGGCCTTGCCCTGCAGCAGCCAGAACGGGATGAGCAGCAGGTACAGCGGATTGCGCTTGATCAGCAGCAGGAAGGACTCGAGCAACAGGTCGCTGTGGATCAGCGTGCCGTCCAGGTCCACACACAAAGGAACATTCTTAGACATATCGGGCTTGCACAGCTTTGTTGTTTTCATCACGCAGCAACCACACGCACACCCAGCCGATCAGCACGGCCAGCCACAGCGTGAGCAGGCGGCACACCAGCGTCAGCAAGATGGCTTGTGGCGTGCTGTAGCCATGGGTGACGAGCAAAGCGGCCATCACGGTTTCGGTGCTGCCCAGGCCACCGGGCAGGAAGGACAAGGCGCCCACGATGATGGCGATCGAGTAGACCCCCATCGCGGCAGGAATGGACATCAGATCGGGCACCACCACATCGGCCACCAGCTTGAGGCCGATGGCTTCGGCCGCCCAGGCCGCCAGGCCCAGTGCCAGGCCCATCAGCAAAACGCCCGGCGACAGGAACTGGCGGGCGCTGGCCAGCATGTTCGCCACCTTCTGGACCAGCTTGAGCAGCGCGCCGTGAGGCTGCCTGGCCAGGCGCGCAGACACATCCTGCCAGGGCACCAGCGCCACGCCGGCCAGCAGGCCGCCCACCAGCGCCAGGGCCGCCCACAGGAAGAATTGATATTGATGGAGTTCGGCCAGCACCGCGCTGGCCAGCACGATCATGGCCAGCAGATCCAGCAGGCGCTCGACAAAGAAAGCACCCGTGACCGACGCCAACGAGATCCCATGAGGCAGGTAATAGCGCCCACGCACGACCTCGCCCACCTTGCCTGGTGACAGGGTGAAAGCGAAGCCGGACATGAAGGTCAAGGACACAAAGCGCCAGGGCAGCACATGGCCCAGTTGCTTGAGATACAGGCGCCAGCGCACCACGCGCAGCACGTAGTTCCACAGTGACAAGGCGCCAGCGGCCACCACGGCCATCCAGCCAGACTTCAGGGGCGTCAGGTCGATCTGGGCGATGTCACGCCGAAAGGCAAGCGCGCACCAGCCCGCGAACAGGGCCAGCAAGCCATAAATCAATGCGCGACGCCAGGCCGGTACCTGACTCGCCATCGCATCAGGTGAAGCGTTCTGGGTCATCCGGCGATTATCTGCGCTCGTTAATGACACCCAGCCCCCCTGTAACCCTCAAAACAGATCCGCACCCCTCAAAACAGGTGCCTGCTCGTCCTTCGGGGTCAATCGCAGTGCCATCTGCCCAACAGGCCAGTCGATGCCGATGGCCGGATCGCTCCACAGCACGCTGCGTTCGCTGTCCTTGGCGTAGAGAGCGGTTGTCTTGTAGAGGAAATGGGTCTCGTCCTGCAGGGCCAGGAAACCGTGGGCAAAGCCTTCCGGAATCCACAGCTGGCGCTTGTTGTCGGCGTTCAGCTCCACGCCGACCCACTGGCCAAAGGTGGGCGAGTCACGGCGGATGTCCACCGCCACGTCGAACGCGGCGCCCTGCACCACACGCACCAGCTTGCCCTGCGCATGCGGCGGCAACTGGTAGTGCAGGCCGCGCAACACGCCCGCCTTGCTGCAGGAATGGTTGTCCTGCACAAAGGGGCGCGCAGCCGGCAGACCCAGCTTGGCCAGCTCGTTGTTGAAGCGCTCCTGGTTGAAGCTTTCCATGAACCAGCCGCGGTCATCACCGAACACGGCGGGCTCGATGATGACGACGTCGGGGATACGGGTGGGGATGAGCTTCATGCCGTGCGAATCAATCAGTAGATGGTGTCGTTGATGACCTTGAGCAGGTACTGCCCGTAGCCGTTCTTCAGCATGGGCTGGGCCAGCTTGCTGACCTGCTCCTTGGAGATCCAGCCGAAACGGAAGGCAATCTCTTCGGGGCAGGCCACCTTCAGGCCCTGGCGCTTTTCAAGGGTCGAGATGAACTGGCCGGCTTCAAGCAAGCTGTCGTGCGTGCCGGTGTCCAGCCAGGCGTAGCCACGGCCCATGATCTCGACATTGAGTTGCCCCATCTCCAGATAGCGACCATTGACATCGGTGATCTCCAGCTCGCCACGCGGGCTGGGCTTGATGTCGGCAGCGATGTCGCACACCTTCTTGTCGTAGAAGTACAGGCCGGTGACGGCGTAGTTGCTCTTGGGCACCTTGGGCTTTTCTTCGATGCTCAAGGCCTGGTGCTGCGCATTGAACTCGACCACGCCATAGCGTTCCGGGTCATGCACGTGGTAGGCGAACACGCTGGCACCGCTGGGGCGTTCAGCGGCGCTGTTGAGCAGGCGCTGCAGGTCGTGGCCGTAATAGATGTTGTCCCCCAATACCAGGGCGCTGGGGTTGTTGCCCACGAAGTCACGCCCCAGGATGAAGGCCTGAGCCAGGCCATCCGGGCTGGGCTGCACGCAGTAGCTCAGGTTCAGGCCCCACTGGCTGCCATCGCCCAGCAGCGCCTGAAAGCGCGGCGTGTCTTGCGGCGTGCTGATGAGCAGGATGTCGCGGATGCCCGCCAGCATCAAGGTGCTCAGCGGGTAGTACACCATGGGCTTGTCGTACACGGGCAGCAACTGCTTGCTGATGGCCAGCGTGGCCGGATGCAGGCGGGTGCCGGAGCCGCCCGCCAGGATGATGCCTTTGCGGGTCTGGCCAGTGGAAGCGGTCATGGGGTCATCCTCCGATGATTTCGTTGAGCATGCGCTCGACGCCCTGCTGCCAGTGCGGCAGGTTCACGCCGAAGGCCTGCTGGACCTTGTTGGTGTCCAGCCTGGAATTGAGCGGCCGGCGCGCCGGCGTGGGGTAGGCACTCGTGGGAATGGGCAGGATGGCGTCGGGTGCCACACGGATGGTCTGCCCGCGGGCACGCGCCCATTCAATGACAAAGCGCGCGTACTCGTGCCAGCTGGTTTCACCAGCCGCCACCAGGTGGTAGAGACCGGCCAGCTCGGGCTGGCGCCACACCAAGCGGATCGCGTGCGCGGTCACATCGGCCAGCAGGTCCGCGCCCGTGGGGGCACCGATCTGGTCGTCGATGACGTTCAACTGCTCGCGCTCGGCGGCCAGACGCAGCATGGTGCGTGCGAAGTTGCCACCGCGCGCTGCGTACACCCAGCTGGTGCGGAAGATCAGGTGGCGGCAGGTGCTGGACTGGATGGCCAACTCGCCTTCCAGCTTGGTCTGGCCATACACGCTCAGGGGCGCCACGGGGCTGTGCTCGTTGCGGGCCTGCTGGCCGCTGCCATCGAACACGTAGTCGGTGCTGTAGTGCACCAACAGCGCATTGAGTTTGGCCGCCTCGGCCGCGATCGCCGCGGGGGTGGTCGCGTTGATCAGGCGAGCCAGCTCAGGCTCGCTCTCGGCCTTGTCCACAGCCGTGTGGGCCGCGGCATTGACGATCACATCGGGCCGAATGTGGCGTACCAGTGCCGCGACCTTGTCGGGGTCACGGAAGTCGGCACGCAGATCGGGCGCGTTGACGGGGCCTGGCGAATCAGAATCGAAGGCATCCAGCTGGCCCAGGGTGGACAGCGCTCTCTGCAGTTCCCAGCCAACCTGCCCGCCCTTGCCCAACAGCAGAATCTTCATGCGCGCTCCGCGTAGTTCTGGGCAATCCAGTCGCGGTAGGCGCCCGAACGCACCGTGTCGATCCAGGCGGTGTTCTCCAGGTACCAGCGCACGGTCTTGTTGATGCCGGACTCAAAGGTCTCGGCCGGGCGCCAGCCGATGTCGCGCTGGATCTTGGTCGGGTCGATCGCATAGCGGCGATCGTGGCCGGGGCGGTCCTTCACGTAGGTGATCAGGCTCTCGTACTTGCTGCCATCGGCGCGCGGGCGCAGCTCGTCGAGCTTGCGGCAGATCGTGGTCACCACGTCGATGTTGCGGATCTCGTTGATGCCACCCACGTTGTAGGTCTCGCCCAAGGTGCCCTTGTCCAGCACCTGGCAAATGGCCTCGCAGTGGTCACGCACGTACAGCCAGTCACGGATGTTGAGCCCGTCGCCGTACACCGGCAGGGGCTTGCCCTCCAGCGCGTTGAGGATCATCAAGGGGATCAGCTTCTCAGGGAAGTGATAAGGCCCGTAGTTGTTGCTGCAGTTGGTGGTCAGCGTAGGGAAGCCGTAGGTGTGGTGGTAGGCGCGCACCAGGTGGTCGCTGCCAGCCTTGCTGGCTGAATAAGGGCTGTTGGGTGCGTAGGCCGTCGTCTCGGAAAAGGCGGGGTCGTTCTCGCCCAGCGAGCCGTATACCTCGTCGGTGGACACGTGCAGGAAGCGAAAGGCATCCTTGTCCGCACCAGTGAGCGAACCCCAATAGGCACGGGCTTCTTCCAGCAAGCTGAAGGTGCCGACCATATTGGTATGGATGAACTCGGCGGGGCCATGGATGGAGCGGTCCACATGGCTTTCAGCGGCGAAGTGCAGGATGGCACGCGGGCGATGGGCTTGCAGCGCGGCTTTCACCGCTTCGCGGTCAGCGATGTCGGCCTGGATCAGCGTGGCCCGACCGTCACGCAACTGCGCGGCAATCGTGTTGGGGTTGCCGGCGTAGGTGAGCTTGTCGAACACCACCAGCTTTTCGTCTGTGACGCGCCCAGCCGCGGCCTGGCGTTCAAACCAGTGGTGAACAAAATTGCCGCCGATAAAACCAGCGCCGCCGGTGATGAGGATCATGCTGGGCTTCTCCGATAACGGACCATGTGTGAAAAAACGCATTATGCCGGCAGGGCCACGGGCACCTGTCGCTGGGCCCCCCTCGCTCGGGTTACGGGTTGTTCTGGATCTTGAGGGTTAGCCCCGAAACCCAAATGTCTGACACGCGACAGCGCCCCCTTGATTGCGGGTAGGACCAGCCCTCGGACCGTTACAAGCCGCAACAAATGCATCCAGCCAGTACGACCGACCGAAATACGATTAACAACGACCGATACAAAAGAGGCATGCATGCACACCGGATGGCTACATCATCTCAAGATCTGGACTTGCGGATTGGCCATTGCATCCCTGAGCGGGTGCGTCACCGACGGCAGTGGCGCCAAACCCGAATCCCGTGCCGAGGCCTGGCGCTTCCTGACTCAAGCCACCTTCGGCCCGGACGAAGTCAATGTCGATCGGTTGATGACCATCGGTTACGAAGCCTGGATTGACGAGCAGTTCAGCCTGCACCCCTCCATCACTTACCGGGACTTCTTCACCCGACGTGATGCGGAGATCAAAGCCGATCACCCGGGCGATGGATCCGCCAAGGCCAGCGCAGAGCAAGTTGTCGAAGCGTTCTACACCCGCGCCCTGATGGACAAGGCCCAGTTGCGTGCCCGACTGGCCTTTGCCTTGTCGGAAATCATGGTCGTGTCCTGCAATGACGACATCCTGGGAACGGTTGCGCCGCAGATGACGGCTGGCTACATGGACACCCTTGATTCGGCGCTGGACGGTACGTATCGCGACCTGCTGGAAGCTGTGGCCAAAAGCCCTGCCATGGGCCAATACCTCACCTACCGCAGTAACACCAAGGAGGTGCCTTCGGTGGGGCATTTCCCGGACGAGAACTTCGCCCGGGAAATCATGCAGTTGTTCTCGATCGGGTTGTACGAACTCAACAGCGACGGCAGCAAGAAACTGGACGCCCAGGGCAACCCCATCGAGACCTACACCAGCGACGATGTGAAAGGCTTGGCCAAGGTGTTCACCGGCTGGGGCAATTACCGCGGTGCGGCCTACAGTTCTGCATCAGATGCCGCCTGCTTTTTCTGGCAGTCGGACTGTCGGGATCCTGAAGGGTTCTATCAACCGATGGTGGCCTATCCAACCTACCACTCGGTCTCCGAGAAAAATTTCCTGGGCATCACCATCGCTGCCCAGGACCCGCCTTCACCACAGGCTGATCTGACCAGGGCGCTCGACAGACTGGCCACACATCCCAATACCGCCCCCTTCATCAGCCGGCAACTCATTCAACGCCTGGTGACCAGCAACCCCACACCGGACTACGTAGCGAGAGTGGCGGAGCGTTTCACGGCTACGGGCGGCAACATCAAGGAGGTGGTCAAGGCCATCTTGATGGACGACGAGGCGCGCGGCCCCATCACATTGGTTGCACCTGAACACGGCAAGCTGCGTGAGCCCATCTTGAGGCTGACGGCATTGCTTCGGGCATTCAATTTCACCAACATCACGACCGGTCTGTCTGCATCCCCTCTGGATGGAGTCAACTCCACGCGACTCAACTACGTTGCGTTGGGCAATACGAGTGACCCGGCCACCTCTTGGGGCCAGGCGCCACTGTATTCGCCCACCGTCTTCAACTATTTCAGACCGGGCTACACCCCGTCCCAAGGGGGGGCTGCAGCGAAAGGCATGGCAGTGCCCGAGATGCAACTGGTCAACGAGAGCAGCGTCACCGGATATGTCAATGCCGTGCTGGACTTGCTGACCAATGGCATGGGGCCCAACGTTGTCGCTGACCTGGACGGCCAATGCGGCGCCTACACCCTGGAGGTTCAGCAGTACATCCAGGCGCTGGACCCCAAAGTACCGGCCAACAAGGCCTTGCAGGACGCTGCGGCCAAATGCAAGCTCGAAACGCTGACCCAGCGCAGCGTGACCATGCAGCTGATCGAACAGCGCGCCCTGGCTTACGACCCAAGCACCCTGACGCAGCATATTGCCGATCGGCTGCTGGGCGGCAACATGACGGACAAATTGCGTCAAGCCATGATCAGCACCCTTTCCACGCTGGACGTACCCGCCCTCAACAGCCAGCAATCCAACGGCGACACGATCAACAGTGCGCTAGACAAGCGCGTGTGGACCGCCATCCTGATGGTTGCCGTATCCCCTGAATTCCTCGTCACCAAATGAGCCAGCCGATGACATCCATCAAGCGACGTCGCTTCCTGCAACAGGGGTCTGCCATGGCTGCACTGGGCACGTCGGGTGCCTGGCTGGCCAACCTCGCGGCCGTCAAGCAGGCTTCAGCCCAATCGGCGGGGGGCGACTACAAGGCGCTGGTCTGCATTTTCCTGAATGGCGGCAACGACTCGCACAACACGGTCATTCCGGTTGACGCGACCTCCTGGCGGTGCTACAGCGCCACGCGGGATCCTGCTGTCATGGCCACGGTCAGCGGCGCCACCGCCCCCGACAACCTGAGCTCGATCGCGTTGGACCAGAGCACCTTGTTGGGCATCAGCCACCGCAACGCCCAAGGCCTCAACACGGGTCGCAGCTTCGCGCTGCATCCGCAACTCAAGCGAATTCAGAAGCTGTACGCGGGCGGTTCCGCCGCGATTGTGGCCAATATTGGCCCGCTGATTCAGCCCACAACCAAGGTGGACATGCTGGATCATTCATGGCCAATGCCCAAAAAGCTGGGCTCCCATAACGACCAGGCCTCGATCTGGCAATCCCTGGGGGTGGAAGGCACGACAGTCGGCTGGGGCGGGCTCATCATGGATCAGCTCAAAAGCCGCAACGTCAACCAGGCATTCAGCAGTGTCGGCGTGAGCATGCCGGGCGTCTGGCTCAGTGGCAAGACGGTGGTGCCCTATCTGCTGGGTACGGCAGGCTTTCAACCGATGGGGGGCAGCTCGGGCCAGATATGGGGCAGCAGCACGGTTTACGCGGCCGTACGCACTGCAGCGTCAACCTCCACAAGGCAAGACGTGATCGCCTCTGACTTTGTCAAGGTTGCCAGCCGGACCTTGTCCAACGAGGCCACGCTGAGCCAGAGCTTGCCCTCATCCAGCCAGGCCCCCTGGGGTACGCCCGGCACCAACGCAGCCACCGACCCCTTGCTCCAGTACATCGAACCTGACACGGGCCTGTCCAGACTGAACCCCCTGGCGCAGCAATTGCAAGTCATCGCGTGCATGATTGCGGCGCGCAACAGCAGTGGCATCGGTGCGGGCCGCCAGGTGTTCATGGTGAGCCTCGGCGGCTTTGACACGCACAGCGACCAGTTGCGGCAACACGCCCGGCAACTGGCCAAACTCGACCACGCCATCGACTACTTCCAGAACTGCCTGGCCCAGATGCCGGGGGGAGACGTTCGCAAACAGGTCACCACGTTCACGGCCTCGGACTTCGGTAGGGCACTGGTCAACAACGGCGACGGCTGCGACCATGGCTGGGGTGGCCACCACTTCGTGATCGGCGGGAGCGTCAATGGCGGTGACGTCTACGGCAAGTACCCTTCCTTCATGGCTTTTGACGGAAACGGCAACTTCTTCAGCGACGAACTGCTGGCGGGAGGCGTGCTGCTGCCGGGCTTGTCGGTGGACCAGTTGGTCTACACCCTGGGCAAGTGGATGGGGGTATCCGAGGCCGACCTGGTCGGTGCGACACCGGGCTCCGGCATCGCCCCCAATATTGGCAACTTCGACGCGAGCACGCGGGATATCGGCTTCATGGTGTGATGTTCTGACGCATCGGGCGGGCCGCCTCTGTCAGAATCCGGCTGATTTCACAACAATCCGCCTCACATCATGAAAGTTTCAGTGGTTGGCACAGGCTATGTGGGCCTGGTGACGGGTGCATGTCTGGCCGAGATGGGCAACGACGTGCTGTGTCTGGACGTGGACCCCAACAAGATCCGCATCCTCGAAGAAGGCGGCATCCCCATCCACGAGCCGGGCCTGGACAAGGTCGTCGAGCGCAACGTCAAGGCCGGTCGCCTGTCGTTCACCACCGACATCGCGCGCGCCGTGGCGCACGGCACCATCCAGTTCATCGCCGTGGGCACCCCGCCTGATGAAGACGGCTCGGCCGACCTGCAATACGTGCTGGCCGCGGCCCGCAACATCGGCCGCCTGATGACGGACTACAAGGTCATCGTCGACAAGTCCACCGTGCCCGTGGGCACCGCCGACAAGGTGCGCGCCGCTGTGGCCGACGAGCTGGCCAAGCGCGGCAGCGATGTGAAGTACGCCGTGGTCTCCAACCCCGAGTTCCTGAAAGAAGGCGCCGCGGTGGACGACTTCATGCGCCCGGACCGCATCGTGGTGGGTGCCGACGACGAGCAGGCCATCCTCTTGATGCGTGCCCTGTACGCCCCCTTCCAGCGCAACCACGAACGCCTGATCGTCATGGACGTGCGCAGCGCCGAGCTCACCAAGTACGCCGCCAACGCCATGCTGGCCACGCGCATCAGCTTCATGAACGAGCTGGCGCTGCTGGCCGAGAAGATGGGCGCCGACATCGAGCAGGTGCGTCTGGGCATCGGCTCGGACCAGCGCATCGGCACGCACTTTTTGTATGCCGGCTGCGGCTACGGTGGCAGCTGCTTCCCCAAGGACGTGAAGGCGCTGATCAAGACGGCCAGTGGCGCCGACCAGGAGCTGCTGGTGCTCAAGGCCGTGGAAGACGCCAACGAGCGCCAGAAGACGGTGCTGGTGAGCAAGGTGGTCAAGCGCTTCGGGGCTGATCTCAAGGGCAAGCACTTTGCCCTGTGGGGCCTGGCCTTCAAGCCCAACACCGATGACATGCGCGAAGCCACCAGCCGCGTGGTGCTGGCCGAGCTGTTCGAGCGTGGCGCCACCGTCACGGCCTACGACCCCGTGGCCATGGAAGAGGCCCGGCGCATCTTCGGCGACGAGCCACGCCTGAAGTACGCCGACAGCCCGAACGCCGCACTGCAAGGGGCGGATGCGCTGATCATCGTCACCGAATGGAAGGAGTTCCGCAGCCCGGACTTCGACAAGATCAAGGCCAGCCTCAAGACGCCGGTGATCTTTGATGGCCGCAATCTGTACGAGCCCGACCTGGTCAAGCAGGCTGGGCTGAACTACGAAAGCATCGGGCGAGCCACGATTCAGGTCTGAGCCGGCTTCTCGGTTTTTTCAGGCTTCTGGATGGGCAGTGCGATGACAAATCGGCTGCCCCCACCGTCCCGGGCTTCGCACCGCACCTGACCGCCATGGCGCTGGGCGATCTGGCGCACCAGGCTCAAGCCCAAGCCCACACCGCCAGCGTGCTCGGCGTGGCCCGGCAAGCGGTAGAAGGGCTCGAAGATGCGGTCACGCTGGTCCTCCGGCACACCTGGCCCACGGTCGCAGACTCGGATTTCGATCTGCCTGGGCAGGTAGGCCAGTTCCAGATCGATTTCTGTCCCACCGTAGCGCTTGGCGTTTTCAAGCAGGTTGCGCACCGCCCGGCGTATCAGGCGCTCATCAGCCTGATAGGTCGACGCGCTGGACGCGATATCGGCGTGCACCTCGGCCCCCACACGGCGGGCTTCCTCGGTCACCAGGCCCAGGAGGTCAACCGCCACGTGCTCGACGTCGGCGCGGGCATCCAGCCGGCTGGCGAGCAGCACCTCTTCCACCAGGGCATCCAGTTCACGAATGTCCTGATGAATCTCTTCCTTGATCTGCGCGGCCCGCTCGGGCGGCATGTCCGCCATGATGGAGACGGCCATCTTCAACCTTGCCAGGGGTGAACGCAACTCGTGGCTGGCATTGGCCAGCAGGCTGCGATTGGAGGTGACCAGGTCTTCAATGCGCTGCGCAGCTTCGTTGAAGCTGTTGGCCAGGGCGGCGACCTCGTCCTTGCCCTCGACCGCGACCCGGTGCTGCAACTGGCCTGAACCAAACGCTTCCACGCCGTTACGCAAGGCCTGCAGGCGCCGGGTCAGGCGATTGGCCACCGGCCAGGCACCCACGGCCACCGCCACGAACAGCAAAATCAGCGACAGGATCAGGGCCGGCACGCCATGCGCCTGAGAGGTGGGTAGCAGCCAGCCCAGGGGAGGCAGCCAGGGCTGGATCTGCGGGCGTGGCGGCGGCAGGGGCAAGTCGTTGGGGCCCAGAGTGGCCACAGGGCTCACCGGCCCCACCAAGCCGCCCGCCCCCCCAGGTCCATCAGGGCCTTCGGGCTCTCCGAGCCTGGGAGGCCGGTTGCCGAAGGGCGGCGGCAGGTGCCCGCCACGCATCAGGGAGGGGCGCATGATCCAGAGCACCCGCCCATCGGACAACTGGGCCCGCTGCAAGCGTTCGCGCAACTCAGGCAACCGCTGCAGCCTGTCTTCCAGCATCAAGGAGGTGGCAATGCGGTGCCCCTGGGCGCTGTCCAACGCCATGGGGACACGCAGGCGCTCAGCCCAGTCCATGAAGACACGGGCCTGCTCCTCTTCCGGTGCCTCTGCAGGTGGCAGGCTGTTTTCCAGCAGTTCGCCCCAGGCCGCTGCGCGCTCATGCCAGGCCGTCACAGACTGAACCTGGCTGCGCTCATGCTCCATGTTGTGCTGCGCCAGCCACCCCGACACCAGGGCAAAGACCAGCAGGACCGTGACCACGGTCAGGTAGATGCGCAGCGCCAGCGTCTTCATGGCGAGTCGGTGTCCGCGTCCTGCTTCTTGGCGAACACGTAGCCGACGCCCCGCACCGTCAGGATGCGACGCGGCTCTTTCGGGTCGTCCTCGATGGCCGCGCGGATGCGCGAGATGTGCACGTCGATGGAGCGATCAAAAGCCTCCAGGGGATGGCCCTTGAGCGAGTCCATGATCTGGTCGCGGCTGAGCACCCTGCCCGGGTGTTGGGCCAGCACGCACAACAGGTCGAACTGGTAGGCCGTGAGGTCGCAAGCCTTGCCGTCCAGACGGACTTGCCGCAGGCCGGCGTCGATTTCCAGGCGGCCGAAACGCCAGACGTCGTCGTCCGCGGTCGAAGGGCCCGTGCGGCGCAGCAGGGCACGCAGGCGCGCCAGCAACTCGCGGGGCTCGAAGGGCTTGGGCAGGTAGTCGTCTGCGCCGATTTCCAGGCCGACGATGCGGTCGGTGGGCTCGCCGCGTGCACTGAGCATCAGCAGGGGCAGGCTGCGTGTGCGAGGCGTGGCACGCAACTCCTTGCACAGGTCCAGGCCATCGCCGTCAGGCAGCATCAGGTCCAGCACCAGGGCGTCGCAGGCTTGCCGTGCCAGCAACTCTCGCCCCGCCGCCAGCGTCGGGGCGTTGGACACCTGGTAGCCGTGGCTGCGCAGGTAATCGCCCACCATGGCACTCAGGCGCAGGTCGTCGTCAATCAGCAGGATGTGCTCGCTCATGTCCGGCATTGTCGCGCGCTCCATGGTCAACGCTCCTGGGGTTGTCGCTCGGGCGCGGCATCAGGTGGCATTTTTTCGCCTCGACGGTGCTCGCCGCGGCGCTCCTGCATGCGGCGCATCATGTCCTCGTGGTGCTTGGCCATCTGCTTGGCGACGGTGGCCCGCTGCTCGGGCGTCAGCACATTGCCCACATCCAGCATGAACTGCATCATGCGTTTGCTGACCTTGTCATGGTGTGCGGCCATCTGCTGGCGCAGTTTTTCTGCGGCGGCAGCGTCCAGCTTGGGTGCCGCCCACAGCTTGAGGCCCTGCTCATGCAGGCCACGGCCTTCTTCGTGCAAGGCCTTGAGGTCCTCCTGGGCCTTGTCCGCGAACTGCTGGATCTGCAAGCGCTGGGTGTCCGACACCTTGGCATCTTCCAGCAGGCGCTGCAGGTGGTCGCCGCCAAAGGGCAAGCCCGCCATTCCCGGGCCGGCGCCGCGCATCATGCCCATGTGCGGCCTGGCAGGCGGCGCATCCTCGCTGCCCGCCCAGGCGCTGATGCTCAACACCACGGAGGCGGTGGTGGCCGCGATCAGGGTGCCCAGCGCCCAGCGCTGCTTGTGGCGGCCCTGGCCTGGCGAGGCGCTTGCAGGGGATTGGTTCATGGCGATATCTCCGTTGTTGGCAACAGCCTCCATGCAATGAGGCATGGGAGGATCATTGGCCCGAGGGGTAAACCGGCTGTGGCGCAGCGGTAAAGATGTGTGAATGCCCCGGCCGTGCGCTGATAAAGTGAGCCTGAACACACCGGCACACAACCGCCATCAAGGCGGAAAGGGAGATCCAGCATGTCCACCGTGGCAGTCGGCGCGCCAGGCGCCACCGCATTGGCCCGCCCCTGGCGGCGCTTCTGGGCCCGGGTGCTGGACTACTGGTTGCTGATCCTGCCCATCGGCTTTCTCACCGGCATGGTGATGGGCTCTGTCTCGGTGGCGTGGGTGTTGTGGCTGCAAAAGCCCTTTTCCAACCTCATCGTCAACTGGTGCCTGTCGCCCCTGGTGATGCTGCTGGAGGGGCTGATCTACGGGTGGCTGGGCACCACGCCGGGCAAATGGCTGTTGGGGGTCCAGTTGCTCACCGCCCAGGGCCTGCGCCCGACCCGCAGCCAGTACCTGCGCCGGCAGATCGACGTCTACATTTTTGGCCTGGGCGCCTGGCTGCCGCTGGTGAGCCTGCTGAGCACGCTTTACCAGTACGGCAAGGTCCGCGAGGGCGAAGCTGCCGGGTATGACCAGGGCAAATTCGAGGTGCGGGCCAGCAAATTGTCGGTCGTGCGGATCGTCTGCACGGCGCTGGCCCTGATCGGCATGCTGATGGTCAATGGCCATTTCCGGCAGGCATCGCAGGAGGCGCACCGCCAGTACCAGAACGGCGGCCCCTGGACCAACCGGGTCACCGGCCGCAAGGTCACGATCCCCAGTGGCTGGAGCCACCACCAGAGCCAGAACCAGGACAAACAGGACGTGGACATGTTCTTCCACCCGGACGCCGGGATCTACGCGCTGTTCGCCAGGGAGAGCATCCCGGGGCCGTTCGAGCTCGAGGACTACGCCGCCGCCTGGGTCAAGGCCGCCAGTGAATCCATGCACCTGTACGTGAGCAGCGAGGGTGACACGGTCAACGGGCAGCCGGCGCTGGTGGTGCTGGGCAGCGTGGCGCGGGACAAATCGCAAAAGGTGCATGCCACCTTGCTCAAGCGCGACGGCGTGGTCTGGCGGGTGGTGCTGATCGGCACGGCCGGGGGCGCGCCGGACCGGGCGGAAGCGCTCCAGCTCAGGCAGGTGCTGTTTTCGTCCGTGCCCTGAGCAAGGGACTGGCCTGGCCGTCTTGACCTGATCGGCGCCCTCCCTCAGACTGGCTGCTCATTTGGCGTGAGCGCCGCCATGGTGCTCGCCCCTCGCCAGGAGCCACGCATGTACGACGATGAGGATGCCACGCCGTCCGTGGCGCTGTTGATGGCCGTGCCGCCGGATCAGCGGCGTGAATTCCAGCGCCTGCGGGAAATGGCCGCGCTCAAGGGCATCGAGTTGAGCCCCAGCACCACCGACGACGGGCTGGTGGGTTTCAAGATCGAGCGCGGCAGCGAATCGGTGCGCTGCACGGACATCGACTCACTGAAAACCCAGTTGATCGAGTTCGGGTTGCCCTTGTTGTCCTCCGAGGAGTTGCAGCGCCTGCTGCACGCCTTCCAGAGCGCGTTCATCCGCTCCATGGACGATGCGGCAGGGCCACATGGGGATCACTGAGGCTCAGCGGCGACCCCAATAGCCATCGTGCAGACGCCAGCCACGCCCCTCGCGTTGCCAGGTGTGGGGCACCCAGCGGTACCCCGGCCTCGGGGCGGACCAGTGCCCGCCCACCCACACATGGCGGCCCATTTCCCACGCCCAGAAGCCGGTGATCCAGACGTAGCCGGCGGCGGGCGGTGGCCCGACGTATTCGGCCTGGGGAGGCGGCGGCGCCGTCATGACGACCTGTTCCTGCGGCGGGTAATAAGGTGCCACCACACAGGCACTCAGCGTGGCGCAGACCAGTGCCATGGCGGCCAGTGGCATCCAGCCTGATCGATGAATTTTCATATTGATGCTTCCGTTGAGGAGATGCCTCTTCAACGGGCTGGCAACACGCACCGATGACGGCTACGACCAACATTACACAACCGACACACAAGGGCCTGAGGAAGCTGCTGTGAGCTGCCTTGGCGAAGTTGGTCGGGCACATCGCCAAAAACAAGCGCCAAAAACCAAAAAACCCCAAGCGAGGAATTCACTTGGGGTTTTGTACTGGCGGAGAGGGTGGGATTCGAACCCACGGTACGTTATTCACGTACGCCTGATTTCGAGTCAGGTACATTCGACCACTCTGCCACCTCTCCTAAACTGGTGCGCGCGTGGTCAACGGCGCAGCCCGCAACTATAGCAGGTTTTCCAGCAGCAACTCAAGCCTTCAGAAACTCCGCGCCACCCAGGTAGGGGCGCAGCGCGGCCGGCACGCGGATGCTGCCGTCCGCCTGCTGGTGGTTCTCCAGCACAGCGACCAGCGCACGGCCCACGGCCAGGCCCGAACCGTTGAGCGTGTGCACCAGTTCGTTCTTGCCCTGCGCGTTCTTGAAGCGGGCCTGCATGCGGCGCGCCTGGAAGGCTTCGCAGTTCGAGCACGAGCTGATCTCACGGTAGGTGTTCTGCGCGGGCAGCCACACTTCCAGGTCATAGGTCTTGGTCGCGCCAAAGCCCATGTCGCCCGTGCACAGCGACATCACGCGGTAAGGCAACTCCAGCTTCTGCAGGACGGCTTCGGCGTGGCCCACCATCTGCTCCAGCGCCTCGTAGCTCTGCTCTGGCGTGGTGATCTGCACCATCTCGACCTTGTCGAACTGGTGCTGGCGGATCATGCCGCGGGTGTCACGCCCTGCACTGCCGGCCTCCGAACGGAAGCAAGGCGTGTGGCCGGTGAGCTTGATGGGCAACTGGTCCATCGGCAACACCGTGTCGGCCACCGTGTTGGTCAACGTCACCTCAGACGTCGGGATCAGGTACCACTTGCTGTCCGAAGCTTCACCATCACCAGAGGTCACATGGAACAGGTCCTGTTCGAACTTGGGCAACTGGCCGGTGCCTTGCAGCGCCTTGGCCTGAACCAGATAAGGCGTGTAGCACTCGGTGTAGCCGTGCTCCTGCGTCTGCGTGTCCAGCATGAACTGGGCAAGCGCGCGATGCAGGCGGGCCACCGGGCCGCGCAGGAAGGTGAAGCGCGAACCCGACAGCTTGGCACCGGTTTCGAAGTCCAGGCCCAGCTTTTCGCCCAGGTCCACGTGGTCCTTCACGTCGAAGGCATAAGCCTGCGGCGTGCCCCAGCGGCGCACTTCCACATTGCCGGATTCGTCATGGCCCACCGGCACGCTGTCATGCGGCAGGTTGGGCACGGCCAGCAGCATGCCGGACATCTCGATCTGGATCACATCCAGGCGCTCGGCGCTGGCCTTGAGCTCGTCGCCAATGCCGCCCACCTGTGCCATCAGGGCCGAGGTGTCTTCGCCCTTGGCCTTGAGCCCACCGATCTGCTTGGACAAGGTGTTGCGCTGCGATTGCAGCTCTTCCGTGCGCATCTGGATGGTCTTGCGCTCGGCCTCCAGTTCACGGAAACGGGCTTCGTCCAGGAAGGGTTGCGGCGACTTGCGCTTGGACAGGCGTGCGATCACGCTGTCGAGGTCTTTGCGCAGCAGGGCGATATCGAGCATGGTGGTGTGGTCTGTTTTTGAATGTGAGGATTGGGGCGTAGCTTACCGTGCCATGCACGGCCGCTTCATGACGACGAGACGGCGCCTCGCTCGGTGGGCAGCGGGCGGTCCAGCCCTGTGCCGCCCAGGCCCTTGGGCAGCGGGAAGCGCACATGCTCCTCCACGCCCTGCATGCGGCGCACGGACACCGCACCCAGGGCACGCAGGCGCGCGACCACCTGCTGCACCAGCACCTCAGGCGCGGAGGCACCCGCTGTCAGGCCCACGCAGGCGTGGCCGTCGAACCAGGCCTCCTGCAGGTCCTCGGGGCAGTCGACCATGTAGGCCGGTGTGCCCAGACGCTCGGCCAGTTCACGCAGGCGGTTGCTGTTGGAGCTGGTGGGGCTGCCCACCACGATCACCACGTCCACCTGCGGCGCCATCAGCTTGACGGCATCCTGACGGTTCTGCGTGGCATAGCAGATGTCCTGCTGCTTGGGCTCGCGCACCTGCGGGAAGCGCCGCTTGATGGCCGCCAGGATGGCCGCAGCATCGTCCACGGACAAGGTGGTCTGCGTGACCACGGCCAGCTTGCAGGGATCGCTCACTTGCACCTTGCCGACATCTTCTTCGTCCTCAACGAGGTAGATGCCATCGGACAACTGGCCCATGGTGCCCTCGACCTCCGGGTGCCCCTTGTGGCCGATCATGATGAACTCATAACCCTCGCGGCGCAGCTTGGCCACCTCGATGTGAACCTTGGTCACCAACGGGCAGGTGGCATCGAACACCGTGAAGCCACGGGCATCGGCTTCACGACGCACTTCCTGGCTCACGCCGTGTGCGCTGAAGATCAGCGTGGCACCGGCCGGCACCTCGGCCAGGTCTTCGATGAAGATGGCGCCCTTGGCCTTGAGGTCGTTGACCACATAGGTGTTGTGCACGATCTCGTGGCGCACGTAGATGGGCGCACCGAATTGCGCCAAGGCGCGCTCGACGATCTCGATGGCGCGGTCCACCCCGGCGCAAAAGCCGCGCGGCTCGGCCAGCAGGACATCCTGAACTTGCTTCATGCCGTGGCCCACGTTCAGAGCACACCGATCAACTGCACCTCGAAGGTGACAGGCTGACCGGCCAGCGGGTGATTGAAATCGAACAAGGCCCACTCGCCGTCAGCGTCCATCTCGCGCACCACGCCGGCAAACGCGCCCTGGCCATCGGGCGTGGGGAACTGCACCACATCGCCCACGCTCCAGGTTTCATCGGGGTCACCCAGCTCGCGCAGCAGCTTCAAGGCCACCTTCTGGATCATCTCGGGGTTGCGCGGGCCAAACGCCTCGCCCGGTTCGAGCTGGATCGTGGTGCGCGTGCCTTCAGCCAGGCCCACCAGGCGAGCCTCCAGGGAGGGCGACATTTCGCCCGAGCCGACAGACAGCGTCGCGGGCTTGTCGTTGAAGGTGTTGACCAGGTCGTCACCGTCCGGCCCAGCCAGGCGGTAATGCAGTGTCAGGAATGAGCCTGGGGCGACGGTTGGGGCGGCGTTGGTCATGGTGTGTCACCTCACCCAAGAGCGGGCCCACTTCGGTGGGCACCTGTCAGGAGGATGGGGTTGGGGGATAAGGAAAACGACAATTTTAGTTTTGAGAAGCACATTCAGGGAAACAAAGACCATGAAAGACCTGCCGCTCGCGCTGCGGCCGCGCGAAAAACTGCTTTCTTTGGGCCCCACCGCCCTGGCCGACGCCGAATTGCTGGCCTTGTTGCTGCGCACGGGCATGAAAGGCCTGGGCGTATTGCAGCTGGCGGAAAAGGTGCTGCAGGATCTGGGTGGCCTCAGCGGCCTGTTGCAGGCCCACCCCATGCAATTGAGCAAGGTCAAGGGCCTGGGGCCCGCCAAGCGCGCGGAGCTATTGGCCGTGATGGAAATGGCTCGCCGCAGCATGAGCGACAACCTGCGCACGCAACCGGTGTTCACCTCGCCCCAACTGGTGAAGGACTACCTGCAGATGCGGCTGGGCGCCCTGCCCCACGAGGTGTTTGCCGTGTTGTTCCTGGATGCGCAGCAAAAGCTGATCGCCTGCGAGGAGTTGTTTCGCGGCACGCTCACGCAAACCAGTGTGTACCCACGCGAGGTGGTCAAACGCTCGCTGGAGCTCAATGCCGCCAGCGTGATCCTGGCGCACAACCACCCATCCGGCGCCCTGGAGCCTTCACGCGCCGATGAGCTGCTGACGCAGACGCTCAAGAGCAGCCTGAACCTGGTGGACGTGCGCGTGCTGGATCACCTCGTGGTGAGTCGCCACGGGGCCTTGTCGTTTGCGGAGCGTGGTTTGATCTGAATGTGAAGCAGGCTTGGTGCAAGTCGGATTGATGCAAGCCGGGTTGACGTCATTTCGAAACACCGATTGCGGGGTCACGCTGATACAAATCAAGGCGGGCGGTAACGTCTTGATATTGATGTAGGCTTCACCCTGTGAGCCCCGCCAACAAGCCATCCGCCAACACGACGCTGCGCGACTTTGCTGACTTGAAGCGCGCGCTGAACAAGGCCGCCAAAGAGGCGGCTGCTCGTGCTGAGCAAGAGCAGGCCGAGCGTGCCAGGCGCGAAGCCGCACAACGCGCCCAGGAAGCCGAAAGTGCGCTGTTCAAGCGGGCTGTGGGTGAAGTGCACACCTTGCAGGACACCGGTCGCGTCACCCACACACCCTCGCGCCCCAAGCCGATACCGGCCCGCCGGCAGATGGACGAAAAAGCCGTGCTGCAGGAATCCCTGTCCGACGAGTTCGACGTGGAAAGCCTGCTGGAAACCGACGAGAGCCTGTCATGGCGCCGCCCGGAACTGGGCCTGGATGTGGTGCGCAAGCTGCGCCGCGGGGTGTGGGCGCTGCAGGCCGAGTTGGATCTGCACGGCATGCGCACCGACGAGGCCCGCGAGCAGACGGCCGCTTTCTTGCGCGACGCCCAGCTCAAAGGCCTGCGTTGCGTGCGCATCGTGCACGGCAAGGGCCTGGGCTCGCCCGGCCGCCAGCCGGTGCTGAAGGACAAGGTCAAGCGCTGGCTGGTGCAAAGCGACCGCGTGCTGGCCTTCGTGCAGGCCCGCGCCGACGAAGGTGGCGTGGGCGCCCTGGTGGTGCTGCTGCAGACGGGCAAGACCGGCTCATCGGCCATCGGCTGACCCGATCAGCGCCGCGCCAACACCCAGACTCAAACGCCCTTGTTGCGCATCCAGTCTGCGGTCTGGAAGAAGGCCTGGTGCAGGCGCGCTGCCAGATTAGGCTCGACTTCCAGCTCGTTCATCGCCTGCATCATGCAGGCCAGCCATTGATCACGCTCCTTGATGCCGATGGAAAACGGCAGGTGGCGTGCGCGCAGGCGTGGGTGACCGAAACGCTCGATGTACAGGCTGGGGCCACCCAGCCAGCCGCTGAGGAACCAGTAGAGCTTGTCACGCGCATCGGCCAGCGAGGGGCTATGCACGTGGCGCAGGTCCACATAGGCGGGCTCCAGGTCCATCAAGTCGTAAAAGCGGTCCACGAGCGCGCGCACGGGTGCATCGCCGCCCAGCAGTTCGTAGGCTGTGGGCGAGTTGTCCACTTCTTGGTCGTCGGAAGGCGTTGTCATGCCGGCACTGTAATGCAGGGCCTGCAGGCGGGCACAAGGCGCGCGCAAAGGCCTGGCGCCGTGCTCAGGCGCATCCAACAACGATCGGGAGGGTTCAGTTGCGGGCCAGCAGGCGCGTGGCCACCTGCACCACGCCTTGTGACGCGGCACAGCCGGGGTGCAGCTCCAGCACCAGCTGGCGTTTCTGCACGGCCTCGCGCACGCTGGTGTCCAGCGGGATGTCGCCCAGGTAACTCAGCTTGGGCGCCACACCATTGGGCCCTTGCACAAAGCGCTCGACCACCTGCTGAAGCTGGTTGCAGATGGTGCGCCCGTCACCGGCACGCCCCACCTGGTTGACCACCATGTGCAGGTTCTCGCGCGATTGCTGCGTGGACAGCACCTTGATGGTCGCGTAGGCGTCCGTCATGGATGTGGGTTCGGGCGTGGCCACCACGATGACTTCGTGCGCCATGGACACGGCGTACAGCACCACGTCGGAGATGCCCGCGCCGGTGTCGATCAGGATGACGTCAAAGCGTGGCTTGACGGCCTCGAAGATGGTGACCAGCTGATCACGGATCTCGGGCGTCAGGCGGGAGTATTCGACCAGGCCGGAGCCAGCCAGCAGCACCGAGAAGCCGCCGGGTGCCGGCAGGATGGCTTCTTCCAGCTGAGCCTTGCCGGTGAACACGTCATGCAGCGTGATCTTCGGGTAGAGGTTGAGCACCACGTCCAGGTTGGCCAGGCCCAGGTCGGCGTCCAGCACCAGCACCTTGAGCCCTTGCCGGGCCAGGGCCGCAGCCAGGTTGGCGCTGAAGAAGGTCTTGCCCACCCCGCCCTTGCCGCTGGTGATCGCCACCGTTCGGGCCAGGCGGACGGGGGTAGCAGGGGTGGAGGTTTCTGGTGCAGTCATGGACGCCATCATTCCGAGGTTTTCGGCACGGAATGGTCCGCACCTGAGTCCGAAATTGGGTCAAATTGCCCGAAGCCTGAAAACAGCATGCCTTTTTCTTCGGCACTGACGACCGTCAATGGTGGCATGTCCAGGCAGGTGCGGTTGCGCCCCTCGGCCTTGGCCCTGTAGAGCTGTTGGTCTGCGCGCTCGCACCAGAAGGCCGGCGAGGAGCGAACCCACTGCGGTGCAAACGCCCCGCCGATGCTGACGGTCACCGCCAGTTGCTGGCCACCCACGATGGCCACCGGGCGGGCGGCCACCTTCTGGCGGATGCGCTCGGAGACGGCCTGGCCGAAGGTGGGCGGGCAGTTGGGCAGAATGATGGCGAACTCTTCACCACCAATGCGCGCCACCAGGTCCATCGGGCGCACGCAGTCCTGCAGGCAGGCCGCCACCGACTTGATGACCTCGTCACCGGCAGCATGGCCCCAGGTGTCGTTGACGCGTTTGAAATGGTCGATGTCGGCCACCAGCAGCAAGGCCGGCTCGCCGTTGCGGGCGACGCGGTCGACTTCGCGGGCGATCGCGGCCTCGAACTGGCGGCGGTTGGCCAGGCCAGTGAGCGCATCTCGGCTGGAGACATCACACAGGCCGTCGATCACCGCCTGCAGCCAGTCTTCGGAGCCCGGCTCCACCCCCAGTGGCGCCACCCAGCCAGCCTGGGCCAGCAGGTTCAGGGCCTTGCGCAGACGCAGCCCACCAGAGGCGGCGTGGCTGTCATCCAGAGGCATGGAGGCGGTGTCGATCGAAGCGATGGCGAAGCTCCAATGGCGCAAAGAGGGTAATGCTGGATACCGCGCCAACAGGCAGCGCGAATAAATCTCTGCGCGCTAGTCTAGCAGTGCTGTAACAGGCTGAATGTGGAGAAAACGGCAAAACACGGCGGAACTTGTCGCTTAAGCGCGCGCGCCAGCAGGCAGGCTCAAGCTCTTGGGAAGTGTGTCGATATGACTGACGGAGCTGGATCGGCCCCATGACGAACTTTTGCGATCTGACATGAGCACTGCGACCGACACCATGAACCTGGTCACGGACCGAGAGTTCGATTTCCACCCCCGAGATTTCTCTCGGGTGCGCTCACTCATATATGAGCGTGCCGGCATCAGCCTGCACGAAGGCAAACAGGCCATGGTGTACAGCCGCCTGTCGCGCCGCCTGCGCGAAACCGGCTACACCACCTTCGAGACCTACCTGAAATGGCTGGAAAGCGGCACAGCCTCCCAGCAGGAGTGGCAGGAGTTCGTCAACTGCCTGACCACCAACCTCACCTCTTTCTTCCGTGAGGAACACCACTTCCACACGCTGACGGAATGGCTGCGCAACCGCGGCTCGCAACCCACGCGCATCTGGTGCGCCGCGGCCTCCACCGGCGAAGAGCCCTATTCGCTGGCCATGACGGTGGCCGACGTCTGGGGCTTGAATGCGCCGGTCAAGATCCTGTCGAGCGACATCGACACCAATGTGCTGGCCACCGCATCACGCGGCGTGTACGACGCCAACTCGCGCGGCCTGAGCCAGCAGCATCTGCGCAACTACTTCCTGCGCGGCAAGGGTGCCAACTCCGGCAGCATCCGTGTCAAGCCCGAACTGGCCCGCATGGTCGAGTTTCGCCCCTTCAACCTGATGCAGACGAACTGGCAGCTGGGTGAGCCGTTCGACATCGTCTTCTGCCGCAACGTGATGATCTATTTCGATGCCCCCACGCAGCGCAAGGTGCTGGAGCGCATCCACGGTGTCATGAAGCCCAAGGGCCTGCTGTTTGTCGGCCACTCCGAGAACTTCACAGAATCACGCGACCTCTTCACCCTCAAGGGCAAGACGGTCTATGACAAGGTTTGACGCCGGCAGGTGACAAGGACCCCTCGATGATCAGCAGCCCACCTCTCGGCACCCCGCGCGCAGGTTCGCCACCGCCACCCGTCGCATCCGGACTCGGTGGTGCCCCGGCCATGGGCCAGCGTACCGACCGCCTGCTCAAGCTCAAGGCCCGCGTGCCCAAGCCCGGCGAGGCCTCCTTCTTCTTTTATGACGCGCACTTCAAGTCCGAAGCCGTCAAGATCCTGCCCGGTGAGTATTTCGTCTACAACGAAGACCTGCTGATCATGACGACGCTGGGCTCGTGCATCGCCACCTGCCTGTGGGACCGCCAGGCCAGGATTGGCGGCATGAACCACTTCATGCTGCCCGACAACGGTGGCAGCGGTGCGGACTCCGGGCGCTATGGCTCGTACGCCATGGAACTGCTGATCAACGAAATGCTCAAGATGGGCGCCTCGCGCCTGACCCTGGAAGCCAAGGTCTTTGGCGGCGGCGCGGTGATCAGCGGCATGAACAGCATCAACGTGGGCGAACGCAACACCGCGTTCGTCATGGACTACCTCAAGACCGAACGCATCCCCGTGGTGTCCAAGGACGTGCTGGACATCTACCCGCGCAAGGTGTGCTTCCTGCCTCACAGCGGCAAGGCCATGGTCAAGCGCCTGGCTCCGACCAATCCGGACGCCATCGTCCAGCAAGAACGTCTGGCCGCCCAGAAGGTGGTGCCGGTGTCTTCTGGTGGCGGCTCGATCGACCTGTTCTGACAATCAGCGGAGAGAGTTCATGCCCAAGACCCGAGTGATCGTTGTAGACGACTCCGCGCTCGTTCGCAGCATGCTGAGCGAGATCATCAACCGCCAGCAGGACATGGAGTGCATCGGTGCCGCGGCCGACCCCCTGGTGGCACGCGAGATGATCCGCAACATGAACCCCGACGTGATCACGCTGGACGTGGAGATGCCCCGCATGGACGGCATCGACTTCCTGTCCAAGCTGATGCGCCTGCGCCCCATGCCCGTGGTGATGGTGTCGACGCTGACCGAGCGCGGCGCCGATGTGACGCTCAAGGCGCTGGAGCTGGGCGCCATCGACTTCGTGGCCAAGCCCAAGATCGGCGTGGCCGATGGGCTCAAGCTGCTGGCCGACGACATCACGGACAAGATCCGCATTGCCTCGAAGGCCCGTATCCATCGGCTGGCCACGCCGAGCACCGTGGCCGCACCTGCTGCGGGTAGCGCTGCGACCAATGCGGCGGCACCCCGCCCTGCGCCGGTGGCCTCGCCCAGCCTGGGTCGCCTGTCCACCGAGAAGATCATCTTCATTGGTGCCTCCACGGGCGGCACCGAAGCCACCAAGGAAGTGCTGATCACGCTGCCGGCGGACTCGCCTGCCGTGGTGATCACCCAGCACATGCCCCCCGGCTTCACGCGCAACTATGCCAACCGCCTGGATGGCCTGTGCAAGATCAGCGTCAAGGAAGCGAGCGATGGCGAGCGCATCCTGCCCGGCCATGCCTACATCGCACCAGGCGGCATGCACCTGAGCGTGGAGCGCTCGGGCGCCAACTACATCGCCCGCGTGCAGGACGGTGACCCGGTGAACCGCCACAAGCCCAGCGTGGAGGTGCTGTTCAAGTCGGCCGCCCGCATCGTGGGGCCCAATGCGATTGGCGTGATGCTCACGGGCATGGGCGCCGATGGTGCCAAGGCCATGCGCGAGATGCGCGACGCCGGCGCCTATTGCGTGGCCCAGGACGAAGCCAGCTGCGTGGTGTTCGGCATGCCGCGTGAAGCCATTGCCGCGGGCGCCGTCAACGAGATCCTGCCGCTCAACAAGATCACGGCCCACGTGCTGGACCACCTGCGCGCCACGGTGGGCCAGGCGCTCAGCCGCGTCTGATCCACAGGCGGCTCAAAGGCGGCCCCACGCTGCCGGCCCAGGCCTCAGGGCCGGCCGACGAAGAGCATCAAGGTCGGCCCCACCACGGGGCTGTGCACCACGGCCAGGTACACCGGCCCGAAGGCCGTGTCCGCGCCCAGGTACAGGCTCATGCCGGTGCGCTTCTTGCCCCGGCCCACGTCCTCGGGCTTGTCCCAGGCATTGCCCACTTCAAAGCTGCTGCCCAAAAACAGGCCGCGTGTGAGCGCCATGTCCGTCAGGCGGACCATGTAGCCCAGGCGCAGCAAGGCAATCTGCTGGCCGCTGACCTGGAAGGGCGCATAGCCCGACAGCATCTGGAAGCCACCCAGGCCATAACGCGGGATGTCCGGGCTGACGCCATCAGACAGGCCCAGCCTGGCGCCCAGGTTGAGCGTGTGCGTGCCCCAGCTGTGTACCGTCTGTGCCTGCAACTCCAGGTGCCGCACACGCCCTTCAGGGCCTGGTGAATCACCCCGGCGCAGGCTGCGGCCCTGCATCCAGTTGCCCTCCACACGCCAGCCATGCGTGGGGAAGAAGGCGTTGTCCAGCTGGTCGAACACGGTCTTGATGCGCCAGCCGCGCTCGCGCCAGCGGGCCACACGCGAGGCCGCATCGTCACCGCGCGCCAAGGCATAGTCGGCCGAGGTCAGCGTCGGGCCATCACGCCAGGCCTCGTCGACCAGTCCCAGGCGCACCTCGCCCAGCTCGCGCCAGTTGGCACCGACGTCCAGGTTGTAGCTGGTGATGCTGCGTTCGACCTCGGCGGCCAGCTCGCCATCCGGGTCCAGGTAGTAAGACAGCGTGCGCCGCTGCGTCGACAACGAGCCGGCCATGAAACCGCTGAGCCCGTCCGGCAAGCGCCAGCTGGTGGGGCGATACAGCTCGGTGCCCAGCGCGGGCGAGGTGCCCAGGCGCAGGAAGTTGCGCCATTCGGTGCCCGCGTTGTCCAGCCAGTGACGGTTGTGCACCAGCTTGAGGTTGAACGCGCTGCGCCCGCGGTTGTCGGCACTGAAATCCAGGCCCATCTGCAGGTAGTCCGGCCCCCAGGTCTTTTCCTTGAGGTCAAAGACCAGGCCTTCCTTGCCATCCGGGGTGCGCACCAGCCGGTAGTCGGTGCGCTGGTAGTCGCCAGAAGCCGCCAGCACGGTGATGTCGCGCTCAGCCTTGGCCACATCGAACACTTCACCGGGCTGCGTCTGCAGAATGTCGGGGCGAGTTTCAGGATGCGTCAGCTGCGTGCCCTCGAAGCGCACGAAGGTCAGCGGCACCGCCTGGGTCATGCGCTTGACGCGTTGCGCCTTCCAGGCCGCGTAGTCAGCCTCGCTGAGCTTGAGGTCCTGCATGCGCAGCACCATGGCCTCGGCCTGCAACTCGCCCAGCCGCATGAATTCGGGCGCGCGGTTGAAGTCGGCTGCCGTCAGGCCTTCCAGCGTGGGGTCGATCAGCACGTCCTGCGGCGTGAGCGTGGCCAGGCTCTGGCGCACGTTCTGCTCGGTCAGGATGTTGATCATCTGGGCCGTCACCCCGGTCAGCGAGGACAAGGTCTCGCGCTTGGCCAGGGGCGTGCCGATGTTGACCACGATGAGGCGCTGCGCGCCCAGTTGCCGGGCCACATCCACCGGCGTGTTGTTGACCAGGCCGCCATCACCCAGGATGCGGCCATTGACCTCGACGGGCGCGAACACACCCGGCACCGACATGCTGGAACGCAAGGCCGTGGCCAGATCGCCGTCCTTGAGGATCACGGCCTGGCCGGACTCCATGTCCGTGGCCACCGCCCGAAACGGTGTGGGCAGGTCGTCAAAGGTCTTGATGTGGCGGGCCGACAAGGTCAGGCGCCGCAGGTGCGATTCCAGGCCTCGGCTGGAGATGGAGCCGATCGGGGCCTTGAGCCCATCCGGGCCCACGCCGATCTCGATCAGCGGCGAGACCTCGAAGTCCTGCTCCTTGCGGCGCTGCGACAGCTCGCGGCGGTCCACCCGGCTGGCGAACACATTGTCCCAGTCCAGCTTGCGCACCTCGGCCTCGACCTCGCGCGCCGACAAGCCGCTGGCATACAGCCCGCCCACGATGGCACCCATGGAGGTGCCAGCGATCACGTCAACGGGGATGCGCTCGCGCTCCAGCACCTTGAGCACGCCCACGTGGGCCAGGCCACGCGCGCCGCCACCCGACAGCACCAGGCCGATGCGCGGGCGGTTCAGCACAGGGGGGATGCCCTGGGTTGCCGAGGCCGTGCCGGAAGGCAGCACCTGCGGCCCTTGCTGTGCCTGCGCAGTTGCCCACAAGGCCAGGCCAATCAGGCCCAGGCAGAGTGAACGGCTGGCACGACAAGACAGGATGCGAATGGCTTGCATCCACGCATTGTGCCGTGTCAAATCCTTCGGTACGGTGGGGGGTTTCAAGTCTCAGGCTTGATGTGGATCAGAGCGTATCGGGCGCAACAGGCGTCAGATCAACCCTGTGATTTGAACGGAGAACAACCATGCACGCCTGGATTGACTTTTTCACCACCGACTATGGCCTGATGAGTCTGGCCGTGATTGCCTTCATGTTCGTGATGCTGGGCTACATCTACCACTACGTGGCCAAGCATGTGAAGGAAGACACCGAGCGCCACGACCGCCTGGTGCGCGAAGCCCATGGTGGTTGACTGACACAGGCTGTTGGCCTGACATTCTGGTTCATCCAGGCCGGTGACCCGGGATGGGTGACCGGCCCGCGCCTCTCTTTACCGCGACTGCGCGATGATCCGCTCGATGCTGCGCTCTGCGAACGCCATCGTCGACAAGGTCGGGTTTGCCACCAGTGAATCCGGGAACATGGACGAGTCCATCACGTACATGCCCGGGCAGCTCTTGACCTCGCCGAGGTTACCCGTAGCCAGGCCGAGCGAGCAACCACCCAGTGGGTGGCAAGTGGCGTTATCCTCTTCCGTCTTGCCGCCAAGCCAACGCTTGTTGTACGTAGCGCCGTTGGCCTTGTTGATGCGGTCATAAACGGCGTGCCCGCTCGTGACCGGCTCGGTCTTCGCACTGCTGGGCCACTGCGGAACGGACTGATTGGTCTGAGCGTCGAAACTGAACCTGCCCAATTCTGGCGTCTGCGTCATGGAGAAGTTCGGTGAGTACACCTGCTGCTTGCGATGATCCAGCGCGTCAATGCCAGTACAAGGCGACACCGAAGTCTTGGTGCCCATTGGCGTGAACACGTAGCGAACCATGAAAATCTTGCCATGGGAACGCCAACGCGTGCCCCCGTACTCGTTGAGATCCGGCAAGGTGCCTGTCGCGCGGTACTTGACCAGCAACTGCGTCGTCCCCATGCTGCCGCCGCCCAGGGGCAGGCGATCACAATTGATGTGCGCGCGTGGACAGCACCGCGCCCCTCGCATCTATCTGCTTGGTCGACACATGGTAGCGCCCATCCTCGCCCCGCGTGATGGAGGCGGCCTCGGTCAAAGGCTGGATGCTGGCCAGACCGGTGCCCACGGCCTCGGCCAGGTAGTTCTTGTCAAGGCTGCTCTTGTCATAGTTGCTGCCAAAACCGCCCTCGCGGCCCAGCGCTGACTTGGGCACGGAGCCCGTCTCTTCCTGCTCCATGTAGGCCATGTCATAGCCAGAATCCAGCGAGCGCCAGAGGATGCCAGCCTTGGCGGCCTGGGTGCAGGCCACGCGGGCGTAGCGGTGGTAGGCACTGGGCTGGAAATACGGCGGGCGAATCTTGTTGTCCTTGAGCCCGACCAGCGCGCGCGGGTAGTAGGTGTTGTACAGCTCGTTGATGTCGATGCTGGCAGGCAGGATGCGTTGCAGCGTCTCGCGATAAGGCGTGATCAACATGGCCAGGTTCACCAGTGAGCCACCACCCACGCCACGGCCCAGATACACATCCATATTGGGCGACGAGGCCACATCCAGAATGCCTGCTGAAACGGGCGTCTTCAACAAACTGCTGATGGGGATGAACCCTGCCACGGTCGAGAACACCGCCGTGACGTGATCCTTGAGCCACCTGGCAAGGGCATCGGGCGAGAAGGCAGACCTTGCCGTCCAGCTATTGACTGCGCCTGACAACCATGGGGATTGGTCAGGCTGAAGAGCCCCCTTGAAAAAATGGGCGCGTCACGCGTTTACCCCCTATTCGAGCATGCCGCGCACCAAAGCCGCGCCACTAGCAGGTCGCGTGCGCCGGTTGCCAGCCCCGCGCGTTGGCAATTGGTGCGTTGACGCACATCAATAAAGCACAAACCCCTCCTTGACAGCGTAAAAAGCATGGCACAGCGTTTGCTCATTATGACTTGTTATGACAAGTTTACCCAAACACCCCAAAACGCCGGCCGCGTCGGTGCTGCAACTGTCGCCTGCGCCTTTGTACGCGCAGATCAAAGAGCATCTGCGCGAGCGCATCCTCGACGGCACCTACAAGCCCCACGAGCAGATGCCATCGGAGAGCGAGATGATCGCGTCCTTCGGTGTCAGCCGCATCACAGTCAGACAGGCGCTTAATGACTTGCAAAACGAAGGCCTGATCTTCCGCATCCACGGCAAGGGCACCTTCGTTTCCAAGCCCAAGGCGTTTCAGGACCTGGGCAAGTTGCAAGGCTTCGGCGAGGCCATGCGCCAGATGGGCTACGAGACCTACTCGCGTGTACTGAGCCTGCGTGACGTCAAACCATCTGCGCAAGTGCAAGAGCGATTGCAACTGGGCAAGCGCGACAAGGTGTGCGAACTGCAACGCCTGCGCTTTCTGAACCGCGAGCCCATCTCACTGGACATCAGCTATGTGTCGGTCGAGTTGGGTGCGCGCCTGATCAAGGAAGACCTCGCCACACGAGATGTGTTTGCCATCGTCGAGAACGACTACGGCATCTTGCTGGGGCACGCCGACGTGCAGATCGGCTCGATGGTGGCTGACGAACGCCTGGCCGAACAACTGCGCGTGCCGGACGGCTCGCCCGTGCTGTTCATCGAGCGCACGACGCACACGATGGATGGCCAGCCCTTCGATTACGAGCACCTCTATTACCGAGGTGACGCATTCACCTACAAGGTCCGTGTCGAGCGGACACCCCTTCACCCCCAAGACTGAGAGAGAGCCAACATGGACACGATCGAGCTGGAGTACGACATTGTTGTGGTCGGCGGTGGCACAGGCGGCCCGATGGCCGCTGTGAAAGCCAAAGAGAAGAACCCGAAGCTACGGGTGCTGCTGATCGACAAGGCCAATGTGAAGCGCAGCGGCGCCATCTCGATGGGCATGGATGGCCTCAACAACGCGGTGATACCGGGCCACGCCACGCCCGAGCAGTACACCAAAGAGATCACGGTGGCGAATGACGGCATCGTCGATCAAAAGGGCGTGTACGCCTACGCAGCTAACAGCTTCGCGATGATCGAAGAGCTGGACAAGTGGGGCATCAAGTTCGAAAAGGACGAGACCGGCGATTACGCCGTACGCAAGGTGCACCACCTGGGCAGCTATGTGCTGCCCATGCCCGAAGGCCACCACATGAAGCGGGTGCTGTACCGCCAACTCAAGAAGGCACGCGTGGACATCACCAACCGCGTGGTCGTGACCCGGGTTCTGACCGGGCCTGATGGCCAGGCCTGCGGCATCATGGGCTTCGATTGCCGCACCGCTGATTTCTACGTCATCAAGGCCAAGGCCGTGATCATCACGACGGGTGCAGCAGGCCGCCTGGGCCTGCCTGCATCGGGCTATCTTTGGGGCACCTACGAGAACCCCACCAATTGTGGCGAAGGCCATGTCATGGCCTATCACGCCGGGGCCGAGTTGACCAATCTGGAGTGCTTCCAGATCAACCCCCTCATCAAGGACTACAACGGCCCGGCCTGCGCCTACGTGACCGGCCCATTCGGTGGCTACACAGCCAATGCCGAAGGCCAGCGCTTCATCGAGTGCGACTACTGGAGCGGCCAGATGATGCTGGAGTTCTTCAACGAACTCGAAGGGGGTCGCGGCCCGGTCTTCTTGAAGCTCGATCACCTGGCCGAAGAGACCATTGCCGAGATCGAGCACATCCTGCATACCAACGAGCGGCCCAGCCGCGGGCGCTTCCACGAGCAACGCGGCAATGACTACCGCAAGAAGATGATCGAGATGCACATCTCGGAGATCGGCTTTTGCAGTGGTCACAGCGCATCAGGCATCTACACCAACGAGCGCGGCGAGTGTTCCATCCCCGGCCTGTATGCGGCGGGTGACTGCGCCAGCATCCCTCACAACTACATGCTGGGCGCCTTTGTATATGGCAAGTTCTGCGGCGAGAACGCGGCCAGCTATGTGGCCGACCAGGCACCAGCCCAATTGAACACCGATGCCATCGCGGCAGAGAAGGCCCGCATCGCCGCGCCACTCAATCGCAGCGAAGGCCTCACGCCTTTCCAGGTCGAGTACAAGACGCGCCGCATCGTCAACGATTACCTGCAGCCACCCAAGGTCACGCGCAAGATGGAGATAGCGCTGCAACGCTTTGACGAGATCCGCGAAGACCTGGATCACATGAGCGCCGATAACCCGCACGAACTGATGCGCGCCATGGAGGCCTACGCCATCCGTGACTGCGCCGAGCTGGCCACGCGCGCCTCGTTGTTCCGCACCGAAAGCCGCTGGGGCCTGTACCACCTGTGCGTGGACCATCCCGAGAAAGACGACGAGAACTGGTTCTGCCACAGCAATGTGGGCAAGGCAGCCAACGGCGACATGGTTTTTCGCAAACGCGAGGTTGAGCCTTATGTGGTCGAACTCAACGAACAAGAAAAGTCAGCCTACCAGCGCCTGCGGGTCGCCACACCCGCACAAGCCGCTTGATTCCATCGCCACCGTTTGCAGGAGCATCCCATGAGTATCGCTGTCACCCGAACCCAAGCCCCCGTGGTCGTCGATCAGTCCAAGTGCATTGCCGACAAAGGCTGCACCGTCTGCGTGGACGTTTGCCCGCTGGATGTACTGGCCATCGACATGGTCAGCAACAAGGCCTTCATGAAGTTCGATGAATGCTGGTATTGCATGCCGTGCGAGAAGGACTGCCCAACCGGCGCCGTGCACGTCAACATCCCCTACCTCGTGCGCTGAGGGCCTGATCATGCAAGGCCACACCATTGAAGACCGACTGCGCCATGCCGATGCCGAAGTGCGTCGTCTGGCCGTGATCGACCTGCCCTACAGCGACGAGGTCGATGACATCGCCCCCCTGTTGACAGCCGCCCTTGGCGACGACAGCGCCGTGGTACGTCTGGAGGCCGCCAAAGCCCTTGAAGGCTTTGAAGAGCCCGAGGTGCTGACTGCCCTTGTGCCCTTGCTCAAGGACAGCGACGAGGCCGTGCGCGAAGCCGTGGCCTACACACTGGCCGAGCTGAAGGATGTGGCTTCCAGCTCCGCGCTATTGCCCTATTTGAGCGATACCGACCCATGGGTACAGGCCTCTGCGATGCATGCCGTCAAGGCCTTGCGTGCGCCTGCTGCCATGGCACCCGCGCTGGCGGCCTTGCAAAGCCCACATGCACAGGTCAGGCGCGAGGCCGTGGGCGTGATCGCCTACCTCAAGCAAATGCAGACGATCGGCGCACTCACGCAGATGGCCGTGCACGACGAAGATGCCGATGTGCGCCGGGCCGCCGTGGGTGCCCTGGGTTTTGCCAACGGCAGCAGCGACGTCAGCGTACAGCCCACCTTGAGCCGCGCCTTGGGCGACAGCGAATGGCAGGTACGCGAAGAGGCCGCCAACACCATGGGCAAGCTGGGCCTGCTGCCCGGCAGCGCCAGCCTGATTGCGGCCATGGAGGATGCCTACTGGCAAGTGCGCCTCAAGGCTGCACGGGCGCTGGGCCGCCTCAAAGTCAAGGAAGCCTTGCCCGCATTGGGGCAGGCCCTCGAACACCCCATCAGCAACCTGCGCAAGGAAGCCGTGATCGCACTGGGCGAATTGCGCGACGCGCGCGCCATTCCATCGCTGGAACGCGCTTTGCATGACAGCGACCCGGACGTGCGCAAGCTGGCCAAGCTGGCTTTGACCCAGCTGAGCATGCCCGACCCAATCCTCTCGGGAGCCGCGTCATGACCCACGTCGTCACCAATGCCTGCATCCAGTGCAAGTACACCGATTGTGTCGCTGTGTGCCCGGTCGACTGCTTTCATGAAGGGCCCAACTTCCTGGTCATCGACCCCCTCGTGTGCATCGACTGCGGCGTGTGCATCGCCGAGTGCCCGGTTGACGCGATTGCGGAAGAGTCCGATCTGAGGCCAGATCAGATGGACTTCCTGGTCATCAATGCCGACCTGGCCCAGACCTGGCCGGTGATCACCGCCTCGCAAGCGCCGCTACCCGACGCCGACGAATGGGCAGACAAGCCAGACAAGCGCCACTTGCTGATCACGGAGGCGCCCGCCTGACACACGCCGCCTGGACTACAAGCCACAACGACATCCAAACGCTGAGCCGCGCCAACCTGAAGCATCCATGAATGGAGTGAAGTGATGATCCTGCCTGTAACCCCCATACGATTTGCCGCGCGTCGCGCTGCCCTCGCGCTGCTTGGTGCAGCCGCCATGCATCTGCCGACGTCGGCGCGCGCTGGCGAAGTGATCACCCTGGGCATCGGCACCCAGAACACCACCACCAACACGGTGACAGGCGGCATCGTGATCAAAGAGTTGCACTTGCTAGAGAAGTACCTGCCCAAGACAGGCAAGTACAAGGACATCACTTTCAAGCTCGACTGGCAGAACGCCACATCGGGCCCGCCCGTGACAAACGGCATGATCGCCAACAAGCTGCAGATCGGCATGATGGGCGACTACCCCTTGATGGTCAACGGCGCCACAGGCCAGCAAAACAAGGGCAACGAGACGCAGCTGATCGCGGTCATCGCCTACAACGCCTTTGGTGCGGGCAATGGCGTGGTCGTGCACAAAGACAGCCCCTACTACGACCTGGCCGACCTCAAGGGCAAGACGGTGTCCGTGCCGTTTGGCTCGGCTGCACACGGCATGATGCTGCAGGCCATGCAAGAGCGCGGCTGGGGCCCCGACTTCTGGAACCTGGTCAGCCAAAGCCCCGAAGTGGGCACCACCAATCTACAGGAACGCAAGATCGACGCACACGGCGATTTCGTACCCTTTGCGGAACTGCTGCCCTACCGCGGCTTTGCACGCAAGATCTTTGACGGCGTGCAGACCAAGGTGCCCACCTTCCATGGTGTGGTGGTGCGCAAGGACTTCGCCGAGAAGTACCCTGAAGTGGTCGTGGCCTACATCAAGGCCTTGATGGATGCCAACGACTGGGTGCGCAAGGACCCAGTGGCTGCGGCCACCAAGATCGAGGAGTGGACCAAGATTGAGAAAGAAGTGGCCTACATCTTCCTGGGCCCGGGCGGCATCCACACGCTGGACCCCACCATCAAGCCACGCTGGATCGACACCGTCAAGACCGCCCATGGCGTGCTGCAGAAGCTGGGCCGAGTCAAGGACTTCGACGTCGATGCCTGGGTCAACGAAACCTATGTCCGCCAGGCATTCAAGGAACGCGGCCTGGACTATGACGCCCAGAAGCAGACGCTGGCCAACTACGAGGTCACGGGCAAGGATCCAATCTGCAAACAGCCCATCACCCAACCCAAGGAGGCGGGCCAGATCTGGCTGGCTGACAGCGGCGTCGTGTCCTTGAGCTCTGCCATGTGCACACTGCGCGGCATCAACCACTACGAAAAGCTGGGCAAGAAAGTGCTCGTGTCCTATCTGTATGACAAGGCGCTGGGCATCAAGCTGTTTGCTGACAAGGCTTTCTTCGCGCTGGACAACAGCGATGCCAAAAAGCCCACGCTCGTGCCTTTCCTGCTCAAGAAGGATGCCGAAGCTCATGCTGCCAGAACCAAAGGCAGGCTGGTGACCTACACGGAAGCTTTGGCCATGACCAAAGCAGGAGGCTGAAGTCATGCGCGTTGCCAACTGGGCGCAAGCCCCCATCCCTCACCGTGACCCGCGCCCCGCCGCCACGCCCGCACTGACACAGGTCAACGGGCCGACCGTGATCCTGCATGACGCGCCGCCACCCACACGTCGAGCCACACTGCCCGATACCGCTTCACGGCCAGGCTGGCTGCGCGCCTGGCTGACCCGGCAATGGCTACCCATGTTGCTGGGTGCTGTATCGATTGGCGCCGTGCTGCTCATGTGGGACCTGGCCACACGTTACAAGCTTGACCTCTACATCCGTTTCGCCAACATCCCCACACCTGCTGCCGTGTTCGAGAAACTGCTGGAGGTCAACAAGTCCCCGCAGTTCATGACCAACATCGGCATCAGCGTGCGCCGCATCATGCTGGGCTTTGTTGGCGCAGCCTTGTCGGGCATGGTCCTGGGACTGCTGATTGGCCGATACCGCTTCGTACGCATGCTGACCCTGCCCGCGCTCGAAGTGTTGCGCCCCATCCCCGCCATTGCCTGGGTGCCCATGTCCATCATGTTGTGGCCGGACAATGAAGTCAGCATCGTCTTCATCACCTTCATCGGCGCCTTCTTCCCCATCCTTCTCAACACCATCCACGGCGTGGAGGGCATCGACCCCGTGCTGCTGCGCGCCGCGCGCTGCCTGGGTTGCCCCGAGCGACACATGCTGTGGCAGATCATGCTGCCCGCCGCCCTGCCCCATATCTTTACCGGCCTGGCAGTGGGCATGGGTGTGGCCTGGGTCTCGCTGATCGCCGCCGAGATGATCTCGGGCCAGTTCGGCATTGGTTACTTCACCTGGGAAGCCTACTCGCTGATCTCTTATGCCGAGATCGCGCTGGGCATGATCACCATCGGCGTGCTGGGCCTGCTGTGCAGTGGCGCGATTCGACTGGCCGCACGCATGGTCATGCCCTGGCAGGCCAGTTCATCCAAAGGGGGCGCATGATGTCACTCGGCACTGAACAGGCCAGCCTGGGCCACATCAAGGCCCACGAGGTAGGCATCCGCTTTCAGACACGCACGGGCAGCATGGAGGCCGTCCAGTCGGTTTCACTACATGTTGAGCCAGGTGAGTTTGTCTCGCTGATCGGGCCATCTGGCTGCGGCAAATCGACGTTGCTCAATGCCGTGGCGGGTTTCATCGAACCCAGCGCCGGCACGCTCACGGTCGATGGCAAGACCATCCACGGCCCAGGGCCGGACCGGGGCGTTGTCTTCCAGCAGTACTCGCTCTTCCCATGGATGACCGTGCGCAAGAACGTCGAATTCGGTTTGAAGATGCACGGCATGGCACGCATGGAACGCGAATGCCAGGCCCGCACGCTACTGGGCCTGGCGGGTCTGCTCTCGTTCGAGAACCACTACCCCGACCAGCTTTCTGGCGGCATGAAGCAACGCGTGGGCATCGTGCGCGCGCTGGCCACCAGCCCACAAGTCCTGTTGATGGACGAGCCCTTTGGCGCGCTCGATGCGCAGACACGCGTGGTCATGCAGGAGATCCTGACCAATATGTGGCAGCGCCTGCGCATCTCGGTGCTGTTCATCACGCACGACATCGACGAGGCCATCTTCCTGTCTGACCGTATCTATGTGATGACGGCCCGGCCCGGTCGCATCAAGGCCGAACTGGCCGTCGAGCTGCCCCGCCCCCGCACGCCCGCCATGATGGCCTCGCCCGAGTTCATCACGCTCGTACAGACCGTGCGCGCCTTGATACGTGAAGAGAGCCTGGCTTCGATGAGGGGCGAGCTCAAGGAAGGCGGCCTGGCCGGGCTGAGCACCGAAGTGGGCCCACAAGGAGCCGCCCATGTCATGTGAAACCGCCGCCCCGGATAGGACCTTGCCCAACCAGGTCGTCATCCACCAGCTTAGCCGCAGGCTGGAGTTGCGCTGGGCCGACGGCTACAGCATCAGCCTGGGTCACGGGCAGCTACGCAGTGCCTGCAAATGCGCCTGGTGCGAAGGCCGCAGGCGCCGCACACCCAATGAGGCCACGGCCATCGACCCCGATGTGCAACTGACCGCCATCACGTCCATCGGCGATGTCGGGCTGCAATTGCATTTCAGCGATGGCCACGACCGCGGCATCTACCCATGGACCTATCTGCAATCACTGGCCACCTGATCAAAAAAAGGATCACGACCATGTCCAGCATCTACTTTGAATCGACCGTCACCGAAGTCCACCACTGGACAGACCGCCTCTTCTCGTTCAGCGGCACGCGCGAGCCGGGCTTTCGCTTTCAAAGCGGGCAGTTCGCCATGATCGGCCTGCCCATCAACGACAAACCCTTGATGCGTGCCTACAGCATGGCCGGTGCGCACCACGATGAGCAGCTTACCTTCCTGAGCATCAAGGTGCCAGATGGGCCACTCACCTCGCACCTGTCGCGCATCAAGCCGGGTGACAAGGTGCTGGTGGGCCGCAAACCCACGGGCACGCTGTTGCTGCAAAACCTGATGCCGGGCAAGACCCTTTACCTGCTGGCCACCGGCACGGGCCTGGCACCTTTCATGAGCATCATCCAGGATCCTGATGTCTACGAGCGATTCGAAAAGGTTGTACTGGTGCATGGCTGCAGGCAGATGGCCGAGCTGGCCTACCGCGATCACATCGAAAACGTGCTGCCGCAGCACGAATGGCTGGGCGAGCAAATCAGTAAGCAATTGATCTACTACCCCACGGTCACGCGTGAGCCCTTCATACACCAGGGCCGCATCCCCGACCTGATGCGCTCAGGCAAGCTGTTTGCCGACATCCAGCTGCCCGACCTGAACCCAGATACCGATCGCTTCATGCTGTGTGGCAGCCCCGAAATGCTGCGTGACACCAAAGGCCTGCTGGACGAACGAGGCCTGAGTGAGGGCAACATGAGCACGCCCGGCCACTACGTGATCGAACGCGCTTTCGTCGACAAGTGAGCGCCAGTAAGCCGCAACGCGACATGAGCCTGCCCAATCTGCCGGTCCTGAGCTGGCCTGCTTTCAAGCACCAGGGGCGCTCGCTGGCCCCTGGTTTGATACTGTGCGGCGTGATCGGCATGGCCGCCGCCTTTGTGGAGATGCGATGGGGCGGCCCGCGTGTGCTGTACGCCCTGCTGATGGGCATGGCCTTTCATGAGCTGAGTGGCACCTCGCGACATGGTGCCGGCGTGAGCTTCAGTGCACAAACGCTGCTTCGACTCGGTATCGGCCTGCTGGGTGCGCGCATCACGCTGCACCAGATGGCCTCGCTGGGCTGGCCCACCGTGGCATTGATTCTTGCGGCCGTGGCCAGCACCATCGTGTGCGTGGCCCTGGTAGTCAAGGGCTTGGGCATGCCCTGGCGCATTGGGCTGATAGCCGGCGGCGCCACCGCCATCTGCGGGGCCTCGGCGGCCCTGGCCATTGCGGCGGTCGTGCCGCGTGACCGACTCACCGAGCAGCGCACGCTCGCCATCGTCGTGTGCGCAACCACCTTGTCAACCATGGCCATGCTGAGCTACCCGCTGCTGTGCAACTGGCTGGCGCTGCGGCCCTATCAATCGGGCCTGATGCTGGGCGGCAGCATCCACGATGTGGCCCAGGTCATGGTGGCGGGCTACACCATGAGCCGCGACGTGGGCGACATTGCCATCATCGTCAAGCTCCTGCGCGTGTCCTTGCTGGCGGTGGTTGTGCTGCTGGTCTCGGCCTTGTTGCGCTGGCATCAGGCTACTCACCCTTTATCGGCCGCCTGGCCTCACCAAAAGGTCAAGCCCAGTTGGGTACCCTGGTTCATGCGGCTCTTCATCGGGCTGGCCGCGCTGCAGTCCTTGCAATGGCTGCCGCCTGCGACAGGCCGCTTGCTGTCCGACCTGTCCCAGTCATGCCTGGCTCTTTCTGCGGCAGCCCTGGGCATGCGTAGCTCGATCGGCATGCTGCGCCAGGCTGGCTGGCGCATCATGGTGCCCATGTTGATCGGCGCAGTGTGGCTGGCCGGCATGGTGTTGTGCGGTGGGCTGCTGATCTCGTCTCGATAGCCCGACGCCAACAAACCTCCGGCTTCAGGTGTTACCAGATACCTCGATGCGCGGACCAACAGGTGCCGGGCGGCCCGCCTCGCCCTGCGCGATGGCGGCCACAAGGTCACGTGCCAGTTGGCGATAGCGCTGTGCCAACGCACCTGATGGGTCGCTGCGTACAATAGGTACACCTTCGTCGGCCTGCACGCGCACGCGCATGTCCAGCGGCAAGCTGGCCAGCAAGGGGACGCCGGTGACCTCGTTCAGACGCACGCCACCGCCTTGGCCAAAAGGGTGACTCTCAAAACCGCACTGCCGGCACACATGCACGGCCATGTTTTCGATGGCACCCAGAACAGGCACATCGGCCTTCTGGAACATGCGCACACCCTTGATCACGTCCAGCAAAGCCACATCCTGGGGTGTGGTCACAATCACCGCGCCACTCAAAGGCGTGCGCTGGCACAGACTCAAGGGGATGTCGCCAGTACCGGGCGGCATGTCAATCACCAGGTAGTCCAGGTCCAGCCAACGGGTCTGCCTGATCAATTGCTCCAGCATCTGGCTTGCTGCCGCTCCTCGCCAGATGACCGGACTGTCATCGTCTGTCAAAAAGCCGATGGATATGAGCTGAATGCCATGCGCCCAAATGGGGTTGATCGTCTGCCTGTCGTCATTGCTGTCTGGTCTGCAGCCCACCACACCCATCATCTTGGGCACGCTGGGCCCATAGATGTCAGCGTCCAGCAGGCCAACACGTGCCCCCTCATCTGCAAGGGCCAGCGCCAGATTCATCGCCGTGGTGCTTTTTCCCACACCGCCTTTGCCTGAAGACACGGCCAACACATGCCGCACACCCTGGATGCTGTGACGAACAAGATGCGATGGCTTTGCCGGCGCTGTGGTTGACTCGTTTGACATGTTCAATGATCCTTCATGCAGTCTGCAGCAAGATGCAGGCCCGACACCGAAGCCCATGAAAAAGGGCTCCATGCAGGAGCCCCTTTTTGATTGATACATCGGTGAGACACCAACACCTCCCTCAGGAGGTGCCCCGCCTTACTCGATTTCGGTCTTGGTGGCGCACTCGGCGTCAGCCGGGTTGATGCTGCAACGCGCGCGTTTGATGATGTTCAAGCCTTGCTTGTTGTACAGGCCTTGCTTGGCGATCTCGATACGCGATTCGCGGAACATCAGCACGTACTTGGGAATGCTCTCGGCAGGCAGGTCGTCCCACATCTTGGCGGGGATGCCCTTCTCGGCCGTCTGGATGATGCCCAGGGCACGGTCGAACTGCGACAGCCAGTACTGACGCGACTTCTCGCCAAAACCTTCAGGGAACTTGGTCTTGTTGAGGATGACCTGCACCGTCGGGATCATGATCGGGAAGCGGCCGATGCCACCGGTCGTGCCAATGCCCTTGTACAGCTCGAAGGGCTTGAAGGCCACCGCAGGCAGGGTCACCATGTCCACGAAGCCATTGTTGAACTTCGGGCCGATGTTGGTGACGTCCACCGACACGGGCTGCGCGCCGATGCGCTGGATCATCACGCCCTGGGCCTTGTCGTAGTCGAAGGCGGCGATCTTCTTGCCCGACAGGGCTTCAACCGAATTGATCTTGCGGTCACGCACGATGGGGTACGCGGCGCCCAGCGGGAAGATGCCACCCACTTCGTAATTGCCTTCCACCATCAGCTTGCTGGCCTGAGGCGAGGCAAACACCTGGATCACCTTGCGCACGACTTCGTAGCTGGCGTCGATGTCGACCTTGCCGTTCTTGATCACGGTGGTCGAACCGATGCTGTCCAGCGAACCAGCCACCATGTTGAACTGGCGGGTACGGAAGGCCGTGGCGATCACGCCGTCACACTGGCCGGCACGAAAGTCTTCGATGGCGACGCGCTCGTCCACATAGCTCTTGAGCTCGATGTCGGCGCCATTTTTCTGCATGGCCAGCGCGTAGTCGGTCGCGGAGGCGTACACATCACCCGTCTTGCCGGCGACGTCCCAGACGCAGACCAGGGTCTTGGCTTGCGCCGACGCGGTGACACCCAGGGTACCGCCCAGTACAGCGACAGCAGCCAGAGAAAGAGGGGAAAGGCGAGCGAGGGTGCGTTGGATCAGGGCCATCAGGAGACCTCCTTGGAGGATTCAGAAAGAAAAGGAAACAAGGGTCACGGTTTTAACGTAAAACGCCACCACCCCAAGGACAGTACGAACCCTTGGTCACGAGTAAAGAGGGGGGTCAAAAGCGTGCCCACGCTTGCGACGGGTGAAATTTCCCTGACAGACGTTACCTGGCGTTAACGTGCTTGCAAGCCGTGAAAGCACACCCCAACAGCACTGCGGGCGGACCCGTGCCGCGCTCGTGACGCCAAACTCAGGCCAGAACCAGATTGTCCCGGTGGATCATCTCGGGCTCGCTGGTGAAGCCCAGCACCGCCTCGATCTCGGACGACGCCTTGCGCGCGATCAGACGGGCTTCGCTGCTCGCGTAGTTGGCCAGCCCACGGGCCACGTCCTGCCCAGCCCGGTTGCGCACGGCGATCACGTCGCCACGGTGGAAGTCGCCCACCACCTCGACCATGCCGATGGGCAGCAGGCTCTTGCCTTCATCACGCAGTTTGACTACGGCGCCATCGTCGATCACCACGGCACCGCGCAGTTGCAGATGGTCGGCCATCCACTGTTTGCGGGCCGTGAGTTTGGCGGTGGCGGCCACGAACAACGAGCCGATGGCCTCGCCTTGCGTGAGGCGCACCAGCACGTCCGGCTCACGCCCCCAGGCAATCACGGTGGAAGCCCCGCTGCCGGCCGCGCGCTTGGCGGCCAGCACCTTGGTGATCATGCCGCCTGTGCCCACGCGTGAACCGGCCCCACCGGCCATTTGCTCCAGCGCGGGGTCCCCAGCCGTGCAGACGTCGATGAAGCGGGCGTTGGGGTCCTTGCGGGGGTCGGCGCTGTACAGGCCCTTCTGGTCGGTCAGGATGACCAGGGCATCGGCCTCGACCAGGTTGGCCACCAGGGCGCCCAAGGTGTCGTTGTCACCGAACTTGATCTCGTCGGTGACCACGGTGTCGTTCTCGTTGATAACGGGCACCACCTTGTGCGACAGCAGGGTCAGCAGCGTGGAGCGGGCATTGAGGTAACGCTCGCGGTCGGCCAGGTCGGCGTGCGTGAGCAGCACCTGGGCGCTGCCCATGCCGTGCTCGCGCAGCTTGGTCTCGTACATCTGCGCCAGGCCCATCTGGCCCACCGCGGCGGCGGCCTGCAACTCGTGCAGCTCCTTGGGGCGCGCCGCCCAGCCCAGGCGCTTCATGCCTTCGGCAATGGCGCCGCTGGACACCATGATGACTTCGCGCCCGTCGGCGGCCAGGGTGGCCATCTGGCGGCACCAGGTGCCGATGGCCTCGGCGTCGACGCCCTTGCCTTCGTTGGTGACCAGGCTGGACCCCACCTTGACGACAATGCGGCGGGCGTTCTTCAACACATCGTTCATGGGTGGGCTCGGGCGTTCAGGCTGAGGTCAAACGGAAGAGATCAACGGGCGGCTTTGCGGGCTGGCGCCTTTTTGGCCACAGCCTTCTTGGCGACCACCTTCACGGCGGCTTTCTTGGCCGGCACGGGCGCCTTGCGGGCAGCAGTCTTGCTCACCACCTTTTTGGTCGCTGCCTTTTTCGCCGGGGCCGGGGCCTTCTTGGCAGCCACCTTCACGGCGGCTTTCTTGGCTGGCGCTGGCGCCTTGCGGGCAACAGTCTTGCTCGCCGCCTTTTTAACGGCAACCTGCTTGACCGCGGCCTTTTTGGCTGCAACCTTTTTAGCGGCCACCTTCACGACCGCCTTCTTGGCGGGTGTCTTGGCGACCGCTTTCTTGGCTACGACCTTTTTAGCTGCGGCCTTCTTGGCCGCAGCCTTTTTGGTTGCCGGCGCCTTCTTGGCCGCGACCTTCTTCACAGGCGCCTTGGCAACAGGCTTGTCAGCCCCAACCGGCTCTGTCACAGGCTTCTTGTTGGCGGCTACTTTCTTGACTGCGGCTTTCTTGGTTACTGGCTTCTTGGCCACCGACTTCTTCACCACGGCTGCCTCGGCCTCGTCCTTTTTGGGCTTGACCAGGGCTTCAATGTCATCGTCATAGCTCAGGCCGGCGCGAGCCATCAGGTCGCTGGCCATGGGCAGGCTTTCACCGTCGAAGCGGATGTCGGCCTCGGTGTGGTGCTCCTGCATGGCGGCCACGTGCTGGTAAATGGTCTGGACCAGCTGTTCGCAGCCCTGGCGGGTCAGCGCCGAGATCTGGAACACAGGGCCCTTCCAGCCGTAACGACGCACGAACTCCAGCACCTTCTTGGCGCGGTCCTCGGGCTGGATCATGTCCAGCTTGTTGAGCACCAGCCAGCGTGGCTTGTCGTACAAGGCCTGGTCGTAGATCTTGAGTTCGTTGACGATGGCACGCGCCTGCGCCACCGGGTCGGTGTCGTCGAACGGGGCCAGGTCCACCACGTGCAGCAACACGCGGGTGCGTTGCAGGTGGCGCAGGAAGTAATGGCCCAGACCCGCGCCTTCAGAGGCCCCCTCGATCAGGCCAGGGATGTCGGCCACGACGAAGCTCTTCTCAGGGCCCACGCGCACCACACCCAGGTTGGGGTGCAGGGTCGTGAACGGGTAATCGGCAATCTTGGGGCGCGCATTCGAGATGGCGGCAATCAGCGTGGACTTGCCGGCATTGGGCATGCCCAGCAGCCCCACGTCAGCCAGCACACGCAGCTCCAGCTTGATCTTGAAGATCTCGCCGGGCCAGCCGGGCGTCTTCTTCTTGGGTGCGCGGTTGGTGCTGCTCTTGTAGTGCATGTTGCCGAAGCCGCCGTCACCACCCTTGGCCAGCAGGCGCTGCTCGCCGTGCTCCAGCAACTCCATCATCACCTCACCGGTCTCAAAGTTGCGGATGATGGTGCCCACGGGCATGCGCAGGAAAATGTCCTCGCCGGCATGACCAAACTGGTCGGAGCCGCGACCGGCCTCACCGTTGCGCGCCTCGTGGCGGCGGGCATAACGGTAGTCGATCAGCGTGTTGATGTTGCGGTCGGCGACCACATAGACGTGCCCGCCTCGCCCGCCGTCGCCCCCGTTGGGGCCGCCGAAGGGAATGAATTTCTCGCGACGGAAGCTGACGCAACCGCTGCCGCCATTGCCGGCGGCCACATCGATGGTGGCTTCATCAACGAATTTCATGAGGCGGGTGTCCTTGGATTGGAGGCAAGACGGTGATTATCCCGTCTGGCGAGGCCGATCTTCACCACCATGTCACGGGGCGAGATCAAGACCGGGAAAGAAACGACAAGAAATGACAAAAGCCCCGGCAGACCGGGGCTTTGGTTCAGCACGCCGCCCAGCCGGAGCCGGGCAAGCGTTGTCGACCGATCAGAGATCGATCAAACCGGCGTGACGATGACCGTCTTGCGGTTCAGCGAACCCTTGGTGGCGAAGGACACTGTGCCATCGACCAGCGCGAACAGGGTGTGGTCGCGGCCCATGCCGACGTTGGTGCCAGCGTGGAAACGGGTGCCGCGTTGGCGAACGATGATCGAGCCAGCGGGGATCACTTGACCGCCGTAAGCCTTCACACCCAGCATCTTCGGTTGGGAATCACGGCCGTTCCGCGTGGAACCGCCGCCTTTTTTCTGTGCCATGGATCTGCTCCTTGGTGACTGAGGTTAGACGTGATGTTTGAACATCAAGGCGCGAGATCAGGCGTTCACGGCGCTGATTTGCAGCTCGGTGAAGTTCTGACGGTGACCTTGGCGCTTCTGATAGTGCTTACGACGGCGCATCTTGAAGATGCGGACCTTGTCGTGACGACCATGAGAAACAACAGTTGCCTTGACAGTTGCGCCAGCCACCAGGGGCGTGCCAACCTTGAGTTCTGCGCCGGAGCCGACTGCCAGAACCTGGTCGATCACGATCTCTTGGCCAACGTCCGCAGCAATCTGTTCTACTTTAATTTTTTCGCCTGCAGCAACTTTGTATTGTTTGCCGCCGGTTTTTATGACCGCGTACATGTTGAGACCTTTCAAAGAAAAGAACTTCTCCACCCCGAAACCTTCAACAGGTTTACAAAGCGAAGCTCTCCACTTTAGCACGGTCTCTTTGTGATGTAAAGGGGCGATGCGGCCCGACCAGTTCCGCGACGGGCATGGTCGGCGGAATGAAGGCCGGCACGTGGAAGGTGGCGTCGTAGCGGCTGGGCGGTGCGGCGAGCCCGGCACCCTGATCGGCACCATCCGCACGAGCCAAATGCGGCCCCCCCGGCCCCTCACCCTCCCCGGCCCCCGGCTGCCCCCAACCGAAGAAGCTCTGTACCTCCTGGCGCTTGGCCAGGGCGTCGGTGAAGCCCAGGTGGATCAGCTCGCGGGTGAACGAAGACTCGAACAGCAGGTAACTGGCCAGCGCGGAGCCACGCGCCGTCTTGCCCCGGCCGTACACACCCACCGCACGCAGCATGGCGCGCACGGCGGGCGGCAGGGCCCAGAGGTGGCGGGCCGCGATGTCGTCGATGCGCTGGCTGGGCGCGATCACCAGGATGTCCACCGGGCGCAAGCTGGACTGGGCACGGGCCTCGGGCGGCAACAGGCTCAAGGTCTTGTTGATGCGCTGCATGCGCTCGATGTCCACCGCCAGCGCGTCCAGGAAGATGCTGGACATGGCGTGGCCGGCGATCTGCGCCAGGTTCGGGTACTCGACCACGGCCTCGCGCGGTGCGGGGGGCTCGTGCAGGCGCCCGGCCCCGATCACCAGGATGCGGTCGGCCCCCAGGTGGATGGCCGGCGAGATGGGCGCGGCCTGACGCATGGAGCCGTCACCCAGGTAATGCGGGCGCCCATCGACATGCAGCTTGATGGCCGGGAACACAAAAGGAATGGCCGACGAGGCCATGAGGTGGTCCAGGCCCAGTTGATCCTTCACGCTGATGCGCTGCGAACGCGCCCAGGGCGTGATCGGGTGGACGCTGTCATAGAAGGTGACGTGCTCACCCGTGGTGTAGCTGGACGCCGAAATGGCCACGGCATCCAGATGGCCGTCCGCCATGAGTTGCGGCAGGCGGTCCACCTGGAACAGCGAGGGCAGGAACTCGCGCAGCGGCTCGTTGTCCAGCAAGGAGCGGGGGCGCGCCTTGCGCCAGCGCGCCACGGCCCAGCCCAGCGAGAACAAGGTCAGCCATTGGGCACCCGAGCGGATCACGCCCAGGGAGTCGGAGCGGTAGACCTGCTCGGAGCGGAAATCACGCCAGACCTCGACCATGGCACGCACCGCCAGGTCGTAGTGGTCGGCCTGGCAGGCCAGCGCGAGGCCGTTGATGGCGCCGGCCGAGGTGCCGCTGATGATCTGGAAAGGGTTGCCCCGCCGACCTTCGCCGCATTCACGGCGAATCAGCTGCAGTGCTTGCAGCACACCGACCTGGTAGGCGGCTCGTGCGCCACCACCAGTCAGGATCAGGGCAGTCTTTCCAGGCAGGCTCATGGGCCTTTATCGGCAAATAGTTGGCAAAAGTTGATGGGCTTGCGCCGCTTAATCGCCCCTGACCTGCTGCGGCGGGCCATCCAGGCCATCCACGCAACAAGGCAGCTCGACATCAAGGCCGCCAGCGCATCAGGGTGGACTTGCCAAACAGGCTCTCGACCAGGTCCACCACCAGCTCGGCGGTACGGTTCTGCACATCGCGCGCGGGGTTGAGTTCGACCACGTCCAGTGAAGCCAGTCGACTGGTGTCGGCGATCATCTCCATGCACAACTGGGCTTCGCGGTAAGACGGCCCGCCCCGCACGGCGGTGCCCACGCCGGGGGCGATGTCGGGGTCGAGGAAATCCACATCGAAGCTCAGGTGCAAATGGGTGCGGTCATCGACGCCCAGCAAGGCCTGCTGCATGGCGGCGCGCATGCCGTGCTCGTCCAGGTGGCGCATGTCGAATACCTCCAGGCCTTGTGCATGCACAAAGCGACGCTCCAGCGGGTCCACGCTGCGCACGCCGATCAGGCGGATGTCTTCGGGCGACAAGGCTGGCGGGCCTGCGGTGGCGGCACCCCAGTTGCCGGCCAGGCGCAAGAGGCTGGCCGGGCCGTGGCCGCACAGCACCGCCACAGGCATGCCATGGATGTTGCCGCTGGGCGTGATGTCACTGGTGTTGAAGTCGGCATGGGCATCCAGCCAGATCACACGCAGGCGCTGGCCGGTGGCGCGGCAGTGCGCCGCCACGGCGCCGATGGAACCGATGGCCAGGCTGTGGTCACCACCCAGCATCATGGGCACCTCGCCCGCCTGCAGGGCCTGCGACACGGCCTCGAATACCGCCTGATTCCAGGCCAGGCTCTCGGCCAGATGCCGGTGGCCGTCCTGCGGTGGTTGCCACGGGTTGGGCGGCCCCTGCAGGTTGCCCGCGTCCAGCACTTGCAGGCCCAGGCGCGCCATGGCCTCGGGCAGCCCGGCCACACGCAAGGCTTCCGGCCCCAGCGAGGCGCCACGCATGCTGGCCCCGATGTCGGTCGGCACACCGATCAGCCGCAAGCGGGTGACGGGGTCGATGACATCGGTGTTCATGCCAGGCTCCTGGTGGTCTTACCAGCCGCAGGCGGAGTCGTCGTCTGGCTTGCCCAGGCCGTAGACCTTTTGCAAGGTGGCCCAGGCTTCATCGGCCGTTTCGACGTAGTGGAAGAGGTTCAGGTCTTCCGGGCTGATCATGCCGGTGTCGACCAGGTGATCGAAGTTGATCAGCTTGGTCCAGAAGTCGCGCCCGAACAGCAGGATGGGGCGCTTGCGGCACTTGCCGGTCTGGATCAGGGTCAGCGTCTCGAAGAGTTCATCGAGCGTACCGAAGCCGCCGGGGAAGCACACCAGCGCCACCGAGCGCATCAGGAAGTGCATCTTGCGCAGCGCAAAGTAGTGGAACTGGAAACACAGGCGCGGCGTGATGTAGGGGTTGGGCTCCTGCTCGTGCGGTAACACGATGTTGAGGCCCAGGCTCTTGCCGCCCACCTCGAAGGCGCCGCGGTTGCCCGCCTCCATGACGCCCGGCCCACCACCGGTGACCACGTAGATGGGCGTTTGCAGCCGCGTGGAGTTCTCTGTGACGATGCTGGAGAAGGCGCGTGCCTCCTCGTAATAACGCGACATCTCGATATGGCGCTGGGCGGCGCGCATGGCCTGGTCGCGCGCGGGGCCGTCGGGCAACTCCATGGCTTCACGCAGCTTGGCCTGCGAGACCTCGGCCGGCAGGATGCGCGCGCTGCCGAACACCACGATGGTGGATTCGATGGCCTCTTCGCGCTGGATCATCTCGGGCTTGAGCAACTCCAGCTGCATGCGCACAGGGCGCAGATCGGGGTGCAGCAGGAATTCCTGATCGGTGAAGGCCAGGTCGTAGCTGCTGTCGGGGCCGGCGTAGAGCGAGGGTTTGCTGACGCTGCGGGCATCCTGGCCCGCCGTGGGGAAGTTGCGTTCCAGAAGCTCTTTGGGGTTGTTCATGACAAACGGTCCTGCTCGATGGCTGCACCGCCTGCAAATGAGCGGCGCTTGTTTGTCAGTATGCAGCGGGGCGCCCGTGCGGTGCCGTCAAATAAGACCGTCAAGCCAAGGGAGTTGCGATTTCACCGCAGTCACTGCGCCGAGCCACACACCGGGCCACACACTGGGCAGTTGGGCTGGCGTTTGGCGCGCATCTCCGTCCAGCTCCAGGTTCGCCCATCGAGCAGCAGCAAGCGGCCAGCCAGGCTCTCGTGCCCGGCCCAGGGCGACATGGGCGACGACTGCAGCAAGAGCTTGAGTGCCTCACCCGCCTGCATGACACCCATCATGCCGACCACCGGGGCGAACACGCCCAGCATGGCGCAGCGGGTTTCTTCGGGCGGCGCATCGGGCGGGAACAGGCAGGCATAACAAGGCCCGGTCGGCACACGCGGGTCGAACACGCTGATCTGGCCGTCGAAACGCACGGCGGATGCGGACACCAGCGGCACGCCGGCCTCTCGGCAGACGCGGTTGATCAACTGCCGGATGGCGAAGCGGTCGGTGCAATCGAGCACCACCTGGGCCTGCGGCACCCATTCATGCAGCAAGGCCTCGTCGGCCGCCTGCGCGATGGCATGCACCTGCACACCCGGGTTGAGTTGCGCCAAGGCCAGCTCGGCAGACAGCACCTTGGGCTGCCCGACACGTTCGGTGGTGTGCGCGATCTGGCGCTGCAGATTGGTGATGTCGACCGTGTCCGGGTCGACCACGGTGATGCGCCCTACCCCGGCCGAAGCCAGGTACATGAGGGCTGGGGCGCCCAACCCCCCGGCGCCAATGACCAGGGCGTGCGAGGCCAGCAACTGGTCCTGCGCTTCTTCCGACCACTCGTCCAGTAGGAGGTGGCGGCTGTAGCGCAGGCGCTGGTCGTCGTCCAAGGCGGCGCCCCTGTGTTTGGGTTCAGCGATGCGGGCGAGCCCGGATCACTGGGCCTTGCTGTCCTCGGGCTTGCGCTCGGTCATGGTCTTGGAGACCAGCACGGGCTTGCCTTGCAGCTTGTTGAGCGCCTGTTGCAGCGGGAAGTCTTCGGCGCTGCCAAACTCGGGCAGGGGCTTGGGTGCCTCGTTCTTCTTGACGCTGGCTTCTTCCAGCTTCTTGATCGCCTCTTCGCGCGCCTTTTCACGGGCGGCATCCTTCACCTCGGCACCCTGGCCGCTGGTGATGTGTTTGTCCAGATCGGCCTCGCGCACACGCAGGGCCGAGTACAGGTTGCCATCGGCGCTTTCGTCCACCATCACGTCCGGCACGATGCCCTTGGCCTGGATGGAGCGGCCACTTGGCGTGTAGTAACGGGCGGTGGTGATCTTCAGGGCGGTGTCGGCCGTCAGCTGACGCACGGTCTGCACCGAGCCCTTGCCGAAGGTCTGGCCACCCATGATGACGGCACGCTTGTGGTCCTGCAGGGCACCCGAGACGATTTCGCTGGCAGAGGCCGAGCCTTCGTTGACCAGCACCACCAGCGGCACCGTCTTGAGCGCGGCGGGCAGCTTGGCCAGCGGGTCCGAGCCAAAGCGGCGCGAGTAATCTTCGGAACGGGCCTTGAACACGGCCTTGGATTCAGGCAGTTGGCCGTTGGTGGACACCACCGTCACGTCCTTGGGCAGGAAGGCAGAAGACACGGCAATCGCGCCCTCAAGCAGGCCACCCGGGTCATTGCGCAGATCCAGCACCAGGCCCTTGAGCTTGGGGTCGTCCTTGTAGAGTTTCTCGACCTTGGCCGCGAAATCTTCGACCGTGCGGTCCTGGAACTGGGTGATGCGCACCCAGCCGTAACCCGGCTCGATCATCTTGGCGCGCACGCTCTGGACACGGATCTCCTCGCGGGTGATCGTGACCGGGAAGCTGCGGTTCTCGGACTTGCGGAAGATGTTGAGCACGACCTTGGTGTTGGGCTCGCCGCGCATGCGCTTGACGGCCTGGTCCATGGTCAGACCCTTGACGTAGGTTTCGTCGATCTTGGTGATCAGGTCGCCGGTCTTGAGGCCGGCGCGGAAGGCGGGGGAGCCTTCGATGGGCGAGACGACCTTGACCAGGCCGTCTTCCATGCCGATTTCGATGCCCACACCGACAAACTTGCCGGTCGTGCCTTCACGGAATTCCTTGAAGGTGGTCTTGTCGAAATAAACCGAGTGCGGGTCCAGCCCGGAAACCATGCCGCCGATGGCGTCACTGATGAGTTTCTTTTCGTCAACGGGTTCGACGTAATCGGTCTTGATCATCCCGAATACCGCCGCGAGCTGCTGCATTTCTTCGAGCGGCAAGGGCGTCACCGAGTTTCGGGCCGTGGCACCGATCTGCATGGTGGTCAAGCCGCCGGCCAGCGCACCCAGCGCGACCCAGCCTGCGATCTTCAATTTGGAAGTCATGGCGTGTATATGCCTTTTCGAACCACAGCGACGCAGGTTTATGTGCTCAACCTGCTTGATGACTGCTCAGTATAGGACCGCGCGGCCCCTCCTCGCAGGGAATAAGGGCGCAGTTCTGGCGCTGTTGCTCGGATTGACGCCAATTCCGGCGCCGAAACGGGCATTTCAGCCCGCCCTGTCGCACAAACGTGACGACAGGGCGGGCTGTTGGGCTCGGCCAACCCGTCTCAGGGCGCCGGTGTGGGCGCCACCGGTGCGAAGTCGATCGGCACCCAGGTATAGCTGTTCTTGCCCTCGGCGCGCACGTGGCCGATGCCAGGGAACGGCAGGTGGGCACCCGCTACCAGCAGCGCATCCTTGGCCGTCCAGCCGAAGACCTTCATGCGGGTGGCCAGTGCCTTGGCCTGGTCGTTGTCGAACTCGATGGTGACCTTGGGCTGCGGGAATTGCACGGCGGCGTTGTGCACCACGTCACCCCAGATCAGCAGCTTCTGGCCCTTGGATTCGAACAGGTAACCGGTGTGACCAGGCGTGTGGCCATGCTCGTCCACGGGCTTGATGCCGGGCTGGATCTCGCTGTTGCCCTCAAAGGTCTTGAAATGCCCGGCCTTGATGTAGGGCGCGGTGGCATCCTGAGGCGCCTTGAAGAACATCTTCTTGTCATCAGGGGCCTTGGCCAGGCTGGCGGGGCTCAGCCAGAAATCGGCATCAGCCTTGGCGGCATAGACCTGGGCGTTCGGGAAGGCGGGCTGGCCTTCGGGCGTCAGCAGGCCACCCACGTGGTCACCGTGCAGGTGGGTCAGCAAGACGGTGTCCACCTGGGCGGGGTCATAACCGGCGGCCTTCAGGTTGCTGAGGACCTGGCCCAGCGTGGGGCCGAATACCTTGGCCGCACCGGTGTCGACCAGGACCAGCTTGTTGCCGGTGTTCACCAGGAAGGCGATCACGGCCGTGGGCGTGGGGTTGGTGCGGAACATCCTGGCCAGCAGCTTCTGGACATGCTCGGGCGTGGTGTTCTTGAGCAGCTTGCCGTCCAGGTTGATCTGGCCGTCATACAGGGCGGTGACTTCAAACGCGCCGATCATCTGGCGGTAGTAGCCGGGCACCTGGGTGAGGACTTGCGGCGCTTCGGCGTGCGCGGCGGGCAAGGCTGCCCATGTCATGAGACTCAATGCAAGCGGGGCGAACCAGCGGGATGGACGGACCATGTGCTTTTCTCCTGGGTGGTCTGGGTGCAACGATTGGGTACAACGGGAGCCAAAGTCTAGGGGGGATCGCCACCCGCATGCAGGGGCCACCACAAATACCCACGCCACGTGGTGACGCGCTTGATGCTAAGGTGTGTGAAAAAATAACCGACCCTCGCCGTAAGGATCGCCCTCATGAGCCTGCGCTCTCCCCTGACCTCGCTGTCAATCAGGGGCCTCATCACCTGGTTGAGCTACACCGTCGCGGGCTTGTTGGCGGTGTCGCTGTCCGCGCCCAACGAACACGTGTCGCCGCTTTATCTGCCGGCCGGCCTGGCTCTGGCTTTCGTGATGGGCTGGGGGCCGGCGATGCTGCTGCCGATCGGGCTGGGCGCCGCGGCTGTCTTGACCGTGACCACGTGGCCCCTGACCGGCGGGATGCCGGCGCTGGCGGGCATCGCCGTGATCGGGGGCGTCGGCGCCAGTTTGCAAGCCTGGGTCGCCTGGCGTTTGACACTGTCACCCGACCGGCGCCCATTGACCCTGGAGCGCCCCGCCCAGATCGGGCGCTTCCTGATGGTCGCCGGGCCCCTGGCCTGCCTGGTCAACGCCACCATCTCGGTGGGGGCTCGCGGCGCGCTGGGCCTCACCCCCGCGGACGCCTTGCCTCAGGCCTTCCTGGGTTGGTGGACGGGGGACACCCTGGGTGTGCTGGTGGGCACACCCATGATGCTGACCTTGCTGGGGCAGCCTGCCGAACTCTGGCGCGCACGACGCCAACCAGTGGGCATCCCTCTGCTGGTGGCCACCGTGTTGCTGGCCCTGGGCGTCCGGCAGGTCCAGATCTGGGGGATGGAGCGCGAGAACGCCGCGTTCCTGCGTGATGCGAGCGCCACCGCCGATACCGTTCAGCACAAGTTCAACGGTTATCGGGACGCGCTGGCTGCACTGGCCGGTGTCTTCGAAGCCTCCGATTCGGTGACACGCGACGAATTCACGAAAGCATCCCGCTACTGGCTGAGTGCGCTCAAGGGCATGCAGGCCATCGGCTGGGACCAGCGCCTGCAGGCTTCGGACATTTCCGCCTTTGAAGCCCAGCAGCGGCAAGAGGGGCTGCCCGGCTACAAGGTGTTCAACGTCGATCGCCAACCGCCATCGACGGATCGGGAACTGGCCGTGGTGCGCTACATCGAGCCACGCGCGGGCAACGAGGTGGCCTTGGGCTACAACGCGCTGTCTGCCCCTGCGACCCGCGACGCCTACGAACAGGCCCGCCGGGAAGACCGTGTGATCGCCACGCGGGGTTTGCGCCTGATGCAGGAAACAGCCCAGCAGACGGGCGTGGTCGTGTACCACCCGGTGTTCAAGGGCGAGCCCTTCACCCCGCAGACCCGCGTGCAGGCGAGCCAGGGGGCCGTGTTCCTGGCGCTGCGCATGGACGATGCCTTGTCCGCCATGCTGCAAGGCCGCCCCACCTACCTGGAGGCCTGCCTGATCGATGTCGGCGCGTCCGCCAGCACGGTGCTGGGTGGCACCGCCGCATGCAGGACATCACAATGGCAACAAGCCCATCGCCACCGGATCGACATCCCCATCGATTTTGGTGACCGCCAGTGGCAACTGGCCGTGTGGAGCGCCAAGGCCGCGCCGATCGTCGGCCTGGGCGCCACCTCCTGGCTGCTGGCGGTGGGCGGTGTGGCGCTGGCCGCGGCCTTGGGGGCCTTGCTGCTGGTCATGACCGGCCACGCGCGCCGCATCGAGGCGGCGATGGAAGAAGCGCGCCAGCAGCGTAGCGCGGCGGAGTCAGCCAACCAGGCCAAGAGCGACTTCCTGTCGCGCATGAGCCATGAACTGCGCACGCCGCTCAACGCGGTATTGGGCTTTGCCCAGGTGATGTCGCTGGACCAGCGCGAACCCCTGCCCCCTACGCAACGTGAGCGTGTCGAGCAGATCCAGCAAGCCGGTTGGCACCTGCTGGACATGATCGACGACGTGCTGGACATCTCACGCATCGACATGGGCACGCTGCAATTGCAAACCGCGCCCCTGCGCATCAAGGATGAACTGGGCATGGCCGGCAAGCTGCTTCAGGAGGATGCCGACCGGCATGGCGTGACCTTGAACATGCCGCAAGGCCTGCCTGCCGAATGGGGGGTGATGGCCGACGCCTCGCGCCTGCGCCAGATCCTGTCGCACCTGCTGAGCAATGGCATCAAATTCAACCAGCGGGGCGGCCAGGTATCGGTCTCTGTGCAGGAGGGCCCGCCGGGCGACAAGGGCGCCGTGATGCAGATCATCGTGCATGACACCGGCCTGGGCATGAACGAGCAACAGGTGTCGCAACTCTTCCAGCCTTTCAACCGGCTGGGACGCGAGCAAGGCGGCACGAGCGGCACCGGCATCGGCCTCGTCATCAGCCGGCATCTGGCCCTGCTGATGGGCGGGCAGCTGGACGTGCAAAGCGAAGAGGGCAAGGGCTCGACCTTCACCCTGTCCCTGCCCGGCGTGATCATGCCGCCGAAGGCCGCCAGCACCAGCCACAAGCGCCCACCAGTGGCCAGGGCGGAGGGGGCATCCCGCTCACGCCATGTGCTGTATGTGGAAGACAACCAGGCCAACAGTGAGGTGATCCGCGCCGCACTGAGTGCGCGTCCCTGGATCACGGTGACGGTGGCCCCGACCACCGAAGAAGGCCTGGCCGTGCTGCACAACCGCCTGCGTGGCAGCAAGCCTGATCTGATCCTGCTGGATGTGCACTTGCCGGATGCCTCTGGGCAGGAGCTGCTCAAGCTGATCAAGGCCAACCCGGACACGGTGGACATCCCCGTGATCATGATCTCGGCGGACGCCATGCCCGAGCAGATCGACGCGGCGCTGAGTGCCGGCGCGGCCTGCTACCTCACCAAGCCCGTGCAGTTGGCAGAGTTGCTGCGGCAGGTGGATGAATTGCTGCCGGAGTAGGCCCCACCCCGAGCGCCTTTGTCGGCTGCTTGATCAGCGTGGGGCGTATTCGGGAACCAGGTCGTGCAGGCGGGCGCGCAGCACGGCTGGGGTGCTGGCTGTTTCGTCTGCAGCAAGGGCCATGAGACGAGTCAGCCAGTCTGCGGGTAACTCACCGCGCAACTGCGCCAGGCGCAGGCGCGGGTGCGGTGTCGGCAGGGTGGTGTCGGCGTCGGCCAGCAGCTCTTCGTACAGTTTCTCTCCGGGGCGCAGGCCGCTGAACACGATGGGGATCTCGGCTTCGGTCTGGCCGCTCAGGCGAATCAGCTCGCGCGCCAGATCCGCGATCTTCACGGACTTGCCCATGTCCATCACGAAGACCTGCCCCGTTTCGGCCAGGGCCGCAGCCTGCAGCACCAGTTGGGCCGCCTCCGGGATGGTCATGAAGTAGCGGGTGATCTCGGGGTGGGTGACGGTCACCGGCCCGCCCTTGGCGATCTGCTCCTTGAACTTGGGGATCACACTGCCGCTGGAACCCAGCACATTGCCAAAACGCACGGCCATGAAGCGTGTGCCCGTGCCCTGCGCGGCCCAGTGCGACACGACCATCTCGGCGGCGCGCTTGGTGGCACCCATCACATTGGTGGGGTTCACGGCCTTGTCGGTGGAAATGAGCACGAAGCGCTTGACGCCCTGCTCTGCCGCGGCCTGGGCCACGTTGTAGGTGCCCAGCGTGTTGTTGCGCAAGGCCATCCAGGCGTTGTCGTCTTCCATCAGGGGCACGTGCTTGTAGGCTGCAGCGTGGAAGACCAGGTCGGGCTGGTGGGCCTGCATGGCGCGGCGCAGTGCCCCCAGGTCCTTCACATCGCCCACCAGGCGCACCAGCGGCAGATGCGGGAAGCGCTCGCCCAGGTCCTGCTCGATCTGGTAGAGCGCGAATTCGCTCAGCTCGAACAGCACCAGGCGGCTGGGCCCGAAGCGCGCGATCTGCCGGCACAACTCCGAACCGATCGAACCACCTGCGCCGGTGATCAGCACGGTCTGGCCGCTGATCAGCTTGGACACGGCGCTTTCATCGAGCTTGACGGGCTCGCGGCCCAGCACGTCCTCGGGCTCGATGTCGCGCACACGGTCGATGCGGGAGCGGCCTTCACGCAGCTCGTCCGCCGAGGGCACGGTCACCACAGGCAGGCCGGTGGACGCGGCCAGGTCCAACGCACGTTTGCGCTGCGCATTGGACGCAGAAGGCATGGCCAGGATCAGGTGGGTGACGTCATCGAGCACGCTGCCATCGGCCAGCAGCTCCAGCCCGCCCCACACGGTGATGCCGGCGATGCTGGAGCCGTGCTTGCGCACATCGTCATCCAGCAGGCCGACCACCGTCCAGCCGCGATGCTGGATACCGGCGATCAAGAGTTTGGCTGCGGCGCCGGCGCCCAGCACGAGCGCACGCTGCCCCGTGGACTGGCGCCCTGCCCGCCGCGCGCGCGAGGACTCGCTGAGCATGCGCACCGTCATGCGCGCCAGCGACAGCACAATCAGGCTGAACACGGGATGCAAGGCCAGTACGGCACGGGGCACCTCGACCAGGTGGGCCATCAACACCACCACGGCACTGGCCAACCCTGCGCCCACGCACACCCAGCTCAAGCGGGTGATCTCGTGGAAGCTGGTGTAACGCCAGGTGGCGCGCGGCACGCCCAGCGCCCAGGACACCGTGCTGTAGACCAGGATCACGCCCAGCAGCACGGCCCAGTCATAAGCAGGCCGCTCGTGCAGCCAGCGCTCCACCCCCATGCGGAACAGGTAGGTGGCATGCCAGGCCACGGCGATGAGCACGGCATCGGCCAGAAGCACCGCGGATTGGCGGCGAGGGCGAAGCTGATCCAGCAAACGGTTCAATGGGGTCCAGAGCATGGCAAAGGCAGGATGGGCGCGGCCGGCACACCACCCGATATCAGGCAGTGTCAGGCAGTATCAAGCGCAAATGCAACCCGACATTGTGCCTGCGTCAGGCGCCTGCCTCGCTTGCAGGGCCTGGTGCTGCCGTGACTCGATCTGGATGAAGGCCGCCACCATGCTGCGGTAGACGGCTTCGACCACCTCGGGTTCGGCTCCGGACTCCAGCGCATGGGCCAGGGCCTTGTCGATCACCTGTTTGACGCGGTCCGGGGCGGCGACCTCGGCCTGGTTGCGCTTGAAGCGCGCGGCTTCACGCACATAGCGGCCGCGTTCGGCCAGCAAGTCCACCAGCATGGCGTCGATCTGGTCGATGGCCGAGCGCACGTCAGCGAGGCTGTCGCAAGGGGTGATGAAAGAAGTCATGGGGTTCTCCTGGTCTGGGTGGGGCTGCTGCCCCTCAGGAGACGGTGCGCTTGTTTGCACCAAGAAAAATGCCGCCTGAGGGGCGGCATCCGTTTCAACAAAAGCTCAACGTCACGCCGCCGGATGAGGGCAGCGCCACCACGAGGTGTTCAGCGAGACGAGGCATTGGCGGGTATTCATGTGGTCAATCCTAACCCGCCGTCGCCGGGTTTGTCCAGCGCCAGGCTATCACGGGCAACGCAGGCCCTTGACGAGCAGGTCGTCACGGTCGAGCACCCACAGCGACCACAGCTTGAGTTTCATGACCGGCGGCTGCCAGGCGAGTTCGGGGTAGGCCTTGACCACATCGTGCGGCGCCATCACCGCCAACCGAGGATGGGTGCACAACCATGTCGACCATTGGGCCTTGGGAACCAGCACCTGCGGCGCCAGCTTGGGATTGAACTCGCCGGCGTCGAACAGCTCCTTGCGGTCGTTGTCGTGCTTGGGCAGGTCCGGGTCATCCCAGTTGCTGATGACGGGGATGGGGCCGGGCTGCGCCAGGTAGAACGGCAGGTCATAGACAAACTCGTTGACGTAGACCAGGGGCACGCCCTGCTTGAGCAAAGGCTGCAGCACAGGCAGCACCGGCTTGGCGGACTGCTTGTCGTACTGGACGGCGGTGCCAATGAGCCCCACGCACAGCAGCGCGGCCAGGCCGCCAAAGGCCTTGGGCATGAACGAGGCGAACGCCGGCCAGCGGCGCTCCAGCGCGTTGGCCACCAGGTAAGCCAGGGGCGGCAAGGCAGGCAGGATGTAGCCTGGCAGCTTGGATGCGGGGATGGAGAAGAAGACGAGGATCACCGCCATCCAGACCCAGGACAGCGCGCACAGCGCCGACCGACCGGCGTGCGTGGCAGGTGCTGCCTCGCGAGAAACCGGCGCCTTGCGCTGCGGCGCCCACCTGGCCAGCAGCCACGCCGGCACCCAGGGCAAGGTCAGGCCAACCATCATCGGCAGGTAGTACCACCAGGCGTGCATGTTGTTGAAGCCCGTCTGTGTGAAGCGCTGGAAGTGCTGGTAGACGAAGAAATAGTGGAAGAAGTCCGGGTACAGGCGCTGCATGGCCACGAACCAGGGTGCGGCCACCAGACCGAACACCAGCAAGCCCGGCACCGACAGCATGGCCAGGATGGCGCGCCAGCGACCGGTCAGCAGCAGCCACAGCACCAGCACGGCACCGGGCAGTACCAGCCCGATCAGGCCCTTGGCCAGCAGGCCCAGGCCCGCCAGGCCGTAGGTGCCCCACAGCGCCAGGCGATAGGGCTGGCCGGCTTCACGCGCCAGCACCGCGTGCGCGCCCAGGGCCACGGTGGCCGAGATGCAGCCGGCCACCAGCATGTCCAGGTTGGCGTACTGCGCGCCGCCAAAGTAGAAAGGCTGCGTGACCAGCACCAGCGCGGACCAGCCTGCCAAGCGCGGGCCCGCCCATTGACGCACCAGCAGGTACAGCCCCATGGCACCCAGCCATGCGCCAAAGACAGAGGCCAGCCGCGCGGCCCACAGGGTCAGGCCAAAGGCCTTGAGCGACAAGGCCGTGAGCCAATAGAAAAGGGGTGGCTTGTGGAAGAAGGGCAAGCCGTTGAGGGTGGGTGTCAGCCAGTCACCACTGCGGATCATTTCCCAGGCGACGCCAGCGTAGCGGCCTTCATCCGGCACGGCCAGCGGGCGCCACCAGGCCGTGCACACGAGCCAGGCCAGCAGCACCAGGCCGACGCCCCAGATCGGCCAGTTCGAGATCGACCAGTTTGGCTTGGAAACTTGCGTCACAACGGGAACCATCCTTGTGGAAAGAACAGGGTGGCCGCCAATCTGAATGAAGGCCGCCACGTCAAAAGGGGCACAGTGTAGCGAAGGCCCTTCAGGGCCAGCCGACCTCACCCAGGCGCGCGACGCGCACGCCAGCGGTCTGCAGGACTTCGCCAAAAGCCTGGCCCGTCAACACGGCGTGCTCCATGCAACGAGACGCGGCAATGACATCCGGCCAGGGTGGGGCCTTCGCCATGGGCACGGCAGGGTGGCACATCAGCAAATCACCTTGCGGGCGCACCAGGCTGAGCCAGGCCTGCCAGCGGTGCAAATAGGCGGTGGCGTCTGCATCAAACGGGTACACCCCGAGCAGGCGCTCGCTGCGGCGCAGGCCGAGCCGGCTCACCGCCCGGCCCAGCACGGTCGCCCCCAGGGTGCCGATGATGGCCGCCTTGACGGTGTCCGACACGCTGATGCCCGCCAGCACGGCGCGCCAGCCGGGTGATCGGCATTGCCGCACCCATGGCTTGACGCCCGCCTGCCCAGGTGGGTAACGCCTGCGCAGCACCTGCAGCAAGGCGTCCCGGATCTGGGGCAGTTGGTGGGCGTGCTGGTGGCCGTCGATGAAGTCTGGTGCTCGCCCCCAGTGGGCCTCGAAGCGATCCCACTGGCGTTCGATCTCGCGAGCCAGCGCGGCCACATCGAGCCGACGCAGGTAACAGGCCTTGATCAGCGTGCCCAGCGGCAGGCTCGGGCAGGCCGATTGCGCGGCCACGTCCAGCGTTTCGGTGAAGTTCAGGTGCAGGCCGACATCGGCCACGGGTGCATCGGCCGGCCCCACGGCCTCGCACAACGCGGGCACGCCGGACGCCCAGCTGGGCCCATCCACCAGGCAGCTGACGGCAGAAATACGGCGCAGCGCCAGCAACTCGAACACGGCCTGGTTCACGCCATCGTGCAGGCCGAAATCGTCCACACACACGGCCAGTTGCCGCAGGGTGCCTGCCGTCATGCTCATGGTGGGAATGGACGCCCCCACGCCGTCAATCACCCGTGTGGCCTGGCGCGGACACGTCCAGCCCACGGCCCAGCGAACGGCGCACGACATACAGCGGCCGGCTCTTGACTTCTTCGAAGATGCGGGCGATGTACTCGCCCAGGATGCCCAGGCCAATGAGCTGGATGCCCACGAAGAAGGACAGCAGCACGATGATGGTCGTCCAGCCCGAGACCTTGTTGCCGTAGATCAGGAAGTCCACGATGACCACCGATCCGTAGATGAAAGCCATCAAGGCCATCACCATGCCGGCGATGCTGGCCACACGCAGCGGCCAGGTGGTGAACGCGGTCAGACCGTCGATCGAAAAGGCAATCAGCTTGAGCGCGTTGTAGTGCGTCTTGCCCACGGCCCGCTCGGCGGGCTCATACGGAATGGCCACGGACTTGAAGCCCACCCAGGCGTACAAGCCCTTCATGAAGCGGTTGCGCTCGGGCAAGGCCATCAGGGCCTCGACCACGGCGCGGTCCATCAAACGGAAATCACCCGCGTCAGGTGGCACCTGGAACCGCGACTTGGCGTTGATCAGGCGGTAGAAGGCCCGTGTACCAACCTGTTTGAACAGGCTTTCATCATCGCGGTTCTCACGCAGGGCGTAGACCACATCCGCGCCCGCCTGCCATTGCTTGATCATCTCGGGGATGAAGCGCGGCGGGTGCTGCATGTCCGAATCCATCAGGACCACAACATCGCCATTGGCGGCCTGCAGGCCGGCCGTGAGCGCGGCTTCCTTGCCGAAATTGCGCGAGAACTCGATGGCGCGGAAGCCAGGCTGGCGCGTCCACTCGTCAAACACCGCCGAGGTGTCATCACGGCTGCCGTCATTGACCAGGATCACCTCCCACTCGGAGGCACACCCGCTCAATTGCTCGGCCAGGATGGGCAGCAGCAGGCGCAGGTTGGCCGCTTCGTTGTAGCAGGGGATGACGCAGCTCAGGCGAGGCAGCTGGGCACGGGCACTGGAGGGAGTCGGGTGGGCAATCACGGTCATCCCTCGATTATCGCGGCTTCAGGCCACGTTCTGGCGCCAGCAGGGGCCGACCCTTTTTGGATGCGTTGTCGTCGGCCTTGCCTGACCGGAGACCCAACCAGAAAGGCCCCGGTCTGCACACGCGGTGGATTACTTCTGTTGAGCGGCCTCGTGGCGGTGCTCATGGCGCTCGTGACGCTCGTGGCGGCGCTCCATGCGGTCATGGTGCAGGTCGGTCTTGTCCTTGGCGACGTCACGCCTGTCGACGTTCACTTCCTTTTGTTCGGCTTCGCGCTTGGCTTCCTGCTTCTCGGCCGCTGCCATGTTGCCGCGCTTGATGGCCGCATCCTCGCGGCGCTGGTCCACGGCGCGCTCCTTGCGGTCCACCACCAGTTCCTTGCGGTCCTTGGACAGATCGGCCTTGTCGGCGCGGATGTCCTTGGTTTCCTGGCGGATCTCCTTGGTGTCTTTCTTGACCTGTTGTGCGGCGCTGGCGCCAGTGGCAGCGACAGGGGCCGGTGCGCCGGTCTGGGCGAACACGGGCAGGGCAAAGGCGGTCACCAGGGCGGTTGCAATCAGCTTGGTCTTCATGGAAATGTCCTTTCAGCGAGGGGCTCGTTGTGAAGTTCGGTGTGCGGTTCACGTCGATTCGTGTCGTGTTGATCGACGTTTCGCAGCGCCTTGAGACCTACAACGCGGCCTCTTTCAGGGCTGTTGACCAGGCCTTTGCAAAGGGTTTGTAAAGAGGAAACGGCCTGAAAGACAATGCCATCCATGACAGATTCACGCCCCCTCCCCCCTCTGCCCACCATCGAGCTGGGCACTTACCGCCACTACAAGGGCCCGCTGTACGACGTCCTTGGCGTCGTGCGGCACAGCGAAACGCTCGAAGCCCTAGTGCTGTACCGCCCGCAGCTTGGTGACGGCACCGTGTGGGTGCGCCCCTGGGCCATGTTCTGTGGTCAAGTCGAGGTCAATGGTGTGCATATGACGCGGTTTGAACGCCAAAGCTGAAACAGGCGTCAATTTGTTTGAAACGCTGCCGATACCGATGGGGGCATCACAGCCGATCAAACCCATGTACCTGATACCCAAGGACACCATGGCCAGCAAGCTGGCCCCTGCGTGGGCCTTCCTCAGCGGTGAAGACCGCCTGTTCGAGGAAGGCGCGTCGCAGCCCACCCGGCCCGGCGAGCGCGAACACGCCGTGGTGCTGCCCGTGCACCTGCATGACGGCCTGCCGCGCCGCCTGATGGCCGTGGGCCTGCTGATCGACGACCGGGAGGCCACCGATGTGGCCTGCTTCATGTTCGGGCTGCCCCAAAGCGAGATCAGCGCGGACGATGTACGCGATGCCTGCATGGAAGCCTGCAATGTGCTGGGCGGCTGCCTGGTGAAAAGCAACGACGAAGCCCACACGGTCGAGATCGGCCTGCCGCAGGAATTGCCCCTGGAGCGGTTTGCAGAACTGCATCGGCATGCCCATGTGAGCGTGACCTTTTCGAGCGAGAGCGATGCCGGCAGGCGCATCGTGATCACGGTGTTTGACGCGATTGACCAACGTATCCTGGAGTCCTGACATGCATGTCGCAACCGAGACGACACCCAAGGCGACACCCAAGGTATTTCGCTTCCTGATCGTGGATGACAGCCGGGCCATCCAGGCCATCATCCGGCGCGTGGTGGAAGCCTGCGGCTACCCTGCGGTGGACATCCGCGTGGCCATCAATGGCGAAATGGCCCTGGACGCACTGAAAGATTTCAAGCCCGACCTGGTGATCACCGACTGGCACATGCCCAAGATGTCGGGCCTGGAGTTGCTGCAGACCCTGCGCCAGCTGGGGCAAGGCCACCTCAAGGTCGGTCTGGTGACCACCGAGACCAGCCCGACCATGCTGGAAGAAGCGCGTCGCAATGGCGCCGTGTTCGTGATCAACAAGCCCTTCAAGGACACCGACCTGATCGCGCATGTGCGCCACGTGGTGCCGGTGGATGGCCAGGCCCCAGCGCCCGAACAGACTCCGGAAGAGGTCGCTGCGGCCGCCAGCCTGATGATCACGCAGGAATGCAAGGACCTGATCCAGTCCGTGATGAACGGCATTCCGTTTCGCTTGCTGGAAGAAGAGCCGCTGGTGGCCCATGCGCTGACCTCTCAGAACCTCATCGGGCTGTATGGCGGGCGCAGCAAGCCGGTCACGGCCATTGCCGTGCTGGACACGAATGCCGTGTGCATCCTGGGTGGCGGCAGCTCCCGGCAACCGCCCGCGGCCGTGCGCCAGGCCATGCAGCAGGGGCAAGCCACCGAGAGCATGGTCAAGCACGCCAGCCAGTTCATGCAGAGCGCGGGCGCGCTGTTGCGGATCGAGGCCGAGAAGGAGCCTATTCCCCTGTCGCGCACCAGCATCGTGCCGCAGAGCTTCCAGAAGCTCAACGAGCTGCTGGTCAAGAACGGGGGCCGCGCGGACTTCCGCATCTCGGTGCCCGGCTATGGAGACGGCCGCTTCAGCTTCCTGGCTGTCTGACACACACAAGGGGCCAGCCCATGCAGCTCGAAAGCGTCGCCGTCCTCTTTGTCTTCATCGGCAATGCAGCGGCCATCATCCTGCTGGCCTTCATGCTGTTTCGCATCCTGGGCCAGACCGAGGCCACGCACGACATGATGCGCAAAGGCAGCGGCGACCTGATCGATGCAGCCAAGCGGCTGCGTGACATGCTGCAATCGGTAGACCGGCTCAGCGAGCGCCTCATCGATGCCAACAAGACCGTGCACCAATCTGCCAACCGGCCGATCGATCTGTCGCACGAAAGCCTGGAAAAGATCGCCGCGCTGACGGATTCGCTGACCCGCGAGGGCATCGAGGAGCACGAGCAGATCGTGGCCGAGATGCGCAAGCTGCTGGAGTCCATCCAGGCCATCCAGCCCGAGGGCTACCCCGCCTGGCGCCAGGAACACCAGGGCAAGCTGGACCAGACCCTGCTGCAGCGCAGCCACCTGTCCACGGAACTGGAGCAGGTCAAGATCAGGCTGGACGAGGCCAACGTCGTCATCAACGAGTTGCGCCGGGCCAACCGGCTGGCCGAGGCCTCGACGCAATCGGCCGAGGTGCTGCGCCAGAACATGGACCAGCAACAACAGCTGCTCAATCGCGCCAAGGAGCGCGCGCAAAAAGCCGAAGCCGCAGCCAGCACACTCACGCAGGAAGTGGACAAGCTCAACAACGAAGTCGAGCAGGCCCGCAACGCGGCGGCCAAGGATCTGGACGACTTGCGTGAGCAGATCAAGGCCATCACGCAGGAACGCTCGGTGCTGTACAACCAGCTGGAAGAACTCAAGAGCACGATGAAGCGCACCTTGCTGGAAAAGGACTTCATCGAAGACAAGCTGCTGGACCTGGACGAGGCCCACCGAGGCACGGCCAGCGCATCAGGTGCCCCCGTCGTCACCGAGCCTGCGAGCTGAAGGCGCGACCAGCACCACATCGCCCTGCGGCAAGGCCACACACGGCAGGGTCCAGCCTTCGTCCTTTTCATCGGGGCTGAGCCCGGGCCACTCGACGCGGTAACGCACCTGCCCTGAAGCGAGCCGGCACATGCAGGCACGGCAAGTGCCATTGCGGCACGAACGCGCCATGAAGATGCCCGATGCCAGCGCCGCTTCCAGCAGGGACTGGCCCGGCTGCACCGTGAAGCTCAAGCCGGAGGGCTGGAGCTGGGCCTGGCAAGAAGGCAAAGGCTCGGACGGCATACTGCTCACAGCTCCTCGAACAAAGGCAATGAATAAGGCACGGCTGGCTCCTGCACACTGGCCGCTTCGTCGCCCTTGCTCAAGGACTCCATCTTCACGCCCAGCAGCCGCAGGCGCCGGTCCAGCGGCACGGTCTTCAGGCAGCGCCCGGCCCATTGGCGGATGATGCCGGCATCACGGGTCGGCGTGGGCATGGTCAGGCTGCGCGTCACGATCTTGAAGTCGTCGTAACGCAGCTTGACGCCCACCGTGCGGCCCACATAGTCCTTGCGCGCGAGATCCTGCGCCACCTGTTCACACAGGCGCGTGAAGATGGGGCTCAAGGCTTCGCGGTCATCGCGCGGGTGCAGGTCCCGCTCGAAAGTGGTCTCGCGGCTGAGCGACTTGGGCTCACGCCAGGTCACCACGGGCCGGTCATCCTGCCCATGGGCGGCCTGGTGCAGCCAGGCACCATAGTGGCTGCCGAACTCCTGCATCAGCCAGTTCGGGTCCGTGCCCGCGAGCTGCCCGATGGTGTCGATGCCATGCGCCTTCAGCCGCGCACTCGCCTTGGGGCCAATCCCGTTGATGCGGCTGGCCGGCAAGGGCCAGATGCGCGAGGGGATATCGGCCATGGTCAGCACGGTGAGCCCATCGGGCTTCTCCAGATCAGAGCACAGCTTGGACAGCAGTTTGTTGGGTGTCACCCCGACCGAACAGCTCAGGCCCGTGGCCTCGAACACCGCTTGCTTGAGCTGGCGCCCCAGTTCGCGCACACCCCCCAGCTCATCGTCGCCATGGGCTTCTTGCGCGCCGGGCACCTCGCTGAGATCGATGTAGATTTCGTCGATGCCCCGATCTTCGATGACGGGTGCCACCTGGGCCACCGCGGCCTTGAAGCGCCGTGAGTAGGCGCGGTACTGGTCAAAATCCACCGGCAGCAGCACGGCATCGGGCGCCAGTGCGGCGGCTTTCATCAGGCCCATGCCGGAGTGCACACCCAGTGCCCGTGCCGGGTAGGTGGCGGTGGTGATCACGCCCCGGCCAGCATAGTCGCGCAGGCGGGCAAACCGCCAGCTGCCGTCAGCTTGCAACTCGGGTTGGTGCCGCCGGCCACCGCCGATGACCACAGCCTGGCCTTTCAATTCCGGATAGCGCAACAACTCGACGGACGCGTAGAAAGCGTCCATGTCGAGGTGGACGATGAGGCGGCGAGAAGGCACAAGGGAATCACAAATCAGTCCAGACATGATTCTGGACCGACTTGACGGGCCCGCTGCAGGCCAAAGCCCGGCCGAGGCCGCTTGTGCGGCCGCTCAGGCCTTGATGTCCAGGATGCTGCCGACCATCTGCTCCTGGGTCTGGATGGTGCGCAGGTTGGCCTTGTAGCTGTAGCTGGCTTCCATCTGCGCGACCAGGTCGGCAGCCAGGTCGGGCCCGACCTCGTCGCTCTTGCCCACGGTGGTCATGACGCCCTCCGTTTCCTGACTCTGCTGGTGCACGACCTGGCGCTGGAAGCCCGGCGTCTGCGCATTGGCGATGTTGTGCGCCGCCACGTCCATACGGGTTGAAGCCGCATGCACACCCGATAAAGCAATGGATGAGATGGTGTTCATAAACCCTCCATGGGACCGTGATCGGTGGAAAAGCAGGGAACTTGAAGCACATCAAACACCGCGCTGTGCGAAGTTGCCGAAAACCCCCACCCCGGATCGTCGACACGCACTTGTCGTCAAAAAGCATGCCCCGCCGCTTGACACAGGGGCGCCGCATGCCGTGCAATTGCGCGAAATGCGACCTGTGACAAACACTAAAAAAACCTGAAAGCCCAAAACATGTATGACGTCATCGTCGTAGGCGGCCGTTGTGCTGGTGCCGCCACCGCCCTGCTGCTGGCCCGCCAGGGCCACAAGGTGCTGATCGTGGACCAGGCGCAATTGCCCAGTGACGTCCGCCTGTCCACCCACCTGATCTGGCATGCGGGTGTGGACCAGCTGCAGAAGTGGGGCTTGCTGGACGCCGTGGTGGCCACCAACTGCCCCTTGCTGACCGGTTTTTCGCTTGACATGGGCGAACTGGTGCTGCGCGGCACCCCCCCAGGTACACAAGCCGAAGCCGCACTGGCGCCACGCCGCCTGGCGCTGGACAAGGTGCTGCTGGACGCCGCGCTGGAAGCCGGCGCCGAGTTGCGCCAGGGCGTGACCTTCGAAGACGTGATCCGCGAAGGTGAACGCGTGACCGGCATCCGCGGCCGGCTGGCCGATGGCAGCGGCTTCACGGCCCACGCCAAGGTGGTGGTGGGTGCCGACGGCACGCACTCGCGGGTGGCCCGCGCGGTGGGCGCCGAGGTCTACAACGAATCGCCCAAGGAGGCCGGCTCGTTCAACCTCTATTCCTACTTCACCGGGGTCGAGCTCGATGGCGTGGAGTTCTACTCCCGCCCCGAACGCATGATCTACGCCTGGGAAACCAACGATGGCCGCACGGTGATCGGGGTGATCCAGCCGGGTAACGCGCCCCGCCCTGCCCGCCAGGACATGGAGGCGCATTTCCTGCAGGAACTCAGCACCCTCACGCCCGGCCTGGCTGCCCGCGTCAAAGCCGGCCAGCGCGACGATGAATGGCTCGGTGGCGCCATTGGCACCTTCTGCCGCCAGGCCGCCGGCCCCGGCTGGTGCCTGGTGGGTGACGCTGGCGTCACCATGGACCCGATCACCGCAGCCGGCATCACCAATGCCCTGCGGGACGCGGAGCTGGCGTCGACCTTGATCCACCAGGGGTTGAGCACACCGCAAGGCGTGGACGCCGCACTGGCCGACTACCAGGCCCGTCGTGATGCCATCGCTGTGCCGCTGCTGGGCTTCGCGCAAGAGATGGCGAAGCTGGCGCCCCCTACCGAAGACATCATCAAGCTGTTCATGGCCCTGGCCGGCAACCAGAAGCAGATCGACCGCTACTACGGGCTGTTCGGCCAGACGGTGACGCCAGCCGAGTTCTTCGACCCGGCCAATATGGCGGAGATCTTCGCGGCAGCCTGATCTGCCAGGCCCTCAAGGCGCCAACCCGCTCAGGGCAGGCTGTTCAAGGCCTGCTGGGCGCGCTGCAACCAGACGACCGCCCCCTGCTGCTGCGCCACCTCGATGGCCTGCTGGTAGCAGGCCGTGGCCTGTGCCATATCAGGCTGGGGCGCATGCTGCAGCAGGTGCCCGCGGATGCGGTGCAGTTCGGCCTCGTGCCAGCGTTCACCGCCACGCTCGGTCTGCACCCAGGCCTGATCCAGGCAGGCCAGCGCCTCATCATGGCGCCCGACCTGGCCCAGCACCTCGGCCATCTGCGCCAGGAAAAACGGCAGCACGATGCCGGCGCCCGTGGCCTGGAAAGCCTCCAGGCCCTGCGTCATCAGCGCGATGCCATCTTCCAGCTGGCCATCCATCTGAGCGAGTTGCGTGCGGCACCAGCCCATGGCGAAGCGGGCCATGGCCGACACATAGGCAAAGCCGTGCTCGTCGGCCATGTGCCAGCCGGCCTGCAGGCGCGGCAGCAACCTGTCGAGCTCACCCGCATGCAGGTAGACCATGACACCCCAGGTGCGTGCCCAGGCCAGTGAATACGGGTGGTTCAACTCGATGGCACGCTGCTCGATGAGGCCGTAGACCGCATCCACATCGTCCACCTGGCCCATGATCCACTGGGCATGCAGGCCGTGCACCATGCTCACCAGCTTGAGGTCCGTCGAGTACAAGGCGATGAGGCCACGGTCATGCGGGTCATGGAAACCGTGCTCGACCTGCTCACACAAGGCCGCGACCTGCGGCAGTTGCCCGCTGTAGAACATCAGCTGCGATTGCATCATGTTGTTCACCAGCCAGGCCAGGCGGCTGTTGGACTGCATGGCCACGGTCGCCATGCGCCGGCCGATGGCCTGTGCCTGCCTGATCTCGCCACGAACCTGGTGGTAGACGCACACGCCCCACAAAGGCCAGATGGCCTCGTCGATCTTGTCGGCAGCGCTGGCCAGTTCATTGGCGCGCTTGTAGGCCTGCTCGACCTCGGGCGCCGCCCAGCCCTTGCCCAGCATGTGCACGGTGCCCAGCGAGGCATGCAATTGCAATTCGATCTGGTCACGATCAGGGTCGAGCGGCAAGGCCTGGGTGGCATGCAGCCCGGCCTGCAAGTGGGCCACGGCCTCGTGCAGGGCCAGCCGGTTCAGCGCCTGTTCGCTGGCCTTCTTCCAGTAGGGAATGGCCATGCGGTGGCGCCCGGCCGCCACCGCGTGTCGAGCCAGCAGTGCCGGTTCGTGCCGAACGGTCTCGGGGTAACGCGACTCCAGCACTTGCAGGACGGTGCTGTGCAGGGCCTCACGACGCGTCTTCAACAGCGAGTCATAAGCCGTGTCCTGCACCAGGGCGTGCTTGAACACGTACACCTCGCCCTGCTCGGACTCCTGGCGCGTGGCCAGGCCTGAGCGCAGCAAGGCCTCTACCCCCTCTTCCAGTTGCTGGGCATCCTGCGGGAACAAGGCGGCCAGCAGGTCTCGCGAAAAGGCCCGCCCGATCACCGCGCCGATCTGCGCCACTTCCTTGGCCTGGGCATGGCGATCCAGCCGTGCCATCAGGGAGTCCCGCAAAGTCGCGGGCAAGCTGCCATCGGCCTGAAGGGCACTGGCATGGCCGGCCTGCTCCAGCACGGACTTGGTCAACTCCTCGACGAAGAGCGGCACACCGTCGGTGCGGTTCTCGATCTGATCGGCCAGCGCCTGGGGCAAGGGCTTGTCACCCATGAGGCGCGACACCAGCGCGGCCACCTCGGCGCGGCGCAGGCCGGGCACCTTCAGCGCGGTGACATGGGCCTGCCGGTCGAACGCGGGCGTGAACTCGGGGCGATGCGTCACCACCAGCAGCACAGGCAGGTGGCGCACCCGCTCCACGAGCTTGTTGAGCGCGGCCACCGAAGCCGGGTCCGCCCAGTGCGCATCTTCAAACAACAGCAAGGCCGGCTCGGCTGTGGCCCGCCCTTCCAGCCAGCCCAGCAGCACCTCGACGATGTCCTGCTCGCGCTGATGCGCACTGGTGATGGGCAGGTTGTGCCGGCCGTCCGAGGGCACCGACAGCAAGGCCGCCAACAGGGCCGCTTGCTGGCGGGCCTGCTCGGTGCCGGGCCGTATCAAGGCGTCGATGCGGTCGAGCTTGACCACAGCGGGCGTGTCGGGCTTGAAGCGCAGCAGGCGCTCCAGCGCGTCGACAAAGGGGTGGAAGGCGCTGTCGGTCTTGTGGGGTGCACATTGCAGTTGCAAGGCATGCAGACCGGCATTACCCAGGCGGTCCCCCAGTTCCTTGAGCATGCGCGACTTGCCGATGCCCGGCTCGCCCGACAAGACCACCACCTGCCCCTGGCCTTGCAGCACGGCCTGCCAGCGGTCGGTCAGCAGGCTCAGCTCCTGCACCCGGCCCACCAGCGGGCTGAGGTGCTCGCCACTGCTGGCATCAAAGCGGCTGGCCGAATCGCTCAAGCCCGTCACGCGCCAGACCTGACGGGGTTCGGTCACGCCCTTGAGCGCATGCACACCCTGGTCTTCGTAGGTGAAACTGCCACCCGTGAGGCGCCGCGTCTGGTCACTGATGAGCACGGTGTTGGCGCGCGCCAGTGCCTGCAGGCGGGCGGCGATGTTGGGCGTGTCACCCAGGGCCAGCTGTTCACGCCGGGGGCCGGCACCGATGTCACCGATCACCACGCGGCCGGTGTCGATGCCGATGCGCACCTGCAGGCGCACTTGCTCGCGCCCATCGATCAACAACTCCAGCGAGGCGATCTTGCTCACCAGGTCCAGGCCGGCGTGCACGGCGCGCGGGGCCGCATCTTCCTGCGCTTGCGGGTAGCCAAAGTAGACCAGCAGGCCATCACCCAGGTACTGCGCGACCGACCCACCACAACGGCTGATGACCTCGACCGCCGCTTGCTGATAGGCCAGCACGACCTGGCGCCACTGCTCAGGTGTCAGGCGAGCGCACAGTGCGGTGGCGTCCACCAGGTCGCAGAACATGATGGTGAGCTGGCGCAACTCGGTGTGCAGGGGCGGCGCCTCCGATGGGCCAAGTGGGCCAAGTGGGCCATGTGCGCCAAGCGCACCAGACGTGCCGGCCCCATCGAGCGGCGCGCCCCGGGCCAGCAACTCGCCCACCGCGCGCATGAAGCGCTTGCGGTCCCCCATGCTCACGCCGAGCTTTTCGAGATCACTTTCGGTCAGGCTGGTGAGCACGTCTTCGGCGATGCCGTTGTCACGCAGCACGGGCTCCAGCCGACTCAGACCGATGGCCGTCAGCCAATCGGTCATGGACGCCACCTGCCCGGACTGCTGCGGCATGGCGGTGCCTCTCAGCCCGGTGGGGGCGACAAGGCCCAGGTGGCGACGGACTCGGGGTCCAGCTCGGCGCCCATGCCTTTGAGGCGCTCGAACACCGTGGGGTCCAGTGCGTCCTGCACCAGGCCGTTGCTGCGCGACCAGGCGTACACGGTGACCACATCGCGCGAACCCATCTGTTCATAGGCCTTGGCGGTGTAGCCCAGCAGGCGCGCAGCGGCTTCGTGGCGGCCTTCCAGCGCGGCCATCAAGGCCAGCAGGCCGGCGTACAGGCCCAGCCACTCCCAATCGCGCGAGCGCGAGGCGCTGACGAAATCCGTCAAGGCGCTGCGGGCCGTGGCCAGGTCGCTCTTGACGAAGGCCACACAGGCCATCACAGCCAAGGCATGCAGCACGAAGTTGTCACGACGATGGCGCCCGCGTGCCAGGATCTGGGCACAGGTCTGCAAGGCGGCATCGGTATCGCCCAGGGCCATGCTGATCGAAGCCAGGTCATTGAGTGCGGCCGACACCACGCCTTCCAACCCAGCGCTTTGTGCACGCACCAGCAGGTTCTGGCACACGCGGCGCGCCTCGGCCATGTGCTCGATGGACTTGAGCACCGTGACCTCGGCCAGCAGGCGCTGCGTACACAGGCGGATGGGCCAATCGGGCTGCTCCAGCGCGGCCATTTCGTCCAGCACGGACAAGGCCTGCACGGAAGGCAGCACACCGCTGCCGGCCAGGCAACGCAAGGACAGGTAAAGCCCACGCCTGTCAGCCGCGGCGCGGTAGAGCGCCGAAGAACGCAAGGCGAAGTCATGCATGAGCGTGTTGCCCACGCCCCAGTACAGGCGGCTGCGCTCCAGCCAGAAGCGGGCCACGTCGGCACCCGGCTGCGGGCTGGTGGCCAGTTGCTCCAGCGCCTGGCCGCGTTGGCGGCACTCCGGCGCCAGGCCCAGCAGCATGAACAAGGGGCTGGACGCGCCCAGCAGGCGCAGCGCCAGGTTCTGGTCGGATTGCACCGCCCAGTCGAGCGCCATGCGCACGTTGTCGATTTCCGGGCCGTAATGCGACAGCCACGAGGCGTCGGATTGCGCCCAGTAATCCTCGTAGGCCGCGTCCATCATGGCCACCATGGCCTGGGCGTGGCGCTTGCGAATGTCAGGCAACTCGCCGGATTCGACCAGCTTGAGGCCAGCGTAATCGCGCATGCTGTCGAGCAGGCGGTAGCGTGGCGTTTCACCGGCATCGGCCATGACCAGCGAGCGGTCCACCAGCGAGCCCAGCACGTCGATCACGGCCCATTCGTCCAGGTCCTGATCGTGCGCGAGCGCCTTGGCCAGGTCCAGCGTGAAGCCACCCGCCAGCACCGCCAGGCGCCGGAACACGGCGCGCTCGGGCGCAGACAGCATCTCGTGGCTCCAGTCCAGCGCGGCCAGCAAGGTCTGCTGGCGCGTGGGCGTAGCGGACTGCCCATGGTGCAACAGCTTGAAGCGCTCGCTCAGGCGTTCTTCCACACCCTGCAGCCCCAGCAAGGGCACACGGGCTGCCGCCAGCTTGATGGCCAGGGCGACGCCATCGAGCTTCTGGCACAGGCCGATGACCCGATCAAGATGCGCCGGGCTCAGCTCGAAATGGCGGTTGATCGCCTTGACCTGGTCCACGAACAAGGCCACCGCGCCATGCTTCATGGCCTCGGCCACCGTCGTCCCCATGGGGGGCACCGACAAGGGGCCCAGCCGGAACACCCGCTCATTGGGCAGGCGCAAGGGCAACTGGCTGGTCACCAGGATGCGCACGTCGGGGGCGCCAGCCATCACGGCCTGCACCAGGCGGGTGACCGCATCCAGCACATGCTCGGCGTTGTCGATGACCAGCAGCACCTGCAAGGGCTTGAGTGCCGCCACCAGCGCGTGCAGGGGATCCTGCCCGCCGGACGACAGGCCCAGGCCCTGCGCCACCATGGACACAACCAGATCGGGGTCCGCAATGGCGGCCAGTTCCACCCAGGCGGCACCGTCGCGGCGATGGGGGCGCCAGGCATGCGCCACGCTCAGCGCAAACGCCGTCTTGCCGATGCCGGCCTGGCCCACCAGGGTGATCAGGGGGGCGGGCAACAGGGCATCCAGCGCAGCCTGGTCAGCTTCCCGGCCCCAGACGGGCCCGGGCATGGCCGGCAAGACCGACAGCACGTCGTCCACGGCCTTGGGCGTCTGCGGCGAGGCCGCAGGGGCACCCGCTGGCCGTTCGGTATCGCTGTCAACCGGCAGGCAGAAGCGGTAGCCTCGGCCCGGAACGGTGGCGATCGACTTGGCACCCAGCAATTTGCGCAGGGAGGAAATCTGCACCTGCAGGTTGTTTTCCTCGACGACGACGTTGGGCCAGACACGGTCCAGCAATTCGGATTTGCTGACCACGCGGCCGTACTCGGACACCAGCACCGTCAGCACTTCAACGGCGCGCGCCCCCAGATTCGTCGGTTCGCCCTCCAGGTACAAGACCCGTTCGCTCGGACGAAGTTCGAATCGCTCAAAACGGTAACAGTTGCGCGACAAGTGTTCCCCAGCCGATCAGTCAGAGTGTATTGGGCTGCATCGTCGCCCACGAACGCTGCATCTTCGTCCAGGCCCGACGAATTTCAGGACTAATTAAGAAGAAATTAAGCACAAAGGCCGACCTGACTTGGACAATGGTTTCAATTCTAAAGAAATCCAACCAAAATCATTGGCTGATCTGAACCCCGACAGTACCTCAAGTGCGGCATTTGCCGCTTGAAGGCGGGAGGACGAAAAACCACGGATGGTTGCGAAAGCAACGCTGTCATCTTTTTGACCTGCTTCTCAGCAGGTGCGAGGGCCCTTCACCGAACTGGTGCTGGGCCCTCGGCCTTTTGGCGCGCGCCTTTTTGCCAACCGGGCAGGTGCAACGAGCGCAGCCGACGCCCGGCTGACGCTTGACAGATGTTCGATGGATGTTCGACCGATGTTGTTTGGACGCCGCAAGTCGAGCGGGCGATCGCACCCGCTCGCCTGGTGCGTCATTTGATCTCGAACTGCACGCGCGTGGAGGGGCCCTTGTCGTCAGCCAGGCCCTCGTTGCCCACCTTGGAGGCGGTCAACAGCACCCGCTCGGGCGGCAGCTTGCGCGACAGGTAGGCCTTGACCTGGTCACCCCGCTGGTTGGCCAGGGTGCGCAAGGCCTCCGGACCCACGGCGGCGGCGTTCTTGAGCAAGGCCTCCATCTCGGAGTCAGGCAGGGTCTTGGCCAGGCCGATGAGGTTGCGCGGCTTCTTGATGTCCGCCGCCTTGTAGGCCGCCGCCAGCCAGGTGCTGCGCTCCTCGGGTGCGATCTGCACCTCCGAGATGGCCTGCCCGGTCGACTTGGCCTTGGCGGCGCGCATCAGGGTCTCCACATGCAGCTTGCGCAGGCCTTCCACGTCCACGGCCGGGTCGGCACGCCCGGTGGCCTGCAGCTTGAGCGCAGGGCGGTCGGCCAGTTTGGTGGCCAGCGTGTTCAGGGCCTGCTGGGCCTTGGCGCTGAGGTCGGCCTGCCCCGCGTCGAACGCCACATAGCCCAGCTCGTCCGAGCCGCCGCCGGAGAGCAGCGCAAACGGGGCCGTGACCGCCTTGGTGATCAGGTTGACGATGACGCGCCAGATGATGCCGCCCACCGAGAATTCCGGGTCGTCCAGCGAGCCGGAGATCGGCAGGTTGACGTCGATCTCGCCGCGGCTGTTCTTGAGCAGGGACACGGCAAACAGCACGGGCAACTTGGTGGCCTCGGGGCTGTCGGTCTTTTCGCCAAACGTGAGCTGGTCCAGGAAGACCTGGTTGCTGGCTTCGAGCTTGCCGCCGTCGATCTTGTAGTGCACGTTCACCGACAGCGTGCCCTTTTCGATCGCGTAGCCCGCGTAGCGCGAAGCGTAAGGCGTCAGGCGGGTGAGCTCGATGCCCTTGGCCGAGCCCTGGATGTCGGTGTAGAGCTTGGGGCCCAGGGGGTGCAACTGGCCGGTGATCGACAAGGGTGCGGCGTCGTCCACGGCGCCCGAGATCTTCACGGTGGCGGGCTCGGGCTTGGTCGAGGACACGGCCGAGACATCGCCCTCGATCTGCGTCAGGCGGGCCGAGTAGTTGGGCTTGATGAAGTTGTCGGTGAAGTCCACCCGGCCCTTGCTGAGCAGGATCTGCTGCCAGCGCAGCTTGGGGGTGGGCTTGGCGCTGGCCGTGGCCACGGGCTGGGCCTGGGAGGCGGCAGGGGTCGGAGCCGGGGACGCTGCAGGTTTGGCCGCAGGGGCAGAAGCTGCTGGTTCCGGCGTGGTCAGCGAGCGGGCCTGGGCGCCGGCTTCGTGGCGCATGATGCCGGCCACATTGAGCTGGCCGCTGGGGTTGATGATGAGGCGGCCATAGAAGTCCTTGAGCGCGATGCGGCCCAGGTTGGCATCAACCGCATCGCCATTGAGCGCGAGGTCGGTGCCGTCCAGCGACAGGTTTTGCCAGCTCAGGAAGTCGGCATCGTTGACGCGGTCCAGCACCCGCACGTCAGACAGGCCCATGCGGCCTTTGTAGCGGGCTTGCAGATTGCCCTTGGGCGGGATCTGCAGGTTCAGCTGGCCGTCAGCCTGGGCCTTCGCGCCGGCCAGGGTGATGTTGACCAGCGGGTCGATATAGGGCTGCACCGCGCGCAGGTCCAGGCCGGCCACCTTGACCCTGGCATCCACCAGCAAGGGCTGGGGCTTGACGCTGCCTTTGAGCTGCAAGCGCCCCTTGCCTTGCGCGAGGGTGTCCAGCTCCAGGCTGATGGGGCGGCTCAGGTCATTGCCCAGGTCGGCCAGCTGCAGGCTGGTCTGGTGGGTTTCAAACTGGGCTGCCGGGGTGACGGTCTGGTCCTTGAACTGGAACTGGCAGGCGCTGCATTGCAGGGCGGCCAGCGTGATCCGGGGTGCTGGCGTGGTGTTGGCTACAGCCTTGGTCGACGGGCGAGACGGGGCTGCCTGGCCGGGCTGGTCAGCAGCGGGTGGGGCCATGCCCATCCATTCACCGCGTGGGCCGCGTGTGATGGCAGCGTCAAGCTTGCTGATGCTCAGCTTGTCCATGGCCAGGGTGCGCAAAGCCGGCGCGGCGGACAGGTCCAGCTGGGCCTGGATGCCGTCGAGGGCCAGATCATCGAGCCTGACGTGGTCAGCCAGGGCCTGGCCGACCTGGGCTGCTTTGCCCTTCTCTCGACCTTTTTCCTGGCCTTTTCCCTGCCCCTTCTCCCGCCCCTTTTGAGCGGCACGCGCATCCAGCTGGTTGAGCGAGACACGGCCAGACAGCAGGCGCACTTCAGCGGGCTCCAGCGCAGACCCGGCCAGCAGCCGGGCGCTGAGTTGCGCCTGCACGCCCAGTTGCCCCTGCTCGATGCGCAGCGGCAATGGCAAGGCCTCGGCCACAGGCGCCAGCCAGGGCGCGATCTGCACCTTGCTCAGGTTCAGCTGGGCGTCCACCCACTGCTTGGCCGCTTGCACATGGCCTTGGGCCAGCAGGCTGGCGTCATGCTCGTCGCGCAAGGCCAGTTGCCAGGCGGCGGGCTTGGCAGAGGCCTGGCTGCTCAGGTCGTCCACCTGCACGCGCACCTGTTCGATGGCGGGCCAGGCTTGCTGGGATTCGGTCTGGATGTCCAGGCGCGCCACACCGATGCGCAGCTTGCCCAGGGACCAGGCCCAGGGGGTGGCCTTGTCGGCCGATGCGGCTGTTTTCGCCAGTGCCGGCGAGGCGGAAGAAGCCGGTACCGGAGCCGACGCAGCCTTGGGCAAGGCCGCCTGGCGCTGGCTGGCATCTGGCTTGGCCTGGCCAGTCAGCGCCGCGGCGGCCACAGGCCGGCTGCGCCAATTCACGCCATCAAGCAGCACGGCGCCCAGCTTGACCTGGCGCTCCAGCGGCTGGGCGTCCAGGCCCTGGATCTCCAGGCTCTGCCAGCCGGCGTCCACAAGGCCCAGGGCCGGTGCATGGGGCAGGTTCAAGGCCAGCTTGTTGAGCTTGAGCCCGCCTTCGATGCTGAGCTTGGGCACGGCGGGCGGTTTGCGTTCTTCGAACTTCAGGGTCAGGTCGGCGTCCAGCCGGCCATCGCTGGCCTGCATCTGCCAGGGCTGGGGCATGAAAGGCTGGGCGGCGGCCAGCCAGTGCGGCACGTCCACGCCGTCCCATTTCACGTGCACGGCGGAGCGCAGGCCTTCGGCGAACGGCAAGGTGTCACCCTTGATGGACAAGGGGCTGCCGTCCACCCGGGCGCTCAGTTGCGGCTTGACATCCACATTGATGAAGCTGGGCAGGTTGGACACAAAGGGCACGCCGATGTGCAACTGGTCGATGCGGTGTTCCTGGTTCAACACCCGGTCGGTGTAGCGGATGAGGCCGTCGTGCAGCTCGATGTTGAACACCGCGAAGTGCGCAGGTTCGGACTCGGGCTTGGGTGTCTTGGGCTCGGCCGTGAGCTTGTCGAGCACGGCCGAGAAATTGAAGCGGTCAGCCGACTGGCGCTCGACCCAGACATCGGGTTTGAGCACGCTGACCCGGCGCAGTACCGGCGCGAAACGCCAGATCGACTCCAGCGACAGCTGGGCTTCCACATGCTGAACCCGCAGCATGGGCGCTGCGGCCGGCCCGATGGCCAGCCCGTCGAGCGCCACCACACCGGTCCAGGGGTGGATCTGCACGGCTTGCACCGCCACCGGTGTCCCCAAGGCTTCGCTGGCGGATTTTTCAATCTGGGGCCTGATCCAGCCAGGCAACCACATGCCTGGCACCACGGTCCACAAGGCAGCCAGGCCGGCCACCACGGCCAGAGGGCGACGCCAGCGACTCAAGGGGCCAGCGGCGGAATCGGAAGAGGATGCGACGGTCATCGGGGTATCCAGAAGGCCACAAAAAAATGGCCATGCAAACCAGCCAAGCAAAGCGGCCATGAACATGCCCGCCCGAGCAGGCCATGCAGCCGATGGCTGATGTTACAGGCAGCCGGTTCGGGGCATGGGCTCACGCCCCGATCATGCGCCGGTCAGGCGATCTGGATCAAGCCATGGGTGGGCTGGGCAGATCGGCCGGCCGGTCGATGTCCTGCAGGATGCCTGCGTCGTCGACCTCGATGTGCAGGGCCTGCTGCCAGTCCACGATGTGCCGCGCCCCCTGGTCACCCTGCAACTGGCTCAAGGCCTCGAAGCAGGTGCGCGGCAGGCCGCGTGGCTGACCCATCCGGCCCCGGTAGAGCGGTACCACGGCTTGCCCTGTTTGCCCTTGGTCGAGCAGGCACTGGTGGAGCTGGCGCAAGGTGGCCGCTGCCACGAAAGGCATGTCCGCCAGGTCAATGAGCACGCCTTCGACTTCAGGCATCGCCAGCAAGGCCCGCGCGCCACAGGCCAGCGAGTGCCCCATGCCCTGGTCGGCGTCTTCGCAGACCAGGATGCGCGCACCGTGCTGCCTGGCCAGCGCTGAGGCCTCGGCATCATCCGGGCGCAGCACGATCAACAAGGGCTGGCTGATACCGGCGTGGCGTGCCAGCGCGGCCTCCAGCAGGGTCCGCCCATCGGGCAAACACGCCAGACGCTTGTCGGCGCCAAAGCGCGTGCCCCGCCCAGCGGCAAGGATGAGGCCGGCGATGCTCATGGCTGGGGAAGGCCCTGCTTATGCACGGTCCAGCTGGATCGGCAAGGTGCGAACGCGCTTTTTCGTGAGCGCGTACACGGCGTTGGTCACGGCCGGGGCAATCGGCGGTGTGCCCGGCTCGCCCACCCCACCCGGAGCAGCGGTACTGGGCACGATGTGCGTCTCGACCACGGGCATCTGCGCCATGTGCAGCGCGTCATAGCTGGGGAAGTTGCCTTGCTCGACGCGGCCTTGGGCCAGGGTGATCTCGCCATACAAGGCCGCACTCAGGCCATACACGATCGAGCTTTGCATCTGTGCTTCGACCGTGTCGGGGTTGACCACCACGCCGCAGTCGATCGCGCAGACCACACGGTGCACCCTGACCTGCCCACCTTCCACCGACACCTCGGCCACTTCAGCACAGATCGAACCGAAGGACTCATGCAGGGCCACACCACGCGCCCAACCTGCGGGCAAGGGCGTGCCCCAACCCGCCTTGGATGCGGCCAGATCCAGCACAGCCTGGTGACGCGGGTGCTTGCCCAGCAGGCTGCGGCGATAGGCCACCGGGTCCTGCCCCACGGCCCAGGCGAGTTCGTCCACGAAGCTTTCGGTGAAGAAGGCGTTGTACGAATGGCCCACGCTGCGCCAGGAGCCCACAGGCACCGGCGTCTCCGGGCGGATCTGCCTGACGGCGATGTGGTCGAAATCGTAGGGGATGTCGAACGCGCCTTCGATCTGGTTCTTGTCGGGTGTGTTCGATGCCACGGCGGGCAGCAGGCGGCGCACCGTGTCATAACTGACGGACTGCGCGGCCACGCGGTTGGACCAGGCCGTCACGCGGCCCTTGTCGTCCACCGCGGCTCGGAACTCGGACAAGGCAGCAGGCCGGTACACGTCATGCTGCATGTCCTCTTCGCGCGTCCACAGCAGCTTGACGGGCTGGCCGTCCAGCTGCTTGGCAATGGCCACGGCCTGCTCGACCATGTCCACTTCCAGGCGCCGGCCAAACCCGCCCCCCAGGAAAGGCACGTGCAGCTTGACCTTGCTCGAATCGACATCGGCGATCTGCGCGGCCTTCCACTTGGCCAAAGAGGGTGCCTGGGTCGAGCACCAGACTTCGACATGGCCATCCTTGACCTGGGCCACGCAGTTGATGGGCTCCATGGCGGCGTGTGCCAGCAAAGGGGCCCAGTAGCGGGCCTCGATCACCTTGGCGGCCTGCTTGAGGGCATCGTCCGTGTTGCCCTTGGTGCCATAGGCAAAGCCTTTGTTGGCGGCCAGTTCGGCTTCGTAATGCTTGCGCATCTCGGCCGATGAGTACTGGTCATTCAGCGAGGGCTCATACGTGATCTTGAGCTCGGCCAGGGCCTGTTTGGCGCGCCACCAGTTGTTGGCCACCACCACCACGCCTTGCGGGATGCGCAGCACCTTGAGCACCCCCTTGCGCTGCAGGACGGCCTTGTCGTCCACGCTGGCCACCTTGGCGCCAAACACGGGCGGCTGGGCGATGGCGGCATACACCATGCCATCGACCTTGACGTCAATGCCGAACACGGCCGAGCCATCGGTCTTGGCCGGGATGTCCTGGCGCGGCACAGGTTTGCCGATCAGCTTGTACTGGCTCGGGTCCTTGAAGCGCACATCCTGCGGTGGCGTGAGCGTGGCGGCATCCTTGGCCAGCTCGCCAAAACCCAGCTTGGCGCCTGTCTGGGTGTGGATGACCTGCCCGGCCTCAACCCGACACTGATCAGCCGCAATCGACCAGCGTTTGGCCGCAGCCTCCACCAGCATGGCGCGGGCCGTGGCACCGGCCAGGCGCAAGGGCTCCCAGGCATCGCGGATGCTGGACGAGCCGCCCGTGACCTGCAGCGACAAGGCGTAACCCAGGCGCTGCACACTGGCACGCACCATGCGGGCCAGGACGCCGTCATCGTCAGAGGCAAACGGCACCACATTGAGCATCATGGTGGCGTTGGCGTAGATCTGCGCCACGGGGGCCTGCTCGACCTGCACGTCTTCCCAACGGGCATCAAGCTCTTCCACCAGCAGCATGGGCAGCGAGGTCAGCACGCCCTGGCCCATCTCGGAACGCGGCACGGCCACGGTCACCTTGCCGTCCGGCGCGATCTTGACCCAGCCATTGAGGGCCACTTCGCCCCCTTCGACAGACAAGATCGAACCCGAGCCCAGGCGGTCGGATGCAGAGGGCTTGCCGCATCCCACCAGCAGGCCACCTGACAAGGCCGCGCCGGTGATCAGGAACTGGCGACGAGAAACAGTGGTCTTCATGCCTGCTTCTCCTGTGCGGATGCGGAAGAAGCCGCCGTGTGGATGGCCGCGCGCACGCGCTGGTAGGTGCCGCAACGGCAGATGTTGGTCATGGCCGCATCGATATCGGCATCGGTGGGCTGGGGTTTGTCACGCAACAAGGCGGTGGCCGCCATCAGCATGCCGGACTGGCAGTAGCCGCATTGCGGCACCTGGTGTGCCACCCACGCCGCCTGCAAACGCTTGAGGATGGGGTCATCCTTGGACTCGATGGTCTGCACCGCCTTGCCTGCCGCAAAGGACACCGGGATCGAACACGAGCGCATGGCCGTGCCGTCGATGTGCACCGTGCAGGCGCCGCATGCGGCCACGCCGCAGCCGAACTTGGTACCCGTGTGGCCCAGTTCGTCCCGCAGGACCCACAGCAGGGGCATGTCGTCTTCGACATCAACTGAAACGGGCTGGCCGTTGAGCTTGAATGTATGCATGGTGTACAGCGTACATCTTTCTTGTGGAAACCGTCAAGCCGGGTGGCCAAGCAGGTAAAGTAGGCACATGTCCTACCCCAAGAAGATCAGCCGCGAGACCGTTCTGGAGACGGCTCTCGCCTTCATTGAAGACCATGGGCTGGCCGACTTGTCGATGCGGACCCTGGCCAGCAGCCTGGGGGTCACGCCCAACGCACTGTATCGTTATTTCCCGAGCAAGGCCGAGCTTGAACTGGCCATGGCCGACGAGGGCTGCAAGCTGCTGCTGGCCACGCTGGAGGACGCTGCCAAAGGGCTGCCCCCACCTGATGCGATGCGGGCCGTGGCGCGCGCCTACATCCGCTTTGCACGCCGCTGTCCGCAGCTGTATGCGATCAAGATGAAGTACAACTCCAGCGATCAGGCCAAGTTCGGCAGCCATGACGCCATCTGGGGCTTTGTCATCCAGTTGGCCAACAGCCTGCCCACCCCATGGGACGCCAAGGACCTGGCCATGTCCCTGTGGGCTTTCCTGCACGGCATGGTCGAGCTGGACCGCGCCAACTTGCTGGAAGGCAAGCCGCCTGAAGCCGCCATCGAGGTCGGCCTGGACGTGATGCTGGCCGGTTTGATGGCCCGGATGCAGTCAAGCTTGTGAAACGACTGTATCGAGTGTGAATTGCGTCACCACAACACTTGTGCAACAAGGCGATAAAGGGCGATAAGGATCGGTGCATCAGCCGATAAGCAAGTAATACTCATGCTGACCGCCTTCATACAGAGGTGGCACACACCCCGCTGATGCTGCTTGCGCCCGACACCATTGCCCCGCTGGTTGGCCAGACGGTTGGCCCCACGGACGGCCCGACGCTGGACATGCCTGATTCCGGTTGCCTGAACCGCAGGACCTGGTTGCGACATGCCACCAGCGCCATGGCCCTCGGCTTGAGCAGCCCCTTGCTGCACGCGGCATCTGCCGCATCCAACCCTGCATCGGCCACGGCCTCTTCTGCCCCACCCAGCCAGGCCCTGATCCTGTGCTACCACCGCTTTGCGGACACGGTGGCCGACAGCATGACGGTGCGCAAAAGCACCTTCAGCGATCACCTGCAAGCCATCCAGGACACGGGCGCGCACGTCATCCCGCTGGCCGACCTGGTGGCCTTCCGCCAGGGCAAGCTGGCCAAGCTGCCACCACGCGCCGTGGTCATCACGGTGGACGATGGCCACCGCAGCGTCTCGGAAGTCTTTGCACCCATGGTAGCCCACACCAACTGGCCCATCACCTTGTTCATCTACCCCTCGGCCATCTCCAACGCCAGCTATGCCATGCGTTGGGAGCAGCTCAAGCAGTTGCAGGCCACGGGGCACTACAGCATCCAGTCGCACACCTACTGGCACCCCAACCTGGTCCGCGAGCGCAAGCAGCAATCCCCTGCCGACTTCGAGCGTTTTGCCCGCAACCAGTTGCAGCGCTCCAAGGCCGTGCTGCAAGATCGCTTCGGGCAGCCCGTGAACTTCCTGGCCTGGCCTTTTGGCATGTTCGATGAAGGCCTGATGGACATGGCTGCCGCGGCCGGCTACCAGGCCTCGCTCGCCCTGGGCAACAAGCCCTGTACCGCCAGCGACCCCATGCAGGCCCTGCCCCGCCACCTCATGGTGGACGAAGTCAGCGGCAAACGCCTGCACCAGCTCATCACCTCGGCCTTCCCCGCAGGAGCTCCGACATGAACGCCTCACGCAAACAAGGTATCGCACTGGCCATCGGCTTCGTGGTGCTGGCTGGCCTGACGCTCAGCGTCTCGTTGCGTGCCCAGCCTCGCGCGGCCAGCACGCCGGCACCGGTGGCCTCGGTGGCACCGGCCCCTTCGGTGGCGCCGGTTGCGGTCACACCTACGGCGGTCGCCGCCCCCTTGCGCGGCATGGTCATCGACGCCGACACCCGGCAGGGCATCCCGCTGGCGTATGTGGTCAGCGGCGACACGACCGTGCGCACCGACCATGACGGCCGCTTCACCCTGCCCGCATCCATGGCCGGCCAACCGGTTGGCGCCCGCATGCCGGGCTACCGCCAGCAGCAAGGCCAGCTGCAGACCGCCAACGCCGGCCCGACCACGCTGACACTGCACAAGTTCGAATCACGCGGCCTGTACCTGTCGGCCTGGGGCATCGGCAGCAGCAAGCTGCGCGGCGACGCCCTGGCCCTGATGGCCCAGACCGACCTCAACACCCTGGTGATCGACGTCAAGGGCGACGCCGGCATCGTGCCCTACCGCAGCGAAGTCTGGGAGGCCCTGGGCTACCCCAAGCAGACCGTGGTCACCGTGCACGACATGCCCGCGCTGATCAAGGAGCTGCACGACAAGGGCATCTACCTGATCGCCCGCGTGGTCACCTTCAAGGATGACAAGATGGCCACGGTCAAGCCGCAGTGGGCCATCAAGACCAGCAGCGGCGCCATCTGGAAAGACCGAGAGGGCCTGTCCTGGCTGGACCCTTCCATCCCGGCCGCCTGGGAGCCCGCCGTGGCCATGGCCGAAGAAGCCGCCAAGCTGGGCTTTGACGAGATCCAGTTCGATTACGTGCGCTTCCCCGATACGCCCGGCCTGCAGTTCTCGCAGCCCAATACCTGGGAGGTGCGCCCCTTCATGATCTCGGCCTTCCTGGACAAGGCACGGCAACGCCTGGCCAGGTACAACGTCTACATGTCAGCCGACATCTTTGGTTATGTGTGCTGGAACCTCAACGACACCCTGATCGGCCAGCAGCTGGAGATGCTGGCTGACCGGCTGGACTACCTCTCGCCCATGCTCTACCCCTCGGGCTTCACCTGGGGCATCCCGGGCCATGTGATGGCCGTGGGCTCGCCTTACGAGATCGTGCACCACTCGCTGCAAGCGGCCATCGAGCGCTCGGGCATGGGTGGTGTGCGCTTCCGCCCCTGGCTGCAGTCGTTCAAGGACTATGCCTTTGACCGCCGCGTGTTCGGCGAAAAGGAAATCCGCGCCCAGATCCAGGCCGCCGAAGACGTGCACGCGCAGGGCTGGCTGCTGTGGAACGCCAGCAACCACTACAGCACAGCGGGCCTGAACGTGAAGAAGATGCCCATGGCACCATCGTCTTACAAGCCGGTGTCCAACGTGGCCAGCGTGCCTTGAGCATAGGCCGCGTCATGCGCCTGCTGCTGACCTGTTGGCTGATTGCCGCCTGTGTGGCTGCGGCTGCTGCATCGCCTGCGCATGACACCTTGGCCGACCGCCTGGGCCCGGCCATTGGCGCAGCCGTGCACGCCCAGATGGATGCAGGCAAGCTGCCCGGCGCCGTGGTGATCATTGGCAACGAAGACGGCGTGCAGTTCCGGCAGGCTTATGGCTGGCGCGCCCTGCAACCTGAGCGCGAAGCCATGAGCACCGACACCGTGTTCGACCTCGCCTCCCTGACCAAGGCCGTGGCCACCACCACCGCCGTGATGCAACTGGTCGAGCGCGGCAAGCTCAAGCTCGATGCCCCGGTAGCCCGCTACTGGCCCGCGTTCGCCGCCAACGGCAAAGGCCCCATCACCGTGGCCGAACTGCTGGCGCACAGCTCCGGCCTGCGCCCCGATCTGGATGACAGCCCGCCGTGGTCGGGCTACCAGGCCGGCCTGCAAAAGGTCATCGCCGAAAAGCCAAGGACCCCACCTGGCACGCGCATGGTCTACAGCGACATCAACTTCATCGTGCTGGGTGAACTGGTGCAGCGCGTGAGCGGCCACAGCCTGCCGGACTACGCGCAGCGCCACATCTTCAAACCCCTGGGCATGAAGGACACCACCTTCGAGCCCCCCGCCGACTGGCGCCCCCGCATTGCGCCCACCGAGCTGTTGAGCGACGGCCGCATGCTGCGCGGCACCGTGCACGACCCCTTTGCACGCCGCATGGGTGGCTGGGCCGGCCACGCCGGCCTCTTTGGCACCGCAGACGACCTGGCCCGCTTTGCCCGCGCCATGCTGCACGTGGCAGCTGGTGATGCCCAAACCGATACCCAGCACAAACAGCCCGCCCGCGCCTACCCGCTGCTGCGTCAGGACACGTTGCAGCGCCTGATGCAACCCCAGGCCCCGAGCAACCAGCCCGACTGGCGCGGCCTGGGCTGGGCGCTGGATGCGCCCTTGAATGCGCAACGCGAGTCCCTGCCACCACTGGGCATGATCGACCACACCGGCTACACCGGCACCGGCCTGTGGATCGACCTGTACAACCGGCAATACCTCATCATCCTCAGCAACCGCGTGCACCCGCGCGGCCTGGGCGACGCCCGCCCACTGCGCCGCGAGATCCAGGCCTTGCTGGCCAGCCAGCGCCCCGCCCTCACCGCCGAGCAGATCAGCGCACGCTGGCCCTCGTTGAGCGAGCCCGCCCAAAGCTGGGCCACCCAGGCCTTGAGCAACCCCGGCCCGCCCGTGCAAACCGGCATCGACGTGCTGCGCCAGCATGCTTATGACGCGCTGCAAGGCCAGCGCCTGGGCCTGATCACCAACCTGTCGGCCATGGACGCCAAAGGCTGGCGCACGCTGGACCGCCTGCACACCGCGCCCGGCCTGCAACTGCGCAAGGTGTTCACACCCGAGCATGGCCTGAACCGCGACCAGGAGGGCCAGATCGCCACCAGCATGGACGCTGCCACGGGCCTGCCCCTGATCAGCCTGTACGGCAAACAGCTGCGCCCCACACCCGACATGCTCAAGGACCTCGACACCCTGGTGTTCGACATGCAGGACGCGGGCGTGCGCTTCTACACCTATGTGTCCACCATGGGCGAGGCCATGCAAGCCGCCGCACAGGCCGGGCTCAACTTCGTGGTGCTGGACCGCCCCAACCCCCTGGGCGCGCAGCGTGTGGGCGGGCCTGTGCTGGATGCCAAGCTGCGCTCTTTCACCGCATTTGCCGAATGGCCCGTGCAACACGGCATGACCCTGGGCGAACTGGCCGGCTGGCTGCGCGACGACATCCGCAGCCGCACCGGCCTGGAAGTGAAGCTCAAGGTCATCCCCATGCAGGGCTACAAGCGCGACATGCGCTTTGATCAAACCGGCCTGGACTGGATCCCGCCCTCACCCAATCTGCGCACCCCGACCACCGCCCTGCTCTACCCCGGCGTGGCCTGGGTGGAAGGCGCCAACATCAGCGTGGGCCGCGGCACAGATCGGCCTTTCGAGTGGGTGGGCGCCCCCTGGCTGGATGCCAACCAGCTCACGCAGGCCCTGCAAGCCGATGCCTTGCCCGGTCTGGCCATCAGCCCCGCCGAGTTCACGCCCAACAGCGGCCCTTATCAAGGCCAGCTGTGCCATGGCGTGCAGTTCAAGCTCACCCAGAAGGACCAGTTCGATGCGCAGAAGCTGGGCCTGAGCCTCACGCGCGCCCTGACCCAGTTGTCGCCTGGCTTCCAGTTGGACAAGACCCTGGGCATGGTCGGGTCTCGCGATACCCTGGCCCGTTTGCGCCAGGGGCAGCCTGTCGAAGCCATCGAACAAAGCTGGCAAGACCGATTGCGTGATTTCATGACGCGCCGCGCGGGCTACCTGCTTTACTGAACCCGCAGCTTCGCTTAAGGTGAGGAGGCGATGACGCCAGACCCTCGCCCCTTCCAGACACTCGGGCAAGCCTTGCGCGCCCCCCACGGCCCGCTGCGTGATGCGATTGACCGCGCCACACGCTGCGAAGAGTCGGCCTGCGTGCAAGCCTTGATGGCCGACGCCACACTGGCACCCGAGCAGGCCAGCGCCACCCGCACCCTCGCGCTGGATCTGGCCACCCGCTTGCGGCAACGCCAGGTGGCCGCCGGCCGCGAAGGCCTGGTGCAGGCGCTCATGCAGGAGTTCTCGCTGTCCTCGCACGAAGGCGTGGCCCTGATGTGCCTGGCCGAAGCCCTTCTGCGCATCCCGGACCAGGCCACGCGCGACGCTCTCATCCGCGACAAGGTGGGCGACACCGACTGGGCCGCCCATCTGGGCCACAGCCCTTCGCTGTTTGTCAACGCCACCACCTGGGGCCTGATGCTGACCGGCAAACTGGTGAGCACCCATGGTGAGACCGGCTTGCGTGCCGCACTCAAACGTGTGGCCATCAAAGGCGGCGAGCCCCTGATCCGCAAGAGTGTGGACGTGGCCATGCGCCTGATGGGCGAGCAGTTCGTGATCGGCGAGACCATCGAGCAGGCCCTGCGCAACGCCCGCAAACACGAGGCCAAAGGCTTTCGCCACTCCTACGACATGCTGGGTGAAGCCGCCCTCACTGATGAGGACGCGCAACGCTATATGCGGGCCTACGAGGCCGCCATCCACGCGATGGCGCAAGACACGCAAGGCCGCCACCTGTACGACAACCCGGGCATCTCGATCAAGTTGTCCGCGCTGCACCCACGCTACAGCCGCTCGCAATACGCCCGCGTGATGGACGAGCTCTACCCACGTCTGCTGCGCTTGAGCACGCTGGCCTGCGACTATCACATCGGGCTCAACATCGATGCGGAAGAGTCCGAACGCTTGTCCTTGTCACTGGACCTCATCGAGCGCCTGTGCCATGAGCCGGCCTTGCAAGGCTGGGATGGCATCGGCTTCGTGGTGCAGGCTTACCAGAAGCGCGCGCCTTTTGTCATCGACTACCTGATCGATCTGGCGCACCGCAGTGGCCACCGCTTGATGGTGAGGCTGGTCAAAGGCGCCTACTGGGACAGCGAAATCAAACGCGCGCAGATCGAGGGTCAGGCGGATTACCCGGTCTACACCCGCAAGGCCCACACGGACCTGGCCTACCTGGCCTGTGCGCGCAAGCTGCTGGCTGCACCGGCCGAGGTCTACCCGCAGTTCGCCACGCACAACGCGCACACGCTGGCTGCCGTACACGCACTCGCAGGCCCCCACTTCCAGCCGGGCCAATACGAGTTCCAGTGCCTGCACGGCATGGGCGAGCCCTTGTACGACCTGGTGGTGAGCCCCGTTGATCAAGGCGGGCTGGGCCGCCCCTGCCGCATCTACGCGCCGGTGGGCACGCATGAAACGCTGCTGGCCTACCTGGTGCGGCGCCTGCTTGAAAACGGTGCCAACAGCTCCTTCGTCAACCGGGTGGCCGACGAACGCATCGACCTCACAGCCTTGCTGGAAGACCCCGCCACCAGCGTGCTGCGCCACGCCGAAGTCGAAGGGGTGATCGGCGCCCCGCACCCCGCCATCCCCTTGCCGGCAGACCTGTATGGCCCCTCGCGCCCCAACAGCCTCGGGCTGGACCTGAACCACGAAGCCACCTTGATCCAGCTGCATGCGGACCTGTCGCGAGAGGCCTTGCCACAGATCGACGTGCAGCCCATGGTGGCCCACGCCTTGTCGACGCACGACGCCTGCTGGCACACGGTACGCAACCCCGCGGAACGCCGCGACACCGTGGGCCGCGTGCGCTGGGCCAGCTTGAGCGATGTGGACCAGGCCGCGCAAGCCAGCGCCGCTTATGCCCCGACCTGGCAACGCCGCCCCGTGGCCGAACGCGCCGCCATGCTGGACCAGGCCGCCAACCTGATGGCCGAACGTGTGCCCATGCTGCTCAACCTGCTGGCGCGCGAAGCCGGCAAGACCCTGCCCAACGCCATGGGTGAGGTCCGCGAAGCCATGGACTTCCTGCGCTACAACGCCGCCCAGATCCGCCAGGACCTGCACGACGGCCACCACCAGCCCCTGGGGCCCGTGGTGTGCATCAGCCCCTGGAACTTCCCGCTGGCCATCTTCACCGGCCAGATTGCCGCTGCGCTGGCTGCGGGCAACACCGTGCTGGCCAAGCCTGCCGAGCAGACACCGCTGATCGCCGCGCAGGCCGTGCGCATCCTGCATGAGGCCGGCATGCCGCTGGCCGCACTGCAGATGCTGCCGGGCGATGGTGAAACCATTGGCGCTGCTTTGGTGAACCATGCGGCGACCCGGGGGGTGATGTTCACCGGCTCCACCCAAGTGGCACGTTGGCTGCAAGCCCAACTGGCCACACGCGTCAACGAACGAGGCCAGCCCCTGCCCCTGATCGCCGAGACGGGTGGTCAGAACGCGATGATCGTGGACTCATCGGGCCTGCCTGAACAGGTGGTGAGCGACGTGCTCACCTCGGCCTTTGACAGCGCGGGCCAGCGCTGCTCGGCGCTGCGCGTGTTGTGCTTGCAAGCCGACATCGCCGACCGCGTGCTACACATGCTGCGCGGCGCCATGAGCGAGCTGCACCTGGGCCCGACCGACCGCCTGCACACCGATGTGGGCCCGGTGATCGACCAGGACGCCCTGGAGGCCATCGAACTGCATGTGGCCACCATGCGGGCCTGTGACCGGGATGTCTTCCAGGCCGACACCGCCGTGGATGCCGTGCAAGAGAACAGTTCAGGCTGCTTTGCCGCCCCCACCCTGATCGAGATCAGCAGCCTGCAGGAACTGGTGCAGGAGGTGTTCGGCCCCGTGCTGCATGTGCTGCGCTACCAGCGCGGTGAACTGGGCACGCTGATCGAGCAGCTGCATGCCACCGGCTACGGCCTGACCATGGGCATCCACAGCCGCATCGACGAAACCATCGACTTCATCACCGAGCGTGCCCAGATTGGCAACATCTACGTGAACCGCAACATGATCGGCGCCACGGTGGGCGTGCAACCCTTTGGCGGCGAAGGCCTCTCGGGCACCGGCCCCAAGGCCGGCGGGCCGCTCTACCTGCACCGACTGCTGCACACCCAGGCCGACACCAGCTTGCGCGCCGACACGCTGCGCAGCATGGCCAGCAGGCGCCCATCGGACGAAGCGCTGATGCCACTGCAAGCGCTGTGCGACTGGCTGGGCGCCGCACCTGTGCCTCACATGCCCCACATGACCCACATGCCATCTGTGCCCCATGCCCATGCACTGCAGCAAGAGGCCGAGTACCTCATGCAGATCAGCCCGCTGGGTTTCGATGGCGAACTGCCCGGCCCCACCGGCGAGCGCAACCGCTACCGCCTGCTGCCCAAGGGCCCTGTGCTCTGCCTGGCCAATGCCGCATCGGACTTGATCTACCAGCTGTGCACCGTGCTGGCCGCGGGCGCCCAGGCCGTGTGGATGGACCACCCCTCCAGGCGGCCCTTGCTGTATGAACTGCCGCCCGAAGTGCGTGATCGCATCACGCTGGTGCGCGACATGGCCGATGCCGACTGGTGCGCCGTGTTGATGCACGCCGAGCGCACCGACATCATCGAGATGGCCGAGTACCTCAGCGAGCGACCCGGCCCTATCCTGCCTTTGCTGGCCCTGCCAACGGGCTGGCATCAAGCTGGCGCGCTGAGCGTGTGGCGGCTGCTGCGCGAGCAGAGCATCGCGGTCAACACGGCCGCAGCGGGTGGCAATGCCAGCCTGATGAGCCTGGGTTGAGACCGACCGAAACGGGCCGAATCAGGCTCTTGCCCGCGCCGAAAACCGCACGCGCAACTCACCGAGATCGCCGTAACGCAAGGTGATGCCCTGGCTCACGGGCAAGGGAAACGTGCCGGCATAAGAGCCCGTGATCACCGCCTGCCCGGCTTGCAAGCCCATGCCCTGCTCACGCAGGTATTCAACCAGCCAGTACAGCGGCAAACGTGGCAGGGGGTCAGGATGCTGGCCGGCGCGCACCTGCTCGGGCGAGCCTTCGACCTGGATCGCAATCGGCATGACGTTGGTCAGGCTGGCTTGCTCGCCATCAACGGCAGGGCCGATGAACAGGCCCTGGTTCACCAGGCCATCGGCCAGCTTGTCGGCAAAGCTCAGGACGCTGGGCTCGCTGTAGCGGCTGTCGATCAGCTCCAGCGCCAGGTGGGTGGCGGAGATGGCGTCGTCCACCTCATCGGGTGTGTAGGGTTGCGCGCGTGCGGGCAGGTCTCGGCCCAGCACAAAAGCCAGTTCAGGCTCGACACGCACCATGCCGCCATGGGCCCAGACGGGACAAGGTTTTTCGCTGGCCCGGTGCACGGTGCGGGCGTAGATGGGCGCCACCACCAGCTTGTCGGGCCCGGGGGTGCCGCACTTCCAGCCCGCGATGGCGTCGCCCATCAGGGGCATGCTGGCCAGCTGGATGCGCATGGCGTCGTCCAGGGTCTGCGGGCGCAGCGGCTCAGGCAGACAAGGACCTTGCTGACCATGAAGGCGCCGCTGCACCAGGATGGTGGCGGCGGCTTGGGCGCTTGAGTTGGGGGTGGGGGTGGGCATGGCCTGCATTGTCGCCCCCTGGGTGCGACTTCGTGCTGGCAAAAGCCCTCAGTGCAGGCCCAGGCGCGAGGTGCTCCACCAACTGCCCACCGAATCCCCCTGCGTGCTGTCAGGTGCCGCGCTGGGTGCAGGCCTGTCGCTCAACACCCGCGGCTTGTCGATCAAGCGGGCGATGTTGATGCGTGCGCCGCTGCGTACGTCCGTGGCCTTGACCACCTTGCTGAGCTTGAACACCCGCTCGTTGCCGCTGCTGGCGCACCAGGCCGTCATGCGGCGCGTGGTCGGGTTGATCTTGAGCACACGCACCATGGTGAACTGCATGACGCCATCGTCATCCACGTAAACCAGATCCCAGTGCGTGGAGATGGGATTGATGCCGGGGTGCGGCTCTACCGGCCAGAAGATGGCCCAGGCGATGCCGACCAAACCAACGGCGATGCCCGCCCAGGCGACAGTTTGTGTATCAATGCCCATGACGCACCCCCTTTTTTTGTGCACGCGGTTGACACCACGCTCGTCATTGAATGCATCGTAAGCAAAGGGCCCGCCACACAAAACCCGCCTAAGGGGGAGACCCCTTCAAACTTAGGGGGAGGCTATCCCTAGGGTGGCGCCTGATCCGCCTCGCGCCCGTCATTTCCCCGAGAGGGTTTGCCGCACTTCGTCCAGCGTGGCCTGCGCGGCGCTCACCCACTTCGGCTCGCTGGCCTGCGCGCGTTTGAGCGCAGCCTGGGCTGCCGCCATGGCTGCATCCCGCTCGCCCAGTTTCAGGCGCGCCATGGCCAGGTTGTTCCAGGCTGCGGCGCTGTCGTGTTGCCTGGCCACGCGCTCGAGCACATCGGCTGCGCCACGCACATCACCGGAGGCGAACAAGGTGTTGCCCAGGCCCAGCCCCAGCACGAGGCTGTCGGGCCAGCGTTGCAGGGCCACACGGTAAGCCTGCGCCGCCTGCTCAGGCTTGGCCAGGCGCTCGAAGGTGACGCGGCCATCGGTCACATCCGCCTCGCTGGCCGACGCGGGCAGTTGATCAGGCGGCAGGACGACAAAAGCCCATTGACCCGATCGCGCCCAGGTGTGTTCCAGCGTGAACAAGGGCAGGCGCTGCAATTCGGTGGTGCCAGAACGCAAAAGCGCGTCACCCGCCGGCAAGTCATAACCGATGACCACGGCGTAATGCCAGACCGGGTACAGGCTCAAGCCCAGGTTGAGCAGCACCACGACGGGGTGCCCGGCCGCCACCTCGTGCAACAAGGCCTGCATATCAGGCTGGATGCGGGTGCTGACCAGGCCATGGCTGCGGGGTGCCGCCAGCATCTCGATCTGCAAACTGCCACCACGGGCTGGTACAAAGACCGACGAGGTCAGGCTGTCAGGCCTGGTGGGCACACCGGCGGCGCTCATGACCGTGGCCAGGGCCGCGGGCCCGCATTGCAGTTCGGATTGAGGGAAGAAAGGCGTGGCAGACAAGGCCACCTGCGCGGGGATGTCTGTTGGCGGCTGGGCCAGCAAGGCCCTGGTCTGATGCGCCTCCAGCGACGCGCAGCCCTGCAGCCCCGTCATCACGATGAGGCTGCAAGACAGCGTCAACGCACCAATCAGGCGCGAGGTGCGACGCACGACGCGATCAGCGGATCGAGCGTGTGAACGGGAACACCTTGGTGAAGCCCAGGATGTCGGTGATCAGCAGCAGCACGAAGATGAACACGATGGTGCCCAGGATGTCGGAAGCACCGGCAGGCGCCTTGTCCAGCTGGTCGGCCAGTTGCGTGACTTCGGCGTCGGACAAGGAGGCCACACGGGCGCGGGCCGCGTCCATGTCCACACCCTTTTGAATCAGGGCCTGGGCCACGTCGGCACGGTTGAGGGTCTCGAGCACCTGGGCGCGGCGGGCGGCCACCTGGGCATCGGCGCTGGTCACGGCCACGGCATCGGTGGCGATCATGGCGGCTTGCGCGGCCTGCAGGCCGGCGGTGTGGCTCAGGGCGATGGCCACGGTCAGAGCGATGGCTTTGCGGTTGAGTTTCATGGGGTTGTCCTACAGCATGTGATGAAACAGGGGGAAAGGATACACGTGGGCGGTGAACCGTCCGTTACAAGCGGTCACCGCAACGCGTCAATCGATCAGGTCCACTGCGGCTTGCGCTTTTCCAGGAAGGCGTTGACACCTTCGCGCTGGTTGGGGCTGTCGAACAGGTCGACGAACTTTTCGCGCTCCATCGACAAGGCGGCATGACGGGGCACACCCTGGCGTGCCGCGTGCACCAGTTGCTTGCTGTAGGCCACGCCCTCGGGGCTGAGCGTGGTCACGCGCTGGGCCATCTCCTGGGCCTTGGCCAGCGAAGCGCCGGTGTCCACCACCTCTTCGACCAGGCCGATGCGCAGGGCCGTGGCGGCATCCACGCGTTCGTTGGTGAGGATCATGCGCTTGGCCCAGCCTTCGCCCACCAGCCAGGGCAAGGTCTGCGTGCCACAACCGGCGGGCAGCAGGCCCACCGAGGATTCGGGCAAGGCCATCTGCGCGTGCTGCTCGGCAATGCGGATGTCGCACGACAAGGCGCATTCCAGGCCACCGCCCATGGCGTAGCCATTGATGGCCGCGATCACCACGGCGCGGGCTTCCTGCAGCGTGGCAAAGGCTTCGCCGAAGCGTTGGGCCACGTCGCGGGCCACGGCCTTGTCGCCACCGGCCATCACGTTGAGGTCGGCACCGGCGCTGAAGAACTTGGGGCCCTGGCCGGTGACGATGATGGCGCGCACACGCGTGTCGGCATTGAGCTTTTCAACCGTGGCCTTGAGCTGGCGCAGGCCGTCGAGCGACCAGGCGTTGGCGGGCGGGCGGTTGAGGGTGATGGTGGCGATGTGGCCGCTGGCGTCGATGTCGAGTTCGATCATGGTGACGATGGAGTGAGGTGGGTAAAACGAAAGCGCTGGGTGAACGGGGATCAGGCCGGGATCTCGATGGCGATGGCCGTGGCCTCGCCGCCGCCAATGCACAGAGACGCGATGCCACGGCGGCCCCCGGTGCGCCGCAAGGCATGGATCAGGGTGACGATGATGCGCGCGCCGGTGGCACCGATGGGGTGGCCGAGCGCACAGGCACCGCCGGCCACGTTGACCTTGTCGTGCGGCAGGCCCAGCTCGCGCATGGCATGCAGGGCCACGACCGCAAAGGCTTCGTTGACCTCGAACAGGTCGACATCGGCGGCGCGCCAGCCGGCTTTGTCCAGCACGCGCTGGATGGCAGGCACCGGTGCGGTCGCAAACAGGCCGGGCTCGCCGGCATAGGTGCTGTGGGCCACGATGCGGGCCAGCACGGCCATGCCGCGTTGCTTGGCCACGCTACCGCGCGTGAGCACCAGGGCGGCCGCGCCATCCGAGATGGAGGCCGAGCTGGCCGGGGTCACGGTGCCGTCAGGCCGGAAGGCGGGCTTGAGCCGCGTGATCTTGTCGGGCTGGCATTTGGAGGGGGTTTCGTCCTGGCTGATCAGCACAGGCTCGCCACGCCCCTTGAGGGTCACGGGCGCGATCTCGTCAGCAAACAGGCCGGCCTCGACGGCGGCACGGGCGCGCAGCACCGAGTCGGTGGCATAAGCATCCTGCTGGGCGCGGGTGTAGCCCTGCTGCTCGGCCACGAGGTCGGCGTAATGGCCCATCAGCTCGCCGCCATAAGCGTCTTGCAGGCCATCAAAGAACATGTGGTCGATGGTGCGGCCGTGGCCCAGGCGCTGGCCGGCGCGCTCGGCCGGCAGCAGGTAGGGCGCGTTGCTCATGGACTCCATGCCGCCGGCCACGAAGAAGTCGGCCACGCCGGCACGCAACTGGTCGTGCGCCAGCATGGTGGTCTTCATGCCCGAGCCGCACATCTTGCTCAGTGTGGTCGCGCCCACTGACACGGGCAAGCCCGCCGCGATGGCCGCCTGCCGCGCAGGCGCCTGCCCCAGGCCGGCCATCAGGCAGCAGCCCATCAGCACCTCGCTGATCTCGGCGCTGCCCGACAAGCCGGCTTGCGCCAAGGCGCCTGCCACGGCCGCGCCGCCCAATGCCGTGGCACTCATGGCCTGGAATTGCCCCTGGAAGGCGCCGATCGGCGTGCGCTTGGCACCCACGATGACGATGGGATCTTGCTGCTGTTCGCTCATGTTGTCTCGCTTGGCAATGGCCTGCATGAGGTGCGAGGATGCCACGAACCAGGACCACCCCCGCTCACAACGGACAGGCGATGCGTCCGAAAAAGAGAGCACAACCAAGCGGTTAGGGCAAAAAACAGCGCGGACCGCCACGAAAACTGCCGGGCGCCTGTTGTGGACGGCGTAAGGCACAAACCCTGAATCAAGCGTGCCGGTCGACGCAGGCACGACACTTAGAATCGGTGCTTCAAGCCATCCACATGGCCTGTGGCTTGCATGAGGTGTGCACCACAGCCATGGACGTGTCCCCACCGCATGAAACTCACCGAGCCCATTGACTTGCTGCCCCAGGTGGGCAAGTGGCTGATCCTGGCCACGCTGGTGGCCATCCTGGCCGGCTCGGCATCTGCGCTGTTCCTGGTTTCGCTGGACTGGGCTACCGCCACGCGCGAGGCCCATCGCTGGTTGATCTGGCTGCTGCCGGTGGCGGGCTTTGCAGTGGGCTGGGTCTACCTGAAGTTCGGGCAAAGCGTGGAGGGTGGCAACAACCTGCTGCTCGACGAGATCCACGACCCGAAGAAGACCATCCCTTTGCGGATGGCGCCGCTGATCCTGGTGAGCACGGTGATCTCGCATCTGTTCGGCGCCTCGGTGGGCCGCGAAGGCACGGCCGTGCAGATGGGGGGTGCGCTGGCTGATCAACTCACCCAGTTGTGCAAGCTGTCGCCGCATGACCGCCGGCTGCTCCTGATGGCCGGCATCAGCGCAGGCTTTGCCTCGGTGTTCGGCACGCCGCTGGCCGGTGCCGTGTTTGGCCTGGAGGTGCTGATGGTGGGCCGCATGCGTTATGACGCCCTGTGGCCTTGTTTCGTGTCGGCCATCGTGGCCGATCAGGTCACGCGCCTGTGGGGGGTGCAGCATGGGCACTACGTGGCGGGGGTGATCCCGCCGCTGTCCGTGTGGGCGCTGATCTCGGTGGTGCTGGCCGGGATGATTTTCGGGCTGATCGGCATGCTGTTTGCCACGTCCACGCACGCGCTGTCGGCCCGCATGAAAGCCTGGATCGCTCATGCGCCGCTGCGCCCTGTGTTCGGTGGCCTGGTGCTGGCTGCGGTGGTGTGGTTTGGCGATGGCTGGCGTTATGCGGGGCTGGGCCTGCCTGCCATCACCGAGTCCTTTCAGCAGGCGGTGCCCGCGTGGGACTTTGCCGTCAAGCTGATCAGCACGGTGTGGTCGCTGAGTTGTGGCTTCAAGGGCGGCGAGGTCACGCCGCTGTTCTTCATCGGCTCGACGCTGGGCAACGCCCTGGCGCCGCTGTTGCACCAGCCCATCGGCTTCATGGCCGCGTTGGGCTTTGTGGCGGTGTTTGCCGGCGCCGCCAACACCCCATTGGCCTGCACGCTCATGGCCATGGAGCTGTTTGGCGCGCCCATTGGCATCTTCGCGGCCGTGGCCTGTGTGGTGAGCTATCTGTTCTCGGGCCACACAGGCATCTACAGAGCTCAGCGCATTGAGCAGGCCAAGCACCAGCCGATGGGTTGAGACCGGTTCACGACGTGCTTCTGGCCGCCAGGGCGGCCCTGACACCAGCGCCGTAAGCCGGGTCGGCCTTGTCGAAATGGGCGAGCTGCCGCGCCTGGATCTCATTGCTGACCTGCGAGAGCGGGCCTGCGATGTTGTTGAACAGGTTGTGGCGCTCCTGCACGCTCATCAGGCGGAACAGGTTGCCGGCCTGGGTGTAGTCGTCCTCCTGCCCGCGTGCGTCGTAACGCGCGGCCACGCCTTCGAGCGGCCAGCCCGGGTCACCATGGCCCATACCCTGAGGTGCCGAGCCTTGGGCCTCCACGGCCATGTAATTGACCTCCGCACCACCGTTGTCGATGGCCATGGCGCCGTCACGCTGCTGGTTGTGGAAGGGGCAGCGCGGGCGGTTGACCGGCAGGTGCTGGTGGTTGGTGCCCACGCGGTAGAGCTGGGCATCGTGGTAGGCGAACAGGCGGCCTTGCAGCATCTTGTCGGGGCTGTAGCCCAGGCCGGGCACCACATTGGCCGGGCTGAACGCGGCCTGCTCGACCTCGGCGTGGTAGTTCACCGGGTTGCGGTTGAGCTCCATCATGCCCACGGGGATGCGGGGAAAGTCACCATGCGGCCAGACCTTGGTGAGGTCGAAGGCGTTCCAGCCGGTCTTCTTCTCCCAGTTCAGGCGCTCGCTCTCGGTCATCACCTGGATGTAGACCTGCCAGCGCGGGAAGTTCTCGCGGGCGATGGCGTTGTACAAGTCGCGCTGGGCGTAATCGGGGTCGGTGCCTGCCAGTCGCACGGCCTCCGATGCGCTCAGGTTCTGGATGCCCTGCCTGGTCTTGAGGTGCCACTTCACCCACACACGCTCGCCAGCAGCGTTGATCAGGCTGAAGGTGTGGCTGCCAAAACCGTCCATGTGGCGGTAGCCATCGGGTGTGCCGCGGTCAGAAAACAGCATCGTCACCTGGTGCAGGGACTCGGGCGCCCGGGACCAGAAATCCCACATCATCGTGGGGGACTTGAGGTTGGTCTGCGGGTCGCGCTTTTGCGTGTGCACGAAATCAGGGAACTTGATCGGGTCCTTGATGAAGAACATGGGCGTGTTGTTGCCCGTCAGGTCCCAGTTGCCTTCTTCTGTGTAGAAGCGGATGGCAAAGCCTCGCGGGTCGCGCTCGGTGTCGGCACTGCCGCGCTCGCCGCCCACGGTCGAGAAGCGCACGAAGACTTCGGTCTGCTTGCCCACGGCCTCGAACAGCCTGGCCTTGGTGTAGCGCGAGATGTCGTGCGTGACGGTGAAGGTGCCGTAAGCACCAGAGCCCTTGGCATGCACCACTCGCTCGGGGATGCGTTCGCGGTTGAAGTGCTGGAGCTTCTCGATGAGGTGAAAGTCCTGCAGCAGGATGGGACCGCGTGGCCCTGCTGTCAGTGCATTCTGGTTGTCGGCAACAGGGATGCCGGAGGCGGTGGTGAGCTTGGGCATGGCAGCGGTCCTTTTTTGGAGTCAGGGCTGCTCATGGTGAAACGGGCCGCGCCAAACGGCCAGTCGTTTTTGCCTAAGGGCGTGATTGAGAAGATTGCCCCACCGCCGTGGATTCAGGCGCGCTTGGCCCTGCGCCGCTTCACCGCCAGCAGGACCATGGCCAGACCACTGCCGGCCAGCGCACAGGTTTCGGGCTCAGGCACCGCCACCGGGTTGCCATCGAGGTTGAGCGCCACGTTCTGCGCGCCGATGAACGAGCCCAACTCGCCGTCGCCAGGGTGGCTGTCACCCAGCACAGGCAAGGCCTCGTGGGTCTCGCCGTCATACGCGCCGCTGTAGTTGTAGAACTCGTAGCGGCGCAGGATGGACTGGGCTTTTTCACCCACCGCGGCCCCGCCCCCGTTTTCAAGCTGGCCCGCCAGCGGGTTGCCCGGGTCGGTCTGCAGCAATTGCCATTCGATCTCGGTGTGGTTCTCGGCTTCCTTCACCTTGGGATTGCCCCCCACCAGCTCTTCCAGTTCAACCTTGTTTTCCAACTCCGTGGTGTAGACCTTGACCCAGACGGCGGTGCCGAATTGCGCCTCCACCTCGGGCTGGGGCGCCTGGATCTGCGCGACCACCACAGGCTGTGCCACGGCAGGGTTGGGCGAAGGCGTCACCGCCCAAACGGGCGCGGGCAGGTTGACCTTGGCATTGCTCAGCACACCGGGGGAGGACTCGGTCAACCACGAGTAGGTGGTCCCGGTCGGGTTGCCAATGGTGCCCACGCCGAAGTGGTCACAGGGCGTGGAAGGGCCATAACCGATGTTGCCGCCCGTCCAGCAACTCTCGCCCGGGGTGTTGAACACGCCGCTGGGTGTGCCCACGCTCCAGCTGCCACCGCTGTAGATCGCCTGGTAGGTGACCTTGACGCCAAAGATGCTGCCATTGTTGTACTCGGTGATGCTGGGCGCGCCATAACGCTCCACCGAGGTGGGAAAGCCGCGCCCGGCACCGCCGAAGGTGTCGGTGATGTCCGAGCTGTGCAGGCCTTCCAGGTCGATCTCGAAGCCATAGGCGGTCGAGCCCGTGTCATTGACCACGTCGAAATTGCCCAGCGTGCCGAAGACGCCAGCCGAAGCAGTAGAGGACAGGGCGGCCAGCAGGCAGGCCGCCGCGGTGGCACGAAGGGCAAAACGATCCATGGCGCCGGTTCCAATAATGTGAATTTTTCACATTTAACCAGCCAAAGCGACTCATGCCAAGAGGAATGTTGCCTCTGTCTGTCGGCAAAAGCTGATCAGGATCAAACGATACCAACGGGCGCCCGCCGTCGGTCACCAGCGCCTTAAGCCAGCCGTAAGACAGCCCAACCATCATCCGCAGCAAGCAAGGAGAGCCGCCATGATGCCAACCTTCCCCAGCAGCTTGCACCGCCTGCGCCTCATCACAGGGCGTATTGCCGGGTGCATCACTGCCTCCCTCACCACACCGCACACCGGACTGGTCGCGAGTCTGGTCACCGCATGCTGCCTGCCCTTGGCGGCACACGCCCAGACCGGCACACCCGCGCAACTGCTGGCGACCTACAGCCAGCAAGCCGGCACCCGCCCGGACGCCAGCAAGGGCCAGCAGTTCTTCACCAGCAAACATGGCCGTGAATGGGCCTGCGCCAGCTGCCACGGCACCAAGCCCACGGGCGAGGGCCAGCACGCGGCCACGGGCCGGTCCATCCGCCCCTTGGCACCGGCCTTCAACCCCGAACGCTTCACTGATACGGCCAAGACCGAGAAATGGTTCCGCCGCAACTGCAATGACGTGGTCGGGCGCGAATGCACACCGGCCGAAAGGGCCGACGTGCTGGCCTGGCTGCTGACGCTCAAGCCCTGAATCAGGAGCCCCACCATGCCGATCACCCTCCGAACCCTGAACCTGGCCGCTGCCGGGCTGTTGCTGGCATTGACGAGCTTCGGTGCCCATGCCGACGATGACGAGCACGAAGGCCGCGCCCGCGTGCCCTTGCTGCCCAAATACCAGCAGGAATGCTCGGCCTGCCACGTGGCCTACCCGCCCGGCATGCTGCCCGCCGCATCCTGGCAACGCCTGATGAACGGCCTGCCCAAGCACTTCGGTACCGACGCCTCGCTGGATGCGGCCACCACCAAGACCCTGAGCACCTGGCTGGCCGCCAACGCCGGTTCACGCAGCGCCCCGCCGCAAGACCGCATCACCCAATCCTCGTGGTTCCTGCATGAACACGACGAGGTGTCCACCCGCACATGGCAACGCGCCAGCATCAAGAGCCCCGCCAACTGCGCGGCCTGCCACACGCGTGCCGACCAAGGAGATTTCAATGAGCGATTCATCCGCATCCCCCGCTAAGGTCCTCGTGTGGGACCTGCCCGTGCGGCTGTTCCACTGGCTGATGGTGCTGTGCTTTGCCGGCGCCTACCTCACGGCCGAGACCGAACGCTTTCGCCTGGTCCACGTGACCCTGGGCTACACCATGGCCGGCCTGGTGGCCTTCCGCCTGGTCTGGGGCCTGATGGGCACACGCTACGCCCGCTTCAGCAGCTTTGTGCGCGGGCCCGGCACGGTGCTGCGCTACCTGCGCTCGCTGCCCGGCGGCCAGCCTGAACACCATGTGGGGCACAACCCTGCCGGTGCGCTGGCCATCATGCTCATCCTCGGGCTGACGGCCATGGTGACCAGCACCGGCTGGGCCAACTACAACGAGCTGGGCGGCGAATGGCTGGAAGAAACCCACGAGGTGCTGGCCAACCTGATGCTGCTCCTCGTGGGCGTGCACGTGGCCGGCGTGGTGCTCAGCAGCTGGCTGCACAAGGAGAACCTGGTGCGTGCCATGGTCACGGGCCGCAAGCCAGGCCAGGCACAGGATGGCATCCGCCGAGCCTGGGCCACCGTGGCGGCCCTGATGCTGGTGGCCGTGCTGGGGTTCTGGTGGCAGCAGTGGCAAACTGCACCGCAACAAACCGCCCAGCATGCGATGGGTCAAACCCATACTGGTGGCGCCACCGATGATGATGACGATGACTGAGCAACCCACGGCCAGACCACACCATGCGCATCCTGCTTGCTGAAGACGACCCCCTGCTGGGCGATGGCCTGCAAGCCGGCCTGCGCCTGCATGGCTTCCAGGTCGACTGGGTGCGTGATGGCGAAGCCGCCGAGCGCGAGTTGCGCGCGCAAGACTACGGCGCCGCCGTGCTGGACCTCGGCCTGCCCAAACGCGATGGCATGGACGTGCTGGCCATGGCGCGCCGTGCCGGCCTGACCCTGCCCATCCTGGTGCTGACCGCGCGTGATGCCGTGCCCGACCGCATCAAGGGGCTGAACCAGGGTGCCGATGATTACGTCATCAAGCCGGTGGACCTCGATGAGTTGGCCGCCCGCCTGCGCGCCCTGATCCGCCGGGCGCATGGCCAGCCGGTCGAGCACCTGCGCGCGCAGGATGTCGAGCTGGACCCGGCTTCGCGCACGGTGCTTCAGGCGGGCGAGCCCGTGAACCTCTCTGGCCGCGAGTTCGACCTGCTGCATGCCTTGATGCTCAATGCCGGCCGCGTGCTGTCACGGGAGCAACTGGAACAGCATCTCTACAGCTGGGGCCAGGAGATCGACAGCAACGCTGTGGAAGTGCATGTGCACCACCTGCGGCGCAAGCTGGGCAATGGCCTGATCCAAACCGTGCGGGGCGTGGGCTACATCCTGCCCAAGGTGATCGCAAGCCAATCATGAAACCAGCCACGTCCATCCAGACCCGCCTGCTGCTGCTGGTGATCGGCAGCGTGCTCACCGTGTGGCTGGTGGCCGCAGGCCTGACCTGGGGTGATGCGCGCCATGAACTGGATGAACTGCTCGACGGCCACCTGACACAGGCCGCCGCGCTGCTGGTGGCCCAGCAAGACTTCGAACACGACGATGATGAACGCGGGCTGGACGCCCCGGTGCTGCACCGTTATGCGCCCAAGGTGGCCTTCCAGATCTTCCATGAAGGTCGGCTGTCCATGCGCACGGCCAACGCCCCCGCTCAACCCATGGTGGACATGGCCGAGCACTGGCGCGAAGGTTTTCGCACCGTCGACATTGGCGGCGTGCGCTGGCGCATCTTCGCCACGCATGGCGCCGAGCGAGATGTACAGGTCTATGTGGGCGAGCAGATCGACTCGCGCGCCGACATCCTCAAGGCCATCTTGCGCAGCGTGTTGTGGCCCATCGCTTTTGCCTTGCCGGCGCTGATGCTGGCTGTCTGGCTGGCGATCCGCCGCGGCCTGCTGCCTTTGCGCCAGATTCGCGACGTGCTGCAAAGCCGCCGCGCCGATGCACTGGACCCGGTTCACCTGCCCAACCTGCCCGCCGACCTGGCGCCCATGCTGGAGGCGCTCAATGCCTTGTTCGGGCGTATCTCTTCACTGCTCCATGCAGAGCGGCGCTTCACCGCGGACGCGGCCCATGAGCTGCGCACGCCGATCGCCGCCATCCACACGCAGGCCCAGGTGGCACTGGCCGAGACCGAAGAGGCCGCGCGGAAACATGCCCTGCAGGCCACGCTGGCAGGCTGTGACCGCGCCACCCGGCTGGTCGAACAGCTGCTGACCTTGTCCAGGCTGGAAGCCGGCCAGCCCTTGCCCATGAGCACGGTGGACCTGGTCCCCCTCACGCGGCAGATCATGGCCGACATCACCCCCCAGGCTTTGGCGCGCGGGCAAAGCATCGAGCTGCAAGGCGTGGATCACAGCCCCATTCAAGGTGATGCGGCCTTGCTGGCCGTGCTGGTGCGCAACCTCATTGACAACGCGGCCCGCTACAGCCCGGATGGCGCACGGATTCTGGTCACCATGAGCGATGGCCAGCAGGCGCCGCAACTGAGCGTGGAAGACAGCGGCCCGGGCCTGAGCGAAGCCGACCTGCCCAGACTGGGCGAACGCTTCTTCAGGGTGCTGGGCAGCGGGCAAAGCGGCAGTGGGCTGGGGTGGTCCATCGTGCGCCGCATCGCGGCCGTGCACCACGCCCGCATCGACACCGAACGCTCGGCTCAACTCGGGGGCCTGGCGGTGCATGTGCGCTGGCCTTTGAAGACCTGACATGGACTGATGCCGTTCTCACCGCGTGTTGGATGCGGGCTTGAAACAGACCTGTGGCCCTCACTCGATCAGCAACAACCCACGAAGCTGGTTCGAACGGCCGTCCACCGTGTTCATGGCCGCCCACAGGCGATCAGTCTTGACCAGCCAGGGGCCGAAATCGCTGTTGACGTCGAGCACCAGCACCAGGTCTTCGTCGGTCAGATAACCCGCGATGGGTGAGTGGTGCCCGCCGCCTGATCCAAACAAGGGCTGCCGGGAGAAGTTGATCACGTAACGCCGGGTGGGGTCGTTGCTGCGCTTCATGTGCTGGCGGAACGCGGCCAGGTCCAGCCCCCGCATCACGGTGACGGACTTGCCCAGTTTCTGGCGGGCCACATCGGCGAGTTCGTCCAGCGTCAGGCCCTTGGGCAGGTAGCCCAGCACCGTGCTGACATCGGTGCCCTCCAGGAGATGGCTCTGATCAGCGGCCTGCCCCCATGAATGCAGCACATTGGCCAGGCTGGTGGGCCCGCAGAAGGTGGCGTTGCGCTGGTACTCGATGAGCGGCTTGTAGCGCGAGGCCACGGGCAAGGCCCAGGCGCGTGCCAGCAAGGCGGCGTCCTGATAAGCAGGAAAGGCCTTGATCGAAACAGCCGCTGACGCCGTTGCAGCGGACTCCAGCGCCGTTGCCTGAGGCGGCTCGGCCCACGCCTGGAAGGCGCACATGCCCGCCATCAGCGCTGCCGCCAAGGCAGCCATCGCAGCAGCGCGTCGGGGCTTTCGCATCATCTGACAGCCCCTACGGCCATGGCTCAGTCGTCACCACCGACATCGGTCGCATCATCCGCCTGGTCTTCCTTGGCCTGGCGGTCCAGCTTGGCTTTCAGCCCGCGTGCGTCCTGGATCAACACCGAGGTGGGTTGCGCCGGTGCGAGTCGCCAGGCGGGCGGCGGCAAGGCCGTCACGTAGCGTTCGGTAAAGGCCTGCCCGATGCGTTGCTCGTTGAGCCAGATGTGCAAGCCCAGCCCCACCAGGTACATGGTGGCCACGCCCACGGTCAAACCGGCACGGTGCCCCGGCAGGATCAAACCCAGATGGGCCCAGACCAGCGCGCACAGCACACCGGCCCCCACCACACCCGATACATGCGACAGGAAAGACCAGTCCGTGGCGAAGGCCAGCAAGGGCAGCACCGCGTCCAGCACGGTCCACACCAGGCCATAGATCAAGGTCAATCTCAAATGGGCGAGGTAGTCCAGCTTGCCCTGAAACAGCTTGCTGCCCAAGGACCAGAACAGCGCCCAGCCCAGCGTCACCGACAGCAGGATCAGGCCCGAGCTGAGGTAGTTGTTGAGTGGCGTACCAGGGTCGTTGTCCAGCCACTCGTCAAACAGCATGGCCAGCAGCGAGATCAACAACAAAGGCAGCACCACGCGCCACAGCGAGGTGCCCGCTGGCGCCAGTGCCGCCTGCACCAGATGGCGGTCCAGCGGCCGCTCGGGGGCCATGGGCTCGCTGGCAAGGCGCACGCGCAGCCGCGTGTTGCCCAGCCGCAGCGCGCGCGCCACGCCCAGTGCCATGGCCTCGCCCGCCTTCAGGTGCGTGGCACCCACCACCGCGCCGTTGATGGTCTCGCCCACCCGCAGCTGCACTTCGCCGTTGACCTCGTCCAGCTCGGCATGCAGCGGCGCCAGATGCGGGTCATCCAGCACCAGGTCGGCCTCGAAAGAGCGGCCGATCTTCATGGGCCAGCGGTAGACCAGCGTGCTCTGCAGCACGTGGCCATCGCGGTCCAGGCGCTCGATCAGCGCGAGGGGCGCTTCGATTCGGCTTCGGCCTTCTTCGTGGGAATCCATCCGTAACCCTTGAGGTAGAAATCCGCCAGCTTCATGGCGTTGTCAAAGCTCACGCCCTTGGCGTCGAACCGGCCTTGTGCGCCGGCGGTGTCGTCATTGAGGGTGGCCACCAGCACGCCCATGTCATACAGGCCCGGCAGCTTCTTGTAGGCGTTCAGGCAGATGACGGCGCGCATGGTCAGGCCATCGTTGGTGACGAAGCGCTCGCTGCATTGGGCGGCCGTGCGCGCGCCGGCACCACCGAAGTACTCGTTGCGAAAGCTCTTCGAGTACTGCCGCGCAAAGCGCCAGGCACCCAGCTTGCTGCCGTCGTAGATCTCGTGGCGCGTGGCCAGGTTGCCGGTGTACAGGCTGCTGTTGATGAACACCGACTGGTTCATGGAGCAGTCCGAGCGCTCGAACTCCAGGCCCTTGCTATCAGGCTGCGTGCTGTTGCCCCAGCAGCGCATGAAGGTTTCTTGCGGCACGGGGATGCGGTAGTGCGCGTGCCCGGCCGAGCGCCAGGGCTGGGCCATGAAGCGTTGGGTCAGCAAGTCCTGGTGCACCAGCAACTGCCGCGTCACCTCGGGGTAAACGGCCTGCTTGATGGGCGTGGCCTTGCGGGCCCGCGCCAGCAGGTCTTCGGCAAACTCGCCCGGCACCAGGAAGCTCACCTGCTGCCCGTCCAGGCGCGTGGCCACGTTCACGCCCATGACACGGCCTTGTTCGTCCAGCGTGGGCCCGCCGCTCATGCCGGGGTTGAGCGAACCACTGAAAAACACGGTGGGGTAGAAGCCCCGGTCCACCAGGCCGTTGTAGGTGCCCTCCACCACGGCAAAGCCCACGTCCAGCGGGTTGCCCAAGGAGTAGATGCGCTCGCCCTTGTCCAGTGGCGTGGCGCGTGACCGGAACGACAAGCCCTTGATGGCCACCCCACCCGCCTCGCTGGGCCGCACCACGGCCAGGTCGTGGGCCACGTCAAAAGCCAGCAGGTCCAGTGCACCCTGTCGGCCGTCCACACCGGCATAAGTCAGGCGATAGCGTTGGGGCTGCAAGGCCACCTGGCTGACCACGTGGTAGTTGGTGATGATCAAGCCACCTTCACCCACGAAGAAACCTGATCCAACCGAAGACTGGCTGCCCTGCCCGCTCAACAAGGTGCGCACCTGCACCAGCTGGTGGCGGGCCTGTTCATACAGCTTGTGGGCCGACGAGGACACGGGCTCGGGCTCGGGTGCCGAGGCCGCCGCAGCCGGGGGCGCGGCATCCGGTGAATCTGTTTGAACAGCTGGCAGAGACGACGCTGCATGAGCAGCCACGCACCAGGCGCCGGCTACCCCACACAACACGGCACGCAGCCCCCCTGCAGGCATGAAGCGGATGGTCATCGGCCCATTCTAGCCAGCCTACTGCGCCCGGTGGTGGACGCGAAACAACCATAATGGGCCCTTCACTGATCTTTGCTTGGGGCTTGGCGATGACGTGGTTGATTCTGGGTCTGGTGGTCTTTCTGGGCGTGCACTCCGTGCGCATCGTGGCCGAGGGCTGGCGCACGCACATGCGCGCGCGCATCGGCGAGCTGCCCTGGAAGGGGCTGTATTCGCTGGTGTCGATCGCCGGCTTCGCCTTGATGGTCTGGGGTTTCGGTCAGGCACGCCTGCAGCCTGAAGTGCTGTGGACACCTCCGGTGGCCATGCGCCACATCGCCGCGCTGCTGGTGCTGATCTCGTTTGTCTTCCTGGCTGCCGCCTATGTGCCGGGCAATGCGATCAAGGCCCGCCTGCATCACCCCATGATCCTGGCGGTGAAGGTCTGGGCGCTGGCGCACTTGCTGGCCAATGGCAAGCTGGCCGACGTGGTGCTGTTCGCCGCCTTCCTGGTCTGGGCCATCCTCGACTTCCGCAGTTCGCGCCAACGCGACCGTGCCGCTGGCACCACCTACCCCAGCGGCAATACCATCGGGACGGCGCTCACCGTGGTGGTGGGCGTGGTGGCCTGGGCGGCCTTTGCCTTCTGGGGCCACCAGGCCTTGATCGGCGTGGCGCCCATGGCCCGCGCGGGCTGATTGATGCCGGCTCGGCAGCCTCGTAACTGTATACTTATACAGTTATGGAGCACGCCTCTCACGACCCATCCTGGACACTGGGACGCACCCATCTGTCGCGCCTGATGAAGATCTGGCGCTCGGCGGGCTGGCCTTGCCGTGACCCGATCGAGCTGGATCTGCTGGCCGCGGGCCTGATCGAGGCCCACACGGACGAAGCCGGCCGTGACACCTTGCGCCTGAGTCCTTCGGGCTTCGAAGCACTGGCCGCCAGTCGGCAGCGCAATCTGCGCGCGATGAGCCGGCACGAACGGCTGGCGCAGCGCGTGGCGCGGCAACTGGTCGATGCGGGCCGGCTGGTCTGGCTGGAGCTGGCCTTGCGAGCCCATGTTCAGGCCCACGTTCAAGCCCATGTTCAGGCGCCCGAACAAGCCGCCGCCGATCCCGCATGGGTGGCCTCAGAAGCCCTGCCTGATCCGGGCTTGTGGCCGTTGGAAGCCGCAGCCACCACCCCGGCGCCTGAATCCACAGGCAGCTGGCGCATGGCCCGCCCCGATGTGTTCTCGGTGCGCCATACCTCGGTCGAGGCCTACCTTCAGCCCGTCGTGCACGAGATCAAGGTCAGCCGCGCTGACTTGCTGTCCGACCTGCGCCATGCGGCCAAGCGCGAGGCCTATCAGTGGCTGGGTGGCGCCTGCTATTACGTGTTCCCGGCCGGCATCGCCAAGCCCAACGAGATCCCCGAAGCCTTCGGCATCTGGGTGGTGCATGGCGACATCGACACCGGGCAGCTTGAGCAAGTGCGGCCCGCCCGACACGTCCACCGCCCCTTGCCCTTTCCTGTCTGGATGGCGCTGGCCAAGTCCACGCCATGGCGGCCTGATGACCTGGCCGATGCCCAAGCCCAGCTCGGTGAAACGATCAAGCCCGATCAGGCCCCAGCTTGAGCCATGACGCCGCCTGGCGGCTCAGCTCATTCAATTTTGCATAGAAGCGGCCCACGTGCAGGCCATCGACCACGCCATGGTGCACCTGCACGGCCACGGGCATCACCACGGCGCCGGCCCGCTCGGTGTACTGCCCCAGCGTGATCACCGGGATGTAGCCGTAGACCGGGTCATACGGGTGCGTGAACGCCGTGAAGCTGAACCAGGGGATGCTGGTGATGAAGAACATGTGGTGCTTCTCGCCCACGCTCAGATCGGGCTGCCGCTTGACGGCGTCCATGCGGCGCTGCGTCTCTTCGCAATAGCGGCCGAAGTCGGAGGTGTGCTCGCCGTCGCAGAAGCTGAACAGGTCGCCCTCGCGCGCCACGGTGTAGCCCGGGTCCACACGCTCGAACTCGTAGAGCACGCCATCGATCATGCGGTGGCGCAACTCGGGCACCGCATTGACCGCACTGGACACCGCATGGCTCAAGGCCACGAAAAACGACACGCCCGCGGCCTCGGCCTGCCGCTTGATGCCGGTCACCTCCACCTCACACGTGGTGCTGAACTGCGGCAGCAAGCGGCTGTTGAAGGCGCGCAGGATGTCCGCGCGGGCATAGGTGTTCAGGTCGATCGGGCGCTTGGAGGGCGGCATCGGGGCTCTCTGCTGATGGGTTCGCTCAGGAAATCGCCCCAATCTACACCGACTTGAGGGAGGTCGCTCCGGCACGTCGGATGCAACAATTCAACGACAAACGATCAACAACACACAACACGAGACCAGCATGCGAGCCTTTACCAGCAAAGTCATCCAGTCGGGCAGCATCCTTGCCCTGCCCCTGCTGTTTGCAGCCGGTCAGGCCCAGGCGCAATCGTCGGCGCCGCTGCGCATCGACTTCACGCTGCAGCAGGCTTCGGGCGCGGCCCTGTCGCCCAGCCTGGCCGAGTCGGGCTACCTCTTGCTGACCTTCGATGACAGCACCCCGCTGCTGACCGACGGCGCCACCACCACCTTTGCGCCCACCTACACGGCCGAGCTGCATCTGGATGGCGCCCACCCCAGTGACACGGAAGCACAGCAGATTGGCTCGCTCTACCAGTTCGGCGGCACATATGGTCTCTCGCTGGACCTGAGCAATGCCTGGTCGCAAGAAGGCGTGAGCCACACCGATGCGTTCACCTTCTCGTTCGAGGCCACCACGGACGCCACCCCGCTGCTGGACTCGTCCAGCGCCTTCGCGCTGTTTGCAGCGCAACAAGCGGCCACGAGCGGCGGCGGTCAGGTCTTCCTGAGCAAGGACAGCGGCAGCGAACTGGGTTCGACCCACGACGAATACACGTTCAACGCGGCCATCACCAATGTGTCGGTGGTACCCGAGCCCACCTCTTTGGCCCTGCTGCTGCAAGGAGGCCTGGCCATGGGCGGCCTGTTCGCAGCCCGCAAGCTGCGCCAGCCCCGCGCCTGATCACAAGGCCGCCAGATAGGCCCCCACGGCCCGCTGCACCTCGGCGTGCAGTGCGGCCCTGTCCAGCTCGGGCCCCTGCGTGAGCAGGCTCTGTGTGACCCAGCCATACACCATGGTGTGCACCATGCGCGCCACCACCGGCACCCGCTCTGGCGCTGGCGCTTGGGCAGACGCCGACAAGGCCTGCGCCCACAGCGCCACGAACTGGTCGTAGTGCTTGCGGTAGGCATCAGGGCTGGACACCTGGCGCTCCAGCATGAACAGCGCGGCCCAGACCGCCCCCTCGTCCATCACCAGGCCGAGTTGTGCGTCGATCAGGCCCTGCACCAGCGCCAGCATGGGCGCCCCCTGGTGCGCCTGCACGTACGCCCCCATGGCCTGTGCCAACCGTTTGACACGCATGTGGATGGTCAAGGCGGCCAGTGCCTGCTTGTTGGCCACGTACTCGTAGAAGGTGCCCACGCCCACGCCGGCCACGGCCGCCACTTCGCGGATGGTCACCCCGGCATAACCGCGATCCATCAAAACCCGAACAAAGGCCTCCTGCAAGGCCTCCGAACTCACGCGCGCCCGCGCCTGCCGCGGCTTGCGCCGTGTGGCTGCTGAAACCCGAACACCTGAGGCAGGCTTTTTTCCTAGACTGGCTGGCATGCAAGACAAGCCCCAAGGGCTGGATGGAGACGACCCATGACCTGGCAAACGCACGAGATCACGAACCAGTTCGACGAGCTGCAAGACTACAACCTGTTCGACACCGATGCACCCCTGCGGGAAGCCTTGGAACGTGCCGGGGCATCCGACTTCGCCCCACAGTTCCAGGCTTATGGTGCCACGCTGGGCCAGGCGGAAACCTATGCCCTGGCTGACCAGGCCAACCGCTACACGCCCGAGTTGAAGTCCTTTGACGCCCGCGGGCGCCGGGTGGACCAGGTGAACTTTCACCCCAGCTGGCACGGCCTGATGGCGCTGTACCGCGGGCAAGGCCTGATCGCCATGCCCTTTGCAGATGATCGCCAGGGCCGATGGGCGGCCTGGGCCGCGGGCTTCTACATGCATGGTCAGGTCGAAGCCGGCACGCTGTGCCCCGCCACGATGACGCAGGCCGCCATTCCCCTGATCCAGCGTGAACCCGCGCTGTGGTCGGCCATGAAGGATCAGTTGCTCAGCCCGGACTACGACCCGCGCGACCTGCCCTTGGCCAGCAAACGATCGATCTGGATCGGCATGGGCATGACGGAAAAACAAGGCGGCTCGGACGTGCGCGCCAACACCACCCTGGCCACGCCCACCGGCCAGGGCGAGCGTGAATACACCCTGCGCGGCCACAAGTGGTTCTTCTCCGCGCCCATGTGCGATGCCCACCTGGTGGTGGCACGCACCGCCGAGGGCGGCCCCAGCTGCTTCTTCGTGCCACGCTGGCGCCCCGATGGCAGCAAGAACCCCGTCGAAGTGCAACGCCTCAAGGGCAAGGTCGGCAACCGCAGCAACTCCAGCAGCGAAGTCGAGTTCAAGGACGCCCACGGCATCCTGATGGGCGAACCCGGCCGCGGCATCCCCACCATCATCGAGATGGCCACGTACACGCGGCTCAATTGCGTGGTGGGCAGCGCCGGCATGGTGCGCCAGGGCCTGGTGCAAGGCCTGGCCTATGCCCGTCAACGCAAGGCCTTCGGTCGCCTGCTGGTGGACCAACCCCTGATGCGCGCCGTGCTCACCGACCTGGCGCTGGAAAACGAAGCCAATGTGGTGCTGATGATGCGCCTGGCCCAGGCCTACGAGCGCGACGACAGCCCAGTCGAAAAGGCCTGGAAGCGCGTGATGACGCCGGCTGCCAAGTTCTGGGTCTGCAAGCGCGCGGTCGAGCTCACCGGCGAGACCATGGAGATCTTCGGTGGCAATGGTTATGTGGACGAGGGTGTGATGGGCCGCCTGTTCCGCGAAGCACCCGTCAACTCGATCTGGGAAGGCTCAGGCAATGTGATGTGCCTGGATGTGATGCGCGCCATCAGCAAGGAGCCTGCCGCGGCCATGGCCTTGCTGGACGACCTGGCCCAAGGCATGGGCGGCGATGCCCGGCTCAAGGCCGCGCGACAAGGCTTGCTGGACATGCTCAAGGAACCGCCTGAGCAGCTCGAAGCCCTGGGCCGCCGCTTTGCCGAGCGCCTGGTGCTGCTGGCCCAGGCCTGCCTGCTGCAGCGCCATGCGCCCAGTCAAGTGGCCGATGCCTTCATCCAGACCAGGCTGGATCCGCAATGGGGCCGCGTGGTGGGCAGCATCGACACGCGCTCATTGGCCGTGGACGCCATCCTGCAGCGCGCCTACCCGGGCTGAAGCAGGCACCGTTCGCGACCGCGTGGCGCCTTGATGGCTCACATGGGCGCCCATCACGTCATGCGATCACGTTTGGCCAGATCCGGAAACAGTCTGGTCCAGGCCAGCGCGATCAGCATGGAGCCGACACCGCCCAGCACCACAGAGCCCACCGCCCCGAACGCGGCGGCCGTGACGCCCGATTCGAACTCGCCCAGCTGATTGGAGGCGCCAATGAAGATCGAGTTGACGGCGGCCACCCGGCCCCGCATCTCGTCGGGTGTTTCAAGCTGTGTGAGCGTCAGCCGCGTGACCACACTCACGTTGTCGGCCGCCCCGGTCACGGCCAACGCGACCATGGACAACCAGAAACTCGACGACAGGCCGAACACCAAGGTGGCCAGGCCAAACACGCCCACGGCCATCAACAGCTTGGGGCCCACCTTGCGGTCCAGCGGCCAGCGCGTGAGCACCAGCGACATGCTCAAGGCACCCACGGCCGGTGCCGCCCGCAAAAGCCCCAGCCCCATCGGCCCGGTGTGCAGGATGTCCTTGGCATAGATGGGCAACAAGGCCGTGGCCCCACCCAGCAAGACGGCGAACAAGTCCAGCGAGGTGGCGCCCAGCAGCACCTTGCGTTGCCACACGAAGTGCAGGCCGGCAAAAACATCGCCCCATGAACTGGCCTTGCGTGCGGGCACGAAGTCATAGCGAATCAACACGGCCAGCGTGAAGGCCAACAGCAGCAGCGCCGTGCAGGTCACATACACGGTGCTGGCGCCCGTTGTGTAGAGCAAGCCACCCAGGGCCGGCCCGGAAATCACCGCCACCTCCATGCCGCTGGAGCTCACGGCAATGGCCCGCTGCAGCAAATGGCGTGGCACCAGCAAGGGCGTGAGTGCCTGCTGCGCCGGCATCTGGAAGGCCCGAGCCAGGCCCAGCGCCACCGACAGCCCGAGGATCAGCTCACGCGAAGCATGACCCGACAACGTGGCCCACAAGAGCAAGGAGGCCACACCCCCCTGCGTCAGCATGCAAGCGGCGAAGATGCGCGCCCGGTTGAAGCGGTCGGCCACCTGCCCGGCCGGCAAGGTCATCACCAGCGCGGGCACGAACTGGAACAGGCCCACCATGCCCAGGTCCCACGCACTGGCGGTGAGGTCGTACATGTGCCAACCCACCGCCACCATCAACATCTGGTTGGCCATGATCCCGGCCAGACGAGACACCCAGAAACGCACGAACTGCGTCTGCGCGAACAGCTCGCGCAAATGAGACATCAACATGGTTCACCAACGTGCTTGCAGCCATCGACGAATGGCCTGCCAAGCCAGCCAGCATACGGGCTTCGGATCAACCTTGCCGCACACGGGACTCTTGCCGCATGCTCAAGCAGCCGGCTCGTTCAGCCTCTTGAGCAACAGCACATACGGCACGCCATACATATCGGGCAGCGTGCGTTCCAGCTCGAAGCCTGCCCGCGCATACAAGCGCTGCGCGCTGGCCATCACTGGCGTGGTGTGCAAGGCCAGCGCAGGCGCATGGTCACGCTGCGCACGCGCGATGCATTCTTCCAGCAGGCGCTGGCCCACGCCGGCACCACGCCCGAACGGCGCCACCGACAACAGGCGCACGATGGGCCACTCCGGCGCGAAGAAATCGGGGCGAGGCTGATTCGCCCCCACATAGCCCACTGCGCCGATGAGCCGGCCGCCCCGCTCGGCCACCAGCACCTCGCTGTGGTCCGCATGCTGCGTCAAGGCCGTGAGGCGCGGCGCCAGCTCATGCCAGCCCGGCATGATGGGTGCCAACTCCAGCCACGCTTCGCGCACCAGCGTGTCCACGGCGTCCTTGTCTGCCGGCTGAAAATCCCGAATCCGAAGGTTCATACCATCCTGCGTTTTTGATCATGGGGCTCGATCCCCTGACGCACTGTGGCATAAAGAGCCCACAACCGATCACAGACCTCACACGTGTCCACCACTTATTCTTCTCGCTGGTTTCGGCGCCTGGCGCTGGCGCTCGTGCTGCTGCCCGTCCTGTGCTGGGCCGCTGCCGTGGGCTACATCTGGTCCAGGCAAGAAAAGCTCTTGTTCGTGCCCACGGTGCTGGCCCAGGACCACACCTTCCATGAAGCAGACACCCAGGAAGAGTGGGTGAACGTGCCCGGCGCGCGCCTGCACGCTCTGCACCTGCGCCAGCCCCTGGTCAATGGCCAACGGCACACGCGCGGCATCGTGTTCTATCTGCACGGCAACGCGGGCAATGTGGCCACCTGGTTCACCAATGCGGACTTCTGGCGGCGCAGCGGCTACGACCTGTTCATGCTGGACTACCGGGGTTATGGCAAAAGCTCAGGCCACATGGAGGACGAAGCCCAGTTGCTGGACGACGTGATGCGCGCCTGGCAACAGGTGGCCCCCGAATACCAGGGACTCAAGCACGTGATCTTCGGCCGCTCGCTCGGCTCAGGCCTGGCCACCTACCTGGCCACACAAGTGCCCACCGATCTGTTGCTGCTGGTCTCGCCCTATACGAGCATCGAGGCCATGGCCCAGGCACATTACCCCTGGGTGCCCGGCGCCGTGTTGCGCTACCCGCTGCACACCGATCGCTGGCTGCCCGATGTCCAGGCCAAGGTCGTGATCTTCCATGGTGAGCGCGACACCCTGATCCCCATCGCGCACGCAGAGCAACTCCAGGCCATCAAGCCGCAGGCCGTGTTGCTGCGCTTCCCGCAGGCAGGCCATGGCGACATCCATCAGTTGCCAGCCTATACCGAGGCCTTGATGGCCCAGTTGCAAGGCCTGTGACCTGGCACCGCGCCAGGCCGGCTCCGCTTAGCGCGTCAGCCGCAAGGTGTGCACGTAGAGCGCCTCGACTTTCTCACGCGCCCAAGGCGTCTTGCGCAGGAACTTCAGGCTGGAAGACACACTGGGTTCGAAGGTGAAGCAGCGAACCGGGATCAGCCGTCCCAGCTCCTCCCACCCGTAGTAGTCAGAGAGGTCTTCCACCATGCGCGCCAGGGTGACGCCATGCAAGGGGTTGTTGGGCTGGTCGTTCATGCCAACACCATGCCACAAAATGGCGGCAACCCCTCGCAGGCTTCAATGCGCAGACGCTTCCAGCCGGAACACCTTGACCGCTTCGGCCAGCACGCGTGCACGCTCGGCCAGCGACGAAGAGGAAGAAGCAATCTGGTTGACCGCCGCCGCGTTCTGCTGCGTGATGTCTTCCAGCTGCGTCACGGCCGTGTTCACCTGCGAGATCGCCGTGAGCTGCTCTTTCGCCCCATGGCTGATCTCGGCGACCAGGGTGCCCATGCTGTCGACCGACTGCAGCGCGTGCTGCATGGCGCCTCGTGCCGAGCCACTCAGTTCACTGCATGCCAGCACCTTCTCACCAGAAACGGTGATCAGCTGCCGAACCTCCTTGGCCGCATTGCCCGTGCGCTGCGACAAGGCGCGCACCTCGGCCGCCACCACCGCAAAGCCACGGCCCTGCTCACCCGCACGTGCCGCTTCAACCGCTGCGTTCAAGGCCAGGATATTGGTCTGGAAGGCGATGCTGTCGATCACCTGGATGATGTCGTTGATGCGCTTGGAGGAGGCCTCCATGTCCACCACGGTTTGTGTCAGGTCACCCACGGCATGATCGCACTGCTGCGCCATGGACGTGGTCTGCACAGCCAGGCTGGCGGCGTGCTCGGCGGTATCGGCGCTCTGGCGAACCGTGCCCGTGATCTGCTCCATCGATGCGGTGGTCTGCTCCAGGCTGCTGGCCTGAGACTCGGTGCGGGCCGACAGGTCCTGATTGCCTTGCGCGATCTCCTGGGTCGACACGAGCATGTGGTCGACCTCGGTGCGCGCGTCACGCACGATGGCCCGCAGGTTGACCTGCAACTGGTTGAGCGAGCGGGTGAACTGCCCGATGACATCGGCACGATCCGAGTGGCAGGTGACCGACAGGTCGCCCGCCGCCAGCACGTTGGCGTAACGCAGCAAGCCCTTGATCGGGCTGAAGGCGACGCGCACGAAAGCCGCACGCCCCAGCGACACCAGGCCGATCAGCACCACACTGGCCATCAGGCTGGCCCACCCCTGCAGCAAGGACAGGCCTCCCGCGGCCACCGCCCCCATCAGGAAAGACAGCGAAGCCAGGATCACCGCCGCCAGTGTCAACTGCCCCGCCAGGTCCAGGTTGAACAGGGCGCGCACACGCCCCACCCAGTCGAGGCGAATCACATGCCCGCAACGCAGCGCCAGTTGCTTGTCAGCGCGCTGCGCATCCGCGTTCAAGCGGGCATACAACTGCCCGGCCTGCGCGATGTCCGCCGCGGAAGGGGCCGTGCGCACGGACATGTAGCCCACGGGCTTGTCATCCACGATCAGCGGCGTCACATTGGCCCGCACCCAGTAGTAGCGACCGTCCTTGCGGCGGTTCTTGACCAAGGCCGTCCAGGGCTGCCCGGACTGGATCGTGGCCCACATGTCCCGAAACGCCTCGGCCGGCATATCGGGGTGACGAATCAGGTTATGCGGCTGGCCCAGCAATTCCTCGCGCGTGTAGCCACTGACGTGGATGAAAGCCGGGTTGCAATAGGTGATCCGGCCCTTGAGGTCGGTCGTGGACACCAGAGATTCACCAACAGGGAAAGGGAAGGCCTCATCAAGGATGGGCAAATTACTGCGCATGGACTGCCTGACGGGCAAACGGCCAGAAGCCGGACGTGCTGCCCAGATTGGATGAATGAATGCGGGAAGGTCTCTTGAGGACCAAGTCTAGGTGTGATGCCAGAAAGCAGCTGGTGCGATTACTGACTGAAATGGCCACTATTTATCGCTTCAGACCGGTTTACCCATTCATAAGGAATATGAATCTCGCCACGAATATCAATAAATGATTTTATTAATTATTTATGATCGAAAGGGCTTGTAAATATCAGGCATCACAACCTGCGCTGGGGCATGGGCGATCCGGCTTGTGACATAGTCAAACCATGTTCAGACACCTTGTCATCGTCACCTGCGCGGCACTGCTGGGCCACACTGCTGCGGCGCAAAGTGAGGCGGCCTCCGCGCCCCCCAACCCCTTTTTCCTGGAAGCAGCGGATTGCGCGGCCGCGTTCGAAGCGCGTGTGATCGAGCGCAAGGCGCAACCCCGATCAGAGGCCCGCAACCAGGCCATCCTGCACGACACCGAACTGGGCTTTGTCTACATCGGCGTGGCTTACCGGCGCGGCCTGCGCAACCCCGCAGCCGACGAGATGCTCAAGGCCGCCGAAAAACGTTGGAGCCAACTGAGCAAGCGCGATCAGGCCAAACGCCTGGCTTCCTGCGTGACGCAGGCCGAGCAGCTCATGGAAGACGTGAGCGGGCTGGAGCGCTTCATCGTCAAGAACCGCGCCAGCGCACGGGTGGACAGGCTGCTGGAAAAAGAAGCCCAGGCCACCCAAGCCAAGCCTTGAGGCTTCACACGCATCAGGCAGGCGGCAAGGCCGGAGCCTTGTAGACCAGCACCTTGAGCGCACGCTCGGGTGACACGTCGGCGAACACAGCGGGGTTGGCCACCCTTTGCTCGAACGTCAGCTCGGGGGCCAGCTCACGCATCTGATCCTGCAAAAAGGCCAGATCCAGCTCGGGCGCGTTCAGGCACAACAACGCATAGCCACCCGGCATCAGCAGATCAGGCAGACGCCGCATGAGGCGGGCGTAGTCCTTGGTGGCCACGAAGCTGCCCTTCTGGTAGCTGGGCGGGTCCACGATGATCAGGTCATAAGGGCCGATGCGCGTGATCTTGCCCCAGGTCTTGAAGACATCGTGCGGCATGAAGCTGGCGCCATCCGTGAGGCCGTTGAGCGCGTGGTTCTGCTTGCCGATGGCCAGCGCGCCATCGCTCATGTCCAGGTTGAGCACGTGCCGCGCGCCGGCCTGCAGGGCCACCACCGAAAAGGCACAGGTGTAGGCAAACAGGTTGAGCACCTTGATGCCGGGGCGAGCCGCCACATGCTCGCGCACCCAGCGCCGGCCCTCGGCCATGTCGAGAAACAGGCCATGGTTCTGGCCCTTGAGCACATGCACCCGATAGCGCGCGCCCTGTTCGCTCACCACATGCGGCTGGGGCACCTCGCCGGCCATCAGGCGGGTCTCGGCCTGGCCTTCATACCGGCTCTGGAAGACCCAGTTCAAAGGCTGATCAGGGGCGAGCTGCTGCCAGCGCACCGTCAGTGCGGCCTCGATGGTGGCCAGGGCTTCATCCGTGACCGGCCCGAAGCTGGTCAGCACCCAGACGGGCGGGAAGGCGTCCAGCACCCATTGTTCGCTGCCGGGGTACAGGCCGCCCCGTCCGTGGAAGATACGCTGGGCGTCGAGGGGCATGGCCATCGTCGCGATGGCTTGCAGCAAGGCTTGCATGGGGTCAGGCGTCAAAAATGAACCGGGCGGGATGGTGCCCGGCCCACATCATGCCTTGCGAAAGACCCCTGGTGCCAATGGCTGCAACGGTGTGGTGCAAGGTGCGCGCCCTTCGGCCGTGCCGATGAAGAACAAGCCGCCTGGCCGCAGCCGCCCCAGGACGCGATCGACCACGGCGCGCTTGGTGGCCGCGTCAAAGTAGATCAGCACATTGCGCAGGAAGACCACGTCAAAGGGCCCCACGCAGCTGGCGTCCTGACACAGGTTGAGCTGGCCAAAGCGCACGTGTTCGCGCAAGCGATCCTGGATCTGCACCAGGCCTTCGGATTCGTCCTCGCCACGCAGGCAGTAGCGCTTGAGCCGCTCGGTGGACACATGGCGCAAGCGCTCAGCCGGGTAGATGCCCGTGCTGGCACTGCGCAGCACACGGTCGCTGATGTCGGTGCCCAGTACCGACCAGTCGGCACCCATGCGCCCTTGCGATTGCAAGTCGGCCAGCAGCATCGCGATGCTGTAGGCCTCGTCGCCAAACGATGAGGCTGCGCTCCACACCGACAGCCGGCGCGGTTTGGTCCGCATCACCTCGCGTGCCAGCAGATCAAAGTGCGCGGGCTCACGAAAGAAGTAGGTCTCGTTGGTGGTCAGCAAGTCCACGGCCATCTGGAACTCGCCGCCCGCTTCATGCCCCGAGATCAGGTCGACATACTCGTCGAAGCTGTGCAGGCCCAGCCGCTGGACGCGCGCCGACAGCCGGGATGTCACCAGCGGTTTTTTGCTCTCGGCAAAGGACAGCCCGATCTCCGCATGCATCAGGTTCGTGATGCGGTGAAAGGTGTCGTCACGCAGCGCCTCCATACGCCAGCCCTCCTGCCTGCTCGATCAATACGGACGGAAGTTGCCGTGCGTGCCGGTTGCCGCCATCTTCGGTGCGGCGGGCTCAACCTTGTTCAGGGTGCGCATGGGTGAGTTGGGCGCGCGGCGATCCGCACCGTTGAAGGCATCAGGCCGGCCCTTCATGCTGGATGCATTGCCCTGGCCCAGGTTGAAGAAGGCCACCGCCTGCTGCAGCTGCTCGGCCTGGCCTGAGAGCTCTTCCGATGTGGCGGCCAGCTCTTCAGATGCCGATGCATTTTGCTGCGTGGCCTTGCTCAATTGCCCCATCGCCCCACCAATCTGCGCGACCGATTGGCTCTGCTCTTGCGAGGCGGCGGCGATCTCCTGCACCAGGTCGCTGGTCTTCTGGATCGAGGGCACGATCTCACCCAGCAGCTTGCCGGCGCGCTCGGCGGTCGACACGCTGTTGCCAGCCAGGTCACCGATCTCTTGTGCGGCTTCCTGGCTGCGCTCGGCCAGCTTGCGCACCTCGTCGGCCACCACGGCAAAGCCCTTGCCATGCTCGCCCGCACGCGCCGCTTCGATGGCCGCGTTCAAGGCCAGCAGGTTGGTCTGATAGGCAATGTCGTCCACGATGGAAATCTTCTGCGCGATCTGCTTCATGGCGTCCACGGTCTGCGTCACCGCATGCCCGCCCTCGCCCGCTTCCGTGCTGGCCTTGGAGGCCATGCTGTCGGTCACCTTGGCGTTCTCGCTGTTCTGCGTGATCGAGGCCGACATCTGGTCGATGGACGCGGTGGTCTCTTCCACCGACGAAGCCTGCTCCGTGGCCGATTGCGACAGGGCCTGCGCCGTGCTGCTGACCTGCGTGGCCGCGCCCGTCAGCGCATCGGCGGCCGCACGCACTTCCTGGATGATGCCGGCCAGCGTGTCGCAACTGGTATTGGCGTCGTTCTTCACTTGCTCGAAGGTGCCTTGTGCATCACGGGTGATGCGCTGCGTCAGGTCACCGGTGGCGATGCCCGAGAACACGCGCCCCACATCGGCAATGATGGCGGCCAGCTTTTCACTGGTGGCATTGGCGTCGCGCTTGACCTGGTCAAACGTGCCGCTGTAATCCCGCGTGATGCGCTGGGTCAGGTCGCCCTCGGCCAGGGCGCCGAACACACGGCCCACATCATCAAAGATCACCGCGGTGGTTTCCATCAACACGTTCACGCCCGAGCACAGGGTCTCGATCGGGCCGCTCTTGCCTTCCAGCGGGATGCGCTGGCTCAGGTCGCCATCCTTGGCGGCGCTGGTCACGTGCTGAGCCTGCTCCACAGCCTGCCTCAACATGTTGTTGGCATGGACCTCGGCCGTCACGTCGGTGGCGTACTTGACCACCTTGAAGGGCTTGCCGTTCATGTCCATGATGGGGTTGTACGAGGCCTGGATCCAGATCTCACGGCCGCCCTTTCCCAGGCGCTTGTACTGCCCTGCGTCGTACTCGCCACGCCCGAGCTTTTCCCAGAACAGGCGGTAGTCCACGCTGTTGCGGAAGTCCGGGTCGACGAACATCGAATGGTGCTGGCCCTTGATCTCGCTGAGCGTGTAGCCCAGCGTGCTCAGGAAGTTCTCGTTGGCGTGCAGGATCTTGCCGTCCAGGCTGAACTCGATCACCGCTTGCGCCTTGCTGATGGCTTTGAGCTGGCCTTCGAAGTCGGCAGCCTGCAGCTTGGCCTGCGTGATGTCGGTGGCGTACTTGACCACCTTGAAGGGCTTGCCGTTCATGTCCAGGATCGGGTTGTACGAAGCCTGGATCCAGACCTCACGGCCGCCCCGGCCCAGGCGCTTGTACTGCCCCGCGTCGTACTCGCCACGCCCGAGCTTTTCCCAGAACAGGCGGTAGTCCACGCTGTTGCGAAAGTCCGGGTCGACGAACATCGAATGGTGCTGGCCCACGATCTCGCTGAGCGAGTAGCCCAGCGTGTTCAGGAAGTTGTCGTTGGCGTGCAGGATCTTGCCGTCCAGGCCGAACTCGATCACCGCCTGCGCCTTGCCAACCGCATTGAGCTGCCCTTCGAAATCGGCGGCACGCAGCTTGGCCTGGGTGATGTCGGTGGCGTACTTGACTACCTTGATGGGCTTACCTTGCGCGTCCAGCACGGGGTTGTACGAGGCCTGGATCCAGACTTCCTTGCCGTCCTTGCCGATGCGCTTGTATTCGCCCGCATCGAACTCGCCCCGGTTGAGCCTGTCCCAGAAGGCGCGGTACTCGTGCGAGGCTGCGTAGCTGGGTTCGACAAACATGCTGTGGTGCCGGCCCTTGATGTCATCGAGCTGGTAACCCAGGGTCTTCAGGAAATTGTCATTGGCGTGAAGAACGGTGCCATCCAGCTTGAACTCGATCACCGCTTGCGATCTGTTCACGGCCGCCAGCATGGCCTCGGCCTCCGCTCGTGCTTGTGTCTGCTGCTGCAAGGCTTCTGCGGCCTGTTTCAATGGGGCGCGCGCAAACAGGCGTGCGAGCAAGGAGGCTTGGGCTTGGCTCATGGTGATTCCGATCCCTTTGAGACACCGAACGAAAAGTTGAATACGCCGAAACGCCAATCAATGGCGGGAGGCAAATCCAGGCAAACCCGTTCCACCTCAGTCAGGAGTTTCGTCAGAAGCACCAGCGGATTGACTTTAATTTCTCTGAAAGGGAGCTACTTTTCACGCAAGAAAGGGGGATTCAAACCCTCCACGGTATCCAGTGAAACAGCTTGAATACCTGATTACAAAAGGGTTATTGCTGGCGGCGAGGGTCAGCATCAGAATATTCGTCGACTTCAGCCTGACCGCGCCATCCGATGGCATGACCAACCATTCAAAACCAGGAATGCACCATGAAACGCTTGCCTTTGCTGATCCTTTGTGGGCTCATCATGACCACGGCCACACACGCGCAACCCGTGATGCAGGGCGGCATCCTGACCGATGCAAGTGGCCGCACGCTGTACACCTTTGACAAAGACCAGCCCGGCAAGAGCAGTTGCCAAGGGCCCTGCGCCCAGAACTGGCCAGCCTACACCGCGGCGCCCGCAGCGGATGCCAAGCTCGCCCCCGAGGCCAGTCGCTTCGAGCGTGATGGCGCGCAGCAATGGGCCTGGAATGGCAAGCCGCTGTACTACTTCGCCGGCGACACCAAGGCGGGCGACCGCAATGGCGATGGCCGCAACGGTGTCTGGCACGTCGTGCCATCAACGGCGTCGGCCAGCAGCACCCCGGCAGCGGGCAAAACGCCCATGTCCACCTACTGATCAGCCCGCTGGTCGCGCAGGCTCACTTCACGCGCTGCTTTTCCAGCTTGCGGGCCAGGGTCCGGCGGTGCATGCCCAGGCGCCGGGCCGTCTCGGAGATGTTGAAGCCGGTCTCGGCCAGCGTTTCGTGGATGCGCTCCCACTCCAGCGTCTTGATCGAGGTCGTCCGCTCGGTCAACTCCACATCGGTGTCACCCTCGACCCGCGAGAACGCCGCTTCGATGTCATCGGTGTTGGCCGGCTTGGCGAGGTAGTGGCGCGCGCCCAGCTTGATCGCCTCCACCGCCGTGGCGATGCTGGCGTACCCCGTCAGCACCACGATCACCATGTCGGGGTCATGGGCCTGCAGGTCTTGCACGCAAGCGAGGCCTGAGTCACCACTGGCCAGCTTGAGGTCCACCACGGCATAAGCCGGGCGATGCGTTTGCAGCAGCCCCTTCACCTCGGCCAGGCAGGACGCGCGCAGCACCTCGTAACCCCGGCGCTCGAAGGAGCGTGCCAAGGTGCGGGCGAAGGCGTCATCGTCCTCGACGATGAGCAGTTGGCGTTGGGCTTGCATGGGGCGTTATTTTGAGGTCATCAGCGATGCCAATGGCAGCGTGATGACCACTTCGGCCCCACCGCCCGGGCGATTGTGCGCCTCGATGCGCCCACCCAGCGTGCGCGCCACGTTCACCGACAGGAACAAGCCCAGCCCACCACCAGGCCGGCCTTTGCTCGATTCATACGGCTTGCCAAAGCGCTGCAGCATCTGCGGTGTGAAGCCCGGCCCTTGATCTTGCACGCGCAGGGTCAAGGTGTCGTCCTCGCAACTGGCCTGCACGCGCAACAGGCCTTGTGGTGCGGCCTCCAGCGCGTTGTCCAGCACGTTGTCGATCATCTGCCGCAGTGCGGTGTCGGCAATGAAAGGCACGTCGGGCAAGTTGTGGCGGTCGAAAATCAGCTCTTTGACCGGCCGGGTCTGGCGCCACTCTTCCACCAGCTCATCCAGAAAATCGTGCAAGGTGGTTTCTTCAGGCGCCTCGCCACGCGTCTCGCCAGCCGATTGCAGGATGCCGGTGACGATGGACTTGCAGCGGCTGACCTGCACCTGCATCTGCTCGATCTCTTCGCGCAACTCGGGCTCGGCCGCAAACGGCGTCATGCGGGCCCAGTCGCCCAGGATCACCGACAGCGTGGCCAGCGGCGTGCCCAGTTCGTGCGCCGCGCCCGATGCCAGCAGCCCCATTCGGACGATGTGCTCCTCTTCTGCGGCACGCTGGCGCAAATCGGCCAGGCGCGCGTCGCGTTGCCGCAGATTGCGCCCGATGCGCCCGATGAAGATGACCAGCAGCGACGCGTTGATGAGGAAACACGCCAGCAGGCCGCCCACATAGTGTGCAGACGGCGCGGGCCCACCCACATCCGGAAAGGCCAGCGGACGATGCCATTGCGTGAGCGCCACGAAACACAGGCTGGTGACCAGCACCATGGCCCAGGTGTAGATGGGCCGCAGCAGCACCGAACCCACGGCCACTTGCAGCAGGTACAGATAGATGAAAGGGTTGGCACTGCCGCCCGAGTAATACAACTGGCAGGTCAGCACACCCACATCCACCAGCAGACCCGCGAACAACTCGCCATTGCTCACCGGCAGGGCCAGGCGCTGGCGCAACCAGCTCGCGATGTTGAACACCGCCAGCACCGCCAGCAGCGTGACCATCTCGATGACCGGCAGGGACATGCCCAGCACGAACTCGACGATCAGGATGGTGAACAACTGGCCCGCCACGGCCAGCCAGCGCATCTGGATCAGCTGCAGCAGGTTGTTGCTGTGCGCCAGCCGCTCCGGCGCCAAAGCCACGTCACCCGTGGGTGAGACAGGCTCGGCGGGAAGCGCGGCGAGCGGGCTGATCATGGTTTGTTGCGCTGCCCGCTCAACCGGCGCAAGCGCCGCTCGTCGGCCACCAGGTAGCCCATGGCGCCCGCCGTCATGGCTGCCAGCGCAAACCAGGTCAAGGCATACACCAGGTGGTTGTTACTGAACTGCAGGACGGTCAGGCCACGCCGTGGCCAGCTGGTATCGGCGCCCTGCCCGTCCGGCACAACCGCATCGATGAAATAAGGCGCCACGGCCTGAGCGCTCAGGCCTTGCGCCGCCGCCATGGCCGGGACATCACGCGAATACCAGCGGCCATGTACCGCATCGTTCTTCTGCAAGAGGCTGCCGCCCGGCTCGGACAGGCGCAGCAGGCCGATCACCGTCTGCTCGCCAACCGGCTCGGGTGTCTGCCGCGCGGCACGTGCACTCATCTCGGTGGGCACGAAGCCCCGGTTGACCAGCACCCAGAAGCCCTGATCCGTTTGCAGCGGCGTGAGCACCCAGTAGCCCGATCCCAACTCGGTACTGGCCCGCACCAGCGTTTCACGTTCATGGGCGAAACGGCCACGCACGCTCAAGCGCCGGTATTCGTCCGCCTCGCGCTGCAGATGCGGCCAGTCAGCCGGCCCAGGTGCAGGCGCAGGCACCGCGTGCACATGCCGCGCCACGCGGGCCAGCAGTGCCTCCTTCCAGGCCAGACGCTCGACCTGCCAGACGCCCAGGGACAAGAAGCCCGCCAAAGCAAAAGCGGCCGCGATGAAAATCGCGGCCAGCGTTCTGCTTGAGCGGGGGGTATGTTGCTGCTTGGTCAGGGTCACGGCATGTTGCGCATGGCCGCAGGGTCCATGCTGGGCATCATGTTCGTGTTGAGATGGTAGAGCACCCAGATCGAACCCGACAACATGATCACAACCAAAGCCACGGTGAAGACCATGGCAAGCAGCGACCAGCCGCCTTCCACCTTGGCGTTCAAGTGCAGGAAATAGATCATGTGCACGATCATCTGAACGGCGGCAAAACCCAGGATCACGAAAGCCGTGACACGCGGCGAAGGCAGCACCTTGCCCATCACCAGCCAGAACGGGATGGCCGTGAGCACGACCGACAGCAGGAAGCCGATCAGGTAGCCCTTGTAGGTGGCGTGGTAGCCGCCTTCTTCGTGGTGGTCGTCGTGAGAATGTTGACCCATAAATAACTCCAATACGTACCAGACTGCGCCTTGGCCCTGACCCAGCGAACGCCACGGATCCGGCTTCGCCGGTCCGTCAGCGTTGCCCCCTTGAGGGGGCGGCCGAAGGCCGTAGGGGGTGGTCCTTAAATCGTGCCCATCAGGTAAACGAAGGTAAACACGCCGATCCAGATCAGATCCAGGAAGTGCCAGAACATCGACAGGCACATCAGGCGGCGCTTGTTCTCGGGCGTCAGGCCCAGCTTGCTCACCTGCACCATCAGCGTAACCAGCCAGATGGAACCGAAGGTCACGTGCAGGCCGTGTGTGCCCACCAACGTGAAGAACGAGGACAGGAAGCCGCTGCGCCAGGGGCCCGCGCCTTCGTGGATCAGGTGCGCGAACTCGGTGAGTTCCAGGCTCAAAAAGCCCAGGCCGAACAGGCCGGTGATGGCCAGCCAGCCCAGCACGCCGCCCTTGCTGCCCTTTTGCATCGCGATCATGGCAAAGCCATAGGTGATCGACGAGAACAGCAGCAGCGCCGTGTTGACCGCCACCAGCGGCAGGTCAAACAGGTCGGCACCCGAGGGGCCGGCCGCGTAGCTGTGACCCAGCACGGCGTACACGGCGAACAGCACCGCGAACATCAGGCAGTCGCTCATCAGGTAGAGCCAGAAGCCCAGGAGCGTGCCTTGCTGAGGGTGGTGGTCGCCGTTGTCGTAGAAGACCGGCGCCCCGTTTACATGCGTAGATGCGATAGCCATGGTGTTGTGTTTACTACCTTGTTCGATCAGGCCGCCGAGGCCATCGAGCTGCCTGCACGAGCTTGCTCGGAGCGGGCCACTTCATCGGCCGGGATATAGAAATCACGGTCGTAGTTGAAGGTGTGCACGATCGCGGCGGCGATGGTGGCGACGAAGCCCAGGCCGGCAAACAACCACATGTGCCAGATCAGCGCGAAGCCCGTGCCGGTGGCCAGCATCGCGATCACAAAGCCGGAGGCCGTGTTCTTGGGCATGTGGATGGACTTGAAGCCGACCATCGGTTGCTTGGCGCCACGTTGCTTCATGTCATGCCAGGCATCGTTGTCATGCACGATGGGCGTGAACGCGAAGTTGTAGTCGGGCGGGGGCGAAGCGGTCGACCACTCCAGGGTGCGGCCACCCCAGATGTCACCGGTTTCGTCACGCAGCTGGTCGCGCTTGAGGTAGCTGACCAGCAGCTGCACGCCAAAGGCGCCAATGCCCAGTGCCACGATGCCCGCGCCCACAGCAGCGATCTGGAACCAGATCTGCAGCGAGGGGTCATCGAAGTGGTTCATGCGGCGGGTCACGCCCATCAGGCCCAGCACATACAGCGGGGTGAAGGCCACCCAGAAGCCGATGAACCAGCACCAGAAGGAGACCTTGCCCCAGAAGGCATCCAGGCGATAACCGAAGGCCTTGGGGAACCAGAAGTTGATGCCGGCAAACAGGCCGAACACCACGCCACCAATGATCACGTTGTGGAAGTGCGCGATCAGGAACAGGCTGTTGTGCAGCACGAAGTCGGCGGCCGGCACGGCCAGCAACACGCCGGTCATGCCACCCACCACGAAGGTGATCATGAAGCCCACCGTCCACAGCATGGGCACTTCGAACTTGATGCGGCCACGGTACATCGTGAACAGCCAGTTGAAGATCTTGGCGCCCGTCGGGATCGAAATGATCATCGTCGTGATGCCGAAGAAGGAGTTCACGCTCGCGCCCGAACCCATGGTGAAGAAGTGGTGCAGCCACACCAGGTAGGACAGGATCGTGATCACGACCGTGGCATAGACCATGGAGGCATAACCGAACAGCTTCTTGCCGCTGAAGGTGGAGACCACTTCAGAGAAGATGCCGAACACGGGCAGCACCAGGATGTAGACCTCGGGGTGGCCCCAGATCCAGATCAGGTTCACGTACAGCATGGGGTTGCCGCCCATGTCGTTGGTGAAGAAGTTGGTGCCCAGGTAGCGGTCAGCCGTCAGCAGCGCCAGGGTGGCGGCCAGCACGGGGAAGGAGGCCACGATCAGCACGTTGGTGCACAGCGAGGTCCAGGTGAAGACAGGCATCTTCATCATGGTCATGCCGGGCGCGCGCATCTTGATGATGGTGGCGATCAGGTTGATACCTGAGAGCGTCGTCCCGATACCCGCGATCTGCAGTGACCAGAGGTAGTAGTCCACCCCCACGTCAGGCGATTGCATCAGGCCCGACAGCGGCGGGTAGGCCAGCCAGCCGGTCTTGGCGAATTCACCAATGAACAGCGACACCATCACCAGGATGCCGCCACCGGCCGTCATCCAGAAGCTGAAGTTGTTCAGGAAGGGGAAGGCCACGTCGCGCGCACCGATCTGCAGCGGCACCACGTAGTTCATGAAACCCGTGACCAGGGGCATGGCCACGAAGAAGATCATGATCACGCCGTGGGCGGTGAAGACCTGATCAAAGTGGTGCGGCGGCAGGAAGCCGGCGTTGTCACCAAAGGCCATGGCCTGCTGGGCGCGCATCATCACCGCATCGGCGAAACCACGCAGCAGCATGATCAGGCCCATCACGATGTACATGATGCCGATCTTCTTGTGGTCGATGCTGCAGATCCAGTCGCGCCACAGCGGGCCCCACAGGCGGAACTTGGTGAGCAGGGCCAGCACGCCCAGGCCACCCAGGGCCACAGCGGCGAAGGTGGCAACCAGGATGGGCTCGTGGTACGGAATGGCCTCCAGACTGAGGCGTCCGAAGATCAATTGGCTGAGTTCGGGGGACATCTTCGATCTCGCAAGAGCGTGAAGCGCAACCCTTCAAAGGGCCGCGCGGGATTCAGTTCAGGGCTGGGCGATTTCCGTGCGGGCAGGTGCCATCACGGAAGAGGCCAAGGTGGCAGTGCCGCGTGTGTTGACCGGCGTGCACTGCGCCGCCACCACGATGCGCTCCTGCATGCCGTCGGCCGTGCGCCAGGTTTGCTTGGTCAGGCCGCTCACGCTGCCCTTGCCCAGACCACCCCGTGCATCAATGGCCGCCATCTGGTTGAGGCACATCTTGCTGGCGTCCACGCAACGGTTGAGGATGGCGTCATACAAGGCGGCGTCCACGCTGGCGTAACGGCGCACCCCATCACGCGAGCTGGGCTGCTCCAGCTTCAGGAAGCCGGCGCGGTCCAGGGGCTGGCCTTCAGCCTTGTTGCTGGCGACCCAGCGCTCGAAGTCCTCGTTGGACAAGCCATGGAACTTGAAGCGCATGTCCGAGAAGCCGCCGCCACTGTAGTTGGCCGACATGCCCTGGTAGACACCGGGCTTGTTGATCACGGCGTGCAGCTTGGTCTCCATGCCGGGCATGGCGTAGATCATGCCGGCCAGCTCGGGGATGTAGAACGCGTTCATCACGCTGGAGCCGGTGATCTTGAACTGGATGGGGCGGTCAACCGGGGCGGCCAGCTCGTTGAGGGTGGCAATGCCCTGCTCGGGGTAGATGAACAGCCACTTCCAGTCCAGGGCCACCACTTCCACCACCAGGGGTTTGACGTCAGCCGGTACGGCGCGCTCGGCGTCGATGCGGTCCAGCGGGCGGTAGGGGTCGAGCTTGTGCGTGCTGATCCAGGTGATCGCACCCAGGGCGATGATGATCAGCAGCGGCGCGCCCCAGATCATCAATTCCAGACGGGTGGAGTGATCCCAATCGGGCGTGTACGTGGCAGACGTGTTGGAAGCGCGATACCGCCAGGCAAAAAACAGCGTCAGCACGATCACCGGAACGATGATCAGCAGCATCAGCAGGGTCGAGGTGACGATGAGGTCAGCCTGTTGCCGGGCGATGTCGCCATGTGGCTTCATCACGACGAAGTTGCAGCCGGACAGCGCGGCTGTGGCGCCCAGGAGCCCCAGAAGGGCCAAGGGTCGACGGGACGGACGGGAAGGGTACATCAGGGTTACCCGCGCGGGCGGGAAAACGAGAGTTGTGCAGCGGGCCCGAATGTATCTTGATTGAGGTGGATCAACCATTGGACATTTTGTCCAATGCACCAGGAGACCACCGATATGAGTACTGCAGGCACCCATGCAATTCACATCATGAAAAATGCTCCTGAAGCGCCCCCCATCGAATCGCTTTCTGTCGCGCCGGGCGACATTGCGGTGGGCGTGGTGATCGGACGGGCATCCGAGTATTTCGACTTCTTCGTCTACGGCATCGCGTCCGTGCTGGTCTTCCCGGCGCTCTTCTTTCCCTTCGTTGACCGATTGCAAGGCACCTTGTTCGCCTTCACGCTGCTGGCGCTGGCCTTCGTCGTGCGCCCCATCGGCACCCTGGTGGGCATGGCCATCCAGCAGCAATGGGGGCGCAGCACCAAGCTGACGGCCGCCCTCTTCCTGCTGGGCAGCTCCACCGTGGGCATGGCCCTGCTGCCAGGCAGCGAAACATCCGGCGCCTGGGTCGCCATCTCGATGCTGACGCTGTGCCGCATCGGCCAGGGCCTGGCGCTGGGCGCCTCCTGGGACGGCCTGCCCTCGCTGATGGCGCTCAACGCGCCGGAAAGCCGACGGGGCTGGTACGCGATGCTGGGCCAGCTGGGCGCGCCGCTGGGCTTCATCCTGGCCAGCGGGCTGTTTGCCTACCTGTGGGGCAGCCTGTCCACCGAGGACTTCCTGAGCTGGGGCTGGCGCTTCCCCTTCTTCACGGCCTTCACCATCAACGTGGTCGGCCTGTTTGCGCGGCTGCGGCTGGTCGTGACCCATGAATACGAACGCGAGCTGGACGCCCACGAGCTGGACCCCTGCAACCCCAAGGAGCTGTTCCAGGAACAGGGCCTCAATGTGGTGATCGGCGCATTCGCCGCCCTGGCCAGCTACGCCCTCTTCCACCTGGTGACGGTGTTCCCACTGTCCTGGGTGGCCCTGCACGCCAGTCAGGCCATTGGCCGCTTCCTGTCCATCGAGCTGGTGGGCGCCGTGCTGTGTGCCATCGCCATGCCGCTCTCGGGCATCATGGCCGACAAGATCGGACGCCGTCGCACGCTGGGCACGCTGGCCATCGCGATCGCGGCCTTCAGTGTGGTGACCCCCTGGCTGATCGACGGCGGCGCCATCGGGCAGGACGCCTTCATCCTGATCGGCTTCGTGCTCCTGGGGCTGTCGTACGGCCAGTCCGCGGGCTCGGTGACCTCCAACTTCCTGCCCAAGTTCCGCTACACAGGCGCGGCCCTGACGGCGGACCTGGCCTGGCTGCTGGGCGCCGCGTTTGCCCCGCTGATCGCGCTGGGGCTGTCCATGCACTTTGGTCTGCTCGCCGTGAGCGTCTACATGATGACCGGTGCCGTGGCCACCTTGCTGGCCCTGCGCGTCAACAAGAGCCTGTCGGCCGTGCGCGACTGAGCGTACGCGACCGAGATCAACGGGCAAGGCCGTTCAATTTGCACGGTTGTGGCCCGGCCATGCGCCGGGCCTCCTCACAGCCAGGTCCAGCTCAACTAAGCTTGGGCTGGACCGAACTGGTCCCCAAGCCTCACTGTGATGACACGCGCCGACAGCATCGACAAGACACGCCCCCACAAGCTGGCCATGCCCGCGGGTGAGGACGCGGCACAGTCGCCCTTTCTGGTCTACCAGTACCTGGACAACGGTGAGCGCGTGGAGGTGCCCAACACCCCCTCCAACCAGACCCCCGGCGTGCTGGCGCAGGAGATGCGGATCCGGCAGGCGCAGTTCCTGCAGATGGCCGAAGATGCCCTGCACACCAAGGGCACGCCCGAGTGGCAACAGCTTTTCGAGCACGACAACGCCAAGCGGCGCGCCCAGGAGATGGCGGACCGCGCCAAGGTCTACGACGACCTGGAACAGATGATGTGCTGCGGCTACATGAGCAGTGGCCTGCCGCTGCCCGACCGCGTGCACTACCACCGCACGCGAGAGGCCCTGGCCGAGTACCTGGCCACCAAACCCGAACGCGATGCCATGCGTGACGAGATCTCCGACCCTGCATCGTGCCGGGCCTGGGAAATCGTTGAACAACAGGCCGAGGTCTACCTGCAATACGCCTATTTCTTCGACACCAGCGACATCCACGACCGCGAGCAATGCCGCCGCATCAGTGCCGTGGAAATCTTCGAGCTGATGAACCAGGGCAGTTAGCCCGAGCGGCGCCCCTGTCACCGTAAGATTCAGGCCACATTCAATCCAGGAGGCCTGAAGTGTTCTCACACATCTTTGTGAGCGTCAGCGACTTTGAGCGGGCGCTGGCTTTCTACAGCCAGGTCCTGAGCCAACTCCACATCGAACAGCGATTTTGTGAACCCGACAAACCCTGGGCGGGCTGGCACAGCGCGGGCGGCACACGCCCCTACTTCGTGATCTGCAAACCCTTCAATGGCGAGCCCCATGACCCCGGCAATGGCCAGATGGTGGCTTTCACCGCGGCCCATCGCGAGATGGTTCGCGCGGCCTACCAAACCGCCTTGGCAATGGGCGGCCGCTGCGAAGGGCCACCGGGCCTGAGGCCCCACTATCACGCGCACTATTACGGCGCGTACTTTCGAGATCCCGACGGCAACAAGGTCTGCGTGGCGTGCCACAAGCCCGAGCCACCCTGCCCGGCACCCGCCAAAACCGGCACCATGCGCATCCTGAGCGTCTCTGGCAGCGTGCGTGCCGCGTCCATCAACACGGCGTTCTTGCGCGCTGTGGCGCAATCAATGCCCAGTGACGTTCAGGTCACTGCCTACGAAGACTTGGCCCTGCTGCCCATCTTCAACCCTGACCTGGATGGCACGCCACCAGCGCAGGCTGCGCAGTGGCGCACCCTGGTTGCCCAAGCCGATGCCCTGCTCATTGCCAGCCCGGAATATGCGCATGGCATCACGGGTGCGATGAAGAATGCGTTGGACTGGCTGGTCAGCCATGAGCCGTTTGTCAATAAACCCGTTGCCGTGGTCAACACCTCAGACCGGGCACACCATGCCGACGATGCACTCCGTGAAACCTTGATCACGATGAACGCCCGGCTGATTGAGGAAGCGTCGATCACCATACCGTTACTGGGCTCCCCCATTCACCTTGATGACTTGGCTCGGACCAGGCTGGTCATCGACGCCTCCGCAAAAATCCTTGAAGGCCTGAGGCAGGCAAGCGCATGTGACACCGCGGCTAACACGCCCCGCCACCCGACGGGCTCACCATAAAATGACCTGAACGATGCCACCTTGGCGCGCATCGACATTCGGGAAGGCAAGCCATGATCGATCACACCGGCGTTGTCGTCAGCGACATCGAGCGCAGCAAACATTTCTACCTGGCTGCCCTGGGCGCCATTGGCTACCAATTGCTGATGGCCCTGCCGGCTTCGGTCACCGGCCACACCGATGTCGCGGGCTTTGGTGAACCACCGAAGCCGGATTTCTGGATCAGCGCAGGCCAGCCCAACCAGCCGCCTGTTCACATCGCATTCAGGGTGGCTTCCCGCCAACTGGTTGACGCGTTCTACCGCGCCGCGATGGCAGCGGGCGGCCGAGACAATGGCGGCCCCGGCTTGCGACCGCACTACCACCCCAATTACTACGGCGCTTTTGTGCTGGACCCTGACGGGCACAACATCGAGGCGGTCTGCCACGATACCGCTTGACTTGGCAAGCGCTGCCGGGCCGGGAAGCCGCCCAAGGTCAGGAAAAGACCGACACACGACGCCGACGATCTCGCCGCCATACAATGGCAGCGGGCTCACCGGGCGCCCACCTCGCGAAAGCTGACGCACCGCTCATCCGCAAGCCATGTGCTTGCATACCCTCCACAGGCCGACAGCGAGCAGGCCGTGATCCAGGAGCTGGTATGCAACCAACCCATTCCCCTCAGTCCCCACGCACCCAGGCGGCAGACCTCGTTCGCGCCCTGGCCAGACAGCTGCACCGCGCTGCGACCTCCGATTCCTTGCGGGTGTCGTTGCCTGTTTTGCGGCGCATTCTTGCCACCCACACGCTGCGTGATCTCTCGCTGCCCCAGTTGTTTCAGCAACGCGCCATGGTTCAGCGCAAACACCTTTTGCGCACGCTGGCGATTGAAGCTGGTCACCCCAGCTGGGAGCACTACAGCCGCGCCTTGCCGGGCATGACGGCCGAGCAGTTGCCCCATCTGGACGTGCTGCAAGCCAGCGCGGGCTACCCCAATCTGTGGTTCTCAAGCCCGACGCAAGCGCAGGCCTATGCCCAGGCACATGGTGGGCGTGTCTTGCCCGTGGGAACGCAGGCGGTGGTGCTGAGTCAGCACGGCTGATCTCTACAGGCTGAAGCTAGGCGGAGGCTACCCCGCTCCCGACGGGCGCTTCAGCCTGGTGCCCGACGACGATCAAGGCCTGGCGCGCTTGGGCGCCACCTTGCGGCCCACGCGCTGGCGATCCAGCGCCCCCGAGGCGGCAGATTTGAGCAAGCGTTGAAACGTCGGGCACGCCGCATGGCTGGGCGCGGGGCACGCCGCTGCATGCCGCAGCCCCCGGCTGACCGCCTTGAGTTGCCTGATGGTCGCGTCGATGTCATCGGCCTTGGCCACCAGCAACTGCCGGTCGATGTTGACGCCCCCACCGGGTGACAACATGGTGTGGACCTCGTCGAGCGACAAACCTGCCGCCTGCCCCAGTGCGATCAGAGCCAGTTGGTCCAGCACGGCAGGCGCAAATTGGCGCCGCACACCTTGCGGGCCGATGGAGGCGATCAGCCCCACTTTTTCGTAATAACGCAGCGTTGACGCGGGAACGCCCGAGCGCTTGGCGACCTCGGCAATGTCCATCACAAGACCTCTTGACTTGAAGTTGACTTCAACTTCTATAGTGACTTTCATCAAGCACTTGGTCAAGCCAAAGAGGTACGGACATGGACATCCTGCACGACATTTCTCGCATCGCCCTGATCGGCATCGGGGCCACGGCCATCATGGATTTGTGGCTCACCCTCCTCAAACGCCTGGGCGTGAACACCCAGAGTTTCGCCCTCATCGGCCGCTGGGTCGGGCACCTGCTTCGCGGCAAGGTTGCCCATGCGGCCATCGCCAGGAGTGAACCCATTGTGGGTGAACTGGCCTGGGGCTGGCTCACGCACTACGCCGTCGGCACGGCCTTTGCTGCGCTGCTCGCGGTGCTCGCCGGCCGCGCCTGGTTGGCCAACCCCACGCTTGCGCCGGCACTGGCCGTGGGCGCGCTCACCGTGGCCGCGCCCTTGCTCGTCATGCAGCCCGCCATGGGGGCTGGCTTCCTGGCCAGCAAGACACCCGCGCCCCTGAAGAACTGCATGCGCAGCCTGGCCAACCACAGCGTCTTTGGCCTGGGCCTTTACCTGTCGGCCTCGCTGATGGCGTTCATCACGGCTTGAAGCCGCCCCCTTTTTGACTCAAGGAAGCACCACCATGAACAAGCTTGCCGTCATCTATCACAGCGCGCACGGGCATACCGAGCACATCGCCCATCACATCGTGGAAGGCGCCAGCAGCATCGCGGGTGCCAACGCGACGCTGTTGCGCGCCGAAGACCTGACTCGTACCCCCGATGCCCTGACCGCTTACGACGGGTTCATCCTGGGCTCGCCCATCTACCTGGGCGGCGTCTCGGGCGCCTTCAAGTCCTTCATGGATGCCACCGGGCGCCTGTGGCGCCACCAGGCCCTGAAGGGCAAAGTCGCGGCCGGGTTCACCGTGTCCTCGCTGCCTGCGGGGGACAAACAATCCACCTTGATGTCGATGTTTGTCTTCAGCATGCAGCACGGCATGCTGTGGGTGGGCAACCCCTTTCTGCCCGAGCAGCACCAGGGCGTGCCGTATGACGACGCCGTCAACCGGCTGGGCTCCTGGTCAGGCTTGATGGCCCAGGCCGGGCACGGCTCGCCAGCTGATGCCTTCGCACCGGGCGATACCAAGACAGCGCGGCTGTTCGGCCAGCACGTCGCCACGACGGTGACGAGGCTTTCAGCGCAACCGGCAAGCTGATCGGCCGACCTCGTCAAACCGCGAGGTCTGGCACCGCGACACGATCAGTGCGCAGCCTGGTAAAGCGCCGCGCCAGCCTGCATCGGGTCACCCGTGCGCTCGTAAGCCTCGACCCAGGCGTCGTAGTTGTGGATGGCTTCTTGCTGCCAGGGGTGGAAGCCAGGCTTGAAGTAGGCCAGCAAGTTGCCCAGGTGGCTGGAGATGATGCCCTTGTAGCCAAAGAGCCACCAGCGGCACTTGGCCATCATCCACATGCGCTGGCCGAACGAGAAACCGTCGTTCTTGAGCAGGCGGTTGGTGAAGCGCAGCGTCAGGAAGCTCAGGAACAGGATGACATGGGCCATGGCCAGGCTGCGCTTGAAGTAACCGACCTTGGCCACCTTTTGCATCACGTCGTAAGCCACGGCCTTGTGCTCCATCTCTTCAACCGCATGCCAGGCCATCATGGCGCGCAGCTTGGGGTCGGCGTTGGCCATGGTCTTCTTTTCCACGAAGAAGATCTCGGCCAGCATGGCCGTGAAATGTTCGAAGGCGGCCGTCAACGCCAGGTTGTATTCCTTGGAGAAATGCTTGGTGTGGGCCTCGTTGTTCCAGTTGATGAAGTCGACGATGGCGTCCACGTCCAGGCCCTGCTCACGCAGGCGCTGGTTGTACTTGGAGTGCACGATGCCATGCTGGCCTTCCTGGCGGATGAAGGTCTTGATCTCGGCGAGCAGCTTGGGGTCCGTGGTCTGCTCGCGGTAGGCGCGCACGCAGGAGATGAAGTAGCGTTCACCGTCAGGAAAAGCAGCCTGCAGGGCGTCGATCAAGCGCGACTTGTAGGGGTTGTTCTCGTACCACCAGCGCGGCAGTTCGCCGTCCAGGCCGAAATCCAGCTTCTCGCGAGCAACCAGTTCTTTTGCGTTGTGCAGTGCTTGCTGACTCATGTCTGTCTCCGTTCACCTCTTGGGGTGCGTGAATTGATTTGAGTCAATGTTAGGAGCATGCCTCCCGACTGCAAGGCACCCTCGGCGACAAGAGGGCAGGCTGTGCGTCATCAGCCCCGGCTGCATCATGATTGAACACGATTTGAATGTCCTGAGGGGCTTGAGGATCAGGGAAGACGCTGCCAACGTGTCATGGGCATGGCAGCGCCGAGACGCCAGCGGCCGTTGGCACCGCAGGATGGTTGCCGGGGATAATGCCGCGTTGTCCCAAGCCCCCCGCTCACCGTTTGGCGGGTACCCCTGCCCAGCCTCACCGCAAGGATCACCGATGAAGTCGCTGCTGCTCGTTCCCGCCCTGCTTGCCTTCGCCGCTCAGGCCGCGCCCGTGACCTACGAGATCGACCCCGCGCACACCTACCCCAGCTTCGAAGCCGACCACATGGGCATGTCCTACTGGCGCGGCAAGCTGAACAAGAACACCGGCACCATCGTGTACGACAAGGTCACCGGCGCCGGCAGCGTCGACGTGAAGATGGACCTGGCCAGCATCGACTTCGGGCTGGATGCGATGAACACCTGGGCCACCGGCAAGGAATTCTTCAACGTCGAGAAGAACCCGAGCGCGACGTTCAAGGGGCACTTCGACGGCGCCAAGGCCGGTGTGCCGAGCCAGGTGGTGGGCGAGCTGACGCTGAACGGCAAGACCAGGCCCATGACCCTGGCCATCCACCAGCTCAAGTGCATGTCGCACCCGATGTACAAACGCGACTACTGTGGCGCAGACGCTTCGGGCAGCTTCAAGCGCGACGAGTTCGGCCTGGATGCGGGCAAGGACTGGGGCTTCAAGATGGACGTGAACCTGCGCATCCAGGTGGAAGCCGTCGCGAAGGAATGACGCGCCCCTGAAAGGGCCGCGTTCATGCGACTGGCGGGTAGGCAGCCGAAGTCAAGCCTTCAGTGCAGGCGTTCCTGCTTGAACGTGTACCGAGCCAGGCGGGCGCTCAGTTCGTCGTTCTTGTCAGCGGCTTGCCAGCGCACCACGGCGCCCATGCGCGGGTCCTGGATCGCGTCGCAAGCAAGCAGATCCGTCCCCAGTGCCTGCGCTTCCTCGCGCACCACGGATGCCAGCTCCTGAAGCGTCAAGGCTGGCTTGAAGATCTTGCCGATGGCCGTTGTCGGTAATGTCTCAACCACCTGGATGCGCTTGGGCCAGGCGGCCCGCTCCGCGATCTGTGTCTGCGCATGCTGCATCAGCTCGGCCTCCGTGGCCCCCCTGCCCTCGCGCAGCTGTACATAGACCACCGGCACCTCGCCGGCATGCGCATCAGGGCGCCCCACAGCGGCCGCCAGCGCCACGGCCGGGTGCACATGCAAGGCCTCTTCAATCAGCTTGGGGTCGATGTTGTGGCCGCCGCGGATGATGAGCTCCTTCTTGCGACCCGTCAGCCAGAAGTAGCCATCGGCATCCTGGCGCCCCAGGTCGCCGGTGTTGAGCCAGCGCTCGGTCTCGCCGCGCCCGTTGGGGCGGTCGATCCACAGGCCCTGGTTGTGGGCGGCGTTCAAATAACCCTGGAAGAGGTTGGGCCCGCGGATGGCCAGCACACCGACTTCGTCGCACTCGGCATCGCGCAGCCAGCGGCCTTGATCATCCAGGACGAAGGCGGCCATGTCTTGCCAGGGCAAGCGCAGGCCGATCGAGCCCAGTCGTGCTTCACCGTGCGGCGGGTTGATGCTGGACACACAGCCCCCTTCGGTCAGGCCATAGCCCTCCAGGATCTTGACGCCCGTCTCATCCTGGAAGCGGTAGAACAGCTCCACCGGCATCGGCGCGGCCCCGCACACGCCGTACTTCAGCTCGCTCAGGTCCTGCCCTTTGGGCGGATGCTGCAGCAAGGCCGAGTAGACCGTGGGCACGCCCGAGAAGAACACAAAGCGGTGGTGCGCCGCGATGTCCCAGAAGCGCGGGATGAGGCCGGGCGCGCGGTAACCCTGCGGCGTACCCAGCACCACGTGTGCACCCACCGACCAGGGCGTCAGGCCCGTGCCGATCTGCGCGTTCACATGGAACAGCGGCAGGCCGCAGAAGACCGCGCGGCCTGCCCCCTCGATCTCCGAGCCAAAGGTGGCGGCCAGTTCCAGCGCGTTGGCCACCTCGGTGCGATGTGTGCGCACGGCGATCTTGGGCAGGCCCGTGGTGCCGCCCGTGCAAAAGTACGAGGCCTTGTCATCCAGCGAGGGCCCTTCAAAGCTGAGCGCCTGTGCCGGAGCCTTGCTGATCAAAGGCAACAGGGGCTGGACCCTGGCCTGCGCAAGCTGGCGCGGCGTCTTGAATCGGGCCACCCAGCGCAACAGTGGCGCCAGCCGATGGCGCAAGTACGTCAGGGGGCTGACCGTGAGCACATGCTGCAAGCTCGGCACATGGGCTGCGGCTTGTGAGGCTTTCTCCCAGATGTCGGCACCCGGCGTAGGTGCCAGCGTGACCAGCACCTTGGGCCGCGCGGCATTCATGAGCTCTGTCATCAAGGCCGGCTCCAGCAGCGGGTTGATCGCGAACACGATGCCGGCCGCCTCGCCGCCCCAGATGGTCCAGTGCGTTTCGGGCAAATTGGGCAGGATGAAGGCGATCACGTCATCGCGGCCCACGCCGAGCTGGCGAAAGGCATTGGCCGCCTGGGTGATGCGCGCCATCCACTCGCGATGCGTCCAGACCACCGGCGTGGTGTGGTCCTCCGTGCGCAAGAAGAAGCTCAAGGCCGGCGCATCAGGATGCCGCTGCGCGCCGCGTTGCAGCAGCTCGTAGGTGTTGCGCACAGGGCCGATGAGATCAGGCTCGCCGGCTTCGATGGCGTGGACATCGTCCAGCTGCCGGACGCCAGCGGCGATCGAGATGGTCGGGGCGGGTCGCAGAGTGGCGACAGAGGGCATGGGTGACTCCGATACGGGTGGGTGACAGCAATGCACGCACGCGCCGGCACCACCCGGAGCGCACGATCAGGCGAGCTGGGCGTTGGGCTTGGTTCGCGCCAGCAGCGCCTGCTCAGGGAACTCGACGGGCTTGATGGGTGTGCTCACCAGCTTGCGTGCCTGTGCCTTGGTCATGCCCAGGCCGAGCAGCAGGTGATAGGTGACTTCTTCAGGGTAGTTGGCCGGCAAGGACGTGGACACGGGCGGCGGCAAGGTCAAGGCCGTCACCGCCGCATGGGCCGTGCCCAGCACCATCACCAGCCCCACGTGGACCGAACCGAGGTTGAACCGGCCGCTGTCCATGGCGGCCTGGATGTCTCTTGGCAGATAAGCCATGGCCAGGCTGTTGTGGGCGGCCATGGACAGGCCCGCGCGGGCCACGAACTGCGCCAGCAGCGGGTGGGCCTGCATCGTGTGCAGGGCCATGCGCACCCCCGTGGCCAGGCGCTCGGCAGGGTCCTTGCACTGGATGACCACCGCTTCGACCAGCGCGAGCAGTTCATCGCCCAGCTCCTTGACCACGGCGGCCAGCAGCTCTTCGTTGGTGCGGAAGTAGTTGTAGAAGGTGCCGCGCGACACCTCGGCCATGGCGATCACGTCTTCGATCACCGCGGCATCCGCCCCCTTGTTCGCGAACACATGCAGCGCGCTCTCAATCAGGCGCATGCGCATGCGTTCACGCTTTTCTGCGGCAACTCGGGAACGGTGATCCAGGGTATTCATGGGGTCGAGACAGGTGGCAATGGCAGAAATGTCTCACGAGCTCGTGGTGTTGTTCATGCCATCCCGCAAATTGACTTTGATGTCATCCTGACATTTATGTCATTATTACTGAACAGCGCGGGGTGTGCAAGCCCTGATGTGTGTTCAACCCCTGGATGCCATGACCTCACCCACCGTTCTTCACACGCCTCCGGAGTACCCGGAGAGCCAACGCCCTGACTTCGTGCAGCGGCTCCATCGCCCCGAACCCTTGATGAAGGCACGCGAACTGGCCTTTCTGATGTTCGACAAGCGCGACCTCGTCCGTGCCGAGCGCTTCTGGCAGGACTTCGGGTTGATCACCGTTTCGCGCACGGCCGACAGGCTGGTCATGCGCGCAGCAGGCGGCGCGCCCGCCGTGCTCGTGGCCACCCGGGCCAGGCGCTCGCGGTACGTGGGGGCGGCGTTCGTGGCGCCCGAAGGGGCTGATCTGCCGCACATCGCCCGGCAACTGGGCGGGCAAGCCGTGCCGCCAGACCAGGTGCCGGGCGGCGGGCGTGCCATCAGCCTGCGTGACCCTGATGGCCACCGCGTCTGGCTCATCCAGGGTTCGGCTCGTGTGGACCCCTTGCCGGTTCGAGAGCCCATCACCAACCAGATCAACACCCTGACGCAGACGCCCCGCGTCAACGCCACGGTGCGCCCGCCCATTGCACCAGCGCGCATCGGCCGGCTGGGCCACGTGGTGATGCAGACCACGGACTTCCGGCTCATGGCGGACTGGTACATGCGCGTGCTGGGCATCATCCCGACGGATGTGCAGTACCTGCCTGACGGGCAGCCTTTGCTGACCTTCTTCCGTCTGGATCTGGGCGGCACCCCGAGTGACCACCACACCGTGGTCATCGCAGGCGGCCTGGAGCCCAAGTACGAACACAGTGCCTGGGAGGTCGAAGACATCGATGCGCTGGGCCAAGGCCAGCAGGTGCTCAAGGCCAACGGGCATCGGCACATGTGGGGCATCGGCCGGCACGTGCTGGGCAGCCAGTTGTTCGACTACTGGTATGACCCGGACGGCTTCGAGTTCGAGCACTACACCGATGGTGACGTCTTCACCGCCGATCACGAGACGCGCTATGTGCCTTTTGCCCCCGGCAGCATCTGGGCCTGGGGCGACGACGTGCCGCCCACCATGCTGCCCAAGAAGAGCCCCGCCCTCCTGTGGAAGGTGTTCAAGCTCTGGCGATCCGGGCGCCTCGATCTGCCCCGCCTGATCCAGTCCGGCAAGGTCCTGGATACCCCGGCGCGGCCCTGGCTCTGATCACCCTTCGTCCGCCATCAAGCCTCCTCAAGCGCCCAAAAGCCCCATTCAACCCATCACTTCAAGCAGCATCCTCATGGCCACTTCCGTCATTCGCTTCCAACCCATCACGGGCCCTGCCAACGCCACACCGCAGTGGGGCGTCCTGTTTGATCGCCGCATCGCCGTCCTGCCCATCCAGGCGGCCACGACCGGTGAGTTCGTGCGCCATGCGCTGCCGCAGGCGCGTGCCGCCACCCGCGCACAAGCCACCTTGAGCCTGGACGAGGTGAGGCTGCTGTCTCCAGTGACATCCAACCAGCAGTTCATCTGCCAGGGTGTGAACTATGCAAGCCATGTGCGCGAGTCGGGCCTGGACCCGAAGAACTTCCCCTTCAACACGATCTTCACGAAAGCCTCGTCGTGCATCACCGGCCCTTCGGATGACGTGATCCGGCCCCGACACGTGCACCTGCTGGACTACGAGATCGAGCTCGGCCTGGTGCTCTCGGAAGACCTCACGGGTGCGCGCGAGATCAAGGCCGACCGCCTGCATGAAGTACTCGCTGGCCTGACCATCGTCAACGACGTGTCGGCGCGCGATGTGCAGCTGCCTCAAGGCCAGTTCTACAAGGGCAAGAGCTACCGCACCTTCGGCCCGGTCGGCCCCAGCCTCTTGCTGCTGGAGCCGCATGAGTGGGCGCTGTGGCCCAACCTGCGCATGAAGCTCACCGTCAATGGCAGCGAGCGCCAGAACGACCTGTGCGGCTCGATGCTGTTCAAGCCGCATCAGACCCTGAGCGAGCTGTCGGCCCTGCAGGACCTGCATGCGGGCGACCTGATCGCCACCGGCACGCCTGCAGGCTGCGCCGCCCGGGCGCCAGGCAAGCTGCCCATGTTCCTGGCTAAGCACTTCATTTCGGACGCCACGAAGTGGAAGCTCTTCGTGCGCAAAGGCCTGAACGACCCGATGTACCTGCAGCCCAACGACGTGATGGAGCTCAGCATCCGCACCGACGATGGCCGCCTTGATCTGGGCCTGCAGCGCAACAAGGTGGTGCCGGCATGAGCACCAACATGGCCTTGGTGTGCCGTGTGGCCAAGGCCCCTGCATCACGCGCCTTGCGCTGGGAGCCTGTTGACACGCAGGCGCTCAAACCCGACGAAGTGAGGGTCCGGGTACACGTTGCATCGGTCAACCCGATCGATGTCAAGCGCGCCACCGGGTATGGGCAACGGGTTCTGTCCTTGATGGGGGCGGGTGGACCGGCGCTGGTGCTGGGCAACGACTTCGCCGGCGTGGTCACGGAGGCGGGCCGCGATGTGCTGCACGTCGCCACCGGCGACCGCGTCTGGGGGCTGGTGCCCACCGGGCCGCAGGGTGCACACCGCAGCGAGGTCTGCGTGCCTTCGCGCTGGGTACGCCCGCTGCCGTCCGGCATGCTCATGGTGTCGGCTGCGGTGCTGCCCTACACCTTCACCACACTGTGGCGCGCCCTGCAAGGCATCGGGCTCCATGAGCAGAACGCCGCGGGCCGCCATGTGCTGGTCAATGGCGCGGGTGGTGCGCTGGGCCAACTGGCCATCCAGCTGCTGTCTCGATGGGGTGCCTCCGTCACCGCCGTCTGCGGCGCCACATCGGCTGCGCGCTGCATCGCATTGGGCGCCAGCCAGGTGATCGACCGGCACACGACGCACCTGGCCGATCTGCCATCGAACTGCGATGCCAGCTTGAACTTTGGCGCCTGGGCCGATGAGGCCGAGGTGATGGGCAGGCTCCACCCCCATGCGCTGGGGCATGCCACCACCGTGCACCCGCTGCTTGGCGACATCGACGCGCGCGGCTGGCTGGCCGGTGGCCTGGCCTGCTGGCGCGCCTGGCGAAGCATGCGCCTGCGCCTGCATGCGACCGCACCCAAGGCCCGGTATGCCTGGACGGTCTTCAAGCCAGACGAAGGCGCCATGCAGACGCTGCAGCGCAGCCTGCTCTCTCGCCCGCTGCTGCTTGAAGTGGGCCATCGCACACCGTTCTCGCAAGCGGACAGCGCCTTTTCACACGTTGGCCAAGGCCGCCCCACCCGGGCGGTGCTGATGGCCGAGATTTGAATATGACACAAGGATCAGACATGAACTTGCCAAACCAGACCGATGTCCTGCTGGTGGGTCTCGGCCCCGTGGGCGCCGCACTGGCCAACCTGCTGGGCCAGTATGGCGTGCAGGTGCTCGCCATCGACAAGGCGAACGACATCTTCAAGGCACCCCGCGCCATCGCCCTGGATAACGAGGCTTTGCGCGTGCTGCAGATGTGCGGCATCCACGATGGCGACATCGACACCATCGCCATCCCGGAGGTGCGCATGCACTCGCCCCACTTCGGCTTCTACAGCCGCGCCAATACCGCTGGCGCCGTTGACGGCCACCCCAAGCTGGTGACCTTCTATCAACCGCAGCTCGAACAGGTCCTGCGCGAACGGCTGGCGGCGCACGCCACGGTTCACGTCGCCCTGGGGGCCAGCCTGCAGGGCTTCGAGCAGGACGCATCCGGCGTGCGCGCCCAGATCAGCGATGCCAGCGGCACCCCACGCGATGTGCACGCCAAGTACATCGTCGGGGCCGACGGTGCCAACTCGCTGGTGCGCAGCCTGCTGGGCCTGGACTTCAAAGGCAAGACCTACGCCGAAGACTGGCTGGTGGTGGACGCCAAGCGCCTGCCGCAAGCTATAGACCATGTCGAGTTCATCTGCGACCCCCAACGCCCCACGCCGCACATGGTGGCGCCCGGTGATCGCCAGCGCTGGGAGTTCAAGCTGCAGCCCGGTGAAACGCGAGAAGAGATGGAACGCCCCGAAACCGTTCGTCGCCTGCTGGCACCCTGGGCGCAAGGGCAGGAGATAGACATCGAGCGTGTGGCGGTCTACCGCTTCCACGCACGCGTGGCCGACACCTTCCAGGTGAAGCGCGCCTTTCTGGTGGGGGATGCCGCCCACATCACGCCCCCCTTTGTGGGCCAGGGCCTGGTCGCGGGGCTGCGCGATGTCGCCAATCTGGGCTGGAAGCTGGCCTGGGTGGTGCAAGGCCGAGCCCAGGAGGCGCTGTTGCCAACGTACAGCCGCGAGCGCCAGCCCCATGCCCGCGAGATGATCCAGCTGGCGCAATGGATGGGGCGCCTGGTCATGCCGGGCAACAGCATGCAGGCCTGGCTCACGCACGGCATGATGAAGACCTTGTCATCCATCCCGCGCATCAAGAACCTGTTCGAGAACCTGGAGATCAAACCGGCCAACCGCTTCAAGACGGGCTGCTTTGCGCCCGGCAAAGCCTGTGCGGGTTTGATCCGTGGCGGGCAATTGCCTCAGGGCTGGGTGCGCGCCCTCCACGACCGCGAGCACATGCTCAGCGACGACGCACTCGGGCAGGGGCTGGTGCTGGTGGGCTTTGGTGTGGACCCCGCCGCCAGCCTGCCCCAGGACGTGCGCAACAAGTGGCGTCAGGCCGGTGGGCAGTTCCTGCGCATCGCACCGCGCGGGCAACCGGCAAATGAAGCCACCGTCCCCACCTGGGAAGACCTCGACAATTCATTTGGCTCGCCCAAGGTGCCAGCAGGCTGGGTGGCGGCCGTGCGGCCAGATCGCGTGGTCATGGCGGATGGCCCCTTGGCTTCCACCACGCAGCTGGCTCAGCAGAGCCTGGCCTTGTTGTGCGCCACCTGATGTGGCTTCCTTGCAAGCATCAGACCTTCTTCAGAATGGCTTAAGTTGCGTCACACGCGCTCACAGCTATAGTCGTTGACGCTTTGCCATGCAGGCAGTCGCATGGTTCAAGGCAAATGCCCCTCAAGAGGGCCTGAAAGAAGTCAGGGAGAGTTGACGCGCAATGCCCATGGGCGCATCTGCGCGCTCGACGTTGACGTTTCGTCGTTGTACCCGCTGTACCCGGATGGTCTTCACGCAGCCGTGAAACGCTGCGTGCGAAGCCGTCTGCTTGACGTTTCTTCTCCCCCACCTTCAATCAGGAAGCAAGCCCATGACCTTCACGCATGCATTGCGACGCGCGTCCGCGATCGGACTGGCTGTGTTCACAGCCATGTCCGCCCATGCACAGACCACCCACCGTCCAGCCATGCTGGCAGCGCCTGGTGACACCACCACCTCGCCCTCGCCTTTCGCTGACAACAACGGCCAGCTCCCACCCAAGAGCGTCTACCCGGGCCCCTTGTTCAAGCTCAATGGTGCGTGGCCACAAAAGGCCTTGCCGCCTTTGAAGAACCCGCCCTGGCAAGCTGCGATCAACGGGCAGCAGATCAACACCCAGAACGCACAGGCCTATGCCAATGCCCTGCGTGACTACGTGGCCCCGAACGCCAAGACCCTGATCATGAACTACGACGGTTGGGATGCCAGCAAGGCGGGCTGGTACAACGAACCGTGGCTGGGCAGCCTCCGCGAAGCGATCCGCGGCACCTATGCGGCAGGTGAGTTCGGCCCCGGCATCTTCCCGGGCACAGGTTTGCGCGCCACCTTCAGCACGCATGTGCTGACCTACTACGATGCACGCGCCGCCTACTCGCTCTACAAGCTGTGGGGCACCAGCGCGATGGACCCGGCCATCAAAACCGCCAATGCCCAGTTCGCCGAAGGCTCCGTGATCGTGAAGGCGGCCGTGTTCACCTCGACCGACCCCAAGCAGCCCACGGATTGGTGGGACGCCATGAAGGGCGCGCAACCCTGGCAGCTCTACATTGACCCGACCGGCACCTCACCCGCCAAGCCTCAGGTCTGGCCAGGTTATGTGGCGCAGTTCGACATCATCGTGAAAGACAGCAAGTCGGCACCCAAGACGGGTTGGGTCTTCATGACCCTGGTGTATGACAACGCCGTGCCTGGCGACGCGTGGGACAAGATGATCCCCTTGGGTGCGCAGTGGGGCAATGACCCGCAAGCCACCAAGCCTGGCCAGCCCTTGGTCGAGAACTGGATCAACCCGAAAGCACCGAAGTACGCCACCCAGACCTTGGGCTGGATGGGGCGCCTGTCGGGCCCCAATGACGGTGCGCGCAACAACATCGCGGTCAATGGCAAGGTCATCGAGAATGCACCTGACTCATCGTGCATGAGCTGCCACAGCACCGCGCAATGGAACGTGGCCCGCCACCGCATGGACTCCTTCTTGCTGCCCTCTTTCTCGCAAGACGCGCCCCCGGGATTCAAGCTGTGTGGCGACGACGGCAAGCCCAAGCACAAAGGCCAGAACATCTGCTCGCCAGCGCCCGCCTCAGCAGCCTGGATGAAGTGGTTCACCAACCGCCTGGGCACACAGCCGATGGACAAGGGATCCGTGGCGATGGACTTCGATGAGGTCTTCTCGTTCAAGTCCCTGCCCATGTGGTGGGCCGCGACGCACCCGACACCGAAGGCTGCTGTCGGGGCCGTGGAATCCGAACCAGCGGTGTCTGCGCAGCGCTTCAATCAGTACACGGGAGCGCCACTGCCCAAGCGTGACGCAGGCAAATAAACAGGCCTTTGTCAGGCGCTCAGTGGCAGCGGGAACACTGCCACTGAGCCCGCCGCAGGCTCAGCACCCCCGGCAACATCGCGGTGCTTGAACGACCTTGCCGCATACTTCGCGCATGCCCATTGATCCGTCTGCCGATGAACCAGCCTTGTTCAAGAACGCCAAGGCGTTCGAAACCTGGTTGAAACGGCACCATGCCACGGCTGATGGCCTGTGGCTCAAGATCGCCAAGCGCCATGCCAACGAAGCCAGCGTCACCTACCCAGAAGCGGTGGAGATCGCGCTCTGCTGGGGCTGGATCGACGGCCAGAAGAAGAGCCTGGACGAACAATACTTCCTCCAACGATTCACCCCCAGGCGCGCCCGCAGCGTCTGGTCGAAAGTCAATGTCGACAAGGCCGAGGCCCTCATCAAGGCGGGCCGCATGCAAGCGCCGGGCCTTGCGCAGATCGAGGCGGCCAAGGCCGACGGCCGATGGGCGCGGGCGTACGACGGCGCGCGCACGTCCGAGGTACCCGAAGACCTGATCGCTGCGCTCGACGCCGCCCCGGCAGCAAAAGCGTTCTTCTCAACGATCAATGCCTCAAACCGCTACGCGGTCTTGTGGCGCATCCAAACGGCCGTGAAACCCGAGACGCGTGCGAGGCGAATCACGCAGCTCGTGGAGATGCTCGCGCGCGGGGAGACCGTTCATATATTCAAGCCCAAGGCCAAAGCCAAGGATTGATTGGCTTTGGCCCGAGCGTGAACTTGCTGACGGCTTACTGAACCCACAGCACCTCAAACTGCAGTCGGGTTGGTGCGCCCTGTATCGACACCTCATCCCCTTCGCATTTACCCAGCAAAGCCCTGCCAAGAGGGGTTTCTCGACTGATGACCTGAACGAACTCAGCGCCGCTGACCAACTTCATGCTGCCCCCATCCGGGCCGAGAAAGAGCTGTTGCTGCTTGTCGTCGGCATCGACCAGGCAGACCAGCGCGCCGAGTTGTATGCCTTTGCTGGCGTCGTAAGGGCGCGGACGGAACTGGCGCCAGTTGGCCATCGCCTGGCGGATGGCTTCGGCTCGGCGCGCCTGGCCGGTGGCCAGGTAGGCGGCTTCAAGCCCCAATGTGTCGTGTCAATCGCCACATCCGGCGGCTGGATGATGACGGCTCCCAAGACCGCTGACGTGTCCCTGGGCGGCCCCCTGTAGGTGAGCAACATCAGCATCGACTTAACCCAGAAGCGCGTGTACGCCAGCGTCAGCGGCCCCATCAGACTGAGCGATGTCACCACACTCAACCTGAGCGCCGCCGTGCCCGAGCCATCGACCTGGGCCATGGACCTCCCGGCCCTGGCCCTGCTCGGGTTGGTCCTCCGCCGCTCGGGCCGGTACTAGGGATTGCGTTGGCCATCGGGGTCAGTTAGCTTCTGTCCCTCTTCCTGGCGCATGCCGCATCGCGCCTATAACAAACTCCGGAACATCATCATGGCTGAGCTCAGTGACCTTCTCGAGATGGACGGCGTCAACACGGGCATCCTGCGTCACCTCGATCTGGCAGGCGTGAACAACTTGCTCGCCACCAGCGCCACGGTACGCAACTCGGTCGCCCCAGTGCTGAGCAGGGTTGTGCGTGATTTCTGCGGCGTAGGAAACGGCCACGGCATCGAGAAGCATTGCCTGGACATGATGCGCTACAAGGCTCCAAACTGGTTACGGACGATGGACGGCCTGAAGGCCAACAAGGGCAAGAAGATCAACAACACGACATCCATCCTGGTATCCAACGCGATCAAGAAGGGCAACGCCCATCGGCTGCCTGAAACGGGAGAAGGCATGCTCAAGCGTCGGGTCATCGGGATCGACCCAGACACAGGCGCGCTCGACGACGATCCCACGAAGTCGGATTCGTCTGCCTTCCTCACGTCGGACGACTTCAATGCCGCGCTGTTGTGGCTGTCCAAGGCGTACTTCCATCTCAAGCAAAGCAAACTGCAGAGAAGTTCGGGCAGGTATCGCTATGGTGGCCACACCCTGGAGGTCACGTTCGACCCCGGCAAGAACGGGTACAAGATCGTCGCACCCATCGCGATCTTGCAGGGCAACCCGGCCAACCTGGTCGTCAGCTACAAGATGGACCTGAAGTTCCCGGAAGTCGCTGCGACCATCTACGACCTCTACGACAAGCTTGGCGGCGTGAAGAAGGCCAATTCCGATCTGGCCGGCGCGATCATCGACGCCGTCGTCATTCAGGTCATCAAGCAGAAGCCCGTGACCGGCATTGTGGCCATCTTCAAGGCCAATCAGGAAAAGGGCGACTTCCTGTTTTCCATGTACCCCACTTGATAAGGCCAAAGACTGGCCGACCTCCAGGACGGACTGAAAAGACGCACAGACCGGGCAAGCTCCTCGCAGCGGTCTGAGCAAGTGATGGGGGATCGCTACGCGGCGGCCCCGGCCCTGACACGGGTCACATCGGCCCGAGGTGGGCTGCCGAACAGGCGCCGGTACTCGCGGCTGAACTGGGACGGGCTCTCATAACCCACCTGGACGGCTGCACGGGCGGCATCCAGCCCCTCTGCCAGCATCAAGCGGCGAGCGTGATGCAGCCGCAGGTGCTTCTGGTACTGCAAGGGCGACAGGGCCGTCAGCTGCTTGAAATGCAGGTGCAGCGTGGAAGCACTCATGTGCGCCACGGCCGCCAACTCGTCCACCCGAAGCGGCTGGTCATAGCGCTGGCGCAGCAACTCAATGGCACGGGCGATGCGGCGCGTCTGGCTGTCGGACTGCGCCAAGGCGCGCAGGCGCGGGCCCAGGGGGCCAGTGAGCACCCGATAGAAGACCTCGCGCTGCAGGAGCGGAGCCAGCACGGGCACGTCCTGTGGTTCGTCCAGCAAGCGCAGCAGGCGTACCGTGGCGTCCAGAAGCGGCGTGCTCACAGGGGCCAGGTTGAGCGCACGGGTCGGCCCCTCTTCGATATCAGCCGAGGCCGTGGCTTGCCCAGCCTCAAGCAACAGCGCCGCCAGATCGGTCGGACTGCTTTGCAAGCGCAGGCACAGATAGGGCTGCTCGACACTGGCCTCGGTGATCTGACCTACGGGCAGCAGTGTCATGGACACCAGCAGGCAATGCAGTGGGTCGTAGTGCAGCACCTCCGCACCCAACGTGGCCTGCTTGCGCCCTTGCAGCACCAGCACGAGGCCGGGTTCGTACACAGCCGGTAATGGCTGGGCCGGCATGCTGGCGCGGATCAATTGCAGGCCCGGCACCCGGCCGTCATGCAGGCCATCGCTGGGCGCATGGCGCAATGCAATGGCCAACGCGTCCTGGCGCAAAGCTTCCAAGTGAGTGGGTGATTCAGGCATACGCAGGATTGTGCAAGCATCCGGGGCCATATGGGCAAGCCAGGCATCAAGGCCGCAGGATCAGGCAAGCATGGCGGAGCCGCAGCCTGGTGCATGGCCAGGCCGCGCGGGGCAGACTGGCTTCCAGCCTTCAGGAGGCGTTCTCCTGAAGCCACTTCTTGCCAACTGGAGCCTCGCCATGACCCCATCCACACCCACCATCCCCCAACGTACCTTGGGCCGCAATGGCCCGCAAGTCTCAGCCCTGGGCCTGGGCTGCATGGGCATGTCGGACTTTTATGGCACCGCCGACGATGCCCACTCGCTGGCCGTGCTGAACCATGCACTGGACATCGGAGTCTCGCTGCTGGACACCGCCGACATGTACGGCGTGGGCGCCAACGAGCGCCTGCTGGCACCGTTGCTGAGCGCGCGACGCAGCGAGGTGGTGCTGGCCACCAAATTCGGGAATGTGCGCGCACCGGACGGCAAGTTGCTCCGCATCGACGGCAGCCCCGCATACGTGCGCCAGGCCTGTGAAGCGAGCCTGCAGCGCCTGGGTGTGGATCACATCGACCTCTACTACCAGCACCGGGTGGACAAGACCGTGCCCATTGAAGAAACGGTGGGGGCCATGGCCGATCTGGTGCGCCAGGGCAAAGTGCGCCACCTGGGCCTGTCGGAAGCCTCGGCCGCCACGCTGCGCCGGGCTGCGGCGGTGCACCCGATTGCAGCGCTGCAAACTGAATACTCGCTTTGGACGCGCGACGTGGAAGCTGAAATCCTGCCCACTTGCCGCGAACTGGGTATCGCGCTGGTGCCTTACAGCCCGCTGGGCCGCGGCTTCCTCACCGGCACGATCCGCAACGTCGATAGCCTGGACAGCAGCGACTGGCGCCGAGCCAATCCACGTTTTCAGGGTGACAACCTGTCAGCCAATCTGGCCCTGGCCGATGCACTGGGCGAACTGGCTACCGCCTGGGGATACAGCCCTGCCCAATTGGCCCTGGCCTGGCTGCTGGACCAAGGCCCGGACATCGTGCCCATTCCCGGTACCCGCCGCATCGAACGCCTGGATGAGAACGCGGCGGCAGCCTGCATCCAGTTCAGCGATGCCCAGCGTGCTCAGATGGCTGCGATGCTGGCAGCCCACCCAGTGGCAGGCACACGCTACCCGGAGGCGGCGATGAACGCGCTCAATGCCTGAGCGCGGGCAGCGCGGTCATACAGCCAGCCAAATAAGCCAACAAAAGTTGGCCAAAACAAAAAGGGCTGTTCATTGCCACTAGCCCTTACGAAGCCAAGTTCCGGGACTTGAACAACGCCGCCTCCAGCCGGCCCCGGCTTGCGGCTCTCAATCTCAGAACCCCTAGCTCTCTCGCCATTCCAACCAAGACCTCATCGTCGCTCAAGCCTTGCCGGTCGAGAATGACTGCCAAGGCCTTCAACTCCTCCATACAAACTTCGTCGAATGATCGCTGGGTGTCCCTCGCAGGCCATCTGAACTCAACTTCCCCACCTGGTGTCAAGGAGTCCGGCCAATAGAAGGTCCCGACGTCCTCTTCCGTTGTCTTGTAGACCTGCCGAGCGAGTTGCTCCACACGCTCTTGGATCCGGGCTCCAGTCCTCTGCCAGCCATGAGCACGCGAGATTCGCCTTGCCAGCACTACGTCGAGCACAGGCCCTTCAACGACCACAATCCTGCCAATCAAGCCCAATAGCTGTTCATCGTATGAACTGTTATGGAAGGAGTCTGGATCGCATGCATCAACCTCGGTGCTTAAATCGCACTCTGTGTATTGCCGTCTCGGCAATTCATTCATGGAGACAACCGGGTTCACCGATATGCCGGTATAGATGGCATCAGAGGCCTCTTTGAAGGAGTACTGAACATCCTGTGTACTCGGCAACGTTGAGTCTGATACATCGACGACGGCGTTGGGGACACGCCTTTCCTCAGCCTTGGCACTCTGGATGACAGCCAATGCCTCAGCCGCAGCAGCGTCCCTCTCGGCCTCCAGAGCGCGCTTCACACGACTAGCCTCCAGCAAGGCATTCAGTTGCCTGCAAACTCGATCAAGCGTGCCGCTGGGATTGACCCACCAATCGGTGGACCAGATGCGAAGGATCTCCCAGCCAAGGCCTCGGAGCACTTGCTCACGCAGCATGTCTCTATCCCGCGCAGTTGCCGATCGATGGTAGGTCGCGCCATCGCATTCGACACCTGCCAAGTACGCACCAGGCGCATCCGGGTGAACAACTGCCAGGTCAACACGGAAAGCAGAGGCGCCCACCTGCGTATGCAGCACCCAGCCTTTGGATGCCAACGCACCCGCAACGGCTTCTTCGAATGGGCTCTCAAATCCACCCAAACTGCCATGCGTCACCTCGAACAAGGCCCGAGGCCCTCGCTCTGCAAACTCCAGGAAGTGCTTGAGGTCTCTCACACCATGAGACTGAGTGCGAGAGAGATCAATTTGCTCACCTTTCAGTGTCGAGAAGACACGCAACTCCTGACGCGCACGTGTAATCGCTACGTTCAAGCGGCGCTCACCACCGGTTCGATTCATCGGCCCGAAGTTCATTGATACGTGACCGCCTCCATCCGGACCGTAAGTGATCGAGAAGTACATGATGTCGCGCTCGTCGCCCTGAACACTTTCAAGGTTCTTCACGAACAGCGGCTCCAACTCAGACTCTGCGAAGAATGGCTCCAGGCTCGGGTCCTGCCTCCGCTCCTCATCCAGCAAGTCCTCGATGAGCTTTTGCTGCTCTGTGTTGAAAGTCACCACACCGATGGTCAGCTTTGAGGCGCGGAAACCAGGCGAGCGCAGTCTTGCAACAATGTCCGCCACGAGCGCCTTAGCCTCTTGCTTGTTGACGCGGGCGCCCCCCTTCTCATATGTCCCATTGACGTGATGGAAGCTCACAGCTCGGTCTTCTGTAACAGGAGACGGGAACGTCACCAAACGACCGCCGTAGTAGCGGTGGTTGGAGAAGGCGATCAAGCTCTCATTGCGGCTGCGGTAGTGCCATGACAAATCCATTGTGGGCAGGCTGGCCCCCATGCATTCATCCAAGATGCTCTCCATGTCTCCCTCCACGTCCTCCTCGTCAACCGAGGACTCAGCTCGATCGAAGAAGTTCGTGGGCGGAAGCTGTTTGGGATCACCTACCATCACAACCTGCTTACCTCGAGCGATCGCACCAATTGCGTCCCAGACTGGGATCTGGGACGCTTCGTCAAAGACAACGACGTCAAAGGGCTCTGCATCGGCGGCCAGGTACTGCGCGATCGAGAGCGGGCTCATCAGCAGGCAAGGCGTCAACTTGGTCAAGGCCGTCGGGATATTGCTCATCAACTCACGAAGGGGCTTGTGTGCCCGCTTCTTTGTGATCTCGTGCTTCAGGAACCCCCACTCTGAACTCCGAGTCACATCGTCTTGCGACGGCAACCCCTTGCAAAGGTTGGCCCGTAACCATGACTTCGTCAGCTCGGTAAACCGGCGATCAAGCGCACGGAAGTCACCTATTCGCTTTTCATGCTCAGCCGACACGAAGGAGCGAATCACTGGTTCGCTGTCCACTACGGCATTGAGCCACCACCGGCAGTAGTTCGCCTCAAACGCACGGCGCACACCCGTGGGTGCAACAGCGCCATTCACAAGTCCAGTCACCAGCGAGATCAGGCCCAACGCCATGGCCTGCTGGCTGACCTTACGCCAGGCACACCACGCATTGAGCTTGTGCTCCGAGGTGATGATCGCCTCGCACTTGCTCTTGATGACGCTGACATCAGACTCGGCGTAACTCGCTGCGCCTTCTTGATTGAAGGAACCGAGACTTGCCAATTGGTCAATGAACGGCTGAAGACGCTCCAGGGCCGCTAGATAAGCCTGACCGGACTCCTCAACGGGTCCTCCTTCTGCCAAGAGTGCATTGCCTGCAGTGGCAAGTTGCTCCAGCTTTTCCGATACAGCCGAGACCGCTTCTGGTCCCGACGCCAGGTTAGCAATCGCTGCGGCCACCGACCGTTGAAATGCCACAGCAGCGTCCAACTCCGCCAAGTCAGTTTCTAGAGATTTCCAAAGACCGCGACAGACCGCACTCAGTTCCCCCAGACCGTCCAACTGAGTTTCAATGCCCCTACGCTCCCTCAAGAGTTCCAAGTCTTGTTCGAGTGTTGCGCCGCATGCTCCCGCCGCAACCAGATCGAATTCGCCGGGCACAGAGCCAAAGTCGCGCAGGCCAGACATTGCCTTAGTGAAAGCCAGCGCCTCCTCGATGGCAGGGCCGTCCGTATTCAGACCCGCCCACACGCCTTGGGTGACTTCGGCCAGGGACGACCATCCAAGTAGCTGGCTATCCAATTGAGCCAACAGCTCCAACTTCTTGACTTCGGCGGCCAAGGCATCGCCGCCTTTGCCAGCGGCCAATTGCTCCAACTCAGTCAAGTCATAGGTGGCGTTCTCATGTGCAGCCTTCAACGCCGTTTGCAACTTAAGCGCTGCCTTGAGAACCTCTGTACGTGACTTCAAGCCACGCCAGACAACGCTCACCACATCGACCACATCCAGCTTCTCGACTTCCGACCGCTTGTCTCGAATCGCGACAAGTGTCGCGAGGTCCTTGGCCACATCCAATTCACCCTGTCCTGCAACGGCTCCCTCCAACACCTGGCGGATTTTGCGCAGCCCAAACCAAGACATCGGCCAGACCGACTTGCTAGCCTTAGCGTGATCACGACTCAGCTGGTAGACATTGACCTGCTCGATCGATTCGCTGTAGCGAACCGACAAAGACTGCTCAAGACGTTGAATCTCCTCCAGGAGCGTAATACCTGCGCGCAAGCTGTCTTGCGCATATGGCGACCAGGGATGGGTAAGACTGGCATGCACCTCTCGACGCTGCTGTAGAACGGCCTGGGCCTTTTGTACCTCTTGCCTGGTCGCCGCATCCCAGCCGGGAGAAAGCCGGGCAGACAGCGCCCAGTGTTGCAGTAGGAATTCCTTGCCAATCTGGAGCCGATCCACGGTAGACCGAGCATCTGGCTTAAAGGCGAAGCGCCAGTCACGCCCAGAAGCAGACGGCAAGGACCTAGCCAGCGACGCCAAAGCAATGCGCGCTCGACGCGACAGCGGCATGGTCTCCAGCCTGATCGAGGCGAAAAAGCGCTCGGCCGCAGATTGAACGCCGTCGCAAACTGGGAGCAATTGCCGGGCGGCATCGATAAGTGACTGCTGCCAGGATGGCGACCAATCTGAGTGCCCAACCTCTACGAGGGGACCGCTGGACAATGCCTGAGGGCCAACGGCCAATGCATTGACTTCAAGCCGATCCACTACCTCACGAAGCAACTCAGTGTCGCTATCCGTATGCGCGGAGTGCGTTGCCCACGAAAAGGGAAGTACCGGAACGTCCGAGCCGTCGACCACCACGCCGATGGCCTCATAAATGGATCGACCATTGGAATGTCGATGATGAAGCCGCTCCACGTAGGCATTGAGCTCGTCTCTGGTTCGCTTGAGGCGATCCGCCTCTTGTTGCCAAACCGTAGCATCGACCGCCCCGCGAGCATCCCACGCATTCTTCAGCTGCGCTAGAACGTCTGCCTTACGTGCCTTGCTCGAATGCAACTCCAGACAAAACTCACCCAGGCCCACCTCACGCAGGCGTCGGTAGACGACATCCAGTGCGGCGATCTTCTCTGAAACAAACAGCACGCGCTTGCCCTCAGCCAGACACTGCGCAATCAGGTTTGAGATCGTCTGGCTCTTACCTGTTCCAGGCGGGCCGATCAACACGAAGTCCTTACCTCGTGCAGCGGCCATTACAGCCGACAACTGGGACGAGTCGGCTGGCAGCGGGCAGAACGTATCTTGCGGCGCAAAGCTCTTGTCGAGGGTTCGCGGATGCGGAAATGTCGTCGTACTGGGATACGGGTCACGAGGCGTGTCGATCAGATGCTTCACGACGGGACTCTGGCGCAATTGATCTGTACGCTGCACCAGGTCTACCCACATCAAGTACTTAGCAAAGGAGAAGGTGGACAAAACCACCTCTTCCGACACTTCCCAGCCTTTGATGTCCTTGATGGCCGCAGATACAGAGTTCCAGATCTTTGCGATGTCCAACCCGTGCTCATCGCGAGGCAACTCCCCCTCCGCCACGCCCAAATTCAGCTGAAAGTCCTGACGGAGCATCTCGATGAGCGTCGGGTTGAACCGCGGCTCGTCGTCATGCAGAGACACCGTAAAGCCCGATCGCACGCTCCGCCTGTTGAGGGAGACTGGAATCAAAATCAGTGGTGCTCGGTACTTGACGTCTTCTTTATCCGCTCGGTTCCATGTGAGAAAGCCCAGTGCGATGAACAAGGTGTTGGAGCCACCCTCTTGCAGAGTGGTCCGTGCATTGCGGTACATATCCACCAGCCGGACATCAAGCTCGTCTTGCGGAAGATCGATGAACACCTCTCGGCGATTCAAGGCATCCAAAGCGAACTGCCGGCGCAGGTTCTCTCTATCTCGGCTTTCATGAATGACCTGACTCCGAGGGTCACTACCATCCATCAAATCCGGTCGCGGCAGTAGCTTGATTTCCTTCCCGTCTGAGAGAAGGTCTTCCAGGGATCCGGGGTCAGGCGCATTGAGCTTCAACGCCTTCTTCGCTGCGCGGAAGTTCAGCAGGTTGTTGCGCAGGGACAAGTCAAGCAACTTCCTTTGCCAACGTGCGAGGCGATCTTTGGGATCAAGCCTGGACTCGTCAACCTCGTGCGGATCATCCTCTGGCAAATCAGGAGCCTCATCCAGAGGTGCATCTTCATCCAGTGACGACTCGACTGGCACGGCCGGCTGAACGTTCTCAGGGCTGGCGATGGGCTTGATGCGCTGCAAACGAGCTCTGCGCACGTCAATGGCCAACTCGAACGTATCGTCCTTCCCCTCGGCAACTTGGTCCGCCCCCATTTCAGTCGCAAGACCAAAAGGCACAGGAGGACGCTGAGTCACCAGAGTCGTCTCAAACAGCACGAGCTCCTTGAGCTTCAGTCGCTTTCTGAGCGCGGTGACATCGTCCACCACCGTGGTTGAAAACTCTTCCGGCTTCAGCCAAACACCCGCAAAGGCATGCCCCCGTGTGAACACCACCAATGGATTGAGCCCCAACTGCTCGAGTGCAGAGCAAAACAGCAATGCCAGGTCCATGCAGGTTCCCAAGCCTGAGTCTGCAATCTGCGTTGCCCCACGGATCTTCTGACCGCGATGCTCGAAGCTTGCTGGCGGCAGGGCATAGTCCAGCTTCATCGAAATCACAGCGCCCCACAAAGCGCTGGCAAGCTCCCAGGCACGCTTTGGACCGCCTTGCCTGTATCCATCCAAGGCTGCGCTTTTGCCGTGATCTCGCAGCACATCTGCAGCCTTCTTCAGCAACCGGTCTATCGCAGGGTCGTTCGGCTGAACGAATGCAGCCACCATGTCCGGCAAGTGAGACAGCCCGCCCCATTGGTTGCGAGGCAGAAGTTCGACATTGACTGTCGCTTCTGCCAAGGGATCACCGTTGCCCCCCACCGCTCGCAGAGACAAGGTCACAGTCGCTACCTCTGCCTCGGTCAGGCGCGTCAACAACGGACCATCCAGCTGAACGTCCACGTCGCGGATGCAATAGGTCTCACCTGACCGAACAGCGTCCAGTCGCCAGGTCTTGGGCCTCACAAAAGCTGGCGCAGACAAGAGGGACAACTCTAACTGCCCGGCATCTTCAGTCAACGTGCTGACAACAGCCAACTCCCTGATCAACGGGACAGCATTTTGAAAGTCAGCAAGGCTAAGCTTCGGCGCCATCACCGCCTGAACTGACAGCGTAGGAACATTCAAATCCGCACGTTCGCTGCTCTGTTCACTACCTGGATTCACTGGCTCGCTCAGGCCATCCTGTGCCTGTGGCAAGAAGCCTCTGAGCTCTTCCTTTTCGGACATGCACTCGCCCCTGTCAATATTTCGTTTTGGTCGTGCCGAGCAAATGCGCTCAGGCTTAACTGGACGAGTCGACCTCACCAGTAACAGGGAGTATCACGCCAAAACTACCTGCAGGAAATTCACCTAATTAAGGGGAAGGAAGAGAATCAGCCTTCGGCTGTCTGGATCACCGCAGAATTCCCAGAGCTTCCCGCACTCCTTGACATATGGATTTGCCTACCCGCCTGAGCAGTGGCTATCCATCAGTAGCTGCTTATGCCGCTCTGTTCGTGTGAGCTTGAGTGCAGCTACGTGCTGGGTAGCCGCCGACTTCGGCGCAGTTTGCGGGAGGTACGAAAGGGCTCGGTCGGTCAGCCCATTTTGCGATCGCAATAGAGGGCGTCGAATCACCGACCTCTCCGCATACAAGCGGTCGCTCTTGGCCGGCATCAGCCGCTCGTGACGGACCCGCCAACAGGCAGCATTCGCCGTATAGCCACCGGTCGCCATAGCGTGCTGGACTGCCGAACCAAATTTGGTGGCGCCCATCAAAGACTGAAGCCAGCAGCCCCCGCAGGAACGTTGCTGGCTTCCATTTTCCCCATCTGATTTGCCCACTAAGGTGGCACTTACGCAAATCAGATCACAGCAAAACGTCGCAGAGCCTTCTTTGGGCCATACAGACATGACGTCTACGACTCTATTGCGCTGTCTACGACTTTATTGGCAAGGAACAATGGAGTCAAAGTCCCTTTGTCGCTCACTCCACCGTGACGCTTTTCGCGAGGTTACGAGGCTTGTCCACATCCGTCCCCTTCGCGCAAGCCGTGTGATACGCCAGCAGCTGCAGCGGCACCACGTGCAGGATGGCTGACAGCGCACCGTAGTGCTCAGGCAACCTGATCACATGCAGGCCAGGCTCGGCCTGGATGTGCGTGTCGCTGTCGGCGCACACGTACAGTTCGCCGCCGCGTGCGCGCACTTCCTGCATATTGCTCTTGAGCTTTTCCAGCAGGGCATCGTTGGGGGCCACGGTCACCACAGGCATCTCGGAGGTCACCAGTGCCAGCGGGCCGTGCTTGAGCTCGCCTGCGGGATAAGCCTCGGCGTGGATGTAGCTGATTTCCTTGAGCTTGAGCGCGCCTTCCAGGGCGATGGGGTAATGCAGGCCCCGGCCCAGGAACAGGGCGTTCTCTTTGCGGGCAAAGGCTTCGGCCCAGGCCACCACTTGCGGCTCCAGTGCCAGCACGGCTTGCAGCGCGGCGGGCAGGTGGCGCATCGCCGTCAGGTGCTTGGCTTCTTCTTCGGCGTTCAGGTTGCCGCGCAGCTTGGCCAGGGTCAGCGTGAGCAGGAACAAGGCGGCCAGCTGGGTGGTGAAGGCCTTGGTCGAGGCCACGCCAATTTCGGCGCCGGCGCGGGTCACGTAGTGCAGCTTGCATTCGCGCACCATCGCGCTGGTGCTCACGTTGCAGATGGTCAGCGTCTGCTCCATGCCCAGGCTGCGTGCGTGCTTGAGTGCGGCAATGGTGTCGGCCGTTTCGCCAGACTGGCTGATGGTGACGACCAGGGTGCGCGGGTCAGGCACGCTGTCGCGGTAGCGGTACTCGCTGGCGATCTCCACCTGCGTGGGGATCTTGGCAATCGATTCCAGCCAGTACTTGGCCGCCGAGCCCGAGTAATAGCTGGTACCGCAAGCCAGGATCAGCACGCGGTCGATCTGCTTGAACACGGCTTCGGCACCTTGGCCAAACAGCGTGGGCACGATGGCTTCGACGCCTTCGAGCGTGTCGGCAATGGCGCGCGGCTGCTCGAAGATTTCCTTTTGCATGTAGTGGCGATACGGGCCCAACTCCACGGCGCCGCTGTGCGCGGTCACGGTGCGCACGGGGCGCTGCTCGGGTTCGACGCGGGTGTGCTGTGCTTCACCGGCCTTGCGGTGCTCGATCCAGTGGCGGCCGGGCTGCAGGTCCACCACGTCGCCCTCTTCCAGGTAGACGATCTGGTCGGTCACGCCGGCCAGGGCCATGGCGTCCGACGCGAGGAAGCGTTCGGAGGCGTCCACGCCGCCCACGCCCATGATCAGCGGCGAGCCGTAGCGGGCGCCGATCACGCGCTGGGGCTCGTCGCGGTGGAACACGGCAATGGCGTAAGCACCGGTGAGGCGCAGCGTGGCGGCCTTCACGGCGGCGAACAGGTCGCCGTCATACAAATGGTCCACCAGGTGGGCGATGACTTCGGTGTCGGTCTGGCTCAGGAAGACGTAGCCCTTGGCTTGCAACTCGCGGCGCAGTTCTTCGTGGTTCTCGATGATGCCGTTGTGCACCAGGGCCACGCGGCCGGGCTTGGTGTCCGGGGCATCGGCACCGGGGCCATGCGAGAAGTGCGGGTGGGCGTTGCGCACAGCGGGCACGCCGTGGGTGGCCCAGCGGGTGTGGGCGATGCCCAGGGTGCTTTCGATGCCTTCTTGCGCGGCTTGCACGGCCAGTTCGGCCACGCGTGCGGTGCTGCGCGAGCGGCGCAACTGGCCTTCTTGCAACACGGCCACGCCGCAGGAGTCATAACCCCGGTATTCGAGGCGCTTGAGGCCTTCAACCAGAACGGGAACGATGTTGCGCGAACCAACGGCGCCGACGATGCCACACATAGATCTCAACTCCTGCTTGTGCACTGCAATACAGCGCAATAGGCTGTGATCCTATCGGGCTTGATGTGAAATGTTCTTCCTTTTTTTTGTGATTTTCAGAACAAACATCCAATCCATTATTGGAGGAGATTATTTCAAGCAAGACATCAACTTATTTGAAATAATCTTTCACCATGAACACCCCCACCCCTGATCTGGATGAGACGGACATCCAACTGCTGAGCCTGCTGCAGCAGGACGCCAGCCTGTCCAACCAGGCCCTGGCGGATCGGCTGGGCCTGTCGCCCGCCACCTGCCACCGCCGCGTCAAACGGCTGAAGGACGAGGGTTACATCGAGGGCCAGGTGGCCATCCTGTCGCCGCAGAAGATGGCGGATGCCCTGGGCTGGGGCTTGAGCGCCCTGGTGGAGATCAGCCTGGACGTGCAAACGCAAGAGGCGCTGGACGCCTTCGAGCAGCGCGCATTGGCCGAGGCCGAGGTGCAGCAGTGCTGGCGGGTGTCACCCGGCCCGGACTTCATCCTGGTGGTGCAGGTGGTGGACATGCCGGCCTACCAGGCCTTGGCCCGCCGCCTGTTCACGCAGGACAGCCAGGTGCGCAATGTGCGGGCCTTCTTTGCCGTCAAGCGGGCCAAGTTCGGCACACAGTGGCCCTTGCCGCCTGTGTCGACCGCACCAGGCGTGAAGCGCGCGGATTGATCAGCCAGGCCAGGCGAGCAGCCGGCCGGCAGTCAGCAACGGTGGGGGTCAGCGGTTGGGCTTGTTGGCCACGGGCTGGCCGGGCATGGCTTCCGGCAACTGCATGTCGGTGCGCAGCCCCAGCAGGGGTTTGCCATCCAGCGGGTGGCGCACCGAAGAAGGCGTGGGGCGCGTGGCCGTGGCCTGCTTGCCGCCACCGCTTGCCGCGGGCACGGCTGAGGGTTCCGCGCTGCTGCGGCCCTGGCCATCCAGCGTCGGCAGCACCTTGAGCAACTCCTCGTCGGACATGCGCGACAACTCTTCCACCGAAGGGCGGTGGCCGCCGGCCGACTTGCCGCTCTTCTCGGCTGCGGCCAGTTCCTGCTGGATGATGCGCTCTGCCGCGCTGATCTCGCTCGGCGTCACCCCAGGCGCCGCACCCGGTACGCCCGGCGTGGCCGGCTCCATCGTGGCCGCAGGCTGCACATACTGATCAGACAAGGCCTGCTCCATGCGGTGCTGCCCTTCCATCTTGTAGAGCCAGCTGCCCCCCATCAAGGCCACCGCGGCGACCAGGCCACCACCCAGCACCATGGTGCGCCGGTTGGGCGGCCAGTACACGGGGGATGCGGCCGGCTTGGGCGTCAGCCATTCCATGTCCACACGGGTGGGCGGCTCACTGGACAGGTCGGGCCCCACAGAATCGATACCTGAGGGCGCCGCCACGGTCGGGCGGGACGGGGCCAGCGTGGCGTCGTACTCCAGGCGCAGCTTGGGGTCGATCAGCACCTCGTAGGCCTGGTTCAGGGCCGCCATCTGCGCGTGCATGGCGTCGTCCGGCCCGGTGTCCGAGCCCCCTTGCTGCTGGCGATCCGGGTGCAACTTGGCCGCCAAGGCCCGGTAGGCCGCGCGGATCACTTCCGGCGGCGCATCCTGGGAGACTTTCAGGCGTTCGTAGTGGTTCACAGCGTGAGGGTCCTGCAATCTAGATCGTGTGGGCACGATATTAGCGGCTCAACACGCTGCGTTACACCGGTATCACCTCAGCGCTTGATTTTTTGCGGCCTCTGCCACCCGGAAAGCGAAACCTGTTTGGCGCGCGCCACTGTCAGTTGACCTTCGGGCGCATCTTTGCTGAGGGTGCTGCCCCCGCCGATGGTGGCGCCCGCCCCCAGGGTGATGGGCGCGATCAGCACGCAGTTGGAACCGATGTGCACGTCGTTGCCGATCACGGTGCGGTGCTTGTTGGCCCCGTCGTAGTTGGCGGTGATGCTGCCGGCGCCGTAGTTCACACGCTCGCCCACATCGGCATCGCCCAGATAGGCCAGGTGGTTGGCCTTGGCGCCATCGGCCATGGTGCTGTTCTTGACCTCGACGAAGTTGCCGATGTGCACTTCCCGGCCCAGGGTTGCACCGGGGCGCAGGCGGGCGAAGGGGCCGATGAGCGAGCCATCGCCCACGCGAACGCCGTCCTTGTCGCCATCGATGTGGGTGAAGGGGTGGACCACCACACCCGCGCCGATCACGGCATTGCGGATCACGCAGTTGGCACCGATCTGGGCGCCATCACCCAGGGTCACGCTGCCTTCGAACACGCAGTTGACGTCGATGTCGACATCGCTGCCGCATTGCAGGGTGCCACGCAGGTCAAAGCGTGCCGGGTCGGCCAGGCGCACGCCCTGCTCCATCAGCTTGCCGGCCTGCACGGCCTGGAAGCGGCGCTCCAGGTCAGCGAGTTGTGCCGGGCTGTTGACGCCCAGCACTTCGACCTCATCACGCGGCTGCGCGGCCACCACGCCCACGCCATCTTCGCGGGCCATGGCCACCACGTCGGTCAGGTAGTACTCGCCTTGGGCATTGTTGTTGTTCAGGCGGCTCAACCAGCCCTTGAGCAGGCGGGTAGGCGCGGCCATCATGCCGGTGTAGACCTCTTTGAGTGCACGCTGGGTTTCGGTCGCATCCTTGTGCTCGACGATGGCCAGCACCTGCTCGCCCCAGCCATCGCGCACGATGCGGCCGTAGCCGGTGGGGTCGTCCAGGTTGATGGTCAGCAGGGCCAGCTTCTCGCCGGCGCAGGCATCCACCAGGGCTTGCGCGGTGGCGGCTTCGATCAGGGGCGTGTCGCCATTGAGGATCAGCGTGATGCCTTCATCGGGCAGCACCGGCACGGCCTGCTGCACGGCGTGGCCCGTGCCCAGCTGGGGCTCCTGGCGCACGAACTTCAAAGGCGCATCGGCAAAAGCTGCCTTCATGCTGGACTCGACCTGCTCGGCGCCGTGGCCGGTGATCACCACTTCCAGCGCCGCCTTGAGCGACGAGGTGGTGCTGATCACATGAGACAGCATGGGGCGACCGGCCAGCTTGTGCAGCACCTTGGGGCGCGCCGATTTCATGCGGGTACCCTTGCCCGCGGCCATGATGACAATGGAAAGCGACATTGAAAAAAACCTGTAGTTGGATCAGCGGTCTTCCGCCGGGATGGTGACGGTGACTTCGCGCGGGCTCACGGCCTGGAGCGGGAAGTCTTTCATGGCGGCCTCGAACAGATAAGGCAGCAGGCGGTCATCGGCTGCACCGAGGCGGTCGTACCGGGCGTGTGTTTCGTACAGCACCTGGTTGCCCTTGCGATCACGGATGAGCAAGTCCACCGTCATCTGCACGTACGGCGGCTCCATGGTCATGCTGAACGCCACGCCGCCGCGACCGCCACCGCCCCACCAGCCGCCCACGCCGGGGTGCCAGGGGCCATAAGGGCCATAGGGGCCCCAGAACGGGTCGTAGTAACGCGCGCGTTGCTCGATGCGAACCCGCGAGCCCACCTGCACGGTGACGTCGGCCTTGTCGGCCTCGGGCACCAGCTGGAAACCGGCAGTGGCCAGCGCGGGCTGGGCCGCGGCCTCCAGCTTGTCCTGCATGTCGGGCTGCGCCTGTTGCGAAGGCAGGCGCTCGAACACATAACGCCCGGGCTTGCGGCCCTCGGGCCAGCTGCCGTAGCTGGACACCTGGCTGGTCAGCGCTTGCGGCCCGGCGCAAGCCGTGAGGCTGGCCAGCACGACACAGGCCAAGGGCTTGCAAAGGTGCGCGCTCAGCCGTGTCATGTGTGCCTCTTTTGCTGGCCTCAAGTGGCCTTGCGGATGCTGATGGTCGACAGCGAGACCTTGGTCTCGGCCGGCAGGCCATCACTCGGGTCGCCACAACCTTCGTCTTCATCAAAGGCGATGTCGCCGCCCTTCATGGGCGTGCCGGTGGCCTTGATGGTCTCGAAGGGGTAGAGCTTGCGGTCCATCAGGTGCGAGGGCACGATGTTGGACAGGGCCGTGAACATGTTGTCCACGCGGCCTGGGAATTTCTTGTCCCACTCGTTGATCATCTCGCGCATCTGCTGGCGCTGCAGGCCTTCCTGGCTGCCACACAGGTTGCACGGGATGATGGGGAAGGCGCGGTGCTCGGCGTAGGTGGCCAGGTCCTTCTCGCGGCAGTAGGCCATGGGGCGGATCACCACGTGCTCGCCGTTGTCGGTCACCAGCTTGGGCGGCATGCCCTTGAGCGTGGAGCCAAAGAACATGTTCATGAACATGGTCTGTAGGATGTCGTCGCGGTGGTGGCCCAGGGCGATCTTGGTGGCGCCCACTTCGGTGGCCACGCGGTAGAGGATGCCGCGGCGCAGGCGCGAGCACAGGCTGCAGGTGGTCTTGCCCTCGGGGATGACCTTCTTGACCACGCTGTAGGTGTCCTGCTCTTCGATGCGGAAGGGCACACCCACCTTGGTCAGGTACTCGGGCAGCACGTGCTCGGGGAAGCCGGGCTGCTTCTGGTCCAGGTTGACAGCGATGATCTCGAACTGGATGGGCGCCCGCTTCTGCAGGTTCATCAGGATGTCGAGCATGCTGTAGCTGTCCTTGCCGCCGGACATGCACACCATGACCTTGTCACCGTCTTCGATCATGTTGAAGTCGGTGATGGCCTGACCCACCTCGCGGTGCAGGCGCTTGCTGAGCTTGTTGGCCTCAAAGGCGGCTTTTTTGGCCTGGGCCAGGGCCTGGGTGTCGAGCTCAGGCAAACCGGCCTGGGCAAGGATCTGGGGGGGGACGACGTCGTTCATCCCGGCATTTTCGCTGATCTGCCCCCTGTCGGCGACACAATTCACCCGGACTTGAGGGGTGCCGCACGCTTAATCCATTTAACGGCACGAATTACATTCAGGCACGCTCAACCATTGAAAGCCTGGCCATGCTGTCATCGACGATTCTGCGGCGCATGCCGACACTGGTGGCCCTGGCGGCCGCCTCCGCCTGTTGTGGCCCTGCCCTGGCCCAGTCAGCCTACAGCATCACGGTGCTGGGCAAACCCAGCGGTGCCTTCTCGTTCGCCCCCACGACGCTGGACGACCAGGGCGTGGTGCGCGGTGGCATGTACTACCGGTCCGGGCTGAAGTTCGTGATCGGTGCTGGCGCTTTTGGCTTCCTCCCGGCCTACCTGACGCAGGCGGTGTCCTGGAGCGGCACCACGCCCACCGCGACCGCCACGCTCGGCGGCAAGTACCTCTTCCCGCGTCTGAGCAACAACAGCGGCCTGCAGGTGGGCCCTTACAGCAAGGTCACGGAACTCCAGAACACCTTGATGCCTGAGGTCTACCCGTCGTCAGCATCCACCTTCAAGGGTGCCAGCGTGAATGCACCCGGCGTGGGCTCCACCACGATGCTGCGCCAAGGCAGCACCGACACCGACCTGACCGCGCTGCTGACCAAGCGCCTGGGCGCCTCCAATACCAGCAGCGCCAAAAGCATCTTTGCAGCCAAAGGCATGAACAATGCCGGCGCCATTGCCGGGTTCTTCGACCGCCCGGTGAGCACGAATGGCAACATCACGTTCGTGAAGACGCCGCTGGTGTACTTCAATGGCAACTACACCACGCTGGACACCGGCCCCTACCAGAATGTGAACCCGCTGGACATCAATGATGCGGGCACCGTGCTGGGGCAGGTCACCCGCTACAGCAACGCCTCGGGCTACCAGACCCTGCCCGTGCTGTGGGTCAACCAGCAGCTGGTTGCGGTGGGTGACGACAGGCTCGCCAACCATGAGCCGCTGGGCATCAACAACGCGGGGCAGGTCTTGCTGGTGGGCCTCAGCCGGCCGGTGGTGCCGGGCAGCATCGAAGACTTCCTGCTGCCCTTGCGCGCCGACAGCGTGATCTGGGCGAACAACACGGTGACGCCCTTGCTCAGCCCCGACAACGAGGCGGTGCGGGCCACGGCCATGAACGACCAGGGCACCGTGGTGGGCTGCGCCTTGCGCGCCGCGGCGGACCAGCGCAGCGTGGACGCGAGGCCCTTCCTGTGGAAGAACGGTGTGCTGCTGGACCTGACCCAGGAGCTGTCCACCAAAGGGGCCAGCCTGCCTGCGGGCACCCGCTGGGGCTGCCCATTGGCCATCAACAACAGCGGCGCGATCCTGACCTACTACTACACCATGGCCCAGCCCGTCACCGTCACCTGGGTGCGCATCAACGCCAAGCCTTGAGGCCTGACCTGAGGGGGCTCAGCCCAGGCCACTCACCACTGGCCCGTTTCCATGCGGATGGCGACTTCGCAGTCCTCGAAGATTTCCAGTTTGGCGATCTTCACGCGCACGCCCAGCACGCCGGGCAGCTCCATCAGGCGCTTGCACAGCTTGCCGATCAGCGTCTCCAGCAGGTTGACGTGCACGGCCGTGCAGTCCTCGATGATGATGGCGCGCACCTTGCGGTAGTCCAGCACATTGAGGATCTCGTCGTCGTGCGGCAGCAGGGGCTGGCTACCCATGTTCAGCTCGGCATCCACCTGGATGGGCTGCGGGGTGCCGATCTCGTGGTCCAGCACACCGAGGTTGGCGTCAAAACGCAGGCCGGTGAGCTTGAGGATCTGGTTGCCTTTGGTCAGGGACATGGGGCGTCTCGCATCATGGAAAAATCGCGCTCGAAGCGCTGGAGGTGCTGGCCACCATCAACCAGCAGCGTGGTGCCCGTCATGGACTGATTGGCCAGGGCAAAGGCCACGGTGGCGGCCACGTCTTGCGGCGTGGACGACCGCCCCAGAGGGGACAGCTTGTGTGCCTGCTCGAACTGCTCACCCTGCAGCCATTCGCTGGTCAGCGTCAGCCCAGGGGCCACGCCCACCACGCGCACACGCGGCGCCAGGCTCAGGGCCAGCAAGGTGGTGGCCGACTCCAGCGCCGCCTTGGACAGGGTGTAGCTCAGGAAATCCGGGTTGGGGTTCCACAGCTTCTGATCCAGCAGGTTGACCACGGCGCCCTGCGCCTGCCGCGCCGACACGTGCTCGGCCAGCGCCTGCGCCAGCACGATGGCCGGCGCGGTGTTGGCGCGCAAGTGGCGCTCCAGCATGGCGTAGCTGAAGGAGGCGGCGTTGTCGTATTCGAAGGTGGAGGCGCTGTTGACCACGGCATCCAGCTGGCCGAGCACAGCAACGGCCTCAGGCACCAGGCCTCGGGCCGCGGCTTCGTCAGACAGATCAGCACTCAACACGCAGGCCTCGCGGCCCATGGCGCGGATGGCATCGGCCGTGAGATCGGCCTCGTCGCGCGAAGCACGGCAATGCACGGCCACATCCCAACCCTGCCGGGCCAGCGTGAGCGCGATCTCGCGGCCCAGCCGTTTGGCCGCGCCGGTCACCAGGGCGACCCGGCGAACGGGGCTTTCTGGCAAAGCAGCAGAAGAATCAGGCGAAGCAGACATGAGCTTTCTACAATAGGGCATGCATCGCCCGACGAACTCGGACCACAGTGTAGTGGCCGCCCCCGTGTCCAGCCACCCGCTGGGCGACCTGATTGCCCATGAGATCCGCGAACGTGGCGGCTGGATGCGCTTCGAGCGCTTCATGGAGCTGGCCTTGTACGCCCCCGGCCTGGGCTACTACAGCGGTGGCCGGCGTGTGCTGGGCCACCGCCCGCAGGATGGCTCCGACTTCGTCACCGCCCCCGAGCTGACGCCGCTGTTTGGCGAAACCCTGGCGCACCAGCTGGTCCAGACCCTGGAGGCCACGGGCACCGACGAGATCTGGGAGTTTGGCGCGGGCACCGGTGCGCTGGCCGTGCAGCTGCTGGGCGAACTGGGCGACCGCATCAAGCGCTACACCATCGTCGACCTGTCTGGCAGCCTGCGCAACCGCCAGCATCAGGCCATCGTCAAGGCCCACCCGCAGATGGCGCACAAGGTGATCTGGGCCGACAGCCTGCCCGACGAGATCACCGGCGTGATCATCGGCAACGAGGTGCTGGACGCCATCCCCGTGCACCTGCTGACCTGGACAGGCAAAGCCTGGCTGGAGCGTGGTGTGGCCTTGTCACCCGACCCGGAAACTGCCAACCGTTTTATCTGGGCCGACCGCCCGGCCCCGGAGGGCGTGCGCCCGCCCACCGAGCACATCGATGACGTCTACCTGCCCGGCACCGTCACCGAGACGCATGGCCAGGCCGAAGCCTTCGTGGCCACGCTGGCCCAGCGCATGACACGTGGTGCAGCCTTCTTCATCGACTACGGCTTCCCGGAGGCCGAGTACTACCTGCCCCAACGAACGGGCGGCACCTTGATGTGCCACCACGCCCACACAGCCGACCCGGACCCACTGGCCATGGTGGGCGACAAGGACATCACCACCCACGTGAACTTCACCGGCATCGCGCTGGCGGGGCAAGAGGCCGGCTGGGAAGTGCTGGGCTACACCTCGCAAGGCCGCTTCCTGACCAACTGCGGCCTGGCTGAAGCCTTGGCCAGCACCGGTCAGGCGAGCACGGCTGCCGAGCTCAAATCGCGTGCGGCCATGCAGATGCTGGTGGCCGAACACGAGATGGGCGAGTTGTTCAAGGTGATCGGCTTTGTGAAAGGCCCGTGGTTCGATGCCATCGGGTTCTCACAGGGCGACCGCACCCACACACTGTGATGCGAGGGGCAGGCCAGGCCACTAGGCCATCACGGCCCGAAAAGCCTGTGCGCAATCCGCGGCCACCTGGCGCTTGAACTCACGCTTGCGTTGCGTGCGCTTGCGGTGCTTGGCCGCGATCTCGCTCAAGGGCTTCTCGGCCATGGGCAGGCTCATGAGGTGGTGCCCGCCTTCGAGCACCTGCCCGGCATGACGCGCCCAGAACTGGCCGTAGCAGAAGCTGCTGCCGGACTGGGCAATGGTGTCGCGCGACACGCAGGTGCCATCGCTGACCCCGAGCACGGTATCGATGTTCAAGGCGCCCGCCAGGCCCGTCAGCACCGACATGAGCACATCCTGAGGTGCCACGTCACCCATCAAGGCCGTGGCCTGCCGGATGGCGTCCATGGCACCCGAGACACCCTGGACACGCCCGACGTACAAAGCATGAGGCGCACGCCCGGCGAGGCCCGTGTGCGGCAGATTCAGATCCGCCAGACGCACGATGGAAAAAGACATCTTGTAGATCGCGGCCCCGCCCATCTTGAAACACAGGGTCAACTCCCCCTCGCGGTGGCGCGTCACCGGGCACAGGCCCTGCACATTGACGCTCATGCACTGGTCGTCGACCTGCGCACGCCAGACTTCCAGCGTGCCCTCCAGCACCAACCTGGAGAAGTCAGCAGAGAAGGCCTTGTTGACAAAGGCGTAGTGCGACATCAGCGCGGCCCAACGCTCGTGCCAGTCCAGACTGGTCGACAGATAGGGCAGCGTGTAGCGGTAGGGCATGCGCGGAAAAGCGGCCCGCACCGCACGGGTCCCGGGTTGGTCAATGACCTTCAGCAAGGCCTGGTGCTGCCCCCAGGTCAGCATCACACCGCCCATGCGCATCAAACCCGAGGCCAGCCCACCCACCCCTTGCTCCGACAGCTTTTCGAGCAAGTGCCTCCACATGCCGACCGGGCGCGCCTGACCCATGGCCGCGGAAGCGCTGGCGCCTGGGCGGGCCACGGTCAAACTGGCGGACATGTTGAGAGGGGGCATCAAACGCAACCTGAAACATAAATTTACGTTTGAAGCATACGGAAAACTGATTCGCGGCACGTGAGGGTTCACGCTCATTAATGGGCGTTTTTTGTGCAATCCCCCTCAAGTCGGGCAGGCCGTGTGCCTGGCAACACCAAAATCAAGGCCACACGGTGGACATCGCCGCTGGCCGGAAGCTGAAAGCATCGCCCTGGCCTTGAGCGGCCTTGAGCGGCCTGGCCGTGCTGGGCGTTGCGGCACGCCGCCGCGCAGCTTGAGCCTGCCTACGGCGCGGCCGCAGCCGCTTGCCCCCTGACCGATAGCCTGCTGGCTGGCAGCCTTGCTGCGCCGCAGCGATAATGTCGCCCATGCTGCAACAACGCACACTCAAATCCCTGACCCGAGCCGTGGGCGTGGGCCTGCACAGCGGCCAGCGCGTCGAGTTGACGCTGCGCCCTGCGCCGCCCAACACCGGCATCGTGTTCCGGCGTGTGGACCTGGCCCAGCCGGTCGACATCCCCGTGAACACCAAATCGGTGTGCGACACGCGCATGGCCACCACCATTTCGCCCGATGGTGACCCCGGCGCCCCCAAGGTCAACACCATCGAGCACCTGATGTCGGCCTGCGCCGGTCTGGGCCTGGACAACGTCTACGTGGACATCACGGCCGAGGAAGTGCCCATCCTGGATGGCTCGTCTGCCGCCTTCGTGTACCTGCTGCAAAGCGCCGGCATCGAGCTGCAGAAGGCGCCCAAGAAGTTCCTGCGCGTCAACAAGATGGTGGAAGTGCGTGAAGGCGAAGGCCGCACGCTCAAATGGGCCCGCCTGGAGCCCTACAACAGCTACAAGCTGGCCTTCGAGATCGATTTCGACCACCCCGCCGTGGACCAGACCGGCCAGCGCGTGGAGTTCGACTTCGCCTCCGGCCAGTACAAGCGCGACATCGCCCGCGCCCGCACCTTCGGCTTCACCAAGGACGTGGAGATGATGCGTGCACGTGGCCTGGGCCTGGGCGCCAGCATGGACAACGCCATCGTGGTGGACGACTACCGCGTGCTCAACAGCGACGGCCTGCGCTACGACGACGAGTTCGTCAAGCACAAGATCCTGGATGCGATTGGCGACCTGTACGTGGTGGGGCACCCCCTGCTGGCTTCGTACACCGCCTACAAGTCCGGCCACGCGCTCAATAACAAGCTGCTGCACGCCCTGCTGGCCCAGCAGGATGCCTGGGACATCGTCACCTTCGAGGACGAGGCCAAAGCCCCCCGCGGCATGGCCGAACTGGCCCCCGCCTGGTAATCGCCAGACATGGGTGCCGTCTTCCGCTTGATGACGCTGCTGCTGGTCGGCGGCTTCGTGGTGAGCATGCTGCTGCACACGGTGACGGGCGAGGCCATCTGGCGCCAACGCGCCATGCAAGTGCTCAAGTGGGGCGTGGTGCTGGCGCTGGTTTTTTTCGGCGCCCTCATCCTGCGCCGAGGCGCCGTCTTCATTTAGGCATTTTTCAGCGCTCCCCCCCGGATATCAGGACGAAACACCGACCCACTCCCATCTTCATGGGGATACCACTCATCTAAGGGGGGTGAGGAAAATCTAGTATGTCGAGATAACAAATGACGCGCAACACGCGCGCTAAAGGGACTCGACATGACTTATGAAGCTGTGTACAAGCGGTCGGTCGCCGACCGTGATGCGTTCTGGCGCGAACAGGCCGAGCGCATTGAATGGGCGACAGCATTCGAGCAGGTGTGCGACCACAGCCACCCGCCCTTTGCCAAGTGGTTCGTGGGCGGCCAGACCAACCTGTGCCACAACGCCGTGGACCGCCACGTGCCCCACCGCCCCGATCAGCCCGCCCTGATCCACGTTTCCACCGAAACGGGCAAAGAGCAGATCATCAGCTTCGGCCAGCTGTTTGTGGAAGTGCAGCGCATGGCTGCCCTGCTGGTCAACATGGGGGTCGGCAAGGGTGACCGGGTCCTGATCTACATGCCCATGATCCCCGAGGCCGTGATCGCCATGCTGGCCACGGTCCGGCTCGGCGCGATTCACTCGGTGGTGTTCGGCGGTTTTGCCAGCCACTCGCTGGCCACCCGCATCGATGACGCCAAACCCACCGTGATCGTCACGGCCGATGCCGGCTCGCGCGGCGGCAAGGTCATCGCCTACAAGCCCCTGCTGGACGAGGCCCTGAGCCTGTGTCAGCACCCAGTCAAGCACGTGCTGCTGGTCAATCGGGGCCTGGCCCCTGCCGACCTGGTTGCGCCGCGCGATGTGGACTACGCCAGCGCCCGCAAGGCCGTGCTGGATGCCAAGGTGCCTTGCGAATGGGTCGAGTCCAACCACCCCAGCTACACGCTCTACACCAGCGGCACCACCGGCAAACCCAAGGGCGTGCAGCGGGATACCGGCGGTTATGCCGTGGCCCTGGCCACCTCCATGGCGCAGATCTACTGCGGCCAGCCCGGCGAGACTTTCTTTTGCACCAGCGACATCGGCTGGGTCGTGGGCCACAGCTACATCGTCTACGGCCCCTTGCTGGCCGGCATGAGCACCATCATTTACGAGGGCCTGCCGATTCGGCCTGATGCCGCCATCTGGTGGTCCCTGGTCGAGAAGTACAAGGTCAGCGTGATGTTCTCGGCGCCCACCGCCATCCGCGTGCTCAAGAAGCAGGACCCGGACTGCCTCAAGCGCCATGACCTCTCCAGCCTCAAGCACCTGTTCCTGGCGGGCGAGCCGCTGGATGAACCCACGGCACGCTGGATCGGCGAGGCCATTGGCAAACCCATCATCGACAACTACTGGCAGACCGAAACCGGCTGGCCCATCCTGAGCCTGGCGCGCGGCGTGGACCCGAACGCCAAGCCACGCCTGGGTTCACCCGGTGTGCCCATGCCCGGCTACCAGGTCAAGCTGCTGGACGACCTCACGGGCGAAGAGCTCACGCAGCCCAACCAGAAGGGCGTGCTGACCATCGAAGGCCCGCTGCCACCCGGCTGCATGCAGACCATCTGGGGCGATGACGAACGCTTCGTCAAGACCTACTGGCGCACCTTCAAGCACAAGCAGGTCTACAACACCTTCGACTGGGGCATCCGCGATGAGGACGGCTACTACTTCATCCTGGGCCGCACCGACGACGTGATCAATGTGGCCGGGCACCGCCTGGGCACGCGCGAGATCGAAGAGGCCGTGAGCAGCCACCCGGCCGTGGCCGAGGTGGCCGTGGTGGGCGTGGCCGACGAGCTCAAGGGGCAGGTGGCCCGCGCCTTCGTGGTGCCACGCGATGCCGCCCGTGTGGCCGACGAGGCCGGCCGCAAGGCGCTGGAGGCCGAGATCATGGCCACGGTGGACCAGCAGATCGGCGCCGTGGGCCGCCCCGCCCGCGTGCACTTCGTCAATGTGCTGCCCAAGACGCGCTCAGGCAAGCTGCTGCGCCGCGCCATCCAGGCCGTGTGCGAGGGCCGCGAAACCGGCGACCTCACCACCATCGAGGACCCGACCGCGCTGGCCCAGTTGCAGGAGGCGGTGAAGCACTGATCCCCCGCTTCTACGGGGGGCAGGCTGCGTTGAATTGACACCGATACACCGTACAGTCCCGAAGTCCATTCAAAAGCACTTCAGGGAGAGTACGGTGGCTCGTTTCACACAGCTGCGCGCGTTCGCGTGCGCCTTCACGGTTCTGACTTTGTCCGCTTGCGGCGGCGGCGGCGACAGTGGCGACACCTTGGCCACGCCCTCGTCAAAACTGCCGGCTGATGGCTACCTGTCGGTGGATGGCGGCACCAGCACCGTCAAGGTAGGCGCCTACCAGCTGGACACCAACTACACAGGGGCCTCCGGCACGCAGCAATTCGACGTGGACACGCTGGAATACATCAGCCCGGAGTCCCCCGCGTTTGACGCAGGCTTCATCTTCTCGCAAAGCAACGCGCAGAAGTTTGCCGTGGTGTTCACCGACAACGCCACCAACACCGTCACGGATTTCGCCTGCAGAAGTAGCGCCTGGAGCGCCGCCGAGATCCAGCGCCTGGCCGCTGATTTCAACAGGACGGATATCCCCGTCTGCCAAAGCGGCATGACCATCGACACACGCACACACCGCATCCAGGTGACCGCCCTGCGCGTGCCCTCGCTGAACGACCCAGCCAAGTACGTGACCATCAGCGCCAACTTTGGCTGGGTGCTGCAGGTCAATGCCCTGAGCAATGACAGCAGCGGCACCCGCACTGGCGGTTCGATCGTGATCACCGGCCCCACCGTGGGCACGACGGCACCCAGCGACCAGCCCGTCCCGACCGTGGTCTCCCAGCCCTGACAGGCGCCCCTCAAGCCGCCGTCTGGTGGATCACATCCCGCACACGCGGGTAGATCTCGTTTTGCCAGCGGCGGCCGCTGAACACCCCGTAGTGGCCCACGCCCGTCTGCACGTGGTGGTTGCGCCAATAGGGGCGCACCGAGGTGCACAGGTCCTGCGCGGCCACGGTCTGCCCCACTGAGCAGATGTCGTCGCGCTCGCCCTCCACGGTGAACAAGGCCGTGCGGCGGATGGCGCGCGGGTCCACCATGGTGTCGCGCCAGCTCAAGGCGCCACGGGGCAGGTCATAGGTCTGGAAGACCTTGCCGACGGTTTCCAGGTAGAACTCGGCCGGCAGGTCGGCCACGGCGAAATACTCTTCGTAGAAGGCCTTGGTGTGGGCGGCCTTGTCGTGCTCGCCGGCGGCGATGTGCGCGTACATGTCCTCGAAGGCCTTCTGATGGCGCTCGCGGTTCATGGCCATGAAGGCCGACAGCTGCACAAAGCCCGGGTAGACCTTGCGGCCCGCGCCGCGCTGGGTCCAGGGCACCTTGTGGATCATGTTCTCTTCGAACCAGCTCATGGGCTTGCTGGTGGCCAGCTCGTTCACGCCGGTGGGGTTGACGCGGCAATCGATCGGGCCGGCCATCAGCGTGAGGCTGCGGGGCTGCGCCGGGTGGGCGTCCTGCGCCATCAAGGAGGTGGCGGCCAGCGCGGCCACGCAGGGCTGGCAGATGGCCATCAGGTGCGAGCCGGGGCCCATGCGGTCCAGGAAACGGATCAGGTGCTCGGTGTAGTCGTCCAGGCCGAAGGGGCCGTGGCGCAAGGGCACGTCACGCGCGTTGTGCCAGTCGGTGATGTAGACGTCGTGGTCCTGCAGCAGCGTGCGAACCGTGTCACGCAGCAAGGTGGCGAAGTGGCCCGACATGGGCGCCACCAGCAGCACGCGCGGCAACTCGGGGCCGCCCTCCTTGCGAAAACGCAGCAGCGTGCCGAACGGCGTGCTCATCACCTTCTCTTCGGTGATGGCGTATTCGCGGCCCTGGCAGACCACGGAGGGGATGTCGAACGCAGGGCGCGCGTGGGTCAGCTTCAGTCGGGCGAACACCTCTTGGGCGGCCGCCACGCTGCGCGAGAACACGCCACCGGCCAATAGCTCCTCCATGGAGGATTCGGCCGGGCCCGAAGGCAGGATCTGGTGCAGGCAGTCGGCCAGCCCCTGGGCCATCACGCGCCAGGGCTCCAGGATGGTGTGTTGGGCCTGATAGGTCGTGTAAAGCATGCGGGACTTTCGCGTAGAGCCGTGAACAGGCGTTGCCAGCTGTTCTGCAATTTGCGAGCCACCTTTTGTTGAACGCGCCGTGTCAGACGCGCCCTCGCCACATGGCACAACGCTTGCTGTCTTCAGCTGGCATACCCGCGGCACCCCCAACAACAGGAGACCTCATGGCCACCCTTGCCAAAGCACCTGCCCGCACACCCGCGAAGAAAGCGGCGGCCAAGAAAGCAGTGGCCAGGAAGGCCCCCATCAAGGCCGTGGCACCGGCGGCCGTGAAGGCCCTGCCCGACACCACGACCACGCTGACGATCACCAGCAAGAACTACTCGTCGTGGTCGCTGCGGGGCTGGTTGCTGGCGCGCTTTGCGGGGCTGCCTTTCGTGGAACACGTGCTGCCGCCGGAAGACCCGTCCACCCGTGCCGAGATCCTGCTGCTGTCATCGTCCATCCTCGTGCCCTGCCTGGAACACCAGGGCATCCGCGTGTGGGACACCCTGGCCATTGCCGAATACCTCAATGAGGTCTGCCCCGAAGCCCACTTGCTGCCCGCCGACGCCAAGGCGCGCGCGCACTGCCGCGCCATCAGTGGCGAGATGCACTCGGGCTTCTCGGCCCTGCGCTCGTCCTTGCCGATGAACCTGCGCAACCACTTCCCCAAGTTCAAGATCTGGTCGCGCGCGCAGGCCGACATCGACCGCATCACCGCGATCTGGCGTGATTGCATCAGCACCTATGGCGGGCCCTACCTGTTTGGCGCACAACGCACGGTGGCCGACGCGATGTACGCGCCGGTGTGCACCCGCTTCGCCACCTACGACGTCAAGCTCGACGCCGTCTGCCAGGCCTACTGCGACCTGATGCTGAGCCAGCCCGAGATGAAGGAATGGCTCAAGGGCGCCAAGGCCGAGCCCGCCGACATCGACGAGCTGGACGTGGAGTTCTGAGCCTGCTCCACGCGCCCCTCAGGCCTCCGGGCCATCCCACGGGGTGGCATCGGGGATGTCGCACACGGCGGGCACATCCACGGTGCGGAAGTCGGCCGGGCTGACGATCTCCAGGTACTCCATGTCCGGTGAGTAATCGAACAGGTAGTGGCGCACGCCGGGGCGCTGGTGCACGCAGTCACCGGCCTTGACCAGGGTCTCCTGATCCTCGTACATGAAGCGGGCCCAGCCCTTGGTCATGATGACGATCTGGAAATCGGCCTCATGTCGGTGCCAGCCCGTGCCCTTTTCTGGCGCGCTGTTCGCCTTGACAAGGTGCGCGATGACGCGGCCATTGGTCGCGTCCTTGATCCCCAGGTCCTTGTAGAGGAAAAAATCGCGTAGTCCCTCGCCGTGCCAATCGGTGTCTTCGGGCCGAACATGAGAGAACTTGGTCGCCGTGGTATCCAGCATGGTGCAGCTCCTTTGCGCTCAATCGATGCGGAAGCTGGCCACGCATAAAGCATTCCCGGCACAATGCAGGTTTTGATGCACCGAAAAAGAAGCCCCACGATGAAAAACACGCCTGCACTGAGCGACGCCGACATCAACGAAATCGACATGCTGCTGGGCGCCGTGCCAGAACCGTTCGAAACCGTGGACGCGGTCATCCTGGACGGCTACCTGGCCGGTGTGCTGGTGCAGCCCGTGGTGCTGGAGCCCGAGCAGTGGCTGCCGCCCATCTTCGGCACGGACGGCATGCCCGAGCCCGGCATCCCCGGCTGGACGCAAGAGCAGCACGACAAGCTGATCAAGCTGATCACCCGCCGCAAGGACGAGATCCTGCGCGGCATCCTGGAAGAGGGCTGGTTCGACCCCATCATCCCCATGATCGAGGATGACGATGGCAAGGTGCTCGAAGGCAAGGACGCCATGGAAGGCATCGGCTACTGGGCCGCCGGCTTCGAATGGGCCCTGGCCAACTTCCCGCAGCTGGAAGAGGCCGCCCTGCCCGGCGTGCCCGACCTGCTGGACTCCATCTGGCGCCACCTGCCCGAGCAGGATGAAACCCAGCAGGCCATGACCAAGGCGCTGGACGAAGAGCACCCGCTCAAGAGCATGGACGAGGCCATCGAGGCCCTGGTGTTCGATGTGGTGGACCTGGCCCAGATCGGCATCGCCGAGCGCGTCAAGGTGGAAACCGTGGTGCGCGACGGCCCCAAGATCGGCCGCAACGACCCCTGCCATTGCGGCAGCGGCAAGAAGTACAAGAACTGCCACGGCGCCAACTGATCTGATGCAGCCAGCCCGCGGGCTGGCTGAGCGCCGATGCGTCTTCAACTGCTCTCCGACCTTCACCTCGAGCGCTACCCGCAATTCAAGGCCCAGGCTGCGCCTGATGTGGATGTGCTGATCCTGGCCGGTGACATTGGCTCCTACCAGGCCGGCAGCCGGCTCGAGACCGACGATTTCGGGCTGGGCCAGTTCTCGCCCCTGCGGCCCGGCTCGCCCTGGCGCACGGTGCTGTTCATCCCGGGCAACCACGAGTACGACGGCCTGGAGTTCGCACCCACGCGCGAGCGTCTGCAAGCGATCTGTGCCCAACTGGGCATCATCTGGCTGGATCAGGCCGTGCACACCATCGGCGATGTGCGCTTTGTGGGCACGACCTTGTGGAGCGACTTCGACGCCTTCGCAGCCGAAGAATCCAACCTGACGCGGCAGCTGCAGCAACGCGAGAAGGCCTACCGCGCGGCCAACTTCTACCTGCGCAAGAACACCACCCTGCTCGATGGCCAGCCCATGCTGGCCGAGGCCATGCGCGAGCTGGCGTTGTCATGCCAGGACTGGTTGCGCGCCGCGCTGGCCGAGCCCTTCGAGGGCCGCACCGTGGTGGTCACCCACTTCGCGCCCAGCCTGCTGAGCGCCGACCCGCGTTACGGCCTGACGCCCGGCACCGCCGGCTTCTGCAATGGCCTGGACGAGCTGCTGCGGCATGCCCAGTTGTGGGTGCACGGCCACCTGCACTGCCCGATCGATTACCTCAAGCGTGGCCTGCACGAAGGGCAAGCCTGGCAATGCCGCGTGGCCGCCAACCCGCGCGGTTATGTCAGCAAGGGCGAGCAGGAGACGTTTGTCGAGCAGTTCGTGATTGACCTAGACTTACGCTCACACCCTGACACCGCAACAGAAAGAGGAACCACATGAAGATCTTGCTCCCCGTGGACGGTAGCCCCTACACCAAGCGCATGCTGGCCTGGTTGACGACACACGAAGAGTGGCTCAGTGGCCAGCACGAGTACACGGTGCTGACGGTGGTGCCGTTGATCCCGCCGCACGCCGCCTCGATGTTCCCGGCCGACCAGCTCAAGACGTATTACGACGACACGGCCGAGGCCATCTTCAAGCCCATCCGCAAGTTCACGGCCAAGCACGACCTCGCCACGGCCTATGTGGCCAAGACCGGCCATGCACCTGAGGTGATCTCCAAGATGGCCGACAAGGGCAAGTTCGACCTGGTCATCATGGGCTCGCACGGACACAGCAACCTGATGAACCTGGTGACCGGCTCGGTGACCACGCAGGTGCTGGCGCGCAGCAAGGTGCCGGTTCTGCTGGTGCGCTGACGCCCGCTGACTCGTCCCTGGCGACTTGATCGCCATCAAGAAAAAAGGCCCGCATCCAGCGGGCCTTTGTTTTGCGGGCGCAAACGGCGCTCGAGCGTGGATCAAGCCGAGGTCAGGGGGCAGACGCTGCGGATGCCGCAGAGGGGACCGACGCAGCCGCAGCCGGTGCCGGGGCGACATGCCCCGCCGGCCCCGGCAGCATGGCGGCGTCCTCGACCGACACCACCTTGGTCACGAAATAGCGCGTGTCACCAAAGCAGCTGGTGGGCAGCCCCACCTTCTCTTCGTAGTGCAGGGAAACGCGCTGGCCCATCAAGCGGTTGATCTGCTCGGCCACGGCCTCGTCATGCACGGTGAACAGGAATTTTTCAGAGAGCGCGCCGGGTTGCGTCACCAGCACCTGCTCGCCTTCCCAGGTCTTGCAGACCCAGCCCTTTTTTGAGAGCTTTTGCACCCAGCCGGCCCGCTCGCCGCTGGAGTAGCTCCACTTGAGGGCACCCATCACGTACAGCGTGGGCAGCACGATCAGGATCAGGAGGGCAATGAAGATGCGTTTGATGGTCATGTCGAAAAACAGCGCCTGATGGAAGGATCAGGCGCTATGTTGACATGAAACCTTGGCGCTTCACGCCCCGCGTCAGGCCAGCCTGAATTGCCCCACGGCGTGCAGCAGTTGCTGCGCCTGGTCGCGCAGGCTGTCGGCCGCGGCGCTGGACTCCTCGACCAGCGCGGCGTTCTGCTGCGTGGTCTGATCCAGCTGGTTGACCGCCTGGTTGACCTGCACGATGCCCAGGTGCTGCTGCTCGCTGCCCGAGGCGATCTCGTTCATCAGCTGGCTGACCTGCTGCACCTGCGCCACCAGGCGCTCGATGGACTCGCCGGTGTCGGCGGCCAGGGCACAGCCCTCGTCCACGCTCTCGGAGCTGGCGCTGATCAGCGTCTTGATCTCGCGGGCGGCCTGGGTCGAACGCTGCGCCAGGCTGCGCACCTCGGCGGCCACCACGGCAAAGCCCCGGCCCTGCTCGCCGGCCCGGGCCGCTTCCACGGCCGCATTCAAAGCGAGGATGTTGGTCTGGAAGGCGATGCCGTCGATCACCGCGTTGATCTCCGCGATGCGGTGGCTGGACTGCTGGATGGCCGACATCTTCTGGACCACCTGCGAGAAGGTCTCGCCGCTGCGTGCGGCCTCGGATGCGGCCTGCAGGGCCAGTTCATTGGCGCGCTGCGCCGTGCTGGCGTTGTGGCTCACCGTGGCCGACATCTCTTCCATGGACGAGGCCGTCTGCTGCAGCGATGAAGCCTGGTTCTCGGTGCGGGCGCTCAGGTCCATATTGCCTTGGGCAATCTGCGTGGACGCGGTGGCCACGGACTCGCTGGCGTCCTTGATACCCGAGATCACCTGCTTGAAGTGCGCCACAGCCGTGCCCATGGCCCGCACCAGTTGCCCGATCTCGTCACGTTGTTCGGCGTGCATGGCCTGGCTCAGGTCGCCGTCGGCCATGGCCTGGGCGGCCTTCACGGCACCGTTGACCGTGCGGGTGGTCATGCGCGTGATGAGGGTGGCCACCGCGCCGCCCAGCACCGACATGATCAGCATCACCAGCGCAGTCAGCACCACCTGGCGGGTCTCCCCGTCGATGCGTTCCTGCAGGCGGGCATCCAGGTGCGCCACGATCTGCTCGCTGGCACCGAACTGCGCCTGGATCACACCGGTCAGGTCACGAAAGTAGGCGGTCGAGTCCATGCCCGAGAGGTCTTCGGCCTGCACCACCTTGTTGATCAGGTCCTGGCCGCGCACCAGGGCCGCCTGGGCGTCCTTCACGGCATGCTGCAGGTCGGCCACGTGCTCATCCTTGAGCACACCGGATTTGTCGACATCACGCTGTGCATCCAGCGCATGCATCTGGATGCCATCCAGCAGGCTCGCCAGCGCAAGGGCTTCATTCGTGTTCGCCTCTTTCCTGACCAGCATGGCCGCACCCTTGGCACGCGACAGGCCGAGCTTTTCGCTCAAGCGTGGCAGGTCGCGGAAGGCGGCGGTGATCAGGTAGTAGCACTGGGCATCGGCGTCCAGCGCCAGGCCGGACACGCCCACCACATCTTCCAGCAGCAGGAGTTCACCGCTGACCAGCTGGGTGTGGCGCTTGATGCTCGCCGGCAAGCTCAGGCCGCCGCCACCCACGTCCTGGGCCAGGGTCTGCCATTGCGCTTGCAGCGACTTGATCTTGTCGGTCAGGCCGGTGTCCGAGATGGGCACCAGGGCCTGCGTCACCGCCTCGAAGGCCTGCGCCACCTGGGCCTGGCGCTCCTGGCGCACAGCCTGCTTGCTGCTGTCCCCGCTCAGCACGGCGGCCGAGAGGCCCCGGTGTTCCTGCGTCAGCTTGATCAGCTTGAGCATGGCCTTGGAGGGGGCCAGCCCCTTGTCCTCGTCCTTCAGGGCTTGAAGGTTGCCGACCGATTCGCTCAGCACGAGTGCCGAAGGCGCGCCGGCCATCAGCAAAGCCACGATGCTCAACAAGATGAACTTGTGTCGCAATGGCAAATTGGCGATCCAGGTCGATATCACGTCAGGCTCCTCGTTTGCATCCAGAAATGCAGGAGCCGGCTTGACGGCACGCCAGGCTCATGCGGTGTGCGTCCACAGCAGCGCGCTTGACGCAAGGCGAAGCACCTGATGGGTGCATGGGCAGATGTCATGCCCCGCTACCCCGTGCATAACGTCCGCTCCCGCCCTTACTTGAGCGCAGAAATGTAAAAATCGATGAAGCCCCCCTCGTATCGGACAAGGTATTCATGCCCCGGCCCGGCGCCGTCATGAATCCCTCTCTAGAATGTTTGCGCTCCTGCTGCCGGCATCCTCCTGCAGCGGCTCCCCAGCGCAAGGTGTCCCATGTCCGATATCCGCATACGCGGTGCCCGCCAGCACAACCTCAAGAACCTCGATCTGGACATCCGCACGGGTGAACTGACGGTGGTGACCGGGCCCAGCGGCTCGGGCAAATCTTCGCTGGTGTTCGACACGCTGTACGCCGAAGGCCAGCGCCGCTACGTCGAGACCTTCAGCGCCTACGCGCGCCAGTTCCTCGACCGCATGGACCGCCCCGCCGTGGACCGTGTGGAAGGCGTGCCACCCGCGATTGCCATCGACCAGACCAACCCGGTGCGTACCTCGCGCTCGACGGTGGGCACGATGACCGAGCTCAACGACCACCTCAAGCTGTTGTTCGCGCGCGCGGCGCAACTGTTTGACCAGGACACCGGCTTGCTGGTGCGCGAGGACTCGCCGCAATCGGTGTTTGACGAGCTGCTGGCGCGCTGCGCTGCCACGCCAGGTGGCCGCCGCGTGGTGATCACCTTCGGCGCCGAGCTGCCTGCCAACACCACGCCTGAGCAGATGCAGGAATGGCTGTCGGCCAGCGGTTTTTCGCGCATCCAGGCACAGCGGGTGGTCAAGGCCAGCCTGTTGCCCTCGGCGGCCTTGACGTCGTCGCAGGTTTCGGCCGCGGCCGCGGCCGACGCGGAAGGCGATGCCAAGCCTGCCAAAAAGAAAGCCGCAGCCAAGAAGACCAGCAAGGCGGCAGGCAAAAAGACGAACAACGAGGCCAGCACCGACCTGGCCTCGGATGAACGCCTGGTGCTGGACGTCGTGGCCGACCGCTTCCGCATCGGGGCCGACCCGAGCGGTGCCGATCTGGACCGCCCCCGCGTCATGGAGGCCCTGGAAGTGGCCTTCAAGCGCGGCAGCGGCCACATCACCGTGTATGCCTTGCCCGAATCCGGCGACAGCTTGCCCGACGGCAGCGAGCCGGAGCCCACCTTATGGCGCTTCTCCGCCGGCCTGCACTGCCCGGACAGCCACCGCCGCTACAGCGCGCCCACGCCCGGCATGTTCTCGTTCAACTCGGCCGCCGGTGCCTGCCCGGCCTGCCGGGGCTTTGGCCGCGTCATCGGCGTGGACTGGGGCCTGGTCATCCCCGATGCCAAGAAGACGCTGAGGGGCGGCGCCATCAAGCCGCTGCAAACACCCGCCTGGGCCGATTGCCAGGCCGACCTGATCAAGTACGCGGGCGACGCCGGCATCCCGCGTGACACCACCTGGGCGCAGATGACGCCCGAGCACAAGGCCTGGGTGCTCGATGGCGACCCGGCCTGGAAGGGCAACTGGAACAAGCAGTGGTACGGCATCAAGCGCTTCTTCGAGTACCTGGAGAGCAAGGCCTACAAGATGCACATCCGCGTGCTCTTGTCCAAGTACCGCAGCTACACCACCTGCCCTACTTGCGATGGCGCGCGCCTGCAGACCGAATCGCTGCTGTGGCGCCTGGGCTCGCGTGAAGACGCCGACGCGGTGCTGGCCCCGGCCAAGCGTTTCCTGACGCATGGCATCGCGATGCCGCGCGCCAAGCTTGAACAACTGCCGGGCCTGAATCTGCACGACGTGATGTTGATGCCGATCTCGCAACTGCAGCGCTTCTTCTCCTTCGTGACGCTGGCCAACCGGGGCGACAACGATGCGCTCGCGCTGTTGCTCGACGAGATCCGCACCCGTTTGAAATACCTGGTGGACGTGGGCTTGGGCTACCTCACGCTGGATCGCCAGAGCCGCACCCTATCGGGCGGGGAAGTGCAGCGCATCAACCTGACCACGGCCCTGGGCACCTCGTTGGTCAACACCCTGTTCGTGCTGGACGAGCCCAGCATCGGCCTGCACCCGCGCGACATGGACCGCATCAACGTGGCCATGCAGCGACTGGTGGACGCCGGCAACACGCTGGTGGTGGTCGAGCATGACCCCGCCGTGATGCTGGCCGCCGACCGCGTGATCGACCTCGGGCCTGGCCCGGGGCATCAAGGTGGCCGCATCGTGTTCGACGGCACGCCCGATGACCTGAAGAAAGCCGAGACGCTGACAGGCGCCTACCTGGGCGCCCGCCGCACCATCGGCATGGGCCTGCGCCGCGTGGTGCAAGAGAACACGCCCAAGCTGATCCTGCAGGGCGCGCGTCAACACAATCTGCAGAACCTGAACATCGCGTTCCCGCTGCAGCGCCTGGTGGGCGTGACAGGCGTCAGTGGCTCGGGCAAGTCCACCCTGATCCAGGACATCCTGCACCCCGCGCTGCTGCGCCACTTTGGCCTGGCCACGGATTCGCCCGGCGAGCACGATGAGCTGCTGGGCGCCGACTGGCTGAGCGCCGTCAACTTCGTGGACCAATCGCCGATTGGCAAAACGGCCCGCTCGAACCCCGCCAGTTATGTGGGCGCGTTCGACGCCGTGCGCACCCTGTTTGCCGTGACGCCGCTGGCGCGTGAACGCCAGTACACCGCGGGCACCTTCAGCTTCAACGCCGGCACCGGCCGCTGCGCCACCTGCGGCGGCTCGGGCTTCGAGCACGTGGAGATGCAGTTCCTGAGCGACGTCTACCTGCGTTGCCCCGATTGCGATGGCACGCGCTTCCGCGCCGAGGTGCGCGAGGTCAAGATCGAGCGCCTGGGCAAGCCGCTGTCCATCTCGGACGTGTTGGAGCTGACCGTGGCCGAGGCCGTGCGCCTGTTCGGCCAGGATGTCGATGTGGTGCGCGCCTTGCAGCCTTTGCACGATGTGGGCCTGGACTACGTGAAGCTGGGCCAGCCCGTGCCGACCTTGTCGGGCGGTGAAGCGCAGCGCCTCAAGCTCGCAGGGCATCTGGTCGAGACCGCGCAGCAGGCCAGCAAGTCCGGCCAGCGCATGGCGCGCAAGGGCACGCTGTTCATGTTCGACGAGCCCACCACCGGCCTGCACTTCGATGACATCGCCAAGCTGATGCGGGCCTTTGCCAAGCTGCTGGATGCCGGCAACTCCATCATCCTGATCGAGCACAACCTGGATGTGATCCGCGCTTGCGACTGGCTGATCGAGCTGGGCCCTGAAGGCGGCGATGCGGGTGGCCAGCTGGTGGCCTATGGCCCGCCAGAAGAAGTGCGACTGAAGAACACGGCCACCGGCGTGGCCCTGCGTGAATACGAAGATGCGCTGGGGCTGGATGCGCCAGGGGGCGAGGACGCCGCCGCGAAAGCTGACAAGGCCACCAAGGCGAGCAAAAGCACGAAGGGCAGCAAGAGCAAGGCAAGCGCCAGCCAGCTTGCCGCCCATGAGACCGAAGCCAATGCAGCTGTCGTGGCCATGGAGCGCGAAGCCGCTTATGAGCTGGGCTTGAGCGACAAGCTGCGCGCCGATGAAGGCACCAGCCTGCAGGCCATCATCAAGGCCCGCCGCGAACGCCGCCGTGAAGCTGCTGCCAAGGCCCCCGGCCACGACAGCATCGAGGTGATCAATGCCCACGAGAACAACCTCAAGGGCATGAGCGTGCACATCCCGCGTGGCAAGTTCAACGTGATCACGGGGGTGTCGGGCTCGGGCAAATCCACGCTGGCATTTGACATCCTGTTCAATGAAGGCCAGCGCCGTTATCTGGAATCGCTCAACGCGTATGCCCGTTCGCTCGTGCAGCCTGCCGGCCGGCCTGAAGTGGACGCCGTGTATGGCATCCCGCCCACCGTGGCCATCGAGCAGCGCCTGTCTCGCGGTGGCCGCAAGAGCACCGTGGGCACCACCACCGAGGTACACCACTTCCTGCGCCTGTTGTTCGTGAAGCTGGGCGTGCAGCACTGCACCAACCCGGCCTGTTGTGATGCAGACGGCCACCCCATGGCCGTGCTGCCGCAAACGCCCGAAGCCATCGCGGCCCAGTGGGTGCGTGATTACCGTGGCCAGCACATCGGCCTGATGGCGCCGCTGGTGGTCAACCGCAAAGGCATCTACACCGAGCTGGCCAAGTGGGCCTCTTCACGCGGCTTCACGCACCTGCGCGTGGACGGCGAGTTCCTGCCCAGCGCGGGCTGGGGCACCGCCGGCGGCCCCAAGATCGACCGTTACCGCGAGCACACCATCGAGCTGCCTGTGGGTGATGTGGTGGTCAAACCTGAAAACGAAGCGCGCCTGCGTGAGCTGCTGGCATCGGCACTGGAGCATGGCAAGGGCGTGGTCCACCTCATCACCGGGCTGGAAGGCTTGTCAGAAGCCCTGGCCACGGGCAAGTCCACCCTGCACATGGGCCGCGTCAAGGTGTTCTCCACCGAGCGCGCCTGCCCCAGCTGCGGCACCAGCTACCCCGAGCTGGACCCACGCCTGTTCTCGTACAACAGCAAGCACGGCTGGTGCCCCGATTGCGTGGGCACGGGCCTGGCGCTCACCCGCGAACAACGCAAGGTGATGGACGACTCGCAGACCGACGACAACAAGGGCCGCGAACAGACCTTCGCCGAGCCCGATGTGGAAGACGTGACCGACGCCGAATGCGAGACCTGCCATGGCGCACGCCTCAACCCGGTGGCGCGTGCGGTGCAGCTGCGTGGCCAGTCCATCGCCGAGCTGTCTGCCTTGTCCGTGAAGGACGCGCGCAAGTGGGGCGAGAAGCTCAAGCTCGATGGCCGCGAAGCCACCATCGCCCGCGACATCGTCAGCGAGATCAAGTCCCGCCTGAGCTTCATGGAGCAAGTCGGCCTGGGCTACCTCAGCCTGGACCGCGCCGCGCCCACCCTGTCTGGCGGTGAAGCGCAACGCATCCGCCTGGCCGCGCAACTGGGCTCGAACCTGCAAGGCGTCTGCTACGTGCTGGACGAGCCCACCATCGGTCTGCACCCGCGCGACAACCAACTGCTGCTCGAAGCCCTGCACACCCTGGGCAAAGAGGGCAACACCCTGGTCGTGGTCGAACACGATGAAGACACCATCCGCCGCGCCGAACACATCATCGACATCGGCCCTGGTGCCGGCGTGCGAGGCGGCACGGTGGTCGCCGAAGGCACGGTGGCCGACATCATGGCTTCGCCCGACTCGGTCACCGGCCGCTGCCTGCGCGCCCCCATGGCCCACCCGCTGCACGGCAACGAAGGCGAGCGCCGCCCCGTCACCGCCGACACACCGCAACTCACCATCAAGAAGGCCCGCCTGCACAACCTGGACAAGGTCACCGTCAAGGTGCCGCTGCAACGCCTCGTGGCCGTGACCGGCGTATCAGGCTCGGGCAAGTCCACCATCGCGCGCGACGTGCTGCTGGCCAATGTGCAGGCCGCCGTCAGCATCCCACCCAGGGAACGCGACAAGACCGCCCCGCTGTGGGTGGGCTGCGATGGCATCGAAGGCTGGGGCGCCGTGGACCGCGTGCTCGAAGTCGACCAGACGCCGATCGGCAAGACGCCACGTTCCTGCCCGGCCACCTACATCGGCTTCTGGGACACCATCCGCAAGCTGTTTGCCGACACGCTCGAAGCCCGCGCACGCGGCTGGGGCGCCGGCCGCTTCAGCTTCAACACGGGTGAAGGCCGCTGCCCGGCTTGCGAAGGCCAGGGCATCCGCACCATCGAGATGGCCTTCCTGCCCGATGTGAAGGTGCACTGCGAAACGTGCAACGGCATGCGCTTCAACCCCGAGACGCTGGCCGCCACCTGGCGCGGCAAGCACATCGGCGACGTGCTCAAGATGGAGGTGGACGAGGCCGTCGAGTTCTTCGCCTCCATGCCGTCCATCGCGCACCCGCTCAAGCTGCTGCAGGACGTGGGCCTGGGCTACCTCACGCTGGGCCAGCCCTCACCCACCTTGTCGGGTGGCGAAGCGCAGCGCATCAAGCTGGTGACCGAACTCAGCAAGGTGCGCGACGACATCACGCGCAGAGGCAACAAGGCGCCGCACACGCTGTATGTGCTGGATGAACCCACCGTGGGCCTGCACCTGGCCGACGTGGAAAAACTCATCCGCGTGCTGCACAGGCTGGTGGACGGCGGCCACAGCGTGGTCGTGATCGAGCACGATCTGGATGTGATCGCTGAAGCCGACTGGATCATCGACATGGGCCCCGAAGGCGGCACCGGCGGTGGCAAGGTCGCGGCCGAAGGCACGCCCGACCACATCGTCGCCAAGAAGACGCACACCGGCGTGGCGCTCAAGGGGGTGCTGCACCGCGGTTGACACCACAGCGGCCTGGCGCCGGGCGCGCCCATCACCCTCAAGTCCGGACCGCCCCCGCCGATATCCGAAGACGATTCGGGGGGACACGGTCTCAGATGAAAGACAAACTCGGCAAACGGAACACCTCAACCGCCTTCTGGGGGTTGATGTACAAGGTGGCGGCCGTCGCTGGCGCCACCCACGTGATGTTCATGGGGCTGTTCTATGAGCTGGGCGCCCACACCCTGGCCAAGGTCAACCTGGGCAGCGTGCTGTTGTTCGCCACGAGCTATGTCTGCCTCAAGAAGCGGCTCAACCTCCTGGCTGTCGCCTTGATCCTGCTGGAGGTCATTGGCCACGCCCTGCTGGCCGTGCGCGCCATTGGCTGGGACAGCGGCTTTCACTACTACCTGCTGGTCGTTGTCCCCGTGCTGGTGATCAGCAAGACCCGCATCCCGGCCTTCAAGCCCATCATGCTGGTGGCCCTGCTGCTCATCTACCTCGGCATGGACAAGGTCATGCGGGACCTGCCGCCTTATGACGTGCTGACCGCGCAGACGCTCTCAGGCCTGCGCTACTTCAACATCACCGTGACCTTCCTGCTCCTGACCTACCTGTCAGGCATCTACCTGCGCCTGGTCACCAAGGCCGAGAAGGAGCTGCGCGTCCTGGCCACCACCGACCCGCTGACGCAGCTGCTCAACCGCCGCAGCCTGATGGAGATCGCCGAATACGAGGTGGTGCGACGCAAACGCCATGAGGGCCCGCTGGCCTTCATCCTGGCGGACATCGACCACTTCAAGTCCATCAACGACCAATATGGCCACGCCGCTGGTGACGCCGTCCTCAAGGCCGTGAGCCAGACCTTGCGCCAGGCCTCACGCGAGCAGGACAGCATCGCACGCTGGGGCGGCGAGGAGTTCCTCATCCTCATGCCGGATGCGGCCAAGGACATGGCCATCAAGGTGGCCGAGCGCTTGCGCCAGCAAGTCCAGGCGCTGGAGGTGCCCTTCAACGGCACGGTCATCCAGGTCAGCATGACCTTTGGCGTGAGCACCCACCGGCACGACGAAGTGGTGGACGCCCCCATCAACCGCGCGGACACCGCCCTCTACCAGGGCAAGGTGAGTGGCCGCAATCAGGTCGTGGCCGAACCGGACTGACCCCGGGTGACCCGCGCCCATTTAGTTTTGTACAAATACAAAGGCATGAACTAGCCCTTCCCGGCGCGCCATTTACGTGGATGGCGCCCCCTGCGAAACCGCAAGAATCGGGGCAGCTAACTTTCCGGGTAAGGAGCAAGGGTGGTCGCATCAGCACAAGGACTGGATCCGTCCGATTGGCAGGGCTTTCGCGCCCAGGCGCACCGCATGCTCGACGACATCCTGGACTTTTCCCAGGACATCCGGCAGCGACCGGTCTGGCAGCCCACCCCACCTGGCGTGGCACAAGCACGGGCGGCCTCCCTCCCCGAGGCGCCCAGCGAGCTGGCCGACGTCCATCAACAGTTCCTCACCGAGATCCTGCCCTATACCTGCCTCAATGCCCACCCTGCCTTCATGGGATGGGTACAAGGCGGTGGCACGGCCGTTGGCATGGTGGCCGACATGCTCGCAGCCGGCCTCAACGCCAACGTCGGCGGTCGCCAGCAAGCGCCGGTCGAGCTGGAGCGCCAGGTTTGCCACTGGATGCGCGACCTCTTCGGCTTCCCCACCACCGCCAGCGGCCTGTTTGTCACCGGCACGTCCATGGCCAACCTCATGGCCGTCCTGGTGGCACGCCACCAGGCTGCAGGCCCGACGGTTCGGCAACAAGGCGTCCCGCAGACGAGCGGCAAACTGGTGGCCTATACCTCCAGCGCGGCACATGGCTGTGTCGCCCAGGCCATGGACCTGTGCGGCCTGGGCACGGACGCCCTGCGGCGCATGCCCGTCAACGCCCGGCATCAGATGGACCTGGCCGCGCTCGAAGCCCAGATCGAACAGGACAAGGCCGCCGGCCTGACGCCCTTTCTCGTCATCGGTACCGCCGGCTCGGTGGACGTCGGGGCCGTGGACGAGCTGCATGCCATCGCCCGACTGGCCCAAGCCCACGGCATGTGGTTTCACGTGGACGGTGCGTATGGCGCCCTGGGCATGCTCTCACCCGCCATTGCGCCCCTCCTGCGTGGCATCGAAGAAGCGGATTCCATCGCCTTCGACTTCCACAAATGGGGACAAGTGCCCTATGACGCCGGGTTCCTGCTCGTCAGGGACGGCCAAGCCCACCAGGCCACGTTCGCCGCGCCTGCCGCCTATCTGCGCCGAGAATGCCAGGGACCAAGCGCAGGCACCCTCTGGCCTTGCGACCTGGGCCCCGATCTTTCCCGGGGCTTTCGCGCGCTCAAGACCTGGTTCACGTTCAAGGTCTATGGCAGCGACCGGCTCGGGCAGGTCATCGCGGGCACCTGTGAACTCGCTCAAGCGCTGGCCCAACGTGTGCGAGACGAACCCCGGCTGGAATTGCTGGCGCCCGTCACCCTGAACATCGTCTGCTTCCGGTACCGCTGCGCCCATCCCGATCAGATCAATGCCCAGCTTGTGCTGGCATTGCAATCATCCGGCGTCTGCCTGCCCTCCTCCACCATGGTGGAGGGTCGATTCGCCATCCGCGCCGCCATCGTGAACCACCGGACCACGATGGCAGACATCGACACCCTGCTACAGGCCACGCTCGCCGAAGGCGACAGGCTGACCATGTCACGGGCTGCACAGGGTGAGCAGGCATGACCAGGAAAGCCGATCCGCACAGCACGGCCAGCCTCCTGCTGCAAGGCGGCGACGAACGGCTGGACCTTGATCCCGCTCTGGGCGTCAACAAATACGGATGCCGCCCCACACCTGACCCCGATCTGGCGGCATTCGGGTCAAGCACGGCCAGCTCGGTCTCCAGGCGGGGCTTTGCCGCTGCAGATCAATTGCGGCGCAAGCTGATGGCCGCATCACCCGAGCAGCCGGCCGCCCAGCTCTACCAGGCTGAACTGCAGGCCATCCGTGAAGAACTGCTGACGCTGTGCGACCTCGGCGACCTGCCCGAACCCGACGTGCTGTTCGCGGCATCCGGCACCGACCTCCACCTGATCGCCACCCACCTGGTCACCCGACGCGGTCAGCACGCCCCCATGGTGATCATGATGGACCCGACGGAAACGGGCAGCGGCGTGACCAACGCCCTGCGCATGCGGCACTTTGGCCGCCACACGGCACAGGGTCGGGCGGGCACGGTCGGCGCCCCCGTCAAGCCCGCGGGGCAGGAGCCTCAACTTGTCCAGGTCGCCTTGCGCCAGCCGGACGGGCAGCCGCGTCCCCAGGCCGATGTCCACGCCGAGATCGAAACCTGGGTACGCCGTGCCGTCCTCGCGGGGCAAGCTGTGCTGCTCGTGACCCTGGATGTCTCCAAAACCGGCATGCTGGCGCCTGGCCCTGGTTTTGCCATCAGCCTGAAACAGCAATGGCCCGACACCGTCACCGTGCTGGTTGATGCCAGCCAGTTCCGGCTGTCCGGGGCCACCTTGAGCGCCTACCTGCGCCAAGGCTGCCTCGTCGCCGTCACGGGCTCCAAGTTCCTGACGGGCCCCTCGTTTTGCGGCGCCCTGTTCGTGCCTGCCGCCTGGCCAACCAAGCGAGGCACCCCCAGCTCCATGCGTGCACTGTCCGGACACTGTGCCCGTGCCGACTGGCCCGCGCACTGGCCTGATCGACACTTGCTGCCCGACACGGCCAACTTTGGCCTGCTCCTGCGCTGGAAAGCCGCACTGGCCGAACTGCGCGCCTTCAAGCGCATCCCGCAAGGGCACACACGCCACCTGTTGCGGGTGTTCGGCAACGCCATCCAGCGCCGCCTGGACAGCAGCGAAACCTTCGAATCCCTGGCCACACACGGGCTCGGCCGCCCTGAGTTGAACACCCCATCCAGTTGGGACACGCTGCCCACCATTTTTTCCTTCGTGCTGTATGGGGCCGATGCCGAGGGGCGTCGCACGCCACTGACCCGCGCACAAACGCAACGGGTTTACCACCTCCTGCAGACGGACCTCTCCGACATCTGCCCGCCAGACGCCCCCGCACGCGAGGCCCAGCGCGCGCGCACGCGCTGCCAGCTGGGGCAACCTGTTCCCTGCGGCACGCGCCAGGGCGTACCCGTCAGCGCGCTGCGCCTGAGCATCAGCAGCCGGCTCGTGGTGGAGGCGCTGTCAGGCAGCGGCAGCCATGCCGAGCGCGTGCTTCAAAGGGCGATGTTGGTACTGGACAAGGCCGAGTGGCTGCTCCAGTCATCCACCCTGATCTACAAGGAAGACGTTCATGCGATATAAGACCGGCCACGCCGCACCTGCACGCATCACCACGATCATCCCGCAGACCGCGGTCAATGAACTGGTGGCCTTGTTCAATACCGCCAACTGGCCTCAACTGGAAGCGAAGGCCAGAGCCCTCACCCAGCAGTACCCGAACAACGCCCTGGCCTGGCTGGCCAGGGGCAAGGCCTTGCTGCAACAAGGGCGCAACCAGGAGGCCGCGCAAGCCCTGCAGCGCGCTGTCCAAATCGCCCCCAACGAAGCGGACAAACACGGCGACCTCGGGCTGGCCTTGTTCAACCTCGGGCAATTCGAACAAGCCGAGCGGCACTACCGGCGGTCCGTTGAACTTGACCCGCGCTCCACCGAAAACCTGAACAACCTCGCCACGCTGCTCAACGCCACGGGGCGCCCCGCACAGGCGGAAGCCGTCTTGCAGCAAGCGCTGCGCGTCAACGCCGCATCACCCGCCACCCACAACAACCTGGGTAACACCTACCGCCACCTCAAGCAGTTTGAGCTGGCGTGCTCGCACTTTCAGCAAGCACTCGCCCTGGCGCCCGCCAACCTGGATGCCTGGCTCAACCTCGGCCTCACCCTGCTGGACACGAAACGCCTGGAAGAAGCCCGTGCCGCCTATCAGCAGGCACTGACGCTCTACCCGGACTCGCCGATCGCCCTGCGCTGCATGGGCCGCCTGCTCACCCTCATGGGGCAGCATGATGCACAAGCCATTGCCTGCCTGACCCGGGCCGTGCAACTCACCCCCGACAACCCTGACGCCCACATCGACCTGGGCAACGCCCTGCTGCGCACGGGCACGCCCGCGCAATGGCGCACCTGCTTTCGCCAGGCACAGGCACTTCGGCCCCTGGTCACCTGGCCGGCCAACCAGGTGCCACCGACCTTTGACGCCCTGTTGCTCGACACCCCCGGCGCTGGCAGCACCCCCGTCAACTACCTGACCAGCGACACCCCTTACAACCGGCACTTCTACTGCGTCCTGCCTGACAGCCCGCCCGACATCGCCATGCTGCGCGCCAAGGCGAAGGTGGTGATCAACATCATCGCGGACGCAGACAACGGGGCCGAGATCCTGCCCGACACGCTGGCCCTGGCCGATGCATTGAACCTGCCCATCATCAACCACCCGCGCGTGATTCTGCGCACGGACCGCGAATCCATCGCCCAGAGCCTCAAGGACATTCCCGGCTGCAAGATGCCCCTCACCCGCAGGCTGAGCCAGGCCGAACTGGTCAACGCCGCGGTGCTACAGCGGCTCGATGGCTTCAGCATGCCCATGCTGGTCAGGCAAACCGGCAACCATGGTGGCGACGCCTTCGCCAAGGTCGACAACTGGGTGCAACTGCTGGGCTTCCTGAACGAACACGGCGAGGGCCAGTACTACGTCACCGAATTCGTGGACTACCGCTCCAGCGACGGGTGCTACCGCAAATACCGCCTGATCTGCATCGACGGGGAGATCCTGCCTTACCACCTGGCGATTCACGAGGACTGGATGGTCCACCACTTCCGCACGGACATGGGCCAGCAAGCCTGGAAGCGCCAGGAAGAAGCGGCGTTTCTCGACCAGCCCCAGCGCGTGTTCCATGCGCAAAGCTGGCAGGCGCTGCAGGCGATCTTCTCATCCACGGGCTTGGACTACGGCGGTATCGATTGCGGCATCGATCATGACGGGCGCCTGCTCGTGTTTGAAGTCAATGCCACCATGCTCGTGCACGACGAGCAGGACCCGGACTTCGTCTACAAGAACCCCCACGTGGCCCGCATCAAGGCTGCGTTCAACGCCATGGTCAGCCGCCGCGCCAACGCCATTCAGGCTGCGGCTGCCTGAACCCCCAATCCATGCGCCCACAAGGCCACGCTCACAAGAGCCAAGGCCGTCGTCCACAGGATCACGCGCGCGACCAATGCGGTATTCGCCCGCTCACGCTCGGCCAGCATCGACACATTGCTGGCTGAGGGCAGGGCCGCCGCCATCGTCACGGTCAGCAGGCCGGTATCGATCAGGGTCACGCCCGCGCGGTGCAGGCCCCAACCCACCGCGCAGACCAGCATGGGGTGAACCACCAGCTTGAGCACGGCCGGCACCTGGATGCCGGGCAGGGCCACATCCCCATGCGAAGGCTGCATCTGCGCCCGCGCCAGGATGGCACCCAGCGTGAACAAGGCCGTGGGCGTGGCCGACAGGCCCAGCAGGCGCACGGTCTCGTCCACCGGCTTGGGCAAATGCCAGTGCAGCGCGGCGAACGCCATGCCCACGGCCATGGACCACAACAGCGGGTTGCGCAAAGCCCCTTTGAGCGAAGCCTGCACCGCGTGCCACACCTCTTGCGGGTCGTCCCCCGGCGCGTCCTGTGCGGCATGCGAGTGTGCCCAGGCCAGGCAAAGTGAGCTGAGCAGCAGCACATCCACGATCAGCGTTGCCGCCACGGGGCCGGCGGCCTGCGGGCCCAGCAAACCGGTCAGCAAGGGCAGGCCCAGGAAGCCCGTGTTGGGAAAGGCCGTGACCAGGGCCACCAACCCGCCATCACGGCGCACCAGCCCCGCCCGCACCGCCCAGACCAAGGCCAGCGCCGTGACCACCACACCCGCCACGCCATAAGCCAGCAAGAGGCCCAGCAGGCCCTCTTGCATCAAGGCACCGCTGGCGCTGAGCCGGAACACCATGGCCGACAGGCCGAAATACAGCACGAAGCTGTTGAGCGAACCGATGCCATCCATCGGCACCACGCCGCGGCGCGCTGCGGCCCAGCCCAGCAAGACCAGCGCAAAGAAGGGAATGAACAGCAGCAACAGGTCGATCATGGGTGACATTGTCGCCTCGCACCCAGGCAGGCCAGCCCGGGGACGCGATCAGCGCTGGTCAATCAGGCGAACCAGGTCACGGGTGAGCTGCGCGGCAGGCACCGCGCGGCAACCGCCGACGTTCTGCCCGGCCCACAAGGGCGAGAAGTCCCCCAGGCCTTGCTTTTCGGCCGCGGCACGCAAAGGCCCGACCGCAGCCGTCGCCAGGGGAAACGCGGGCGCCAAGGGGCTCATGGGCCCCATCTCGCGCAAGAAGCGGTTGACGATGCCGCGCGCCGGCCGCCCCGTGAACAGGTTGGTGAAGGCCGTGTGCCGGGCCGACTCGCTTTGCAAGGCCGCCCGGTGGATGGCCGTGGTGGTGGCCTCCGGGCACAGCAGGTAGGCCGTCCCGACCTGCACACCCGCAGCGCCCAGTTGCAGGGCGGCCGCCACCCCTTCGGCATCGGCCATGCCACCCGCCGCGATCACGGGCACCTTCACGGCTTGCGCGATCTGCCGCACCAGGGCCATCGTGCCCACCTGCGTGCCGAGCTCATCGGTGAGGAACATGCCACGGTGCCCGCCCGCCTCGGCACCCTGGGCAATGATGGCGTCCACGCCGCGATCGGCCAGCCAGCGCGCTTCTTCCACCGTCGTCGCAGATGACAGCACCTTGGCGCCCCAGCCGCGCACGCGCGCCAGCAAGCTCGCGTCCGGCAGACCGAAGTGGAAGCTCACCACCGGTGGCTTGAAAGCTTCGAGCACATCGGCCGCCTCATGGCTGAAGGGCAGTCGCCCCGGCCCGACAGGGATCTGCGAGACATCCACGCCAAACTCGTCGAAATACGGCGCCAGGGCTTCACGCCAGCGCTGCTCGGCAGCGGCGTCCGCAACCGGCGGGGTGTGGCAAAAGAAGTTGACGTTGTATGGCCTGCCATCCAGTGCCGACTGCATGGCCGCCAACTCCTGGCGCATGGCATCGGGCGACAACATCGCGCAAGGCAAGGAGCCCAAGCCCCCTGCACCGCTCACCGCCATCGCCAAGGCACTGCCCTGCACACCCGCCATGGGCGCCTGGAAGATGGGCAGCTCGATGGACAGCAGTTCGCGCAGGGTCTGACTCATCAACGATCCTCCGTGTGGCCCATCAGCGCGTACGCAGCATCGCCATGATGCCGCCCTTGCGCATCGCACGCCAACCCAGCAGCACGGCCAGGATCACCGCATAGACCATGACCTCGCCCACATCGTTCTTCGCCGCCTTCTTCCAGTAGAAGTGCAGCAGGCCCAGCAGGGCCACGGCATAGACCAGCTTGTGCAGCGCCTGCCAGCGCTTGCCACCGAGCTTGCGGATGGCCGCATTGAACGAGGTCAGCGCCAGCGGGGTCATCAGCAGCAGCGCCGCCACGCCCACCAGGATGAAGTTGCGCTTGTAGACGTCCTTGATGATGTCGTCGAGCACCAGGCCCTTGTCCAGCCAGGCATAGGCCAGGAAGTGCAGCACCGCGTACACGAAGGCTGTCACACCCAGTGCGCGCCGGTAGCGCAACACGGCGGGCAGCGAAGCCACCTCACGCAAAGGTGACACGGCCAGGGTCAACCACAGCCAGCGCAGCGTCCACTCGCCGGTTTCGCGGATGAGCTTTTCAGCCGGGTTGGCGCCCAGCTTGTCGGTGGCCAGGCCCACCATCAGGCCCGCAAAGGGCACGGCACACAGCAGCCACAGCAGCGGCTTCACCCAAGGCTTGAGCAGCCACTGGTTCAAGGTAGAAAGGGTCATCAGTAGTACTTCTTCAAATCCATGCCGGCGTAGAGTTGCCCGACCTGAGCACCGTAGCCATTGAACATCAGGGTCGGTTTGCGAGGTGCGAAGAAACCGCCCTCGCCCAGTCGGCGCTCGGTGGCCTGGCTCCAGCGTGGGTGGTCCACCGTCGGGTTCACGTTCGAATAAAAGCCGTATTCACGCGCATTGGCCTTGGTCCACGAGGACACGGGCTCCTTGTCGACCAGGCGGATCTTCACGATGGACTTGGCGCTCTTGAAGCCGTACTTCCAGGGCACGACCAGGCGCAGCGGCGCCCCGTTCTGGTTGGGCAGCACCTCGCCATACAGGCCAAAGGCCATCATGGTCAACGGGTGCATGGCCTCGTCGATGCGCAGGCCCTCCACATAAGGCCAGTCCAGCACACCGGAGCGCACACCCGGCATCTGCTTTTCATCGGCCAGGCTGATGAACTCGACGTACTTGGCGCGGCTGGTGGGCGCGGCCCGCTGGATCAGCGTCGACAACGAGTAGCCCACCCACGGGATCACCATGGACCAGCCTTCCACACAGCGCAGGCGGTAGATGCGCTCTTCCATGGCGCCCAGCTTGAGCAGGTCGTCCAGGCCCAATTTCAAAGGCTTGCCCACCTCGCCTTCGATGCTCAGCGTCCAGGGGCGGGGCTTGAGCGTGCCGGCGTTCTGCCAGGGGTCTTCCTTGTCGGTGCCGAACTCGTAAAAGTTGTTGTAGCGGGTCACCTTCTCGTAGGGCGTGACCTTGTCCATGGCGTAGGCACCGGCCACCGTGCTGCGCACACCCGGCAAGGGCGCCAGCACACCCGGGCGCGCCACCAGGGGGGCAGCAGCCGTGGCCGCTTCCGCTTCGTCGCCCAGCCACAGCCCGGCGGCCGCGTTCAAGCCCACTGCGGCACCACCCACAGCGGCCTGTTTCAGCCAGGCACGACGGCCCTCGTACACCGCGCGGGGCGTGATCTCGCTGGGCGTGCCGTGGGTCATCCCGCTGTCAGGGTGCGAAAAATGACGTGAGGTTCGGATCATGGCCATGCTCAAACTCCTGTTGATGCATCGGGTGCACCAGATGCTTTACTGCGTCAGTCGCCCATCCCGGCCAGATTCTTACACCTTGGGAACATCCCGGGGAAACACGGTTTTTTCCGCCTGTGTGCTCATGCATGATTCGGTGGCGCCAACCGAGTTGCATTAGACGAGGTTCGTGCACCACAACCATCCAAAAAATCCAAGGGAATCAACATGAAAGCAAGGCTACACGCCCTGTCCGCATCGCTTTTTCTGGCCACCGCAGCGCATGCCGCGCCGGTGACCGTCACGCTGGAGGGCTCGCTCAACTACATCCAGCGCACGGTCTACGAGGTTCAGTCGTCCCCGACCCAGCCCGGTTACAGCCCCGAACCGCCCAGCTACACGACCAGCTACCAGTACCCAAGCAGCTTCGGCGGGCTGTCCTTGGGTGACAAGGCCGTGTTCACCTTCCAGGTCGACCCCGCCGTGGTGGACGCGCTCTACACCCCCGCCACGCTCACGCTGAAAGCGGGCCAGGCCGGTGAAGGCAGCGTGTCATTCAATGCCTGGGGCCATGCCACGCCGACCAGCCTGGGCCTGAGCGAAATTGCCAGCTCGATGCTGCCGGTGGGCGACTATGCCGCAAAGATCAGCGCCCAGCTCAACTTTGCATCCGGGGCTTTGGGCACGGGTGCGGACGCCGCCGACTATCTCCAGGCGCTGTCCAAGGGCCAATTGGCTGGGGTGTCCGCCAGCCTTTATGTGCTGGGCAATTGCCCGTTCGCCTCGTCCTGCACGAACATGGGCTTCACCTTCGACAAGGTGACCCTGGCGGCAGCTGGTGCATCGGTCACGGCAGCGGTTCCCGAGCCATCCACGATGGCGCTCATGGGGCTGGGCCTGGCCAGCCTGCTGCTGGCGAACGCACGAGGCCGCCGGCCAGGCTGAGCACGGCAGTGCGAGCGGCAGGCCTTGAGGTCAGGGTGCGATGAATCGGGGCACCTGGCCACCAGGGCCATGGATCTGCAGCAGCCGGCCGGACAACTTGGCCTGCACGCGCTCGGGCAGGGGCGCAAAACCGGTACCCCGCGTCAGCTCATCGCCGTGCATGAAGCACCAGTAGACGAAGCGGGCCACCCAATCGGCCGAAGCCATGTCCTTGGGCTCGGCGTCCAGCAACACGTAGCTGGTGGCGGTCAGCGGCCAGGCATCCGGGCGGGCCACGCCCACCAGGCTGGCCATGTCCTCACCCTTGCGGTAGACGTCAGACGCGAGGATCGCAGCCCGGAATGTCTCTTCGGAGGCCGCCACCACATTACCGGCCGGGTTGCGCAGCTTCACGCCGATCAAGCGGTCCTTGAGCACGCGGTCGAACGACACATAGCTGATGCCACCGGGTGTGTCCTTGAGCAAGGCAGCCACGCCGTCGTTGCCCTTGGCGCTCAGCGTGCTGCCCGGCCAGGCGGGCTTTTGCGACACCGGCACGGCCGAGGCGAACTTCGCCGACGACTGGCCCAGGTAGCGCGTCCAGACCTCGGTCGAACCGGAGGCTTCCTCACGCACGATGCGCTTGATGGCCTGGCCCGGCAGGTTCAGGCCCGGGTTCAGCGCCGCCACACGCGGGTCGTCCCAGCGCTTGATCTCACCGCGCGCGATGTCAGCCAGCACCTCGCCGGTGAGCACCATCTGGTTGGCGCCCACGCCGGGCAGGTTGATCACCGGCACCAAGCCCCCCACCACCATGGGGATCTGCACCAGCTTGCTTTCGCTGAGCTGCTGCGGGCTCAAAGGGCTGTCCGTGCCCCCGATGTGCACAGCACGCACCTTGATCTGCTTGATGCCATCACCCGAGCCCGTGGGGCTGTAGCGCACGGCCACACCTGGGTTCAGCTCGGCAAAGCGGCGCGTCCAGCGTTCATAGACATGTGACGGGAAGGTGGCCCCGGCCCCCTTGATCTGCACCTCGGCCCAGGCCTGCGCACTGACCGCGCTCAGGCTTGCCACCATGGCCAGCGCCAGACACTTCTTCACCCAGATAGAACGCAACAACATCACCAACAACTTCAATGTCCGATTAACGAGGAGGCGAAGATACACCAGCGGGCCAACCCTTGGTCCTGTCGGCTCATGTCAAAACGGAAAAAGGGCCGGTTGCCCGGCCCCTTTACAGCTTGCTTACAACGATGACGGCCGCGCAGGCGGCCATTCACGCGCCATTCAAGCCGCTTTCTTCGCGGCCGCTTTCTTGGCCGGCACGCGCGGCGCACGCGGCTCGAACTCGAAGCCCACCTTGCCCGCCTTGGCATCCCAGCTCAGGAAGGCCTTGAACTTGCGGCGCGTCTTGTTGGACACGAAGCCCTCCAGCAGGTCGGTCTTGCCGGTCTCCAGCAGCTTGCTGACCTGGTCGGGCATGATGGGCTGCTGCAGGATGATCTTGCCACTCTTGAAGTCGCACTTGGCCTTGGTGGCGCCCTGCGTGTTCTCGCACACGTAGTTGCTGCCGTACTCGTACACATTGCCGCCGCACTTGGGGCAAGCGCCCAGGCTGGTCTGGCCACTGAAGTCCACGGCCTCGCCGCCTTCGTCGTCCTTCTTGGCGTCTTCGCCGAAGTCGAACTCCATCTTCCAGTTGGCGGCTTCTTCGTCACGTACCAGCTTGAGCTCGGCCGTGAAGGGCCAGCCCGCCTTGGATCGGAAGCCTTCCAGCGGCCCGATCTTGTGCTCGCGCATCAGTTGCTCGACCTCGTGCAGCTCGAAGCTGCGGCCGGCCGGGATCTTGGTCATGCTGAAACCGCAACCCGCGCCATCGTCGCTACCGTTCTTGCCCGTGCAGGTGAAGCGACGGTAGTTTTCCTTGACCACGCCACCGCAGTTCGGGCAGGGCGCGCTCAAGGTGGCGTAGTCGCCCGGGATGGTGTCGCGGTCGTATTCCTTGGCCTTTTGCACCACGCGCTGGGTCATGGCGGCGATCTCGGCCATGAAGGCTTCGCGGCTCAGGCGCCCCTTCTCCATCTCCGAGAGCTTGAACTCCCAGTTGCCGGTCAGCTCGGGCTTGGTCAGGTCTTCCACACCCAGGCCACGCAACAGCGTCATCAGCTGGAAGGCCTTGGCCGTGGGGATCAGCTCACGGCCTTCGCGGTACATGTACTTTTCCGTGATGAGGCCTTCGATGATGGCCGCGCGGGTGGCTGGTGTGCCCAGGCCCTTCTCGGTCATCGCGGCCTTCAGCTCTTCGTCGTCGATCAGCTTGCCCGCGCCTTCCATGGCGCTCAGCAGCGTCGCTTCCGAGTAGCGGGCAGGCGGCTTGGTCTTGAGCGCGTTGACGGCCACGTCTTCCGTGGTCACGGCCTCGCCGGGCTTGACGGCCACCAGCGTGCGCTCGTCCCCCTCTTCCGAGGCTTCCTTGCCGTACACCGCCATCCAGCCCGGCTTGACCAGCACCTTGCCGTTGGTCTGGAAGCAGTGTTCCTTGCCCGCAGCCGGCACCTTGGTGATGCGGGTGGTGACCATGAACTCGGCCGCCGGGTAGAACACCGCAATGAAGCGCTTGACGACCATGTCGTACAGCTTGGCTTCGGCCTCGGTCAAGCTCTTGGGCGCCTGCATCGTGGGGATGATGGCAAAGTGATCCGACACCTTGGCGTTGTCGAACACGCGCTTGTTGGGCTTCACATAGCCATCGTTGACGGCCTTGCGGGCGTGCTGGGCCAGCTCCTTGAGCGGGCCGGGCATGTCCTCGTCGGCGATCATGCCCATGGTGTCCTTGACCACGCCCAGGTAGTCCTCGGGCAGCGCGCGTGAATCGGTACGTGGGTAGGTCAGGGCCTTGTGCTTTTCATACAAGGCCTGCGCCAGGCCCAGCGTGGTCTTGGCAGAAAAGCCAAAACGCGAGTTGGCCTCACGCTGCAGCGTGGTCAGGTCATACAACAGCGGGCTGGACTGGTTGCTGGGCTTGGCCTCTTCCGTGACGGTGCCCTGCTTGCCCTGAACGGCATCGGCAATGGCCTGCGCCTCGGCGGCCGACCAGACACGATCAGCCTTCAGCTCGGCTTCGGCCGAACCTTCCGCCGCGTTCTTGTCCTTCTTGAAATTGGGATCAAACCACTTGCCCTCGTAGGCACCGGCATCGACACCAAAGCTGGCCTTGATTTCCCAGTAATCGCGGTAGACGTGCTTGCGGATCTTTTCTTCGCGCTCCACCACGATGGACAGCGTCGGGGTCTGCACCCGGCCCACGGTGGTCAGGAAGAAGCCGCCATCGCGTGAGTTGAAGGCCGTCATGGCGCGCGTGCCGTTGATGCCCACCAGCCAGTCGGCCTCGGAGCGGCAGCGGGCGGCGCTGGCCAGCGGCATCATCTGCTCATCGGTACGCAAGGCCTCGAAGCCGTCGCGGATGGCCGCCGGCGTCATGCTCTGCAGCCACAGGCGCTTGACTTCCTTGCCCAGGCCCTTGGCGCGTGTGGTGGCCGTGCTGTCGGCCGCGTACTGCGCAATCAGGCGGAAGATCAGTTCACCCTCGCGCCCCGCGTCACAGGCGTTGATCAGGGTGGTGACGTCCTTGCGCTTGATCAGCTTGACCAGGGCGTTGAGGCGCCCCTTGCTCTTGTCGATCGGGTTGAGATCGAAGTGCGGCGGGATGACCGGCAGGTTGGCGAAGCTCCACTTGCCCCGCTTGACATCGAATTCGTCGGGCGCCTTGATCTCGACCAGATGGCCGACGGCGGAGCTGACCACATAGTGCTCGCTCTCGAAGTATTCGTCGTGCTTGTCGAATTTGCCGTCCACCGGCGTCAATGCGCGCACGATGTCTTGGGCTACCGACGGTTTTTCTGCAATGACCAGGGCTTTGCTCATGGGCGTCTTTATATCTTTTCTTACAATCGGGCTTCTCGCGCACGCGCACGCACACATACGTGTGTACACACGCGGGCACGCGCGCCCACCAATTCAATGTACCCAATCTGGCCGATGACGCAAGCCGCAAAAAAACCTCAGCCTGCCGCCCGGACGGCCCACGCCCCTCTTGATGAACCCACTTCTGGCCGCCGCACCCAGGTCCGCGAGTCGGGTATTCACGGCAAAGGCGTCTACGCCATCCGCCCCTTGAAGGCTGGCGACACCGTGCTGGAGTACAAGGGCGAGATCATCACCTGGCAGGAGGCGCTGGACCGCCACCCGCACGATCCGTCACAACCGAACCACACCTTTTACTTCCATCTTGATGATGGCCACGTCATCGACGGCAAGTACAAGGGCAACTCGGCCAAGTGGATCAACCACTCGTGCGACCCCAATCTGGAAGCCGAGCAGGACGGCGACCGCGTCTTCCTCAAGGCCCTGCGCGACATCGACGTGGGCGAAGAGCTGTTCTTCGACTACGGCCTGGTGATCGACGCCCGCATGACGGCCAAGCTCAAGAAGGAATACGCCTGCTGGTGCGGCTCGCCCAAGTGCCGCGGCACCATGCTGGCCTCGCGCCGGCGCTGAGCCGTCTGGCCTTGCTCGCGCGAGCCCGCCTTTGTCACGTCTGATCTGCCACGCCTGATCTGCCATGCCCGATCTGAATGCCGCCCTGGCTGATTTGAACGCCCATGCCGAGCGCATCTGGGAGGCCGCCTCACCGGCCTGCCCCACGCTCAGCCTGGAGGTGGTGCCCGAGATCGGCTCGACCAACACCGAGTTGATGGCACGCGGTCGGCGTGGCGAAGTCAGCCCGACCCTGCTGGCCGCTTGCAGCCAGACGGCGGGCAGAGGCCGCCAGGGCCGCGTCTGGCAGGCATCCCTGGGGGACAGCCTGACCTTCTCGCTGGGCCTGCCCATGCGGCTGGACGACATCCCCGGGGGCGGCAGCGCCCTGTCGCTGGCGGTCGGCCTGGCTGTCGCCCAGGCGCTCGAATCGGGCCTGCAGCAGCTGCGGACCAGCCCCATCACGCCCGCCATTGGCCTGAAATGGCCCAATGACTTGTGGCTCAACGGCCGCAAGCTGGGCGGCATCCTGATCGAAGCCAGCCCCGCGCCTGGCCTGGCAGAGGGCCAGCGGTGGGTGGTCATCGGCATCGGGCTCAATGTGCGGCTGGGGCAGGCCCCTGAGGGCTCGGCAGCGCTGCAGTCGGGGCCCTTTGCCCATGCGGGCCTCACGCCAGGCCTGATCTGGTCGTGGATTGCACCCTGGCTGCTGACGCAAGCCCGCTTGTTCGAGCAGCAGGGCTTTGCACCGTTGCAGCCAGCCTACAGCCAGCGCGATGTGCTGGCCGGCCAGCCCGTCGGGCTGTGGGCCACACCAGGCCAAGGCGTGGCCACGGGCGTGCCCCCGTCCGACACCGGCATGGCACAGGGCGTCAGCGAAACCGGCGCCTTGCTCGTGCATACTGACAAAGGCCTCCAGTCCTGGACCACCGGTGAAGTCAGCGTGCGCCTGCATGGCACGCCGCTCTGACCTCTGCCCTTTACGCCCCATCACGCCCGCCTACACCCACCCATGCTGCGCTCCCTGGTGCTGATCCTGTTGATCGTCAACGCCGCGTTTTTCGCGTGGAGCCAGGGCTGGCTCAACCAGCTGGTGGGCGTGCAGCCCAACGCGCAGCACGAACCCGAGCGCCTGAACAAGCAGATTCACGCCGACAAGATCGTGGTGCTGGCAGCAGGCTCGTCCGCCCATGACAAGGGCCGCCCTGCCAGCCCGGCTGTGGCACCAGATGCCGCCAGTGCCGCAACCAGCGCCACGGCTGAGGCGAGCGCCGCCTCTGGCCCGGCAGACGCAGCATCGGCCAACGCGTCGGCGGCCAGCCTTGCCGTGGCGGCGGCTGCCAGCAACAAGGACATGAAGTGCGTGGAGGCCGGCCCCTTCGGTGCCGCGGAGTACGCCGGCGTGGAGGCCAATGTGCGCGCCAAACTGCCTGCCGGCAGCTGGAGCAGCCGCACCGTGGCCATCCAGGGCCTCTGGCTGGTCTACATGGGCCCCTACGCCGACCCCGACATGCTGGAACGCAAGCAGGCCGAACTGCGCCGCATCAAGGGCCTGAGCTTTGAAGAGGTGCGCACGCCAGCCCATCTGGCCCAGGGCATCTCGCTGGGCCGCTACACCCGCCTGGAAGATGCGGAAGTCGGCCTCAACACCATGCGCAACCGGGGCATCCGCACCGCCAGGATCGTCAACCTGCGCCCCAGCATGGAGGTGCAGGTGCTGAGGGTGCCGCAAGCCACGGTGAACATGCAGGTCGCGCTGGCCGGCATGAAGCTGCCACAGGGCAAGGGCTTCAGCCCCTGTCGCCCCTGACGTCACCAGCACCGCGCCAGACGCCTGCGGCCATCACCATGCTGGTCAGGCACGCGGCCAGCAAGGCCAGCAAGCTCAGTGTGTCCAGGGCACCGCCTCCACCGCCGCTGTCGCCATCGCTGCAGGAGCTGCCGCCGCCCAGACGATTGGGCCTGAAGCAACTGCTGTCGGATGACGCCACCGTGACCGCCCCTGATGCCGCGCCACTGGCTTGATCCATGGCCCAGTTCACCGCGCGATAGGCATCCAGCACGCCGGTGCCGCAAGTCTGCGTGGTGCAGACGCAATTACCCTGCGCATTCACCCCAGGCTGACACACCGGCAAAGCCGCTGGGAACACGGTCGGGAAGGGTGCGATATGGGTCACCAAGGCGTTACGCAGCTCCGCCACCGTCAGATCGGGCGCCACGGCCAGCATGAGCGCGGCCACGCCGGCTGCGGTGGGCGCAGAAAAACTGGTGCCCACCGCGGCCTGCATCTCGTACACCCCCAGCGGTTTGGTATCGATACCCTGGTCCGTCCCCTGGTCGGCGAGGGCCACTATGCCGTCATCCACCAGGGTGTAGACCGGCTGGTTGTTCGCATCCCGCGTCATCACCATGTCGCCCCCGGCCACGGCCAGCCCGTATTGCTGGGTGCCATCGACCAGATTGGCGTAATTGGCCTTGTAGCCCTGCTGGTTGAGCGCCGTCACCGCCAGCACACCGGGGCAGCTGGCCGGGCGGGTGGGCGTTGCCAGGCCCAGCCAGTTATCGGGGCTGCCATTGCCGGCAGAGGCCACCACCAGCGCCCCCTTGCTCTCCAGCGTCTTGATGGTGTCGCGGTACAACCAGGCCGCATCGTGGGTGCCCGAGTCGCTGCATGAACCGTCACCGCCAAAGCTGAGGTTGATCACCCGGGCGGGCTGAAGGTTGCGCGGCGGGGAGCCCTGGTAATCGATGCCCGCCGCCCACAACATGCCTTCGATGATGTCACTGAGTTCTGCGCCGCACATGCCCGCCACCCGCACCGGCAGCACCACCGGCCCGGGCACCGGCGCCAGGATGCCCACACCATTGAGGGCATTGCCCGCCTGGGCGCCCAGCATGGAAGCGATGCGCAGGCCATGCCACTGCAAGGGCGCCGCGCTGCAGCCGGTGCGCAAGGCCGGGTCACGAATCTTCTCTGGCGAAATGCCGGGATCGGAGGGATCATCGTCCAGGCCATTGCCGTCATCCGAATACTCGACTTCCGAGACAAAGTCATAACCTTGGGCCATCCGGCCGTCCAGGTCAGGCGCGGGCAACTTGCCTGTGTCCAGCACGGCCACCACCACCGGCGAAATGGTCTTGCCGATCATGGCGCCCCACGCCGGGGCGATATTGGCCACGCCCTGGCGCCCGCCCAGCGTGGTCTCACGCTGATGCAACCAGGTTTGCTGCTCGTAGGCCGGGTCATTGAAGCCCGGCGAGATCACGCCAGCCGGGTGCGCCACTTCATTGACGATCACCCATTCCACATCGGGGTCGGCGCGCAGCTGCTCGGCCTCAGCCTGGGCCTGCTCGAAGGGCTCCAGCTTGCCGGAATGGATGAGCTGGGCCGCGAAGGCCGTGGGGCGCTGCACCAGATAATTCACCCCGTGCCGCCGGGCCACGGATGCCATGCGCAAGCGCGCACTTTGCATGGACTCGGTCGACATGGCCGCAGCCTGCAGGCGCACCACGGAACGGGTCGCGTCGGGTCGCCTGTCCGCTTGTTTGAGCTTGACGATGAGCCCCTTGGCCAGCCGCGGTGATGTCGACACCATGCTCGCTGCCGAGGAGGCTCCGCAACCCAGAATCAGAGTCAAGCCGAGCAGGGCCGCCCGAGCCATGTGCAACGCCGCGCTCATCCAGAATGCAATCCAACTACCAGGGTTTCATGCCGCGCCGCGCACGGACATGGTGCCAACGAACGCCAAAGAGTCCGGATTATGTGGCCGCGCATGGGTCGCGCGATGGCCCGTACGGCCCATGTTGACAATTGCGCACAAAAAATGCCCACCATCACACGCCGCTATCTCATGGCGAAATGGTCATGGTGAAACGGCGGGGGGCGTTTGCATCAGGCGCAAGCGCCGCAGTGGCCCGTAAGCCAGCATGCCCAGGATCAGCACCCCCGTGTGGACCAGCATGGAGAACGCCGCGAAATCGTACTGATGGGACCGCTCGGCAAATGCCAGGCTGGCGCGAACGGCCGCCTGCCCGATCTGGAGCAACACCAATACCGCGGCCACCGCCATCACATCATCCAGCCAGCCGCGCCATGGCTTGAACAAGCCCGCCGCCAGCATCAACACCACCCCGGCCAGCCAGATCTTGAGCACCACCATCAGCACCGCACCGTGTATCGAGCGGGACTCGTCGCCCAGGTAGGCGGCGGCCAGATCCAGGTGCTTGAGCTGATAAACCTGCGCGGGCGAGTCTGCATAACCGTAAACGTCGAACAACCCGTACCGCGCCGCCACCAGGACGACGGCAGCCATCGCCACCGCGGGCCAACGCTGCACCAACAACGGCTGCCATTGGAAGAAGGCCAACGTCACCAGCACGAACCCCAGCACGGACGGCACATGCATGGGCAGGCTCAGCGTCATCAACATGCACAGCGTGGACACCAGCAGGCGCACATGCCGCGTGTTGCCCACAGGCGCCGCCATCACATACGCCGCCGCGGCCAAACCGCCTCCTGCCAGCAAGGCCAGATACAAGCCCCAAGGCTGCGACACGCCCCACCACCAGAACCACAGCGTGGGCAGCAGAGGCCAGATCAGCCAGCGGTCACGGCCACACAAGCGGTAGGCCCACACGCCCGCCCCCACGGACACGGCGGTGGCCACCATCAACTGCGCCTGCGTTGCCAGCCCCAACAGGTTGAAGCACGAAAAGGGCAGCATCAACAGGGCCAGCACCAGCGCCGCCCACCACCAGCCCAGCTTCAGCGAAGCGCGCCAGTGCAGCATCAAGGCCGAGACCGCCAAGGCCAGGGCCGCCCCCACCGCCATCCGCCTGGGCGCGCTCTCACCCAGTATTGACCAGACCTTGGTACCGGCCGTCAGCACCACCAGCGCACACAGCAGCCAGCGCCAACGCCAGGTCGATGGCAAGGGGTTTTGCCACAGCCAGGCCGCCAGCAACATGGCCACGATCAGGCCGACCATGTTCACCGGATACAGCACGCTCGTCAGCAGGTAACCCAGCACCACCAGCAGGAAACGCTGCTCACGCGCCAGTTGCCACCCCAGGGCGCGCTTGCGCCAGGCCAGCACCGCCAGCGACAGCCCGCCGCCGGCCACCAGCACAAGTGGCAGCACTGCGGTCTGCGCACCGCCCCTGATCAGGCCCTTCATGGCGTCGGCGTGGGTAATGCGCAGGCCAAACAACAGCTCGATCCCCAGCAAGGCCGCACACAAGGCGGTCGTGCCCGCCCACAGCGGTGGGCGCAAGGCCGCTGCCGCCGGCGCCACCGACCACAGCATCAGCACGGCCAGCACAAACGTCATGACCACGAACACCCAGTCCACCGTGTTGACCACGCGCACGAAACCCACATGCTCTTCCAGCTCCCGGAAGGTGGACTGCAGCCGGGGCAACATGTCCTTGACGTGGTGATCGGTCAGCCACCTGAACTTCGGGTCGTCGGTGCGGCTCGGAAAGGCACCCTGCACCTTGGCCAGCAGGTCGGGGCGGTCCTTCAAGGCTGCCCGGTTCAGCAGACTGTGGGCATACGAGATCAAGGCGACCCGCCCGCGCTCCACCATCGTGAGCTGCAAGGCGTGCACGGCTGGCATGGCCACCGCTGCGCCGGGCGCCCGTATGCCCAGCAACACCGCGATGGTCGCGGGCATGTCGGCCGCATTCATCTCGATGTGGTTGTCCCGGTCGATGCCCTGCCCCAGGAACACCACAGGCACCTTGCGGTAGATGGGCTCGCTGCCCCCATGGCTGCCGTTGACGTCGTTGCCGTGATCCGCCGTGATGATCACGGTCGTGCCCGGCTTGAGCACCTGCTGGAGGTAGTCGTCCAGCGCATCGTCCCAGAACTTCAGCACGGCGGCGTATTCCGGGCGCTCCGTGCCGTACTGGTGGGCAGCCACATCGGTCTCGGTGATATGGACCACGCTGAGCGTTGGGGGATGCTCGGACAACAAGGCCTGACGGGAGTGCGCCAGCCCTTCGACATCTTCGTCGCGGAAGTTGGGGCCATGCCCCGTTTCGCGGAAATGCCCCTTGCCACGGTCACCGAACAAGGGCAGCCAGGCCGGGCCGCCATGGAAGGACACGTTCTCGCCGCGCGCCGCTACATCGTCAAAGATGGTCCAGCCCTCGAAGCGCGCCGACGACATCAGGCCGATGGCCGCCAGCCCGCTGGGCGCCATGCCCGTGCCCAGCGTCAGGATGCCCTGGATGGTGCCGGTCTGGCGCGGTGCCCACAACACACCCGATGCGCCGCCTTTCTGGCGGGCGTAGAGCTTGGGCATCAGCCGGTCATCGGCCAGGGTGCGCAGTGCCCATGAATCCAGCACCACCAGCACGACACGGTCCGTCAGGCGGCGCTCACTCAGCGCATACGCCCCGGACTGCTGCGACAACGCCTGCTGATACAGCGTGTTTGCATCGAACAACAGGTGCCCCAACAGCACAAAGACTGTCCACAGCACCAACCACAAACGCCGACCCATCACCGTGATCCACCCCTGGATGTGAAAACAGGGCCTCTGTGGGCCCTGTCATTCAGCTTATCACGGCGGTAACAGAAATGTTACTTGGCGATAACGCGCGCCATCTCCAGCACCTTGTTCGAGTAGCCCCACTCGTTGTCGTACCAGGAGACGACCTTCACGAAGGTCTTGTCCAGGGCGATACCGGCTTCGGCATCGAACACCGAGGTGCAGCTTTCGCCGCGGAAGTCGGTGGCGACCACCTTGTCTTCGGTGTAACCCAGCACGCCCTTCATGGCGCCTTCGGAGGCGGCCTTCATGGCCTTGCAGATGTCATCGTACGAAGCTTCCTTGTTCAGCTCGACGGTCAGGTCAACGACCGACACGTCAGAGGTGGGCACGCGGAAGGCCATGCCGGTCAGCTTCTTGTTCAGCTCAGGGATCACCACGCCCACGGCCTTGGCAGCGCCAGTGCTCGAAGGAATGATGTTTTCCAGGATGCCGCGGCCGCCGCGCCAGTCCTTGTTCGACGGGCCGTCCACGGTCTTCTGCGTGGCAGTCGCTGCGTGCACAGTCGTCATCAGGCCGCGCTTGATGCCGAAGGTGTCGTTCAGCACCTTGGCCACGGGGGCCAGGCAGTTGGTGGTGCACGAAGCGTTGGAGATGATGGCCTGGCCGGCGTAGGTCTTGTCGTTCACGCCGTAGACGAACATCGGGGTGTCGTCCTTCGAGGGGGCCGACATGATGACCTTCTTGGCGCCAGCCTTGATGTGGGCTTCAGCGGTTTCCTTGGTCAGGAACAGGCCGGTCGATTCGACCACCACGTCGGCGCCGACTTCGTCCCACTTCAGTTCAGCGGGGTTCTTCACGGCGGTCAGGCGGATGGGCTTGCCGTTGACGATCAGGGTGTTGCCGTCAACCGAAACCTCGCCCTTGAAGCGGCCATGCACCGAGTCGTACTTCAGCATGTAGGCCAGGTAGTCGGGCTCCAGCAGGTCATTGATACCGACGATTTCGATGTCGTTGAAGTTCTGGATGGCAGCGCGGAACACCATGCGGCCGATGCGACCGAAGCCGTTGATACCAATCTTGATAGCCATGATTGCTTTACCTTGAAAGTTGAACTGAAACTGAAACTGTGCCTGAGCAGGTCAAGAAGCGCCTTGACTTACTTCTTGAGCGACAACACCTTGCGAACCGTGGCCACCACGTTCTCGGTGGTGAAGCCGAAGTGCTTGAACAGCACGCCAGCCGGGGCCGATTCGCCATAGGTGTCGATGCCGACCACCGCCGCACAACCGTACTTCCACCAGCCGTCCGTCACGCCGGCCTCGACCGCGATGCGCGGCAGGTTGGCGGGCAGCACGGCCTTCTTGTACTCGACCGGCTGGCGGTCGAACACGGTGGTCGAGGGCATGGACACCACGCGCACAGGGATGCCCAGCTTGGCCAGCTCGGCCTGGGCGTGCAGCGCCAGTTGCACTTCGGAGCCGGTCGCGATGATCACGGCAACGGCCTTTTTCTTCAACCCCACTTCTGAGGGCTCGGCCAAAACATACGCGCCTTGCGTGATGACATCCGCATCCTGCTTGGGTGCGTACGGCAGGTTCTGGCGCGACAGCAGCAGCGCCGAGGGGCGGTTCTTGTTGGCCAGGGCAATGGTCCAGGCCACGGCCGTTTCGGTCGTATCGGCCGGGCGCCACACGTCCAGGCCAGGGATCAGGCGCAGGCTGGCGGCGTGCTCGACCGACTGGTGGGTCGGGCCGTCTTCGCCCAGGCCGATGGAGTCATGCGTGAACACGTGAATCACGCGCTGCTTCATCAGCGCGGCCATGCGGATGGCGTTGCGGCTGTAGTCAGAGAAGGTCAGGAACGTGCCGGCGTAGGGGATGTAGCCGCCGTGCAGGGCCACGCCGTTCATGATGGCGGCCATGCCGAACTCGCGCACACCGTAGTTGATGTGGCGGCCGGGCTTGCCGTCGGTCAGGACCACGGCGCCTTCTTCGTCCACGCGGAAGGCGGGGGTGCTCTTGGTATTGGTCAGGTTCGAGCCGGTCAGGTCGGCCGAGCCGCCCAGCATTTCCGGCACGGCGGCCGTGAAGAACTCCAGCGCGATCTGGCTGGCCTTGCGGCTGGCCACGGTCTCGGCCTTATCGTGCGCAGACGCCACGGCCTGCACCGCGATCTCGGCGAAGTTGGCGGGCAACTCGCCGGCCATGCGGCGCGTGAACTCGGCTGCCAGCTCAGGGAAGGCGGCCTTGTAGGCGTCGAAACGCTGATTCCAGTCATTGACCAGCAGCTCACCATCGGCCCTGGCGTTCCAGTCGCCATACACCTCTTCGGGGATCACGAAGGCCTCGTGCGGCCAACCCAGGGCTTCACGGGTCAGCTTGATCTCGTCGCCACCCAGGGGCTCGCCGTGGGCCTTGGCCGTGTTGGCGCGGTTGGGCGAGCCATGGCCGATGGCCGTCTTGCACACGATCAGCGTGGGCTTGTCGGCGCTCATCTTGGCCTTCTCGATGGCGCCGTCCACGGCGTCCACATCATGGCCGTCCACCGGGCCAATCACGTTCCAGCCATAGGCCTCGAAACGCTTGGGGGTGTCGTCCACGAACCAGGGGGCAACCTGGCCGTCGATCGAGATGCCGTTGTCGTCGTACAGGGCGACCAGCTTGTTGAGCTTCCAGGCGCCAGCCAGGGCGGCGGCTTCGTGGCTGATGCCTTCCATCAGGCAACCGTCACCCATGAACACATAGGTGTGGTGGTTGACGATGCTGTGGCCTTCGCGGTTGAACTCGGCTGCCAGCATTTTTTCAGCCAACGCAAAACCCACGGCATTGGTGATGCCCTGCCCCAGCGGGCCCGTGGTGGTTTCGACACCCGGCGTGACGCCCACTTCAGGGTGGCCCGGTGTCTTGCTGTGCATCTGGCGGAAGGCCTTGAGGTCGTCGATCGACAGCTCGTAGCCCGTGAGATGCAGCAGCGAGTAGATCAGCATCGAGGCGTGGCCGTTGGACAGCACGAAGCGGTCACGGTCCGCCCATTGGGGCTGCGCCGGATGGTGGCGCAGATGGCGGCTCCACAACGCCACTGCCATGTCGGCCATGCCCATCGGGGCGCCTGGGTGACCGGAATTAGCCTGCTGGACGGCATCCATGGCAAGCGCACGGATGGCGTTGGCCATGGCAGTGATGTTCTTGGTGGAGTTGGGCATGGTGGAAGGGTTGTTGGGTCGCGAAAACGGGGATTTTAGCTTGGCCGCAACACGCCTCACTTCTTCATTTGGCAACCCGGCAATGATCGCGCTTGGCAGCCTCATCAAAGTCGACGACTGCACTACCCAGCCCAGCCACTAAACGCACAGCGCCCGTCACATTCCCCGTCGCGAAGCTTGGCATCGGTCGCCCAGCGGATTTGGGCAGCCTGACAGAGGCGACATCCAGCATAGCTTGGTACGCAAAATCGGTCTGCATTGGCTTGGCAGCCATTTCTCGCATGTGGCCAACTATGTCAGGACGCTGCCGCTCGAACTGATTGCTGTACCAGGCGAAAGCTGGCACCCGGTAGGACGCCACGCTATTGCGCACAATACCCCCGCTGATACAGCCAGGCTCGTAGATGTCCTCCCCATGATCGGATACATAGATCACCACTGCTGATCGCCCCGAGGCCTCCACGACCTCAATCACCTGAGATAAGAAGAAATCGGTGTAGCGAATGCTATTGTCATATGCATTGTTGACTTCGACCTTTCGAACTACTTCTTGGCTGTAGGCCCGTTCCTTTTGCTTGATGGAAGGCTTGAACACGTCAAATGATTCGGGATAGCGGTGTGCATAATTGAAATGGCTGCCTAGGGTGTGCAACACCACCGCTGCCGGGCGGCCCAGAGACACTGCTTCGCGCAAGCCACCTAACAAGCTCTCGTCGTACGAACCTTCTGCGCCAAAATTACTTGGGTTAACAAACTGCACCGAATCAGCGTCCCGCGCATAGAACACCACCGAGGTGTCAAAGAACCCGCTGGCCGACTGATTGGACACCCAGTAGGTCTTGTAGCCGACCTCGGATAGTGCCTTCAGGAAGGACGGCTCCACTGTCGGCCCCACCGCACCCACCGGGTTGACGACCGGCGAACGAGAAACAATCATCGGTACCGAACTGCGTGTAGCAGTCGAGTAGGTCACCACATCGGAAAAATAGATCAGGTTTGACAGCTTGGACAAAAGCGGGGTGGTCGGGCGAGGGTAGCCGCCCAATTGCCAGCGATCCGCCCGAGCCGACTCACCGATGACCAGCACGATCAAGTCCGCCGCCGGCATAGCCTGCTGTACCGCGCCAAAGCGGAAATGATCGACGACTTGGCGCATGTCTTTTACACGCCGCCAGTCTTCGGCATAGCGTTGTATGGCCAGATATGGATCCAGGGGGTAGATGGAGCCCCACTTGCCGGCCCAATAGCCCATAGGTTGGATCCAGAAGACATCTGATCGACTCTGGAGCCCGCGATCCAACTGTTGTTGTTGCTGGTCAAACACCCAGAAGGTCATGAAACCAAAGCACGGCAGGATGATAAGCAACCACATCCTCGTCCGATGGACCCAGGCTAGGCCCTCGCTTTTCGCCAGTCGGGCAACCATCACACCAAACGCAAAAGGCAGCAGGCCGAGTGCCACCCAGGGCCAATACACCGACAGAAAATCAGATACCTCGCGCTGATTGGTTTCCAACAACAGACCAATAAAGGCGGCGGTCACTGATGCCCCCACCTGCATGCGCAAGTAAACCTCAGCGGGCCACCAAACCAGAAACAATGGTATGGATAGCGCCACGCCCAACCACAAGCGGCGCCCAAAAAGCGCGAACCACAGTACCCACGCTGCCACGCCATAGGCCACGCGCTCGACGTTTTCCAATTGCCCCATCGGGGTTGAATCACCCAGAGACAATAAATCCGGCAAGACAAGCAAGCCAACGTAGGCAGCGAGCGTCAACCAAGCAAAACTTTTCTTGCTCATGAATGGAGAAATGGCGCCCGTCGGGCGCCATTTCTTGAAAAATCAGAAATTAGATCTTGCAGGAAGTTGGCAGATACTTCGCATCGATGGTTGTGCCATTGGAGGCGACATTAGTACCATCACCCACCGTTACACCAGAAGGCACAGAAGCACCGCCGCAAATCCAAGTAACGTTCTTGGCAGCATCAAGGGCGGGTCGCAATGACAGCACCTTTGTTGCGATGTTCTTGTTGGCCTTGTTACCAAACGTGACATCCAGACCGCCACCAGTCGTGACCGTAATGGAAGAGACGTAGTTGCCCTGGTTATCCGCAGCATTGTTGCCCGTGCAGTTGGACACGCTGGCGCCACCGCAGATGGCATCGGAATTGGTAGCAGGGAATGCACCCTTGGCTGCGTAGTATTCAGACACGGCAGTCTTCAAGCCTCCCGTCAACGCCAGGCCTTCAGAAACCTGCGAGCGCACGGTGTAGTCCTGATAAGCAGGCAGCGCCACGGCAGCCAGAATACCAATGATGGCCACCACGATCATCAGTTCGATCAGGGTGAAACCCTTTTGCACTTGCTTCATCACTTGCATGATTAACTCCTTGGGCCGCGACCCGCTAAGAACTTGCCTTTTGACCGACCCCACACAACCGGGGGCCACGCTCAATACAACGCAGACAGCGTGCCAGCTTTCAGTGGCCGAAAAATCGTGATTTTGTTGGCACTTTCCCCTAGTGCCAAACTCAGGGGAGACAGCTTTGGTCGACCTTGTTTCGATTGAAACGCCAGAAACTGTCAATCACCCAAAAGGACTGACAAAATTTGTCAGTCCTCGACCGGCACATTGAAGCGCTGGCCTTCACGCAGCGGCTCGATGCGGTGGCGGGTGTCCAGCGCGCGGATCTGCGCCAGCACCGAGGGCACCTCACCCGGCTTGGGGTGGGTGATGAAGACGCTGACCTCGCCATCGAGCTGCTCGAGTTCCTGGGCCAGGCTCTGTGGCGACAGGTGCCCGCTGATCTTGGCCAGATGGGCTTCTTCGTCGCCAAAGGCCGTCTCGATGACCAGTTGCGCAATGCGCTGGCCGTTCAAGGCCTTCCACAGCGCCGGGTTGGGCCCTGTGTCACCGGAGAACACCCACCAGCCTTGCGGCGTGTCCACGCCAAAGCCCACGCCCGGCACGGTGTGCGCCGCCGGCAGCACATGGATCTGGCGGTCTGCCATGCCACCACGCGCCGGGAAGGTCAGCACCTGCCCCACGGTGAACTCATGAAAGACCAGGATCGGGCGTGCCGCGCTCGGCAGGCGCGTGAAATCAGGCCAGATCACGCCATTGAAGATGTGGCGGCGCATGGCCTCCAGCGTCTCCGGCAGGGCATGTACATGGATGGGCCGCAGGTCACTCATGCTGCCAGCCGGGCCAGCGCGCAGCTTCATGACGCTGTCAGCCAGCAAGGGGATGCTGAGGATGTGGTCCAGGTGGCTGTGGCTCAGCAGGATGTGGTCGATGCGCGCCAGTTCGTCCAGCCGCAATTCGCCCACACCGCTGCCGGCGTCCAGCAGGATGTCGTCATCCAGCAGAAAGGCCGTCGTGTGGCAACGCGCGGCGATCGACCCGGAACAACCTAATACGCGGATCATGGCTGGGCTCCTGGCTGGCAGCCCACCTGATCAGGCCTGCACGAATTGCATTTGCGTGCCGGCCAGCTCGATCACGTCACCATTCTTGAGGTGCACGGGGTCGCCAGCCACGGGGTTGCCGTTCACGGTGGGGCGTGCACCGCCTTCCACGTGGGCAAACACATAACCACCCGGGCGCTTGGTGATCGAGGCCACCTGCACGCCGGGCTTGCCCACGGTGGTCACCACCTTGGTCAGGGCGACTTCACGGCCTGCCGCGGCGCCATTGAGCACCTTGATGGAGGCCGGCGACTGCGTGTTCAGGCCGCCAAAGCCTGAGCCCAGTGTGGCCGCCCCCATGGTGCTGCCAAACGCGGCCTGGGGCACGGACGACGAGCCCCCTACGCTCATGCCGCCCTGCGCAGACGACATGGCCGTGGGCAGGGGCGTGCCGGGCCGCATGATCATGGTCTTCTCGTAGTCGGAGCCCTCTTCGACCAGGTACTTGATCTTGTACTTGCCGATTTCGACCGTGTCGTTGTGCTGCAGCAGCTGCTTCTTGACGGCCTTGCCGTTGATGTAGGTGCCGTTGGTGCTGTTGAGATCTTCGATGAAAACATCGTTGCCCACCAGTTGCAGCACGGCGTGCTCGCCGCTGACCGCCAGGTTGTCGATCACGATGTCGTTATATGGGCGGCGCCCAAGCGAGGTTTTGTCCTTGGTGATTTGGACTTCTTTGATGACGACCCCGTCTAGCGAGACGACCAGTTTTCCCATTCGGAACCTCTCGGGTATTGATCTCTATTTGGCGTTTAATTTAAACCAGTCAAGCGCTTGAAAGGCCACCAGGACCTCGGCGCCGGATCGGCTGCTCCCTGTGCACGCACCAGCACGACGGCAATATTATCCCGGCCACCTGCGTCATTGGCCGCTGCCACCAGGGCCGCACCCATATCGGGCAAGCTGGTGTGGGCAGCCATGACCTCGGCGATCTGCTGATCTCGCAGCATATCGGACAGGCCGTCCGAGCACATCAAATAGACGTCGCCGGACTGGATATCGTGCAGATGCGTTTCCATCAGGACCAGATCCTCGACCCCCAGGGCCCGGGTCACCAGGTTCTTGTTGGCGGCGTACTGAGCCTGCTCTGGCGTAAGGATGCCAGCATCGATCTGCTCTTGCAGTAACGAATGGTCTTTTGTGATCTGCTGCAGCTGGCCGTCACGCCAGCGGTAGGCGCGCGAATCACCAATATGCCCCAATAACAGGCGACCTGACCGGAAAACCGCCAGAACCAGGGTGGTGCCCATGCCGGCGTAAGTCGGGTTGGAATTGGCGGCCCCGAAAATCGCCCGGTTGGCGTTGTCGACGCAGATATCCATGGCGCGCTTGACGTCGCCGTCGCTGGCGTTGCTGGAGGCCTCGTGCAGCCAGCGCCCCAATTCGCTCTTGATGAAATCGCAGGCCATGCCGCTGGCGACTTCACCGGCCGCGTAACCGCCCATGCCGTCGGCGAGCACGGCCACGCCGCAACTCTCGTCCACGGCGATGGAGTCTTCATTATTGGATCGCACCCGCCCGGTGTCGGTCTGGCTAAAGAACTCAAAGTCCATGGCGGGATTGTCGCTGGGTTTTCATGGTGGAAGGATCAGGGATGTCGGCTAGGCAGGGCTGGCAGGGCTCAGCCCAGGTCCAGGTCCAGGCTTTGCAGTGAATGCGCCACCGCACGCAAGTCTTCGGCCATCTGCTGGCCTGTGGCGTAGCGCGTATTGGGGTGTTTCTCCAGGGCCAGGGCGACGATATCACCCAGCGCGGGCGGCAGATCGGGCCTGATGCTGCACACATTGGGTGCTGTTTCGCGGCCAATGGCCCGCATCAGGGCAGCCATGGAATCGTTGCGGTAAGGCAACTGCCCGGTGAGCAGCTGGAACAGGGCCACACCCAGCGAGTACAGGTCGCTGCGGCCATCGATGGTCTGGCCGGACAGTTGTTCGGGTGACATGAAGGTGGGCGTGCCCAGCACCACGCCCGTGCGCGTGCGGGTGGCGTCGGCCACGCGTGCCACACCAAAATCCATGACCTTGACCGTGCCCCGGCCCAGGTCGACCATGATGTTGGCTGGCTTGATGTCGCGGTGGGTCACGCCACGCGTGTGGGCGTAAGCCAGGGCATCGGCCACGCGCGCCATGATGGGCAGCAGCTGGTTGAGCGGCAGCAGGCGATCAGGATGCGTGTAGTGGCTCATGTCCACCCCGTCGACCAGCTCCATGGCGATGTAGGCCACGCCGCCCTGCTCGCCCGCATCCAGGATGCTGACGATGTCCGGGTGCTGCAGGCGGCCCGCCATTTCGGCCTCGCGCAGGAAGCGGTTGCGGGCGTCAGCCAGTTCGGCGCCGCTGAACTCCTGGGCCAGCGCCATGGTCTTGAGCGCCACCTTGCGGTCCGTGGCCGGGTCGTAGCCCAGGTACACCGCGCCCATGGCACCTTTGCCGATCTGCTTTTCGACCAGGTACTTGCCCATCTGGCCCTGGGCCACTTGCGGCATGGGGCGGGCAGGCACGGTGCCCCAGGTGTTGGCCGTGGCCACCTGGGCCAGGCCGCGCGCGCGCATCAGGCGCACCTTGACCTGGTGCCATTGCGGGTCGATGTCGGCGATGTGCTCGTAGACGTCGCGGGCACAGTCGTAGCGGGCCTCGCTCTCGAAGGCCACGGCGATGCGCTCCAGGGTCTCCAGTGCGGCGTGGCGGTTGCCGGCATCCGGGAAGAAGCCCTGCATGGTCTGCCAGGCCTGGTCGACCGGCCCGTCACCCAGGGCCTGCATGGCGCGCTGGATGCGCTGAACGCCCATCTGTTCGATGGGTGTGTGCGGGCCCAGGTTCATCAGGGCCTGGGGCATCGTGCTGGAGGCAAAGTCCTCGTGGAACAGCGAGGGGTGGCTGTTGGAGAACTGAGACTGGAAGGCCGAGTTGCTGGGCGTATCCAGGTAGGACAGCACCGTCTCGGGGCCGGCATCCTCGTCAGGATCGGCCAAGCCGTGTGCGGATGCTCTGGCCTGCGGACTCGCGCCCGTGACCGGGTCCGTATCAACAAAGACAGGACGAGTGTGCACAAAGCCGTTGCGTGCCAAAGGCGGCTGGCGACGCTGGCGCAGCAACCACATCAGCAGCCCGACGCCGATCAGCACCAGCAGCGCCAGAATGATCGAAAGCAAGGCCGACGACATCGGGATCAGGCCTCCGTCGTGTCAGATCGTTTGGCCAGCACGGTGCCCACCACCAGCACCAGCAAGGCCCCCAACACCCCCGCGAAATAACGGGTGGAGGCCGCGTCAGGCACATGCGGCAGGGCCACCGGGTCACTGACCGCGAGCGTACCGGCAATCCAGCCCAGCAGCATGCCGCCGGCCGTGATGATGATGGGGAAGCGGTCCATCAGCTTGAGCACCATGGTCGAGCCCCACACGATGATGGGGATGCTCACCAGCAGGCCAAAGATCACCAGCGGCATCTGATGGCCTTCGTGGCCCGCGCCCTGCGCGGCACCGGCGATGCCGATGACGTTGTCCACGCTCATCACGAAGTCGGCCACGATGATGGTCTTGATGGCGCCCAGCAGGCGATCGCTGGCCTGCAGGTTGCCGTGGTCGTCGTCGTCCGGCACCAGCAGCTTGATGCCGATCCACAGCAGCAGCACAGCACCCACCAGTTTCAGGTAAGGCAGCTTGAGCAGCGACATCGCAAAGAAGATCAGCACCACGCGCAGCGCGATGGCGCCGGCCGTTCCCCAGATGATGCCCTTGGTGCGCAATTCGGGCGGCAGGTTGCGGCAAGCCAGCGCAATGACCACCGCGTTATCGCCCCCCAGCAGGATGTCGATCATCACAATCTGGCCAACGGCGAGCCAGAACTCCGGGGTCATCAATGCTTCCATGTCGCTACAAAAATGAATCAGCCCCTGAGTGTAGGGGCTGATTGGTTTGGTTTCCCGGACGGGTCACCCAGGAATGCACAGACTCTGCAATGTCGTCAGATGAGCGACTTCAGGATGCGGCCCATTTCGGACGGGTTGCGCGTGACCTTGAAGCCACACTCTTCCATGATGGCGAGCTTGGCATCGGCCGTGTCGGCACCACCGGAGATCAGCGCGCCGGCATGGCCCATGCGCTTGCCCGGAGGGGCGGTGACACCGGCGATGAAGCCGACGATGGGCTTCTTCATATTGGCCTTGCACCATTGAGCAGCTTCGGCTTCGTCGGGGCCGCCGATTTCACCGATCATGATGACGGCGTCCGTATCGGGGTCGTCGTTGAAGGCCTTCATCACGTCGATGTGCTTGAGGCCGTTGATGGGGTCGCCACCGATGCCCACGGCGCTGGATTGGCCCAGGCCGAGTTCGGTCAGCTGTGCCACGGCTTCGTACGTCAGCGTGCCCGAACGGGACACGACGCCGATGCGGCCCTTGCGGTGGATGTGGCCGGGCATGATGCCGATCTTGATTTCTTCAGGCGTGATCAGGCCGGGGCAGTTGGGGCCCAGCAGCAAGGTCTTCTTGCCGCCGGCCGCTTCCTTGGCCTTCATCTTGTTGCGCACCATCAGCATGTCGCGCACAGGGATGCCTTCGGTGATGGCGATGACCAGATCCAGGTCGGCCTCGACGGCTTCCCAGATGGCGTCAGCGGCGCCAGCGGGCGGCACGTAGATCACCGACACGGTGGCGCCGGTGTTCTTGGCTGCGTCCTTGACGGAGGCGAAGATGGGGATGTCGGCAAACTTCTCGCCGGCCTTCTTGGGGTTCACGCCGGCGACGAATGCGTTCTTGCCGTTGGCGTAGGCCTGGCAGCCCAGGGTGTGGAATTGACCGGTCTTGCCCGTGATGCCTTGGGTGATGACCTTGGTGTCTTTATTGATGAAAATGCTCATGATGGGTACCTAGCTCGAAGATGTTGATCCCAGCGGGCGCCACGGAACCGGCTTTGCCGGGCCGTTGGCGACGCCCCCTAGAGGGGGAGCGCCGCAGGCGCAACGGGGGTGGGTCATGCAACCGCAGCAACGATCTTGGTCGCTGCTTCGGCCATGGAGTCTGCGGCGATGATGGGCAGGCCGGAGTCGGCCAGCATCTTCTTGCCCAGGTCTTCGTTGGTGCCCTTCATGCGGACCACCAGAGGCACATTCAGGTTCACAGCCTTGCAGGCGGTGATGACGCCATCGGCGATGGTGTCGCACTTCATGATGCCGCCGAAGATGTTGACCAGGATGCCCTTGACATCCGGGTTCTTCAGCATGATCTTGAAGGCTTCGGTGACCTTCTCGGCCGTCGCGCCACCGCCGACGTCCAGGAAGTTGGCAGGCTCGCCGCCGAACAGCTTGATGGTGTCCATCGTGGCCATGGCCAGACCGGCACCGTTCACCAGGCAGCCGATGTTGCCGTCGAGCTGGATGTAGGCCAGATCGAACTTCGAGGCTTCGATTTCAGCAGGATCTTCTTCGTCCAGGTCGCGCAGGGCCACGATTTCAGGGTGGCGGAACAGCGCGTTGGCGTCGAAGTTGAACTTCGCGTCCAGGGCCATGACCTTGCCCTTGGAATCGCGGTTCAGCGGGTTGATTTCCACCAGGCTGGCATCGGTTTCCATGTAGCACTGGTAGAGCTTCTTGAGGATGTCAACCGTTTGCGCGGTGGAGTCGGCGGGCATGCCGATGCCGTCGGCGACTTCCTTGGCCTGCGCGTCCGTCAGGCCGGCGAGCGGGTCGACGAAGACCTTGATGATCTTCTCAGGCGTGCTGTGCGCGACTTCCTCGATGTCCATGCCGCCTTCGCTGGAGGCGATGATGGCGACCTTCTGCGTGCCCCGGTCGGTCACGACCGAGACGTAGTATTCCTTTTGAATGTCAGCACCGTCTTCGATGTACAGACGGTTGACCTTCTGGCCTTCCGGGCCAGTCTGGTGGGTCTTGAGCTGCATGCCCAGGATCTCGCTTGCCAGACGCTTGACGTCATCCAGCGACTTGGCCACCTTCACGCCGCCGCCTTTGCCGCGACCACCTGCGTGGATCTGGGCCTTGACCACCCAGACCGGGCCACCCAGCTTTTGTGCAGCGGCCACTGCCTCGTCTACAGAAAATGCCGGGATACCTCTTGGGACCGGCACACCGAATCGGCTCAGGATCTCTTTGCCTTGGTACTCATGAATCTTCATGGGGGAACTCGCAGGATGGTGTTGCGTTCTTGTCGAACATGACAAAGGCCGCCAAAACCGATCAGGTCTGGGCGGACGCGCTGCGCACAGGGTTACTTGTTTGCAGTGCAGCAACCAGCATAGCACCGCAGGCCCGGAGAACAAAAAGGCCTGATGACAAGGCGGGCGCAGAGATCAGGATTGTGTGAAACCTTCGCCACGAACGACGCGCCGGATCACCTCGCCGGAGAAGCCTCGCCCTGCGAGAAAGCGCATCTGGCGCGCCTTTTCTTCGGGCGTTTCAGGGATTTCACCGTAGCGACGCGCCCAAAGCGCGTGCGCGCGCTCGAACTCGGTGTCGCGCAAGGCCTGGGTGGCTTCGCGGGCGATATCGGGCGGGAGCTGGTGTTGCGCCAGCTCGGCCTGGATGCGGGCCGCACCGTAGCGGGCGGCCTTGCGGTGAAGCATCGAGTCAGCGAAGCGCTGGGCGGACAGCAGGCCCTTGGCTTCCAGTTCGTCGAGCACGCCATCGACCTGCTCGGGCGATTCGGCGTGTGGCGCCAGCTTGCGCGTCAGCTCCACGCGGGAGTGTTCGCGCGCCGCCAGGTATTTCAGCGCCCGCCCTTTGAGAGAGAGCCCGGGGCGGCCCGGGCGGGCGACTTTATCCTGCTTATTCGCCAGCATCGGCGGCAGCAGCGGCCGGTGGCAGCAAGGCGATGTCCAGCGACTCGCGGATCTTGTTTTCGATCTCGCGGGCCAGCTCGGGGTTCTCGCGCAGGAATTCGCGGGCGTTGTCCTTGCCCTGGCCGATCTTCTCGCCGTTGTAGGCGTACCAGGCACCGGACTTGTCGACCACCTTGGCCGTCACGCCCAGGTCGATGATTTCGCCCTCGCGGCTGATGCCTTCGCCGTAGAGAATGTCGAACTCGGCTGTTTTGAAGGGGGGCGAGACCTTGTTCTTGACGACCTTGACCTTGGTTTCGTTGCCGATGATGTCGTCGCCCTTCTTGATGGAGCCAATGCGGCGGATGTCCAGGCGCACGGAGGCGTAGAACTTCAGGGCGTTACCGCCGGTGGTGGTTTCGGGGCTGCCGAACATCACGCCGATCTTCATGCGGATCTGGTTGATGAAGATGACCATGCAGTTGGTCTTCTTGATGGTGGCCGTCAGCTTGCGCAGGGCCTGGCTCATCAGGCGGGCCTGCAGGCCGGGCAGGGCATCACCCATTTCGCCTTCGAGTTCGGCCTTGGGCGTCAGGGCGGCGACCGAGTCCACCACGATCAGGTCCACGGAGCCGGAACGCACCAGCGCGTCGACGATTTCCAGGGCTTGTTCGCCGGTGTCGGGCTGGGAGATCAGCAGGTCCTGCAGGTTCACGCCCAGCTTTTGCGCGTACTGGGCATCCAGAGCGTGTTCGGCGTCGATGAAGGCGCACACACCGGCCTGCTTCTGCATTTCGGCGATGACCTGCAGTGTCAAGGTGGTCTTGCCGGAAGACTCAGGGCCGTAGATTTCAACCACGCGACCACGGGGCAGGCCACCGACGCCCAGCGCGATGTCCAGACCCAGGGAGCCGGTGGACACCACCTGGATGTCTTCCACGACTTCGCCTTCACCCAGGCGCATGATGGAACCCTTGCCGAACTGCTTTTCAATCTGGGCCAATGCGGCTTGCAGGGCTTTGGCTTTTTCGGCGCTGAGGGCGGACTTGCTGGTGGCTTCCATGCGTGTGACTCCGTTTGTTTCCGTGGATGCGGGTTGTTGAATGTGAGCGCCATTATGGCAAAGCCTGGATGTTTGTACAGTGTCTTTGAAAAAATTTTTGATCACCCTTGCGAGGGATGCGTGCCGCGATTTCACGCGGTTTTGCTGCAGCGCAGCAATTGGGACTAGACTGCCCGCATGAAGACTCCTTCCCCAGCCAGCAGAAAGAAAGCGCCTTCGGCCAGCGCCAGCAAGACCCCCAAGAAGCCCGAAGTCAAGGTGGTCGCGAAGAAGGCATCCCGCGCACCAGCCAAAACACCCGTCAAGGCGGCCAGCAAACCCGCACCCAAAGCGGCCCAGAAGGCCCCGACCAAACCCGTCGGCCGCCCCCGCATCAACCTGGCGCTGCAAGGCGGTGGCTCGCACGGGGCCTTCACCTGGGGCGTGATCGACCGCCTGCTGGACAACGATGGCCTGGACTTCGCCGGCCTGTCGGGCACCAGTGCAGGCGCCCTCAATGGCGCCGTGCTGCTCAGCGGCTACGTCAAGGGGTTCCAGGATGGCAACGAGGCGGCCGCCCGCAAACAGGCGCAAAAGGCCCTGCACGATTTCTGGCGCGATGTCAGCCAGCACGGCCCGCTGTTTTCGCCGCTGACCATCCAGTCCAACGGCCTGCTCAAGAACCAGTTCAACTATGACCAGTTCCCGGCCTATCAGTGGCTGAACCTGTTCATGCGTTCATTCAGCCCTTATGAGTTCAACCCGCTGAATCTCAACCCCTTGAAGGACGTGCTGAACCGGCATGTGGATGTCGAGGCGCTGCACACCGGTTGCCAGCACTGCGGCATCCCGTTGTTCGTGACAGCCACCTCGGTGCACACCGGCCAGGCGCGCGTGTTCACGGCCGAAGCGCTGACGCTGGATGCCTTGATGGCGTCTGCCTGCCTGCCCTTTGTGTTCCAGGCGGTGGAGATCGACGGCGAGCCGTATTGGGACGGTGGCTACACCGGCAACCCGGCGCTCTACCCGCTGATCTACAACACGGAGCTGAGCGACATCATGCTGGTGCGCATCAACCCGCTGCGCCGCGACGACAACCCCACACGCAGCATCGACATCATCGACCGGCTCAGCGAGATCACCTTCAACGCCAGCCTGATCAGCGAGATGCGGGCCATTTCCTTCGTCAAGAAGCTGATCAAGGACGAAAAGCTCGACCCTGAACGCTACAAGAACCTGCACATGCACATGGTGGCCGATGACCACGGCATGCTGCCGTACAACGCGTCCAGCAAGTTCAACACGGATTGGGCGTTTCTGCAGGAGCTGCATCACCTGGGCCACAAGGCCGCCAGCCACTGGCTGACGGCGCACCGTGACGACGTCGGCCGCCACAGCACCTTTGACATCGATGCGATCTTCCTGGCACCGGGGCACAAGGCTTGATCTACCGCAAGGCGTGAGCCTCGTGCAAACCCGAAGATGAGGCTGTCGCGATCAACGCTGACTGACCGACAAGAAGAGGAACCACGAATGATTCAAGATCACCACCCGCTGGCCAAGGACTTTCCTGAGTTCAAGGACAAGATCCACGCGCTGAAGACCTCGAATACGCATTTCGCCAAGCTGGAACGTGAATACGAAGACCTGGACAAGGCCATCGTTCGACTCGAAACCGGCGTGGAGCACGGCTCCAGCACCGAACTGGAACAAAAGAAGCAGCAGCGCGTTTCGCTCAAGGACGAGCTCTACAACCTGCTGAAGGCCTGATCACCAGGCCGCAACGCTTAAGGCAATCGCTGCACGCTACCTGATCGGGTAGGTCGACAGCGCCTCGGGGCACGGTGTCACAAGCACCGCGCCCTTTCCTTTTTGGGGCGCCACGCATTCAGGGCGTACCTGCGGGGCGAGAGAGGGCTGGCACCCTCGTAAAATGCCGGGCATGACCGAGCCCACCTCCGCCCCATCCGGCCCCTCCTCCGCCGCGCCTGCCGGCGCCCTGCCCTTCGCCACCAACGTGCCGCCCATGCGCCTGTCGGGCCTGGAACCTGTGCACATCGGCCAGGGCACGCTGTTCGTGAACGTGGGTGAACGCACCAACGTGACGGGCTCGAAGGCCTTTGCCCGGATGATCCTGGAAGGCCGATTTGAAGACGCGCTGTCCGTGGCGCGCCAGCAGGTTGAAAACGGCGCCCAGGTCATCGACATCAACATGGACGAGGCCATGCTCGACAGCAAGGCCGCCATGGTGCGCTTCCTGAACCTGATCGCCGGCGAGCCGGAAATCGCGCGCGTGCCCATCATGATCGACTCGTCCAAGTGGGACGTGATCGAGGCGGGCCTCAAGTGCGTGCAGGGCAAGGGCATCGTCAACTCGATCTCGCTCAAGGAAGGCGAGGCGAACTTCAAGGAGCAGGCCAAGCTGGTCAAGCGTTATGGCGCGGCGGCCGTGGTCATGGCCTTTGACGAGCAGGGCCAGGCCGACACGTATGCCCGCAAGATCGAGATCTGCGAGCGCGCCTACCGCACCCTCGTGGACGAGGTGGGCTTCCCGCCCGAGGACATCATCTTCGACCCGAACATCTTCGCGATTGCCACGGGCATTGAAGAGCACGACAACTACGCCGTGGACTTCATCAACGCCACGCGCTGGATCAAACAGAACCTTCCGGGCGCCAAGGTGTCGGGCGGCGTGTCCAACGTGTCCTTCAGCTTCCGCGGCAACGAGCCGGTGCGTGAAGCCATCCACACCGTGTTCCTGTACCACGCCATCCAGGCGGGCATGGACATGGGCATCGTCAACGCCGGCATGGTGGGCGTATACGACGACCTGGACGCCAACCTGCGCGAACTGGTGGAAGACATCGTGCTCAACCGCCAACCGGTGTTCAAGGATGGCGAAGACACCAGCCTGACACCGACCGAGCGCCTGCTGGCCATTGCCGAGCAGGTCAAAGGTTCAGCCAAGGACGACAGCGCCAAGCTGGCCTGGCGTGGCACCGCCGAGCACCCCGCCACGGTGGAAGCGCGCCTGAGCCATGCCCTCGTGCACGGCATCACCGACTTCATCACCGCCGACACGGAAGAGTGCTGGCAGCAGATCAAGGCCGGTGGCGGCCGCCCGCTGCACGTGATCGAAGGCCCGTTGATGGCCGGCATGAACACGGTGGGCGACCTGTTCGGTGCGGGCAAGATGTTCCTGCCGCAGGTGGTGAAGTCCGCCCGCGTGATGAAGCAGGCCGTGGCCCACCTGCTGCCCTACATCGAAGAAGAAAAGAAGCTGCTGATCGAAGGCGGCGGTGACGCGAAGGCCAAGGGCAAGATCGTGATCGCCACCGTCAAGGGCGATGTGCACGACATCGGCAAGAACATCGTGACGGTGGTCCTGCAGTGCAACAACTTCGAGGTGGTCAACATGGGCGTGATGGTCCCGTGCAAGGACATCCTCGACAAGGCCAAGGAAGTGGGCGCGGACATCATCGGCCTGTCGGGCCTGATCACGCCTTCGCTGGAAGAGATGCAGTACGTGGCCGCCGAGATGGAGCGCGACGAGTACTTCCGCTCGCGCAAGACGCCGCTGCTGATCGGTGGCGCCACCTGCTCGCGCGTGCACACGGCCGTGAAGATCGCCCCCAACTACAGCGGCCCCGTGGTCTATGTGCCCGATGCCTCGCGCGCCGTGGGTGTGTGCTCGGAGCTGCTGAGCCCGGAGCGCCAGGAAGCCTACATCGCCGAGTTGAACGCCGACTACGAGCGCGTGCGCGTGCAGCACGCCAACAAGAAGGCCACGCCCATGGTGACGCTGGCCGAGGCGCGTGCCAACAAGCACCAGGCCGACTTCGCCACCTACACGCCCGAGGCACCCAAGTTCATCGGCCGCCGGGTGTTCAAGAACTACGACCTGGGCGAACTGGCCCCTTACATCGACTGGGGTCCCTTCTTCCAGACCTGGGACCTGGCGGGCCCCTTCCCGGCCATCCTGGATGACGCCGTTGTGGGCGAGGAAGCCAAGAAGGTGTACGCCGATGCGCAGGCCATGCTCAAGAAGATCGTCGATGGACGCTGGCTCACGGCCAATGGCGTGATCGCGCTGTACCCCGCCAACACGGTGCAGGACGACCACATCGAGATCTACCGTGACGAATCGCGCAGCGAGGTGCTGATGAGCTGGTGCCCGCTGCGCATGCAGACCGAGCGCCCGGTGGTGGACGGCGTCAAGCGCCCCAACCGTTCACTGGCCGACTTCATCGCGCCACGTGAAGCCAAGCCCGATTACATCGGCCTGTTCGCGGTGACCGCAGGCCTGAACATCGAGAAGAAAGAAGCCGAGTTCCTGGGTCATGAGGACGACTACTCGGCCATCATGCTCAAGGCCCTGGCCGACCGCCTGGCCGAGGCCTTTGCCGAGCGCATGCACGAGCGCGTGCGCAAGGAGTTCTGGGGCTACGCCGCCGGTGAAACGCTGGACAACACGGCCCTGATCAAGGAGCAGTACCGCGGCATCCGCCCGGCGCCGGGCTACCCGGCCTGCCCGGATCACACGGTCAAGCGGGACATGTTCAAGGTGCTGGAAGCCCACGACATCCACATGCACCTGACCGAGAGCCTGGCCATGATGCCGGCGGCCAGCGTGAGCGGCTTCTACATGGCGCACCCCGAAGCGGCCTACTTCAATGTGGGCAAGATCGCGGGCGACCAGGTGGAGGACTGGGCCTTGCGCATGGGGCTGTCGCACGAGCAAGCAGCCAAAGCCCTGGCGCCACTGCTGTGATCGATTTCACGGCTTGCCCGACTTCTTGATGCCAGCCTTGCGTTCCCTTACAAACGACGCAAGATCGCTTCACATCATCCGATAACCCACAGGCAAATTCATTGCCAGTGGGTCAACGCTCTCGCTCGATCAGCCCTGATTGAGATCACGACGCAGCGCAATGGCCATTGATTGTCATTGCGATATCTGCGTCCATGCTTGCTACTGTTTCTTCACGTTCCAAACTGTCGGGTGGCTGGCGCCACCTGATGCGGGCCACGGTGCTGGCACTGAGCTACAGCCTCGCTGCGTGCGGGGGGGGCGGTGGCGGCGGTGCGAGCACGGACAGCAGCTCGGCACCACGCCAGAGCATGACGCTGAGTGCAGGCATGCTGCCCACCAGCGATGCCGATGCCTTCCGCTTTCTGACCCAGGCCTCGTTCGGCCCGACTGCCGAAGACGTGGCGCGCGTCAAGGCCATCGGCTATGACAACTGGATCGACGAGCAGTTCGGCATGCACCTGCAGAGCACGCACCGAGAGATGGTAGACGCCGCAGTCACGCTGCAATCTTCGCCGCTCCCGCGCCCGAACCACCTGATCTACAGCTGGTGGACGCACGCGGTCAAAGACCCCGCTCAGTTGCGCCAACGCGTGGCCTTCGCGCTATCGGAGATCTTCGTGGTGTCAACTGCCACGCTGGACAACGGGCGCATGGTCGCCAGCTACCTGGACATGCTGACCGACAAGGCTGATGCCAACTACCGCGACCTGCTCGAGGCTGTGGCCATGCATCCCGCCATGGGCTTGTATCTCTCTCACCAAGGCAACCGCAAGGAGGACACGGTTACCGGCCGCGTGCCCGACGAAAACTTCGCTCGCGAGATCATGCAGTTGTTCTCGATCGGCCTGTACGAGCTCGACGACAGCGGCAACCCCAAGCTGGTCAACGGTAGCCCTGTCGAGACCTACACGGCCGACGACATCAAAGGCCTGGCCAAGGTCTTCACCGGATTCAGCTGGTATCGCCCTGATGCCATGAGCAACCAGTCATGGTGGTTCTGTTTCTACCGCACCACTGAGTGCCAGTCGGATAGCTTCTCCTATATGCCGATGAGCAGCTACTTCCAGGAGCACTCGACCTCAGTCAAGCAGTTTTTGGGGGTGACCGTGCCCGCACAGACCGTTGCAGACCCAAAAACCAGCCTGAAGGCTGCGCTGGATCGGCTAGCCAGCCATCCGAACACAGCGCCCTTTATCAGCAAGCAACTGATCCAACGCCTGGTAACCAGCAACCCGAGCAACGCCTATGTGGCCGACATCGCCAATGTGTTCCGGTCCACCAACGGCAACCTGCGCGCGGTCGTGAAGGCCATCCTGCTGCACAACGAGGCGCGCACCCCTTCGGCCACAGCGCTGAGCAGCGGCTATGGCAAGCTCCGCGAGCCCGTTCTGCGCCTGACCCATCTGCTGCGAGCGATCCCTCATACCAGCGACGTGTATGAGTCCAGCATGCAGGCGGGCAAGCTGCCCTTCTATCTGGCAGACGACACCAGCGACCCCGGCACGCAACTCGGCCAGACGCCTATGGCCTCGCCCTCGGTTTTCAACTTCTTCCGTCCAGGCTACAAGCCACCGCAGACGCAACTAACCAATGCCGGGCTGGTCGCGCCGGAGATGCAGATCACCAGCGAGACCTCGATGCTGGGCTATGCCAACGCCATCGCAACCATTCTGGATCTAGGTTGGGGGCAGTGGAACAGCCACACCAACCGATGGGACGTGCAGTTCGACCTGAGCTTGTGGAATGGGTTGGTCGATAACCCCACTGCACTGGTAAATGCCGTGGCAACCAAGCTGTTGGGCACCACGCTGCCCGCCGATGTGCAGGCCGAGGCGATCGCCTCCGTCACAGCCATGCCTAAAACCACGGCCAAGCAACGACGCCAACGTATTCAGGCCGCCATCCTGATGGTGGCGGTTTCACCAAATTTCGTCATCCAGCAATAAGTCAGTCAATCAGGTTTCCTCTCGCTATGAGCAACGTCAGCCGCCGTCACTTCCTGCGCCAAGCCGCCTTCTCTTCCTCCTTAGGTACAGCCCTTCCAATGGCGCTGAACCTCAGCGCCATCACCCAGGCAGCTGCCCAATCCACCGGCAGCGGCGGCTATCGCGCCCTGGTCTGCGTGTTCCTGACAGGAGGCAACGACGCCTTCAACACCGTGCTGGCCACAGACACCACGTCCTGGAATCACTACCAGAACACCCGCAAACCGGCCGATGGCAGCGTGCCCATCGCACTACCCCAGGCCGGTGTGGCCCCGAATTCAAGTGCGACCAGCACGAGCCCTGACCGGCTCGGCGGCGTACTGCCGATTGCCCATGCCGGCCGCGCCGTGCACACGGGCAGGCAATTCGCCATGCACCCAGCCCTGACACAAGCGCGAAGTCTCTACCAGGCGGGCCGCATGGCGGTACTGGCCAATGTCGGAACACTCACACGCCCCACGACCAAGACCGATTGGAGCGATGCACGCGCCAGCAAGCCAACCAAGCTGTTCTCGCATAACGACCAGCAATCAACCTGGCAATCCTTCCGGCCTGAAGGTGCCTCGGCGGGCTGGGGCGGGCTGATGGGTGATCTGCTCATGTCGGGGAACGCCACCGGTCGCACAGGCGCCGAGGCTGCGCTGATCAAGAAGTCCTTCACATGCATGACCCCGGCGGGGCAGTCGGTATGGCTGAGTGGCCGCAACGTGATACCTTATCAAAGTCACCCTACCAATGTGATGCAACTCGGCTACGAGAAGGGCATTTACAGCAACAGCAGGCTGTACCAGGGCGTCGCCAACATCATGGGTCAGTTGAGCCAGAGCGGCACACCCGTTGTAGCGCCACGCAACCTGTTCGCCGCCGACATGCAGAACATCACGCAGCGTGGCTTGCAGGCTGCGGAACTGCTGGGCTCCAGTTTGTCTGCATTGGGCAGCGCGCCGTGGAGCACCAGTGGCGTGGGCGACGCTTATTTGGATCCGCTGCTCAAGTACACCAGCCCTGTCAGCGGCATGAGCAAAATCAACCCGCTTGCTGTGCAGCTACAGATGGTGGCTCGCCTGATCGACACCAATCGCGGCACCAATCTAGGCATGAACCGACAGTTCTTCATGGTCAACATGGGGGGGTTCGACACTCACAGCAGCCAGATCAGCGAGCATGCCGAGCGCATGGCACAGCTGGACCATGCGCTGGCCTACTTCGACCGCGTGCTGGGTGGCATGCCCGCGGGTGACATGCGTTCGCAGGTCACCACCTTCACGGCCTCCGAGTTCGGGCGCACGTTCACGAGCAACGGCGATGGCACGGACCACGGCTGGGGCGGGCACCAACTGATCATGGGTGGCGCGGTGATCGGCACCGAGGTGTATGGCACCTTCCCCACCTACAGCACTGCCAATACCAGCGGGGTGTTCAGCAGCCCGGACCAGATCCAGAACGGTGTGCTGATCCCCACCACCTCGGTGGATCAGTACGCCTACACACTGGGCAAGTGGATGGGCGTGTCGGACAGCAACTTGCAGGCCATCCTGCCCAACCTGAGCCAGTTCAACAGCTCGAGTTATGACCTGGGCTTCATGCGGGCCTGATGCCCAGGTGCTTGTAGACGATCAGGCTGTCTCGGCCAGCAAGGGCTTGAGATAACGCCCCGTGTGGCTGGCCGGGTGTGCCGCGATGTCTTCCGGCGTGCCCGCGATCAGCAAGGTGCCGCCACCCGATCCGCCTTCGGGGCCCATGTCGATCAGCCAGTCGGCTGTCTTGATGACGTCGAGGTTGTGCTCGATCACGACGATGGTATTGCCCGCATCGCGCAGTTGATGCAGCACCTTGAGCAGCAAGGCGATGTCGTGGAAGTGCAGGCCCGTGGTCGGCTCGTCCAGGATGTAGAGCGTGCGGCCCGTATCCCGCTTGGACAATTCGAGCGCCAGCTTGACGCGCTGTGCTTCGCCGCCTGACAGCGTGGTGGCGGCCTGCCCCAGACGGATGTAGCCCAGGCCCACATCCATCAGCGTCTGCAGCTTGCGGGCGATGGAGGGCACGGCATTGAAGAACGCCAGCGCGGCCTCGACGGTCAGGTCCAGAATCTCGTGGATGTTCTTGCCTTTGTATTGCACTTCCAGCGTCTCGCGGTTATAGCGTTTGCCGTGGCAAACGTCGCAAGGCACGTAGACATCGGGCAGGAAGTGCATCTCGACCTTGAGCACACCATCGCCCTGGCAGGCTTCGCAGCGACCACCCGCCACGTTGAAGGAGAAGCGCCCCGCGTTATAGCCGCGCTCGCGGGCCGCAGGCACGTCGGCCATCAGCTCGCGAATGGGCGTGAACAGGCCGGTGTAGGTGGCAGGGTTGCTGCGCGGTGTGCGGCCGATGGGCGACTGGTCCACATTGATGACCTTGTCGAACAGCTCCAGGCCTTCGATCTCGTCATGGGGTTCGGGCTCGGTATGGCTCTGGTAGAGCTTCTTGGCCACGGCGGCGTACAAGGTGTCGTTGACCAGGGTGGACTTGCCGGAGCCTGACACCCCCGTCACACAGGTGAACAGGCCCACGGGCACCTCCACGGTCACGCCCTTGAGGTTGTGGCCACGTGCGTTGACCACCTGCAGGCGCGGCGTGTCTTCCTTGAAGGCATGGCGCTTGGCCGGCACCTCGATGCGCAGGGCACGTGCGAGGTATTGGCCGGTGAGGCTGTTGGTGTTGGACATGATGTCCGCCGGGTTGCCCTGGGCCAGCACCTTGCCACCGTGCACACCGGCACCCGGCCCCATGTCGACCACGTGGTCGGCGGCGCGGATCATGTCTTCATCGTGCTCGACCACGATGACGCTGTTGCCCAGGTCGCGCAGGTGCTGCAGCGTGCCGATGAGGCGGTCGTTGTCGCGCTGGTGCAGGCCGATGCTGGGTTCGTCAAGCACGTACATCACGCCCGTGAGACCCGAGCCGATCTGCGATGCCAGGCGGATGCGCTGGGCCTCGCCGCCCGAGAGCGTGTCGGCACTGCGGTCCAGGCTGAGGTAGTTCAGGCCCACATCATTGAGGAAGCGCAGGCGTGATCGGATTTCGCTGACCACCTTGGCCGCGATCTCGGCCTTGGCGCCCTGCAGATGCAGGTGTTCGAAATACTGGTGCGCTTCGGCCAGGGTCGAATGGCCGATCTCGTAGATGGCACGGGTCTCGCCGGTGTTGGCGTCCAGCAGCTTGACGTGGCGGGCCTCGGTGCGCAGGCGGGTGCCATGGCAATCGGGGCAGGCCTTGGGTTGCTGGTAGCGGGCCAGCTCTTCGCGCACGGCGGCCGAATCCGTCTCTTTGAAACGGCGCTCGAAGTTGTGCAGGATGCCTTCGAAGGGGTGCGCACGCTTGACCTTGCGCTTCTTGCCGTTGGCGCCTTCGGCCTCGTAGACGAACTCGATCTCTTCGTCGCCTGAACCGTACAGCACCACCTGCTGGATGTGGGGGGGCAGCTCTTCGAAGGGCTGCTCCATGTCCACCTTGTAGTGTTTGCCCAGCGATTCGATGAGGCTGTAGGTGTAGGGATTGCGGCGGTCCCAGCCCTTGATGGCACCGCTGGCCAGGCTCAGCGAAGGGAAGCCCACCACGCGTTGTGGATCAAAGGCGATCACGTGGCCCAGGCCATCGCACGTGGGGCAGGCGCCCACCGGCGAGTTGAACGAGAACAGGCGCGGCTCCAGCTCGGCCAGCGAGTAGCTGCACACCGGGCAGGCGAACTTGGCCGAGCACAGGTGCTCGGTGCCGGTGTCCATTTCGTAGGCCAGGGCGCGGCCATCGGCCAGGCGCAAGGCGGCCTCGAAGCTTTCGGCCAGGCGCTGCGTCATGTCCGAGCGCACTTTGAGGCGGTCCACCACCACGTCGATGTCGTGCTTCTCGTTCTTGACCAGGGGCTTGAGGTCCGCCGCCTCGACGATCTGGCCATTGATGCGAAAGCGCACATAACCTTGCGCCTGCATGTCGGCGAACAGCTCGGCGTGCTCGCCCTTGCGGTCGCGCACCACGGGCGCCAGGATCATCAGCTTGGTGTCTTCGGGCAGGGCCAGCACCATGTCCACCATCTGGCTGACGCTTTGCGCCTGCAGGGGCTGGTGGTGGTCCGGGCAGAAGGGCGTGCCGGCGCGGGCATACAGCAGGCGCAGGTAATCGTGGATCTCGGTGACCGTGCCCACGGTGGAGCGCGGGTTGTGGCTGGTGGCTTTCTGCTCGATGGAGATCGCGGGCGACAGGCCCTCGATCACGTCCACGTCGGGCTTGTCCATCAGCTGCAGGAACTGGCGCGCGTAGGCGCTCAGGCTCTCAACATAGCGGCGCTGGCCTTCGGCGTACAGGGTGTCGAACGCGAGAGAGGATTTGCCCGAGCCGGACAAGCCGGTGATCACCACCAGTTGGTGGCGGGGCAGGTCCAGGTCGATGTTCTTGAGGTTGTGGGTGCGCGCCCCGCGGATCTGGATCAGGGGGTTCTCACCCCGGGGCTTGGGGGACGTTGGCCGGGCGGGCTCGCCGGGTTGGCGAGGCGCGGGGGGCTGGGCGGCAGCTTCTGGGGAATCGGGGCGGGACATCGGCGGATCGGAGCAAGAAAAGTGCCCTCAGGGCCCGCTCAGCGTCGACCCCTCGGCAAAAAAGCAACCGATCATGATACGTCGGCTTCGATGTGCAGCGCTACCGGAGGGGCGGACGCTGACTGGCTCGCTGGGGTGAACAGTGCGAGCGAGTTGCGCAAGGCTTCATGCGCAGGGGTGGTTCAACGGGATGGCGGCGGCGAGCGCCTGCGCCGCTCCTGACGCGGGGCACCACCGAGGCGCGCACCGTTGGCCTCGTGAACACCAGCCTGCCCATGCACAAAGCCAGGACGCCGCGAATGGTCGCTTCGCAGGCGCTCACCACCACCATCCCGCGACACAGTCTCGCGGTGCACGAAAGAATGCGGGCGAGCTGCGCTCGCCCCTCCGCGCGCGCCTGGGTGCCGCCGGACCGGGTGAATTGGGTGGGCGGCTGAAGCGACCATTCGCGGTGTCCTGGCTGGTGAACCACCTGGCTCGTGTTGACGAGGCCCGGGCGGCCAAGCGCGGTCGTGGCCCGCGTCAGGAGCGCCAGCCGCCCACCCGGTTCACCTGGTCATGCTCGGTCGAAGCAAGCTCAACAAAGTAGCACCAACCCACCACCCCACAGCCAGCTCAGGGCTTGCTGGCCACGTTCTGAGGCGCCATCAGGTTCTTCACGAAGAACGCTGTCTGCTTGGCCACCACCTGCTCGAACAAGGGGCCGGTGTAAGGCGAAAAGTGATCGGCACCCTTGAGCTCGACATATTCGCCATGCGGCACCGACTTGGCCACTTCACGCACCTTGGCAACGGGGATCAGGCCATCGTTGTCAGCTGCAATGATCAGCGTAGGGGCCTGGATGTCCTTGGCATAGCTGCCCGGCGAGAAGAACGGCAGGCTCATGAACACCCGTGCCGCCACCTTGTTTTCAGTCTGCCCCACACCGGGCGGCACCAGCTTCTTGTAGCCCTCGGCGCACTCCGGGCAGATCAGGGCCGCAAAACCATCCGTCGACACGATGGGCACGTACAAAGGCTCGTCCTTGTCGCTGCGCAGCAGGTCACGCAAGGCATACCAGCCGGCCACAGGCTGGTACTTGATCGGGTAGTTCAGGCTGCTGGAAATGCCGCTGACAAACGGCACCTGCGCACTCACCGCCTTGACGACGCCCGGGCGCTCCGCCCCGGCCACCAGCACCTGCCCACCGCTGTACGACGTGCCCCAGATGCCCAGGCGCTGGCCGTCCACATCCGCGCGCTGGCTGACCGCATCGATGGCGGACAGCCAGTCCTTGACATGCTCCTTGCCATCCACCACGCGGCGCGGCTGGCCACCACTCTTGCCGAAGCCACGGTAGTCAAAACGCACCACAGCAAAACCGGCCTTCACGAAACGCTCGGCAAACGGCGGCAGGCCCCAATCCTTGAGGGCGCCAAAACCGTGCGCCATGACGATCACCGGCGGCTTGGCGGCGCCCGCGGCTTGAGGGGGCAGCCACAACTCGGCGTCGCAGGTGGTCTGCTGGCAGGCAAAGCTGGCGTTGACCACGGTGTAGGGCCTGGCCGCCTCGCCTGCAGCCTGGGGCTGGGCCTGAACCAGCCCGGACAGGGCGCTCAAACCGGTCAGCAACAGCGCGGTGGCGGCACGGCCCGCCTTGAACATCTCAGGACGCATGAACTTCTCTCCTCGGTCGGTAGGGACACTTGCTCTTGAAATCGGTACCGTTCGGTACCAATGAGCGCAACCTTACCGAACAAGATTGGTACCGTCAAGTACCAAACACAAGATATGGCCTAATCCCCCTCATTCATGGACCAGGTCAACGCCACTCCCAACACGCCCAAAGCCGGCCTCCATGCCGCGGCCACCGAGCACCGCCAGCGCCTGCTGGATGGCCTGGCGCAAGCCTTGGAAACCCAGGCCTTTGCCGACATCACGATCGCCGACATCGTGGCGCGTGCGCGCGTGTCCAAACGCACCTTCTACGAGCAGTTCGCCAGCAAGGAAGCCTGCCTGTTGGGCCTGGGCGAGCGCCTGTGCGACCAGACCCTGGCCTTGATCGCCGCCAACTACCGCTTCGACGAAGATTGGGTGACCCAGTTGCGCAAGGTCACGCATGCCTACCTGAGCAGCCTGGAAAGCCAGGCCGCCGTGATGCGGGCCGCCTTCATCGAGATGATGACCATCGGTCCCGAGGGCCTGGCCCTGCGGCGCCGCATGGGTGAGCGCTTCGGCCAGTTCCTGATCATGCAGGTCGAAGCGTTTCGGGCCGTCGAGCCCAGCAAACGCCCGCTGACGCCCGCGCTGGCCACCGCCGTGGTCGGTGGCATCAACGAGCTGATCCTGCAGGCCATCGAGCGCGGCGAAACGCATCAACTCAGCAGCCTCACGCCCACCGTCACCGAGTTCGTGCAGGCGGTGATCCAGTCCCTGGAAGCACCACTGGAAGCGGGCAACGGCGCCGGCTGATTCGCCCGCCAGGGCTCTGCTTGAGCCGCCTCGCCGACACGGCAGGCACGCAGCATCAGGCCTGGGCGCCCTCGCCTGCAACCTCTTCGGCCACCTCATCCACACACCGCGCCACGATGGCGCCCAGCGAGGCGATCTCGACGCGCACCGTGTCGCCCGCCTTGAGGAACCTGGGCGGATTGGAAGCCGCGCCCACGCCACTGCAGGTGCCGGTGAAGATCACGTCGCCCGGCTCCAGCGTCATCACCTGGCTGAGCTGGGCGATCTGGTCCCACACGTTGTGGATCATCAGCCGCGTGTTGCTGTGCTGGCGCACCTCGCCATTGACCAGACACTGCATCTCCAGCCCATGCGGGTCACCCACCTCGTCGGCCGTGGTGATCCAGGGGCCGAAAGGCGCATGCGTGTCGAACGATTTGCCCAGCATCCACTGCGAGGTGCGCTTCTGGATGTCGCGCACGGACACGTCGTTGCCCACGCAGTAACCAAACACCACGTCACGCGCCTGTTCACGCGGCACATGCCGGCAGCGCTGGCCGATGATGGCCACCATCTCGGCCTCGTAGTCCGTCATGGCCGAGATGCGCGGCAGCACGATGGGGTCGAAGGGCCCGTTGATGGCATTGCCCAGCTTGGTGAACCAGATGGGGTGCTCGGGCACCGTGCGGCTCTCACCGATGATCGCCTCGTTGACATGCTCGACATAGTTCAGCCCGATGGCCAGCACCTTGCCCGGGCGCGGCACGGGCGCCAGCAGGTGCACCTCGTCCACGGTGAGATCGGCCGGGGCGTTGGCCAATGCGGCCACGCGGTCTTTCAGATCAGCCCAGCGGGTGATCAGATCGATCATGGGCTGGTGCGCCGACAACTCGCCGGCCAGCGCGCGGCTGAGGTTGACGATGCCCGAACCGTGCACCAGGCCCACCTGGGTCTGGCCTTCGAACTCATAGCTGCACAAGTGCATGGGGTGTCTCCAGGAACAAAACGATCAAGCCTGACGCAGGCAATCGATGATCTTCATGCGCGCCGCACGCCAGGCCGGCACAAAGCCACCGACCAGGCCCATGGCCAGCGCAAAACCGATGGACTGCGCGGCAATGCGCGGTGTGAGTGTGAACTGGAATGCCAGCTCGGAAAAGGTCTGGAAGTTGACCGTCGAGATGTTGACCGTCTGCATCAAGGCGGCGGCAGCCAGGCCCATGATGCCGCCCACCAGGGACAGCAACAGCGACTCGCTCAGAAAAGCCGACAACACCGCCGTGCGCCGAAAGCCCAGTGCCCGCAAGGTGCCGATCTCGCCGATGCGTGAAGCCACGGCCGCGAACATGGTGATCATGGCGCCCACCACCGCCCCGATCGAGAAGATGATGGACAGCGCCAGCCCCAGCAGGCGGATGAAGGTAGCCAAGGCCTCGGATTGTTCGGCGTAGAAGATGGCCTCGCGCTTGGCCTCCAGCGTCAGGCGCGGGTCTTCGTCCAGGCTCTGGCGGACCTGATCGAACGCAGCCGGGTCCGTCAGCTTGAACACCACGCTGGAATAGGCCCGGCGGCGGAAGGCCTGCATCATCTGCTCGCTGTCGCCCCAGACTTCGGAATCAAAGCCGCTGCGCCCCGCGTCGAACACGCCCACCACCAGCCAGTCGCGCCCGGCAAAGCGCATGGTCTCGCCCAGGCCTGCACCCGCAAAGCCCCGAGCCACGGCCTTGCCCGTGATGATCTCGCTGGTGCCCGGCCGGAACATGCGCCCGGCAAACAACTGCACCTGCGGGCGCAAGGCCATGCCAATGGCCGAGGTGCCGCGCACCGTCACATTGCTGGGCTTGCCATTGGCCCGTTTGGGCAAGGTATTGAGCACCACCGGCTCGGTACTGACCAGGCGGTTGCCGTTGCCGTCCATGGCGATCTGCGGCAGGCTTTCGATCACACCGGCCTGGTCCCGCGTGATGCCCGAGTTGATCTCGGCCCCGGCCCCCTTGCGCAGCACCATCACGTTGTCGGGCTGGCCCGTGGCCACCAGCGTGGCGCGGATGCCCTCGCTCATCATCAGCACCGTGGCAAACACGTACACGACCAGCCCCATGCCACCAGCGGTCAGCAAGGTGGTCACGCGCCGCACCCACAGGTTGCGGGCGATGTAGCTGAACGGAACGATGCGCAGGGCCGCCATGAAAGCCATTGTGCCCTGCGCAGGGCCTCATCTCAGGCCCGGATGCGAACGGTCTTGTGGAGCACCAGATGGGTCGGCACCCAGATCAGCGCAGGCAGCGCCGTCAGCATCAGGGCAAAGAAGGCCTGTTGTAACATCCAGGTCTGCGGCGCCTTGTCATTGATGCCAAACACATAGTTGACATTCACCGGCAGACCCGGGTTGCTGGCCGGTGCAGGCGGCATCGGCAGAAACAGGTAGGAAGCCCACATGGCCGCCCAGGCCAGCGCCCACCACAGCCAGAGCCCTCGACGGTCGTAACCCAGCCGGATCACCAGCCACAGCAGCACCAGCGGCAACCAGAAGTGGAAAAAGGACAGAAAACGTGCGAACAGAGGGATCGCATCCTGGAACATATAGCCCGTCATGCCGGTGACAGGCAGACCCAGCCAGGTGCCGATGAAATCGATCATCCACAGGAACTGCGGCAACAGGATCCCGACCGCGCATGCAGAGGCCAGCAAAGCGGATTCCGTCCACATGGCCAGGCAAGTCAGCAACAAGGCGATGTCGCAAAAATACAGGAAGTTGCTGGGCCCATAGGCCTGCCAGTAATGAGGCACCAGCACCGCCACGAAAGCGGTGTAGGCCAGCTTGGCCCAAAGAGGCAAGACAGAGGAAGAAGCGCGCACACGCATCAGGGAACCCACCAGAAACGGACCACATGGAAAAACATCGGGGCGGCGAACACCACGGAATCGAGGCGGTCCAACATCCCGCCGTGGCCTTCGATCATGGCGCCCCAATCCTTGACGCCCCGATCACGCTTGATGGCGGACATCACCAGCCCGCCAAGAAAACCCATCAGGCAGATGGCCAGCGCAATCAGTGCCGACTGCCAGGGCGTGAAGGGTGTGATGCCGTACATGGCCGCGCCCAGCAGGGTCGCCGACACCACCCCGCCCACCAGCCCCTCCACGGTCTTGGACGGCGACAACTCAGGCGCCACCTTGCGCTTGCCCATGAGCTTGCCCCACACGTACTGCAGCACATCGCTGCCCTGCACCACCGCGATGAGGTAGGCGATCAGCAGCAGTTCGCGCCCCTGGTAACCCGGAATCTGCAGCGTCAGCAGGGCGGGCACATGCGACACGCAGAAGACGCAAATCATCAGCCCCCACTGCATCTTGGCGGTGCGTTCCAGGAAACGCGTGGTATCGCCCCGCAGGCTCGAGACGATCGGCAGGACCAGGAACACATGCACCGGGATGAAGATGGAGAACAAGCCGTACCACTCGATCCAGATCAGGAAGTACTGCATGGGCAGGGCCACATAGAACATCAGCACCAGCGACATGTGGTCACCCGAGCGCGTGTAGGCCAACGTGATGTATTCGCGCAAGGCCGCGAACGACATGAACGCGAACAGGATGATCACGCCCGTCTTGCCGAAGATGAAGGACAGGCCGATGAGCGTCACCATCACCCACCAGGCCTTGATGCGGCTGTTGAGGTTGTCGATGACGCCGTGGGGCAAGCCCTTGGCCACGCGCCACTTCAGCAATCCGCCGATCACGGAGGCCAGCACCAGCACGCCCAGCGTGCCCGCAAACAGCCAGCGGGTGGCTTCGTCAAACAAAAGGTGGTTCATGCTCAACATGGCAAGCTTTCCTCAGGGCGCAAGGCCAGCACGGCCGACTGCGCGCGCTGCAAGAAGGCGTCCTTGCTTTCTTGCGCATCCAGCAACAGGGGGGCACCGAAACTCACCGTGCAGACCATGGGCACGGGAATGAGTTCGCCCTTGGGCATGACCCGCCGGATGTTGTCGATCCAGACGGGCACAAATTCGACTTCAGGGCTTTGTCGGCTGAGGTGGTACAGGCCACTCTTGAAAGGCAACAAGCTGGCATCCGACGTGTTGCGCGTGCCCTCCGGAAAGAGGATGAGCGACTCGCCGTTATGCAGGGCTTCGCCCATGAGCGAGACAGGCGATGGCGCATCCGGCTTCGGATGCCGGTCAATGAGCAAGGCGCGAAACACACGAGATGCCGCAAAGCGGCGCGCCCAGGACGCCAGCCAGTAATCCTGCCCGGCCACGGGTCGCGTGGTACGACGGACATGGGGTGGCAGGCAGGCCCAGATCATCACGAAATCACCGTGGCTGCCATGGTTGGCGAAATACACCCGCTGCTTGAGCCGCGGCACAGACCCGACCCACAAGGGGCGCACACCCGTCCAGGCCCTGGAACTGAACAAGAGCAATTCACTGACCAACCAGGCCAGGAAGCGCAAAGACCATTCCTTCAAGGCAGCCACGCTCACCCCCTCATCACCCGTTGAAGACCCGTTGCAGGACCGCCGCCAGCAACAAGCACCCATGCACCACGCACACGGCCACCAACATGCGCAACAGCCGCATCGCACCCGCCACACGCACGGCCAGCGTGCGCGGCGTACCGTCGGCGGCCAACCGAGGCTGCACGCCCAGCACCCTGCTCAGGGCGCCGTCCAGCAATGGGCCGGTGTTCACTGGGCCCGCCGCTTGCGACAGGCCTTTGAACAGGGCCGCATCGAGCCACAAGCGCATGGTCAGCCAGGTGCCGGCCAACCACAGTGGCCAGGCCAGGCCCAGCCACACCCAGGCCCCTTGCACGAGGCACAGCCCCGCCAAGGTCAGGCCACACAGGCTCATCCAGCCCCACCAGACCAGAGACGTGCGCAGCACGGCCGCGCACACGGCGCTGTCTGCCTTGTCGGCTGCCTGATCGCTTGCCATCGCATCGTGATGAGACGCGCTCATGCCAAGGCCTCCGCCGGTACAACCTGGATGCCACAAGCGGCTTCTTCAACCGCGCGCAACAGCGCGCCGGGCACGACGATCTGAGGGCGGCATAGCTGCAGCAAGGTCAGGGCATCCTGGACCGACCGAGCCCGCCCGCTGGCGCACAGCCAGGTGAGCACGACGGCCGCGCTACGCGAAAAGCCCAATGCACACGACACCAGGACCGGGCCACGGCGGCCGCTGTACAAGGCATCCAGCTGAGCTGCCGCCTCGCGCAGCTTGTCAGGCGACGGTGGGATGAGGTCCAGCATCGGCACCGACACCACACCAGGATGCCTGGCGCGGAGTTCTGCGGTGACGTCCAGCACATGGGCAAAGCGAGCGTGATCGGCCTCCCAGGGCAAGGGCAGACGACCCAGCCAGAGGCCCTCGCACACGGCCACACTGGCAGGCAAGCGCGCCGTCCAGCAACGGGCGTTGAACCAGGCCGCCACACGATGAGGCCAGAGCAGCAAAGCTGCCGCCACGGACGGCGCTCCCTGCCTGCCCTTCTGGAACACCCCATTGCCCAGGCCCGCATACGCCAGCGCCACCAGCGCCATCGCAACCGCGGGCCACCACAGCCACCAGGCCGCCGGGCTCCACTGCTGTCCCAGCCACACAGCCAGAAGGGCACACGCGGCCGCCACCAGGGCATACGTACCGGCCAGGCCATGGCGAGCTGCCATCTGGCGCCACGCATGCCAGGGCAGCCCGCCCTGCAAGGGCCACAGCCACATGCACAGCGCCCCGGCCAGAACGCCGGTGGGCACATCCACGAAATGGTGCTGGTAGGTGGTCAGCACCGACACCGCGATCAAGGCGCTCCACACGTGCACCAGTACCGCCCGAAAACCAGCCCACCGCGCCCGGTAGTAATCCCACAGGATCAGCAGCAGCACGATGTGCAGCGATGGCGCCTGGTTATAGGGCAGGTCAAAGCCCGCCAGGGCATTGAACAAGGCGCCCTCCCAGCCGCTCAGCGCGGGGCGCGGGGTCGAAAAGCGCAAGGGCCAGAGGTAGAAGCAGCTCACGCACACCAGTTGCGCCGTCAACAGCCGCAGCACCTGGCGGCGCAGTTCCAGGGCGTTCGTAGCCAACAGGAGCGACAGGCCATAGAACAGGTCGATCGACCAGTACGGCAGGATCGTCCAGGGCAGCAAGGGGATGTGCGCCTCCCAGCCAAACACCACGCTGGGCACAGCAGGCTGAGCGGCGGCCCAATGATTGGCCGCGCCATAACTCACAAAAAAGAGCGGGGCCAGCACCAGCAGGGCCAGCAAGCCGGGACGCCACATGGGCGCCACGCGTACCAGACTCAAGCCGACCTCACCCGCACCGCCAGCGACACGGTGAAGATGCCCCACTCGTCCACACGCTGGCTCACCTTGCGAAAGCCCGCAGCCTCGACCAGCTGGTCCATCTCCTGCTGGGTGCGCCGGCGCATCACCCAGGCCTGGCCTTGACGGTGGCTGGTCAGCGCCCGCGCGATCATCTCCAGTTGAGGGTGCCAGGGCTGGCCGGTGTACACGAGGCAGCCCCCTTCGGGCATGGCGTCCGCGATGCCCGCCAGGGACTCCGACACCATCTGGTTGTCGGCAAACAGCTCGTACAGGCCTGACACGACGGCGACCGTCGGTGCCGGCTGTACGCTGCGCAGCGAGGCCCGGTCAAAGGCATCCGCCTTCACGAAACGGGCCACTTGCTGCAAACCACGCGCCTGGATCAGGGCCGTCCCGTCCTGCACGTTGATGTCGCTGTAGTCGCGCAGCAGGATGGCTTCTGGCTTCACCGCCGAGTCGGCCACGGCATCCAGCACATAACGGCCGTGCCCTGCAGCGATGTCCATCAGCCGAACCGGCATGCCTTGATCCCTGACACGCGCCATGGCGTGGTTCAGCAGTTCCTGCACGTGCTGCTTGCGCACGCGGATGCCACGCCACCCGATCGAATCCAGATAGACCCGATCCACCAGTCGCCCGATCGGGCCCATGCCTGCCGCCTGGTTGCGGTAAACATAGTCCAGCGTGCTGCCCGAGTCAAAGCCGGTGGCATGCCCCAGCGCAATCCCCTTGGACAGCCAGCCGCCGACGCGCAAGCCCGTGCGCACGCTGGCCCAGTACAACCCACGCAAGGACCAGGGCGACAGCGGACGAGCCAGTGCCTGGGCCTCATCGAAAGTCGCGCCCTGCCTGTGCGGCATGCGCAGATCCACCGGCGCCGGCGCGCGCACTGCAAAGCGCTTGTTCACGAAATCGCGGATGCGCGCCACCGCCACATGACGGTCCTTCTCACCCAGCGTGTCATGGAAGAAGCCCGGCAGCTCATGAACCTCTTTGACCGCACTGCCCAGGCGCTGGAAGAACGCACGCTGCGGCCCCTGGTGCACGACCCAGTCCGCACCGGAGATCAGCAACTGCGTGGGCACCGTGATGGCGGCCGCATCGGCCACGACACGCTCGGCGGCTTCGTACAGGCCCAGCAGGATGTGCGAGGCAATCGGCCGGGCGATCAAGGGATCAGCCTCGTAACTGGCGATGCGTTCGGCATCGTGCGTCAGGAACTTCGCCTTGACGTAGCTGTTGACATAGAAGGGCCCCACCAGGCTTTGCCACAAACGGATGCCGGCGCGCGCGAAGGGCACATAGAGCTTGACCTTGAAGGCCGGCGAAGCCAGCGTCAGGCCACGAAGGCGAGGCGCGTAGTCATGCACCCAGGCCGAGACCAGCACGGCACCGACGCTCTGCGCCACGACATGCACATCGGACTGGGCCACGCCATGCTCGGCCTGCAGGTGCGCCATGAAGGTCTGGATGTCGCGCACCGAGGTGGCAAAGCTGGGGCTGTAGCCGCGCGGCCCCGGGGACTGGCCATGCCCGCGTGCATCCCATGCGAAGAAGGCCATGTCGGGCAAATCCAGCTCGTCGACCAGATGCGCCATGCGCCCGCCATGCTCGTGCCCGCGGTGGAACAGAACGATCGCACCCCGAGCCACCCCCGAGGTAGCCGGCCAATACCGGTAAAACAGTTGCTGCCCGTCGTGGGTGACGAAATGGTGCTCGGTGTGGCGACGCGGAGCCGGGGCAGACGCACCCGTCGATTCAAGAACGGCGCTCATGGCTATGTTGGATCCCTGATTGAATGCGGTTGTAGATGGCGCAACTGGTCAGCACCGCCACCAGCGGCAGCACCCAGGCCACTGGCCACCAATGGCTGGGCAGGCCCGCGCCTTGACCGAACAAGGCCACCAGCGCGCCGAGCAGGCCGAACACGAAGGCCCGGTCGCTCTTGCCCATGGGCCCGTCGTATTGGCGCACGCCGCCCACGGTGGCACCCAAGGCGCCCGCCATCTCGGACAAGGCCGAAGCCAGCACCACCACCCCGAGCCAGAAGGGATCAAAGGGCGCGACACGCGCGAACGGCATATAGAGGGCCGCGTCGGACAGGACGTCCGTCAGCTCGTTGAGGTAGGCCCCCAACACGGATTGCTGGCCATGCTCGCGAGCCAGCATGCCATCCACCGCATTGAAGGCCATGCGAAGCAGCATCCAAACCGGTATCAGCGCATACCAGGCCCACGGGGTATTCGCCAGATAGAGCCCGAGGCCGACGGCCACAGACACCAGACAGGCACTCAAGGTCACCTGATTGGCGGTAACGCCGAGACGCGCCAGCCTGGCAACCATCGGCCGCAGCAATGCCTGGAAACGGGGCTTGAGTTGGTAAATCGACAGCGCCATGCGCAACACCCGAACACCACATCGCGGCATCCGAGGCTTCTTCCCTGATCATTTTTTTGATGAGGCCGGAGGATATCGCCAACGGCCCCCTGCCACCATCACCACATAGGGGGTGTCAGCCCTCAAGCCACATGCCGCAGTCCCTGCACGATGTCGATGCGGGACATCTTCCAGGCCGGCCAGGCCGCCGCCACGGTGCCCACCACGACACTGGCCCCCAACTGCAGGCTGATGGTCAGCATGGACACGTTGAAGATGGGAAACAGCGTGCCCGCCGCGTTCACAAAAGCACGCGCCAGCGGGAAGGTCACGGCCATGCCGATGAACCCGCCGATCAGGGCGATCAACAGGCTTTCGCCAAACAGCAGTTTGACCACGAAGTTCGGCCCGAAACCCAGCGCCTTGAGCGTGGCGTACTCGGCCAGGCGTTCGCGCGCCGTCATCGTCATCGTGTTGGCCATCACCGCCATGATGATCAGGATGATGATGAAGCTCACGGCCTGCACGGCCAGCAAGATGGCCTCGCTCATGGACACGAAGCCGAGCTGAAAAGCCTTCTCGGTTTCGGTGAGCGTTTCCGCCAGCGAGTTCTTGAACAGCGCGTCGATGCGCTGCGAGATCAAGGGGGCGTCATCCGGGTTCTTGATGCCCACCACGTACACGCCCACATGGTCGGCCTGCGGCCCGCCCCCCATGCGCGCACGGATCGTCTCGGCCAGCAGCTTCCAGTGGATGAACATCTGCTGCGCATCGGTCTTGGCGTCCTTGCCCTTGTAGATGCCGCGGATGGTGAAGGTCCAGGTGCCCGGGTAGATGGTGCCGCGCATCGCGATCGTGTCGCCCACCTTCCAGCCGAACTTGTCGGCCAGCTTGCGCCCGACCACGCAGCCCTGGCGGTCATGGAAGAAGTCCTGCTTCTCCTGGTCGCTCAGGATGAACTCGGGGTACAGCGCCAGGTAGCTGGGCGGGTCGACGGCGAACTGCGCAAAGAAGTTGCGCTCGGTGATGTAGATGCCGCCGAACCAGTTGGCCCATGAGATGCCGCTCACCCCGTCCACCGACTTGATGCGCTCGGCGTAGTTCAGGGGCAAGGGAAAGGTCAGCGAGATCGAGCTGCGCGTGATCAGACGCGTGCTGGACGTGGCGTCCACCCCGGCGTACCAGGCGTCGACGATGGTGCGCAGCAGGCCGAAGGCGGCAATGGCCACGACCAGACCGATCATGGTCAGCAAGGCGCGCAGGCGATGCCTGAACGCGTTCTTGAGCAAGAGCCTGAGCAGGAACATGGGCCCTAGTCTGACATGGGCCAGGGCACCTTGCCCCACCCTACCCCGATCAGGCTGAATGCATCAGCGCGCCGCGTTCAGTGCCAGACGCGTGGCTTGCGCCGCCTGGCTCGCCGCGCTGGCGTAGTCCTCGCCGCTGCTGGCGTACAGCACCGCACGCGAGCTGTTGACGATGATGGTGCCGGTGATGGCCCCCGAGGCGTCGGTCTTCAAGCCCGCTTTGACGGTAGCCGCCGCATCACCACCTTGCGCGCCCACACCGGGGATCAGCAAAGGCAGCGTGGGGGCCAGCTCACGCACACGGGCGATTTCTTCAGGGAAGGTCGCGCCCACCACCAGGCCCATGTGGCCATTGGTGTTCCAGGGGCCTTGTGCCTGCGCGGCGATGTGCTCGTACACGCGGGGCTGGCCGGGGATGTCGGCCAGGCGCAGGTTCTGCAGGTCCGAGCCACCCGGGTTGGAAGTGCGGCACAGCAGGATCACGCCCTTGCCCGGGTACTTCAGGAAGGGCTGCATGGTGTCGAAGCCCATGAAGGGCGACAGCGTGACGGCATCAGCCTGGTAGCGGTCAAACGCCTCATGGGCGTACTGCTCGGCCGTGCTGCCGATGTCCCCGCGCTTGGCGTCCAGGATCACGGGGACGTAAGGCGCCACACGGCGCATGTGCGCCATCAGGCGCTCCAGCTGGTCTTCGGCGCGGTGGGCGGCGAAATACGCAATCTGCGGCTTGAAGGCGCAGACCAGGTCTTTCGTGGCGTCCACGATGGCCGCACAGAAGTCATAGATGCGGTCGCTCTGGCCCTTCCAGGCGCCGGGGAAGCGCGAGGGTTCGGGGTCCAGCCCCACGCAAAGCAGGGAATCGTTCTGGCGCTGGGCTTGCGCAAGCTGGTCGGTGAAGTTCATCCCTGAATTTTACCGGCTTGTGCATCCCCAGGGTCAGTTCGGGCGGCGGCGGCGCAGCAGCGCGCCCATCATCAGCAAGCCCGCACCAGTCAAGGCAAAACTGGCGGGCTCGGGCACGGCCGGTGCAAAGGTGGTGAAAGTGCCGGACAGGTTCTGCGCACCCGTGGTCAGCATGTCGTACGTGGCGATGCGGTCATAGCTGAGCGCGTTGGTATGCAGGAAGAACAAACGCGACTCGCTGCCCGGGTTGACGCCGTTGGCGAACAGGAAGTTGAGATCCCCCGTGGGGTAGCTGGCCGGGTTGAACAGGCGGGCGGTGTCAGGCCCCGTCGTGCCCAGGCCATCGGTGCGGTAGTCGGCATCCTTGAGGTGGCTGTAGCCGAAATCGGCCAGGCGGAAGGCGCTCACGCCTACGCCGGAGGTAGACGGGTCGACATTGACCTTCCAGTAAAAGTCCAGCGTGCCGGTGCCGGTTTCGCGCACCACGCGGTTCTGCACGGTGCCGCTCACGCCGCTGAAGCTGAAGGGGGTGATGACGTCTTCCAGCACGGTGCCAGCCAGCTCGGGGCGGGCGGCCGAAGTGGTGCCGCCCAAGGCCGTGTCGGCAAAGGGCGCGGGCGAGACGGGCTCGGTCAGGGCAACCGCCTGCGCGGCGGTCTGTGCGAGCAGGCCCACGCCCAAGGTGATGACAGGCAGGGCGAAGCGCGAAAGGTGTTGCATGTTGGGACTCCTAGTCGAATGCGTAAAACAGGAGTCGCCAATGTAGGAACGCACGGCGAATGGCGCATCCCTAGCGCTAGGGGCGAGGGCGTGCTCACCTTAGGGGGCCAGCCCCATGGCGGAAATGGCCTGCCAATCACGTGTGCACCGCTTCAAGCGGGCACGTGATCGCAGGCCATCCAGGCTGCCTGGGCAAAGCCAGGCTCAACAGGCGCCTCAGACGCGCTTGGCCAGCTCCACAGCCTTGCCGATGTAGTTGCCCGGCGTCATGGCCATCAGGCGGGCCTTTTCGTCGTCAGGCAACTCCAGGGTTTCGATGAAGGCCTGGATGGATTCGCGCGTGATGGCCTTGCCGCGTGTCAGCTCCTTGAGGCGCTCGTACGGGTTGGGCAAGGCATAACGGCGCATCACGGTCTGGATGGGCTCGGCCAGAACTTCCCACGAGCTGTCCAGGTCATCGGCCAGGGCTTGCGGGTTGACTTCCAGCTTGCCCAGGCCACGTGCCAGGCTGTCGTAAGCCAGCAGGGCATAACCCAGGGCCACGCCCATGTTGCGCAGCACGGTGGAGTCGGTCAGGTCGCGCTGCCAGCGGCTGATGGGCAGCTTCTGGCTGAGGTGCGTCAGCACGGCATTGGCCAGGCCCAGGTTGCCTTCGGCATTTTCGAAGTCGATGGGGTTGACCTTGTGCGGCATCGTGGACGAGCCGATTTCACCCGCCTTGGTCTTCTGCTTGAAGTAACCCAGGCTGATGTAGCCCCACACATCGCGCGACCAGTCGATCAGGATGGTGTTGGTGCGGGTGACGGCATCAAACAGCTCGGCCATGTAGTCATGCGGCTCGATCTGGATGGTGTAAGGGTTGAAGGTCAGGCCCAGCTGGTGCTCGATGACCGACTGGCTGAAGGCTTCCCAGTCCTTGTCCGGGTAGGCCGACAGGTGGGCGTTGTAGTTGCCCACGGCACCGTTCATCTTGGCCAGCAGCTTGACATCGGCGATGCGGGCGCGGGCGTTGGCCAGGCGGGCCACCACGTTGGCGATTTCCTTGCCCACGGTGGTGGGGGATGCTGTCTGGCCGTGCGTGCGGCTGAGCATGGGCAGGTCAGCCAGGTTGTGGGCCAGGCCACTGAGCGTGCCGATCAGGCCATCGATGGTGGGCAGCAGCACCTGCTCGCGTGCGGCCTTGAGCATCAGGCCGTGGCTGGTGTTGTTGATGTCTTCGCTGGTGCAGGCGAAGTGCACGAACTCACCGGTCTTTTCCAGCTCGGGGTGGTTGGCGAAACGCTGCTTGATCCAGTACTCCACGGCTTTCACATCGTGGTTGGTCGTCTTCTCGATGTCCTTGATGGACTGGGCATCGGCCTCGGAGAAACGCGCCACCAGGCCACGCAGGTAACCGCGCGAAGCCTCGGTCAGCGAGGGGAACTCGGGCAGGCCGGCGTCGGACAGCGCGATGAACCATTCAACCTCGACCTGCACGCGGCGGTGCATCAGGCCGAACTCGGACAACAGCGGACGCAGTGCGGCGACCTTGGCAGCGTAACGGCCGTCAAGCGGCGACAAAGCGGAGAGGGCAGACAGGTTCATGGGCAGGGATCCAAGGCAGATTGGTCCGGATCGGACAACTACAGACGCACAGGCGAACCCGCCATTTTACCGGGCGCAGCGAGCTCGTGGGCAGGCCAATGCGCTTTCAGGACGTCGGCATCCACCCGCGACCACACCGTGAGCGACTGGGCGCGCATGCGGCGCGTGGCCACCACGGCCCAGGGCCAGTACAGCCCCAGCGTCAGCACCAGCAAGCACGCATGCTTGCACTGCAGCAGCACGAAGTCGGCAATCGACAGCTTGCTGCGAAAGCGCAGGTAGCGGTTGCCGGACTTGTTCCACACCAGGTTCTGCAGGCGCGCCTGGGCATAAGGTTGCACCGCCGCGCACACGGCCAGCGCGGCCATGAACAGCAGCTCGGCCTGCAGGCTCATGGCCAAACGCCCTCGCACCACCAGCACGCCAGCCAGCACCATGGCGGCCACACCCAGGCTGAAGATGGTGGTGAGCATGGCCCACACGGTGATGCGCAGGAACATCATGGCCACCGCCGCACGCGAGGCCTTCCACAACAGGTGCATGGGCCCCAGGCGCAGATGACGCTGGCGAAACAGGTACCAGGTCCAGACAAAAGCCGGCATGGCCAGCCCCCACAGGCTGACCGCCACGCCCCAGGCCACCCAGCTGCCGGGGTGGCGCAAGATGGCCGACGCCATGAGCAGCCACGCCACCACCGCCCCACCCACCAGTGGGCGCCACATGGCCCGGTACACCGCCTCGCAACTGGCATCAAACGCCAGCCGCCGGTGCGCCCAGCTGATGTGCGCCATGCGGTGCGTCAGGCTCATGAACACAAACAGCGGCCACACAGCCAGGGCGAGGGACAAGGCCAGCATGCCCGCCAGCATGGACCCGCCAGCCCAGGCGCCTGCCACCCCCAGCGTCAAGCCCAGCCCCATCAGGTAACGCGGCAACAGGTGGGTGGGTGGCTCGTGGTAGTCCAGCACGTGGCCGGCCACCATGGTGTGGCGCATCAGGTAGCGCTGGGTGCGCACCCGCGCCCAGGGCCAATACAGCCCCAGGGTAAGCACGGTCCACAAGAGATTGATGGCCCACAGCCGCGCGTATTCCGTCTCCGAACCTTGAAAACGCAAGGGCCAGGATGTCACCACCCCATTGGGCAGACGCGGGATCTTGCCGCCAGCGGCCGCAGGCACCGTTGATGCGGGCGACAAGGTTGGTGACGCCAGCTCGATCCCATCGTCCTCGCCCTGCTCCGTCTCACCCTCTTGCGGTACAAAAAGCGCGCGCGACCGCACCGACCCGATGGGATCGGGCCAGAAAACGGGAGGCAGGCTCGACCATTCGGGTTCGAGTTCTTCAACCGGGGGGGCAGGAGGCTGCGGGGCCTGCCTGGGCTTGAACTCGTCCAGCCGGATGACTCGTACTGCAGAGCGAACACCGGAATTGTGCATTTCAGCATCAAATGTAACAATATCGAACGAGCCTGCGTGCAGGCGCTCCCCCTGATTGGGTGGGTGTCATACAGATGACCCTCCAATCCCCGGCGGACGCCCTGTGGTGGCTAAAATCAGTTCAAACACACATCACCACACAGAATGAAACTGATCGGTTCCCTGACCAGCCCTTTCGTCCGCAAGGTACGCGTCGTGCTGGCCGAGAAAAAACTCGACTACAAATTCGACATCGAGGACGTCTGGGCGGCTGATTCCACCATCTCGGAATCCAACCCGCTGGGCAAGGTGCCCTGTCTGGTGATGGAAGGTGGCGAGGCCATCTTTGACTCGCGCGTCATCGTGGAATACGTGGACACGCTCTCCCCGGTCGGCAAGCTGATCCCCCTGAGCGGGCGCGAACGCGTGGAAGTGCGTACCTGGGAAGCCCTGGCCGACGGCCTGCTGGACGCGGCCATCCTCGCGCGCCTGGAGCAAACCTGGGTGGGCCGCACAGAAGCCCAGCGCAGCCAGGCCTGGGTAGACCGCCAGCTCGACAAGGTCAAGGGCAGCCTCAAGGCCATGAGCCAGGGCCTGGGTGACCGCCCCTGGTGCAATGGCAACCACCACAGCCTGGCCGACATCGCCGTGGGCTGTGCCCTGGGTTACCTGGATTTCCGCTTCCCGCAGATCGACTGGCGCGACGACTACCCCAACCTGGGCAAGCTGCACGACAAGCTCATGCAACGCCAGAGCTTCATCGACACGGCACCACCCAGCGCCTGATCCTTCCAGCGCCGGCCCCTCAAGGCTCAGTGCACGCCGTCCGCCGGCTCGAAAGAATCGGCGCGCGCACGGCGCCAGTACTGCTCGAAGCCTGGTGTGCGCCAGGCGACTTCACCCCGCTCTGCAGCCAGCAATTCGCCTGGGCGCAAGTAGATCAGCAGGTTCGCCAGCCGCCCCACCTCGAAACCCGACACCCGCCTGAGGATGTGATCGGCCGTGATGTCGTTGGGGTGCTGCAAACCAGCAGCCTGCACCAGCTCCCGCAGCGCATACAGGGTGTTGTGATGGAAGCGGTACACCCGCTCGGCCTTGTCCGGCACGACCAGGGCACGCTGTCGCCAGGGGTCCTGCGAGGTGACGCCGGTGGGACATTCGCCCGTGTGGCAGCTCTGCGCCTGGATACAGCCCAGTGCGAACATAAAGCCGCGTGCTGAATTGCACCAGTCGGCGCCCAGGGCCATCATGCGGGCAATGTCGAACGCGCTGATGACCTTGCCGGCGCAACCGATCTTGACGCGGTGGCGCTCACCCAGCCCGACCAGGGTGTTGTGGACCAGGAGCAAGCCCTCCTGCAAAGGCGCGCCCACGTGGTCGGTGAACTCCAGCGGGGCAGCCCCGGTGCCACCTTCGGCCCCGTCCACCACGATGAAGTCTGGCCAGATGCCGGTTTCGCGCATGGCCTTGGCCATCGCGAACCACTCCCACACGTGGCCCACGCAGAACTTGAAACCCACCGGCTTGCCGCCCGACAGCTGGCGCAAGCGCTCGATGAATTGCATCATCTCGATGGGCGTCGAGAAGGCCGAGTGCATGGCCGGCGACACACAGTCCTTGCCAACCGGCACGCCGCGTGTGGCGGCAATCTCGATCGTCACCTTGGGGCCTGGCAGCACGCCGCCGTGGCCCGGCTTGGCGCCCTGGCTGAGCTTGAGCTCGATCATCTTGACCTGAGGCTCGCGCGCATTGGCCATGAACTTGTCCGCATCAAAACGGCCATCGTCCGTGCGGCAGCCGAAGTAGCCCGAGCCGATCTCCCAGATCAGGTCGCCGCCCGGTTCGCGGTGGTACTGGCTGATGGAGCCCTCGCCTGTGTCATGGGCAAACCGCCCCTTCCTGGCACCCGTGTTCAAGGCCAGGATGGCATTGGCGCTCAGCGCCCCGAAACTCATGGCGGAGATGTTGAACACGCTGGCGCTGTAGGGCTGGGTGCAGGAGGAGCCACCCGCGCCGATCGTCACCCGGAAATCCTGGGAGGGCACCTCGCTGGGCGCGATGGAATGGCTGATCCATTCATACCCCGTGGCCCCGACATCCCGCTGGGTGCCGAAAGGCCGCTTGTCAGACTCCCCCTTGGCGCGCTGGTAAACCAGCGAGCGCTGCTGGCGCGAAAACGGCGCCGCCTCGTTGTCACTCTCGATGAAGTACTGGCGCATCTCGGGCCGGATGAACTCCAGCAGGTAGCGCAGGTGCCCCATGACGGGGTAGTTGCGCAGCACCGAACGGCTGGTCTGGCGCATGTCGTTGAGGCCCAGCAGGGTGAGCCCCGCGCCCAGGCCGGCCATCCACACGCCCGACTCGTGGCGCGTGAAGGTCCACACGACCGCCCCCGCCACGGCCACCAACACCGACAAGGCCCAGGCGCCATAACGAACGGGCACATACTCGTTGAGCCAGAGTAACCACCTGGGCATGCATGTCTCCTTGTAGATGCCAGGGCGCCTGCGGCAACACACCGCCAACGGCGGTGGCCCCGCGCACTTCGGGCACCCTGACACCATGCTAAGTCTCGCCTGCGCAGGCCAGTCCCCGGCACAACGCGACAAAACGACCTCAGATTGTGAAATATGCCCGCGCGACACTCGGCGGCAAATGGCGCTACACTGATACCTATAGCGCCGATTTGTCCGGATTGCGGGCGCTCAAGAAATTCCGCTAAAGAGGGCGCTGCACACCGGCCCCTGCTTTCATGCGAGGCCGGTTTTTTGTTGTCCACTCGATCTGCTAGCGTCATGTCCACTCTCGGGGTCGTCACCCCTGCTTCCATGCACTTCGGCACGCCGCTGTCGCTGCAAAGCGGCGCGGTGCTGCGCGACTACACCCTCGTCTACGAAACCTACGGCCGCCTGAACGCCGACCGCAGCAACGCCGTGCTGGTGTGCCACGCCCTGAACGCCTCGCACCACGTGGCCGGCCTGCACGCCGACGAAAACGGCCAGCCCCTGCCCAAGAGCCAAGGCTGGTGGGACAACATGATCGGCCCCGGCAAACCGCTGGACACCGACAAGTTCTTCGTCATCGGCATCAACAACCCGGGCTCGTGTTTTGGCTCGACGGGCCCGATGCACACCAACCCGGACACCGGCAAGATTTATGGTGCCGACTTCCCCGTGGTGACGGTGGAGGACTGGGTCAACGCGCAGGCCCGCGTGCTGGATCGCCTGGGCATCGACAAGCTGGCGGCCGTGCTCGGCGGCAGCCTGGGCGGCATGCAGGCGCTGAGCTGGACGCTGCAATACCCCGAGCGCGTGCGCCATTGCGTGGCCGTGGCCACCGCGCCGAACCTGTCGGCCCAGAACATCGCCTTCAACGAGGTGGCCCGCCGCGCCATCGTGACCGACCCGGACTTCCACCACGGCCACTTCTACGAGCACGGCGTGGTGCCTCGCCGCGGCCTGCGTGTGGCGCGCATGATCGGCCACATCACCTACTTGTCCGACGACGTGATGGACGAGAAGTTCGGCCGCGCCATGGTCGGGCGCGAGGCCAATGAAGAGCCCGCCTACAGCACGCAGAACATCGAGTTCCAGGTGGAGAGTTACCTGCGCTACCAGGGCGACAAGTTCAGCGACTACTTCGACGCCAACACCTATTTGCTGATCACGCGCGCGCTGGATTATTTCGACCCGGCCCGCGCCCATGGCGGCAAGCTGTCTGCCGCGCTGGCCAAGGCCCTGGCCAAGTTCCTGGTCATCAGCTTCACGACGGACTGGCGCTTCTCGCCGGCACGCTCGCGCGAGATCGTCAAGGCGCTCGTGGACAACCGCCACGACGTGAGCTATGCCGAGATCGACGCGCCGCACGGCCACGATGCCTTCCTGCTGGACGACCCGCGCTACCACGAGGTGGTGCGCGCCTACTTCGAGCGCATCGCCCTGAGCCTCAATGAGCAGGCGGCCCCGCTGAGCACGCTCAATGGCCAAGCCGTGAAGATGGCCGTGTGATGGACAAGAGCATGAGCAACGACCGCCCCATCCACCAGATCATCGCCGACCTCATCCCACCGGGCTCCCGTGTGCTGGACCTGGGCTGCGGTGATGGCGCCCTGCTGGCCTACTTGCGTGACCACCGCCAATGCACCGGCTACGGGGTGGAGCTGGACGACACCAAGGTGATCGCCTGCGTCAAGCGCGGGGTCAACGTCATCCAGCGCAACCTGGAAGAAGGCCTGAGCCTGTTCGAGGACAACAGCTTCGACGTGGTGCTGCAGCTCGACACGCTGCAACACCTGCGCAATACCGAAGCCATGCTGCGCGAGACGGCACGCATCGGCCGCATCGGCCTGGTGAGCTTCCCCAACTTCGCGCACTGGGCGCACCGCCTGAGCGTGCTGCGCGGGCGCATGCCGGTGACCAGGACCCTGCCCTACCAGTGGTACGACACGCCCAACATCCGCGTGGCCACGCTGGCCGACTTCGAGGTGCTGGCGCGCAAGAACGGGCTGCGCATCCTGGAATCCTTCGGCCTGCATGGCGGCGAGGTGGTCACCCGCTGGCCCAATCTGCTGGCCAGCACGGCGGTGTTCAAGTTCGAGCGGGGTTGATGGCCGCGCCCCGGCTGGCCTGAACGCGCGCACGGTTGCCCCAAAAGAAAAACGCCCCTCGCGGGGCGTTTTTCATGGGTGCTTCAAATCGACTGGGGTCGATCAGAAGTTGTGCTTGATACCAACGGCGTAGGATTGACCAGAGGAGTCATTGCCCGTGTTGGCGCTCTGGCGGTTGTTCATGAACGCGCCAAACACGCTGGTGCGCTTGGACAGGTCATAGTTGTAGCCGATCGAGAACACGTCATCCTTGTTGGATGCCTGGCCTGCGACCTTGTGGTTCAGGTTGCCGAACGAAGCCATCACCGAGGCCTTCTCGGTCACCGGCACGCTCACGCCCAGTTGATAGATCTTGTCCTTCAGATCGTTGGTGTCGTCCTTGATGTAGGTGTACTGGGCAAAGGCCTTGAGCACACCGAAATCGTAGCTGGCACCCAGGTCCGTCACTTTGGACTTGGCGTAGTAGGTCGTGGCATTGGGCTTGTCGGTCAGGCCGCCCTTCACATAGGTCAGCATGGCGCTGAACGGGCCAGCGTTGTAAGAACCAGCCAGCGCGTAGCTGTTCGTGGTGTCGGGCGTGGAGGTTTCCTTGGCAGCGTACTGACCGATGGCCTGGAAGCCAGAGAACACGGGCGACTCATAGGTCACCGAGTTCACCCAGCCGGTGTCGAACTTGACGCCGGAGTTGGGGATGCTGGTTTGCACAGCCGGCGTCAGGTAGTTCAGGTGACGCATCGTCGGCGAGAACGTCATCGAGCTGCCGAAGGGGTTGTAGGTGTAGGCCGAGGTGAACAGGGGGTTGTCGTATTGACCCAGTGCGACCTTACCGAAACCGCCGCTCAGCGCGACGTTGGAAGCACGGCTCCAGAAGCCACCAGCCTTGTTGGCGTAGTTACCGGCCGCTTCGCCCGTATCGACACCCAGGAAGGATTCCAGCGTGAATTCAGCCTTCAGGCCACCACCCAGATCTTCAGAACCGGCCAGACCAACGAAGCTGGTCATCATGTCGCCGCTTTGAACCTTGGTCACGCGAGAGGACGTACCCTTGGCGTGAGCCGTTTCATAAGAACCAGCGTCCATTTCCAGGTAGCCGTACAGCTTGACGCTCGATTGGGCTTGGGCAGCGCCAGCCATAGCCAGCAAGGCGGCCACAGCCACCAGGTTCTTCTTTGCAAACATTGAGTTCTCCTAGCAATGAGATGAACAGAAATTTGAACAAGGAGGGTGCCCAAACAGGCTCCCAACCGTGAAGTTCATTGTGGGACGGAAAGTCCGCCGGAGATTCGATAAGCAAGAATCGTGACAGCTTTAGTCCCTGGTTTTGGCCCATTTTCGTTGTCAACAGGCTACAAAATGCAATTTACACATACGTTTTCAGGACATTTTGCAGGCAAATCACTCGATTTGAGTTCGAAATTAATTGCCCAGGCAATCAACAACACAGACGCACAACAATGGTGCGAAGCGTGTTGGCCCATCATTTCTATTCGGACATTTATCCCCTGAATGGGGCGCGCGCCGTGCCGTTTCAGGGGTTCAGAACGGACAGGATCTGGTCGCCGTAAGCCTGCAGTTTTTTGGCACCGACGCCACTGATGCCGGCCAGCTCGCCCAATGTCTGGGGGGCAATGCGGGCCATGTCGGCCAGGGTGGCATCGTTGAACACGATGTAAGCCGGCAGGTTGTGCTCGCGCGCGACGCCGGCGCGCCAGGCACGCAGGTCGGCGAAACGGGCCAGGGCGTCCCCGGTGAGGTCGGCAGGCGCCGAGGCGGGCTTGCCGGCTCCCGGTTTGCCGGTCTTGCCCGTGCGACCCTTGCGGGGTACCTCGACGGCCTCTCGCAAGGTCAGCTTGATCTCGCCCTTGAGCACCGCGCGGGCGCTGTCGGTGAGCGCCAGGGTGTTGTACTCGCCTTCCGCCACCACATGGCCCAGGGCCACCAATTGGCGCAAGACGGCGCGCCACTGGTTCTCCGACAAATCGGCGCCAACACCGAAAGTGCTCAAGGTCTGGTGCCCGTATTGCTGCACCTTGTCGGTCTGCTTGCCACGCAGCACGTCGATGAGGTGCCCCGCGCCAAAGCGTTGCTGGCCGTGCTGCCAGAAGCGGTAGATGCAACTGAGCAGCTTGCGGGCGGCCTCGGTCCCATCCCAGGTGGCAGGTGGGTTCAGGCAGTTGTCGCAGTTGCCGCAACGGGCCCCCAAGCTCACCCCATCCGGGTCTCGCTGCCCCCCAAGGGGGCGCTGCCCGCCTTGGGGCGGCCCGGCGGCGGGCGGCTCGCTTCCATAGTTCTCACCGAAGTAAGCCAGCAGCCGCACGCGACGGCAGTCATGGGCTTCGGCCATCGCCAGCAGGGCATCGAGCTTGCCGCGCTGCACGCGCTTGAAGTCGTCGTTGGCCGGGCTCTCGTCGATCATGCGGCGCTGGTTGACCACGTCGGCCAGGCCGTAGGTCAGCCAGGCGTCGGCAGGCTGGCCATCGCGACCGGCGCGGCCCGTCTCCTGGTAATAGGCCTCGATGTTCTTGGGCAGGTCCAGGTGGGCCACGAAGCGCACGTCGGGCTTGTCGATGCCCATGCCGAACGCAATCGTGGCCACCATGACCAGGCCATCTTCGCGCAGGAAGCGGTCTTGGTGTTTCTTGCGCAGGGCCGCGTCCAGCCCGGCGTGATACGGCAGTGCGCTGATGCCCTGCTCGTTGAGCCAGGCGGCGGTTTCTTCCACCTTCTTGCGGCTCTGGCAGTAGACGATGCCCGCGTCGCCGTCGTGCTCGTCCTGGATGAAGCGCAGCAGTTGCTTGCGGGGTTCGTCTTTTTCGACCAGGGCGTAGCGGATATTGGGCCGGTCGAAGCTGCTGATGAAAACGCGCGCGTCCTGCAGCTGCAGGCGCTCGATCATGTCGGCGCGGGTCTGGTCGTCGGCGGTGGCGGTCAGCGCCAGGCGGGGCACGTCGGGGAAGCGCTCGTGCAGCAGGCTGAGCTGCAGGTAGTCTTCGCGGAAGTCGTGGCCCCACTGGCTGACGCAGTGCGCCTCGTCGATGGCAAACAGGCTGAGCAGGCCGCGCTCGTGCAGGCTGGCCAGTTGCGCCTGAAAGCGCAGGTTGGTCACGCGCTCGGGCGCCGCATACAGCATCACCATGCGGCCGGCCATCATCTCGCGCTCGATGCGCTGGGTGTCTTCGAGGCTCAGCGTGCTGTTCAGGAAGGCCGCGTGCACGCCGACTTCTTCTAGCGCGCCGACCTGGTCGTGCATCAGGGCGATCAGGGGCGAAACCACCACGGTGACACCCTTGCCGCCACGGTGGCGCGCAATGGCCGGGATCTGGTAGCACAAGCTCTTGCCGCCGCCGGTGGGCATCAGCACCAGGGCATCGTGGCCCGCCGTGACGTGGTCGACGATGGCCTGTTGCTGCCCTCGGAAAGCGGCATAGCCGAAGACCTCCTGCAGGATCGTCAAGGGCTGGGTGGGCAATGCCTCAAGGGCATCGGCGGCAGGCAGGGCGGACACAGATGGTGGGGGTGACGGCAATGGTCAGCGCCCACATCATGAAACACATCGCACAAATCCGGGGGGCGCACAGCGCGTATTGTCGCCGGAGTCGCCCCGGTGAAATCGCCTCGCGGCACCCGCCCCCTTTCGGAGGGCGCCCAAAGGTGTGCTTGACGTCAGGTACGGAAGAAGCTGACCGAGCCTTGCAAGGCTTGCGCCTGCTGCTGCAGCGAGGAGGCGGCGGCTGCGGCCTGTTCCACCAATGCGGCGTTTTGCTGCATGGTGTTGTCGATGGCGCCAATGGCCTGGCTGACCTGGCTGATACCGGACGCCTGCTCGCGCGCGGCCACCGTGATCTCGGAGATCACCTCGCGCACCTGGCGCACGGCCTGCACGGCTTCGGCAATCGTGTTGCCCGCTTCGCCCACCAGGTTGCCACCGCGGTCCACACATTCCACGCTGGCGTTGATGAGCGACTTGATCTCGCGGGCGGCGTTGGCGCTGCGCTGGGCCAGGGCCCGCACCTCGGACGCCACCACGGCGAAGCCCCGACCCTGTTCGCCAGCGCGTGCTGCTTCCACAGCCGCGTTCAGGGCCAGGATGTTGGTCTGGAAGGCGATGCCGTCGATCACGCCGATGATTTCGGAGATCTTGCGCGAGCTGGTGTTGATGTCGTTCATGGTCTGCACCACGTCATTGACGACGGCGCCACCGCGCTCGGCCACTTCACTGGCTCGGGTGGCCAGATCCTGCGCCTGGGCGGCGTGGTCGGCGCTGTGCTGCACGCCGGTGCTCAGCTGGCCGATGGTGGCCACGGTTTCCTGCAGGTTGGAGGCCTGGGCTTCCGTGCGCGCAGACAGGTCCATGTTGCCCGACGCGATTTCGCTGGAGGCATGCGAGACCATGTCGGCGGCATCGCGCACCTGGCTGACGACACGCACCAGGCTGTCGTTCATCTTGCCCATGGCGGCGCGCAACTGGCTGACCTCGTCTTCGCCTTCAGCGTGGATGGCCACGCGCAGGTTGCCGCTGGCCACCTCGGTCGCCGCTGACACGGCTTGATGCAGCGGGTCGGTGATGCTGCGCAGGATCAGCCAGGCCGCTGTGGCCCCGGCACCCAAGGCCAGCACGACCAGGCCCAACATGCCCCAGATGGCCGACTGCATGCGGGCCTTGGCCACATCCACGGCTTGCGCCTGCATGGTCTTGGCTGATGACATCACACCCGCGACGATGCCGTCGATCTTGGTGGTGGGTGGGCGGTCCATGCCTTTGACCAGTTTGTCCACGGCATGTGCGCCCTTGTCCGGGTCAGCCTGATCGTAGTGCGTCAGGGCGTCCAGGTATTTGGTCTTGAGATCGATCAAGGCGGCCTGCGCCTCGTCGATGTCGGAGGTGGGCAGGTCCAGCTGAGCCATCACGCGCTTCAAGTCATGAAGCTTGGCCACCGACACCTCGCCTTCTTTGACAAAGGCCTTGCTGTATTTGTCGAACGAGGCCGGATCGCCACCGCGCAGCAGGGTGTTCTTCCACTCCTGGATCTGGATCTTGAAGGCCACCTGCGCACCCCGAGCCAGGTCAATGGCGTTTTCGAAGTTTTGTGCTTTTTGTGCGCAGGCCTCGAACTGGGCCTCGTCAGCCTTGAGTGCCCACAAGGCCGTGCCGCCAACGGCCAGCAGCGCCATGCTCATGACGCCGCCCAGCACGGCGACACGCGTACCAATCTTCAGTTGTCCGAAGTTCATCACCGCCCCTGGTTCATACGGGCTGTTTGGCATCGCCAGCCCGTTGGCGAATAGCCGGTGGCTGGTTCGCGCCTTGATGCGATGCGACCCAGCGTGCAACTTCTCCGGCTGAAGTAAACCGCTTTATCGGTTGGATCTCAGCTGACTTGAGGGATCACGGCCGCTGAGTAAGCCGAGAAAAACGCCTCGGGCATGCGCCGGACCTTGCCCTGGGCGATGTCCACGCACACAAAATGCGTTTTGCCGCGGAAAACGGTCGCGCCATCTGCCTGGCGGACAAACTGGTAGTGGCGCTGCAGCGTGAGCTTGTCGGCATGCGTCAACCAGGTGGCCAGCACCAGCTCGTCGCCCAGGCGGGTGGCCTGGATGTAGGTCAGCTCATGCTGGCGCACCACCATGCCATGGCCCAGCGCCTCGTACTGAGCCGGCCCCAGGCCCAGCGCGATGGAATGAGCCCAGGCCACGTCCTCCAGCCACTGCAGGTACACGACGTTGTTCGTGTGGCGCATCAGGTCGATATGCTGATCCTGCACGGTCACATTCAAGAGGTGGGGATGGGGGTGATCCCATTGGATGGCTGTCATGGCTTGCGTTTGATCCGGATTGGCGCAATGATGCCATTTCGGCCCTGGGAGTCCTGCCATGAACCTGTCGAAGTGCGTGTTCATCGTCACCGGCGGCTGTTCGGGGCTGGGTGCCGCGACCAGCCAGATGGCCTGGGAGGCCGGTGCCCGTGTGCTGCTGGCGGACCGCAGCGCGCCCGCTTCAACGCACCCCTTGGCCCAGCTTGACCCGCATCAGGAGCGCTGGTGCTGGCAAGACACCGATGTCAGCGACGACACCCAGGGCTCGGCCGCCGTCTACATGGCGCAGGATCGCTTCGGGCGTGTGGACGTGCTGGTCAATGCCGCCGGCGTGGCCTTCGCCGAATGCCTGCACGGCCGCGAGGGCCCGCACCAGTTGTCCACCTTCCGCAAGGTGATGGAGGTCAACCTGCTGGGCAGCTTCAACATGATGCGGCTGGCCGTGCCAGTGATGATGGCTTCGCCGCCGCGCGCCGATGAGGCTGCGGGCGCCTGCCGGGGCGTGATCATCAACACGGCGTCCGTGGCCGCCTTTGAAGGGCAGATGGGGCAAGTGGCATTTGCCGCCTCCAAAGGTGGGGTGGCCGCCATGACCTTGCCAGCCGCGCGTGATCTGGCGCGTGAGCGCATCCGTGTCATGGCCATTGCGCCGGGGGCTTTCAGCACACCACTGACCGCCGGCTTGCCACCGGAAACCCGCGCGGTGCTGGCTGCCAACGTGCCCTGCCCTGCACGCCTGGGGGCACCCGCCGAGTACGCGGCCCTGGTGCGCCACATCGTGGAAAACGAATACCTCAATGGCGAGGTGATCAGGCTGGACGGTGGGCTTCGCCTGGCTGCTGGCTGAGTCGTGCTCAAGGTAACTTGGCCGGCATGCTTGCAAACGAAAAATCAGTAGGAACCCTGACAAATAGCCGGGCACAGTTGGCGCTGCACATGGCATGATCTCGGCATTCTTGAGTGTCACTCAATTTTCTCCGTGCCCAGCCTGCAACGCACCACCCCTCGCCGCGCCAAATCCCTGGAGCGCATTCAGACTTTGCTGAGTGCGGCTCGGCAGGTGTTTTCGCAGCACGGCTACCAGCGTGCCACCACCGCCCAGATTGCCGAAGCGGCGGGCGTGTCCGAGGCCACGGTGTTCACCTACTTCCCGGGCAAGCGCGAGCTGTGCATCCAGGTCATCAAGGATTGGTACGACGAGATCAGCAGCGAGCTGGAGCGTGACGTGCCCCGCCTGCACGGCGTGCACGCCAAGCTCAGCCACGTGGTGCGCGCCCACCTGGTCACCCTGCTGGCCGATGGCTCGGGCATGTGCGCCCTGGTGCTCGGCGAGGGCCGCGCAGCCGAGCCCGAACTGGCCAAGGTCATTGCCGACTGCAAACGCCGCTACACCGCGCCCTTAATGGACTGCCTAGCCGAGGCACAAGCGCAAGGCCAGGTCCGCGCCGACATGCCGCTGCGCCTGCTTCGCGACCTGGTGTATGGCTCGATGGAGCATGTGCTGTGGGACGCCATCACCACGATGAAGCGCCCGCGCATCGACACCACGGCCGAGCAACTGACCGAACTGATCTGGAGCGCGCTGATGCCGCGTGACGCGTCCCTGGCGGCCTTGAGCCGCTTCAAGGATGAAGTCAGCGAGGCGCTGCGCCACATCCACCCGAAAGACTGAACCCGCCATGCCCGTCATCGAGACCCAACTCAACCCACGCTCGGATACCTTCAAGGCCAATGCCCAGGCCATGCAGGCCCTGGTGGACGACCTGGAAGCCCAACTGGGCCGCATCGCACTGGGTGGTGGCGAAGCGCCGCGCGCCAAGCACCTGGCCCGCGGCAAGCTGCTGCCGCGTGACCGCGTGGAACAACTGCTGGATGCGGGCTCGCCGTTTCTGGAAGTGGCGCCGCTGGCCGCGCTCAACATGTATGACAACGCCGCGCCCAGCGCCGGTGTGATCGCCGGGGTGGGCCGTGTAGCGGGCGTCGAGTGCATGATCGTGTGCAACGACGCGACCGTCAAAGGCGGCACCTACTACCCCATCTCGGTCAAGAAGCACCTGCGTGCCCAGGAGATCGCCGCGCAGAACCGCCTGCCCTGCATCTACCTGGTGGACTCGGGCGGCGCCAACCTGCCCAACCAGGACGAGGTCTTCCCGGACCGCGACCACTTCGGCCGCATCTTCTACAACCAGGCCAACATGAGTGCTGTCGGCATCCCGCAGATCGCTGTGGTGATGGGCTCGTGCACGGCCGGCGGCGCCTATGTGCCCGCCATGAGCGACGAGACCATCATCGTGCAGAACCAGGGCACCATCTTCCTGGGTGGCCCGCCGCTGGTGAAGGCCGCCACGGGCGAAGTGGTGAGCGTGGAAGACCTGGGCGGTGGTGACGTGCACACGCGCCTGTCCGGCGTGGCCGACCACCTGGCGCGCGATGACGCCCATGCGCTGGCCCTGGCCCGCCAATGCGTGGCCCGTCTGAACTGGCGCAAGACAGCTGACATCGCCCTGATCGAGCCACGTGCGCCCTTGTACGACCAGGCCGAACTCAACGGCATCATCCCCACCGACACGCGCAAGCCCTTCGATGTGCGCGAGGTGATCGCCCGCCTGGTGGACGGCTCGGAGTTCGACGAGTTCAAGGCGCGCTACGGCAGCACCCTGGTCTGCGGCTTTGCCCACATCGAAGGCATGCCCGTGGGCATCGTGGCCAACAACGGCATCCTGTTCTCGGAGAGCGCCAACAAGGGCGCGCACTTCATCGAGCTGTGTTGCCAGCGCAAGATCCCCCTGCTCTTCCTGCAGAACATCACCGGCTTCATGGTGGGCCGCAAGTACGAGAACGAAGGCATTGCACGCGCCGGCGCCAAGATGGTCACCGCCGTGTCGTGCGCACAGGTACCCAAGTTCACCGTGATCATCGGCGGCTCGTTCGGTGCCGGCAACTATGGCATGTGCGGCCGCGCCTACAACCCGCGTTTCCTGTGGATGTGGCCGAACGCGCGCATCAGCGTGATGGGTGGCGAGCAGGCCGCCAGCGTACTGGCCACGGTCAAGCGCGATGGCATCGAGGCCAAGACGGGCCTCAAGGGCGAAGCCGCCTGGAGCGCCGATGACGAGGAGGCCTTCAAGGCACCGATCCGCGAACAGTACGAGGCACAGGGCCACCCGTATTACGCCTCTGCCCGCCTGTGGGACGACGGCGTGATCCGCCCCACCGACACCCGCCGCGTGCTGGCCCTGGCCATGAGTGCCAGCCTCAACGCACCGATTGGCGACACACGCTACGGCGTGTTCCGCATGTAAGGAGCGCACGCATGTCCCGACTGGATATCCAGCATGAAGGCCACGTAGCCCATGTCTACCTGAACCGGCCCGAACTGCGCAACGCGTTTGATGCCGAGACCATTGCCGAGCTGACGCACACCTTCACGGAGCTGGCGGCAGACCCGACGCTGCGCGCCATCGTGCTGGGCGCGCATGGCAAGGCCTTCTGCGCAGGCGCCGACCTGAACTGGATGCGCGCCATGGCCGATTTTTCCTGGGCCGAGAACCACACCGACGGCGCACGCCTGGCCAACATGCTGTGGACCATTGCCAGCAGCCCGGTGCCGGTGATCGCCAAGGTGCAAGGCGATTGTTATGGTGGCGGCGTAGGCCTGGTGGCCTGCTGCGACGTGGTGGTGGCATCTCGCCAGGCGGGCTTCTGCCTGTCGGAAGCCAAGCTGGGCCTGATCCCCGCAACCATCAGCCCGTATGTGATCGATGCCATTGGTGAACGTGCCGCGCGCCGCTACTTCGTGACGGCCGAGCGCTTCAGCGCCGAGCGCGCGCAGCTGATCGGCCTGGTGCACGAGGTGTGCGATGCCGACACGCTGCACGAGACCACGCAGCAGGTGGTGCACAGCATCGTGCACAACGGCCCGGTGGCCGTGCGCGCCTGCAAGCAGCTGGTCAAGGACATCGGCAAGATGCCCCTGAGCACCGACCTGCGCGACCTGACCGCACGCCGCATTGCCGACATCCGCGCCAGCGACGAAGGCCGCGAGGGCGTGCAGGCCTTCCTGAATAAACGCACTCCGGCCTGGCAGCTTGATGCCAAGCCTAAAGACTGAACACGACGGGATCACTTCAACATGTTCAACAAGATCCTGACCGCCAACCGCGGTGACAAGGCCATCGGCCTTGCGGCGCAGCCAAATCGCATGGACACGCACAGCGTGTCGCAGGCGAGTTCACCGCGGGAGCTGTGATGTTCCAGAAGATATTGATTGCCAACCGCGGTGAAATCGCCTGCCGAGTGGCTGCCACCGCACGCCGCATGGGCATCCGCACCGTGGCCGTCTACTCGGATGCCGACGCCCACGCCCTGCACGTGCAGGCTTGCGACGAGGCCGTGCACATCGGCCCGGCCAGCCCGCGTGAAAGCTACCTGCGCGCCGACCGTATCCTCGAAGCGGCCAAGGCCACCGGCGCCCAAGCCGTGCACCCCGGCTACGGCTTCCTGAGCGAAAACGAAGACTTCGCCCAGGCCTGCGAGGCCGCCGGCATTGCCTTCATCGGCCCACCCGCCTCGGCCATTGCGGCCATGGGCAGCAAATCCGCCGCCAAGGCCTTGATGGAAAAGGCCGGCGTGCCGCTGGTGCCCGGTTACCACGGCGACCAGCAAGACCCGGCTTTCCTCAAGGAGCAGGCCGGCATCATGGGCTACCCCGTGTTGATCAAGGCCAGTGCCGGTGGGGGTGGCAAGGGCATGCGCGCCGTCCAGCAAGCGGCGGACCTTGAAGCCGCGCTCGCATCCTGCCAGCGCGAAGCCCAGGCCAGCTTTGGCAGCGCCCATGTTCTGGTTGAACGCTATGTGCAGCAACCGCGGCACATCGAGATCCAGGTCTTTGGCGACACGCACGGCCACTACGTGCACCTGTTCGAGCGTGATTGCTCGGTGCAACGCCGCCACCAGAAGGTGCTGGAAGAAGCCCCGGCACCCGGCATGACGCCCGAGCGCCGCCGCCAGATGGGTGAAGCCGCCATCGCCGCCGCACGCAGCGTGGGTTATGTGGGCGCGGGCACCGTCGAGTTCATCTGTGAGCAGGACGGCCGCTTCTACTTCATGGAGATGAACACCCGCCTGCAGGTCGAGCACCCGGTCACCGAAGCCATCACCGGCCTGGACCTGGTCGAGTGGCAACTGCGCGTGGCCGCGGGCGAGCCCCTGCCTCTGCAGCAGGACCAACTGCAGATCAAGGGCCACGCCATCGAAGCCCGCATCTGCGCCGAGAACCCAGCGCAGCAGTTCCTGCCGGCCACCGGCGCGCTGCAGGTCATGCGCACGCCACCGGCTTCATCATTCGAGGTATCCCCCGTTCGCATTGACAGCGGCGTGCGCGAAGGCGATGTGATCTCGCCTTACTACGACTCGATGATCGCCAAGCTCATCGTGTGGGGCGAGGACCGCACCGCCGCCCTGAGCCGCCTGGATGCCGCCCTGCGCGACCTGCACATCACCGGCCTGCACACCAATGTGGGCTTCGTGCGCCGCGTGATCCACACGCCATCGTTCTCGCAAGCGAAGCTGGACACGGCCCTGATCGAGCGCGAGCATGCGGCCCTGTTCCAGGCGCCCGGCGTGGGCACGGACGTGGCCATTGGTGCGGCCATGGCCAGCCTGCTGCCCACCGAACCAGCCCACACAGCCAGCCCACGTGACCCCTGGTCCACACCGGATGGCTGGCGCCTGCATGGTGCCCCTCGCCACCGCGAGGTGCTGCTGCACGAGGGCCAGCCCGTCACGGTGACCAGCACCCGCTTGGGCCCCACGCAATACCAGCTCGAATTCGGCGAGCACAGCGTCATGCTGACGCTGCACGGTGCGCACGCTGACACGCTGGACATCAGCCTGGCCACCGGCGCGCATACCCAGCGCCTGCGCGTGTCGGTGTACCGCCATGGTGACGACATCCACGTGTTCACGCCTCAAGGCGCCGTGCACCTGCAGGACGTGAACCCGCTGACCCAGGTCGACCAGGGCCACCATGGCACCGGCCGCCTCACCGCCTTGATGCCCGGCAAGGTCGTGGCCTTGCTCGTGAAGGAAGGCCAGGTCGTCAAGCAAGGCGAGCCCCTGGCCGTGACCGAAGCCATGAAAATGGAACACACGCTGACCGCGCCGCAAGCGGGCACCGTCTCTGCCATCCTGTGCGCCGTGGGCGACCAGGTGGCCGAGGGCGTCGAGCTGCTGCGCATCGAAGACTGAGGTGCCATCATGTACAAGCCATCCAACTTCCCCTCGCACGTCACGCTGGTTGATGTGGGCCCGCGCGATGGCCTGCAAAACGAGGGCCGCCCCGTGGACGCCGCCGACAAGATCGCCCTGGTGCACCGCCTGCAGGACGCGGGCTTGCGCCAGATCGAGGTCACCAGCTTCGTGAGCCCAAAGTGGGTGCCACAGATGGCCGACAACGCCGAGGTGATGGCAGGCATCCAGCGGATGGAGGGCGTGCGCTACTCGGTGCTCACACCCAATATGAAGGGCTTTGAAGGCGCGCTGGCAGCGGGTGCCGACGAGGTCGTGATCTTCGCGGCGGCCAGCGAGGCCTTCAGCCAACGCAACATCAACTGCTCGATTGCCGAATCCATCGAGCGCTTCCGCCCCGTGGTGGACGCGGCCAAGGCCACGGGCAAGCGCGTGCGTGCCGCCGTATCGTGCGCGCTGGGCTGCCCTTATCAAGGCGAGGTGACGGTGGAAGCCGTGGAAGACGTGGTCAAGCGCCTGCTGGACATCGGCAGCGACCACATCGGCATTGCCGACACCATCGGCGTGGGCACGGCCGGCCGCGTGAAGGCCGTGATGGAACGCGCGCTCAAACATGTGCCATTGGCCGAACTCAGCGGCCACTTCCACGACACCTATGGCCAGGCGCTGACCAACATCTACGGCTGCCTGGAGCTGGGCATCCACACCTTCGACACCAGCGTGGCCGGCCTGGGCGGCTGCCCTTACGCCAAGGGCGCCACCGGCAACGTGGCCACCGAGGACGTGGTCTACCTGCTGCATGGCCTGGGCATCCACACCGGCATCAAGCTGGAAAAACTGGTGGACGCCGCCGACTTCATCTCGGGCGTGCTGGGCCGCAAGCCCGTCTCCCGCGTCAGCAATGCCTTGCTGGCCAAGCGCGCCCACCCCACGCATTGATCTTTCACATTCACCCGAACACACAAGCGACCGAGGAGACCCCCACATGAACCTGCCAGGCCTCAATCACCACCTGGGTGAAGACATCGATGCCCTGCGCGACGCCGTGCGCACTTTCGTGGCCAAGGAGCTGGCCCCCATCGCCGCCGATGTCGAGCGCGAGAACGCCTTCCCCACCCCCATCTGGAAGAAGCTGGGTGACCTGGGCCTGCACGGCCTCACGGTGACCGAGGAATACGGCGGCACCAACCTGGGCTACCTCGCGCACATGGTGGCCATGGAAGAAGTCAGCCGGGGCAGCTCGGCCGTGGCCCTGAGCTATGGCGCGCACTCCAATCTGTGCGTCAACCAGATCTTCCGCAACGGCAGCGAAGCACAGAAGCGCACCTACCTGCCCAAGCTGATCAGCGGTGAGCACGTGGGTGCGCTGGCAATGAGCGAGCCCAATGCCGGCTCGGACGTGGTGAGCATGAAGCTGCGCGCCGATGCCAAGGGCGACCGCTACGTGCTAAACGGCAGCAAGATGTGGATCACCAACGGCGGTGATGCCGACACGCTGGTGGTCTACGCCAAGACCGAACCCGAAATGGGCGCCAAGGGCATGACGGCTTTCATCATCGAAAAGGGCTTCAAGGGCTTCAGCAAGGGCAACAAGCTCGACAAGCTGGGCATGCGTGGCTCCAACACCTATCCGCTGTTCTTTGAGGACTGCGAGGTGCCCTTTGAAAACGTGCTGGGTGGCGTGGGCAACGGCGCCAAGGTGCTGATGAGCGGCCTGGACTACGAACGCGCCGTGCTCTCAGGCGGCCCGCTGGGCATCATGCAGGCCGTGATGGACAACATCGTGCCCTACATCCACGAGCGCAAGCAGTTTGGCCAGGCCATCGGCGAGTTCCAGCTCCTGCAAGGCAAGGTGGCCGACATGTACACCATGCAGCAGGCCGTCAAATCGTTTGCCTACACCGTGGCCAAGAACCTGGACGCACTGGGCAAACAGCACGCCCGCCATGTGCGCAAGGACTGCGCCGCCCTGATCCTGATGGCCGCCGAGAAGGCCACCTGGATGGCCGGCGAAGGCATCCAGATCTTCGGTGGCAACGGCTACATCAACGACTACCCACTGGGTCGCCTGTGGCGCGACGCCAAGCTGTACGAGATCGGCGCCGGCACCAGTGAGATCCGCCGCATGCTGATCGGGCGGGAGCTGTTTGCCGAGACGATGTGATCCGGCAAGATCGGATCAAGCCTGGCGGCGACGGGCTGCAGCGGCGATGCCGACCAGGCCCAAGCCCATCAAGGCGAAGGTGGCGGGCTCCGGGACTGCCGTGATGGACACCAACGTTGCATCGCCATATATCTTGACGTCATTCACGATGGCGCCGGCACCGGCGCCAATCACACTGCGGCCTTGCTCCATGTACGCGCCCTGATGCAACTGGCCGACCCGCGCCTGCAGGAAAGCCATGAAGTCAGCATTGGTCCAAGCATCCCATTTGGCCGGCTCACCAGGTTCGGTCAACCAGATGCCTCGCATGTACGACGCATTGCCATCGGTCGAAAGCCACTCCGAGTCTGTGCTCAGGGTCAGTTGCGTGCCCGCAACCATGTACGAGGGAGCCCCGCCAGAAGCCGGCGTGTACAGGTCGTAATAGGCCATGTTGTAGCTCGACATGGGCTCGCCCAGGTTGGACAGGGCACCTCTGACTTGTTCGGTAAACGGCGAGGTCGAGGAAGGGCCGCTGGCATAAACAGCACCGAACAGCTTCATGCCCTGCAATTCCGAGAAGGCCGGGGGCTGGATTGCCTCGCCCAGCTCGAAGTGCACCACATAGCTGAAGCGCTGCGACTGGAACAGCTGATCCCGACTTTCGACGTACGCCCCATCCTGGGTCCCTACGACGATCCGTGACGTGGCAGTCACATCGAATGTGAGGTCGTATGCCTCGGCCTGCGCCGCCAGGCTTGTCAAGGACAGGGCCACCATGGCCAGCATGCCGCGATAACGCATCAAACGCTCCCCTTTTTATTCAAGACATTGACAGGCGGACACATGGGCCATCCGCGCCCAGTCATCGCTCTGTTGATGACCAAGAGCCTAACATTGGCGGTGCAATGCAGGTAGATCGTTGGCCGGCGCATCCCTTGACTTGAGGGACTTGCCCCTGCCACCCTGATCCTCATGGCTACCGAGACGATGTGAGTTGATCTCCAAGAAAAAGCCGGCCATGCAAACCTGCCTTTCTTGTGGCCTCTCGGCGCGAGCTTGCAGGTGATCAGGCAGTCTGTTGACGACGACGCACCGCGGCCACCAGAGACAAGCCAAGCCCCATCAACAGGTAGGTGGCAGGCTCGGGCACGACCACCACAGAGCGAATCACCACATCCCCATATATGGACACATTGTCATGCAGGGTGGGTGGCGGCGGCGTCACCCCACCCAACAGTGCGTAGGGTGACTGGGAGCTGAGGTCATACGACTCCTTATAGGCGCCCACGAGTGTCTGCCCGACCAGCGACTGCCAGTGCGCCACGAACTCATCGGGAGACCATGGCTTCAAGCTTGAGGCGGCAATGGGTGTGCCCTGGGTTTCCCACGATACGCTACGGCCATACTGCTCATATCCGGCCTCACTTGACCAGGACAGCCCCACGCTCAGGAATGCCCGTTGAGACACGGCCGCAGGTGCCACCACAGTCGCAGTTTTAGGCACGAACAGCAGGTAGCCCGCATAGCCGTTATTGATTAGGACTGACACATTCCAAGGTGCCGTCGCCACCAAAGAGGCAGCAAAAGGTGATGGCGTGGTCACAGCGCCGTAGAAAAGCCCCGACTGAACGACGTTACTCGCGCTCAAAGACGGGGCAAACAGGGCACCGTCCCTTCTCAGGCCAAAGCTCTCCGAGTAGCTGAACGTTTCCGGCACAAAGCCAGCATCATCGGTGACGGTGTACGTGCCATTGACAACGTGCCCCACGGCGCGCGACTTGGCCATCACGTCCATGGTCACCATCACGGATTGAGCATGGACGCACTGGTTCGCCAACGCCACGACCAAAGCAATCCAAACTGGACGCATGTTCATCCTGTGCCCCCCTGCCTCTGTACTACATGTGCCGGGGCAGCTTACCAGTTCAGATGCCAGCCGTGGGGCGATGCTTGCCCCCTCATCTGCGTGATGTCGCCGTTGCAGTTATCCGGTCGGTAGGCCAGGTCGTCAAACCGGCCCACCTGGCACCAGCGAGATCCGTCGCATGCTGATCGGGCGGGAGCTGTTTGCCGAGACGATGTGAGGCGGGCGCGGCACACTGCGCTGCAATAAAGAAAAAGCCGGTCACCAGGACCGGCTTTTGGGTGGCCTCTCGCCCCACGCTTGTGGGCGATCAGGCTGTTTGCTTGCGGCGGCGCACCACCGCCACCAAGGACAGGCCCAGGCCCATCAACAGGTAAGTGGAAGGCTCAGGCACCACGGCCACCGAACGGATCGTGACATCCCCCAGCACGCGCAGCGCGTCCATGGAGATCACCGGTTCGCCGCCGGCATACAACAAGCCCACCGACTCCTCGTACCGACCAAATCCGGCCTGCCCAACCTTCGATTGCAAGAAGCTGGCGAACTGCCCGCCTGTCATCGCATGCAGCGCGTCGCTGGGCATGATCTCACCCAGCGCGCTGAAATCAAATCCACGCCGGTAGGCCACCGAGGCCGTGCCCGGCGCGCCACTGGACAGCCAGACTTGCCCCGTCCCGACGCTACCCAGGATATGCACAGGCTCCGTGGGCACATCAACGACAGGCGTGGATTGCTCGATGTAGGCGAAAGCTCTGGCCGGTGTCACGGCACCTGCCGGATCAGGCAGCAGCGCCATCATGGCTGCAGAAAACGGGCTCTGAGAGACCCAGTTGGCAGGGCTGTCGATGAAGGTCGATGTGGCGTTGCGCAGCAAAGGGTTGACCGTCAGCGCCCCTTCCTCGGTGAACGGGTGATCCAGATCGATGCGCACCGTGAATTCGAAGTGTTGCGGCACAAAACCCGCAACGCTGTCGTAGATCACGGCACCTTGCTCCACACGCCCGGCCTGGTACACGTTGGCCGCCACATCGGCCACCAGCTCCAGGGTCGCGGCTTGCGCCTGTGCCATACACAGCACGGCGGCAGCAGCCAGCGTTGTCTTCCATGACATGAAGGTCTCCCTTTGGACTTTTTGCTGGCCGGCTCAGGCAGCCTGACGGCGGCGACGCACCAGCGCCACAGAAGACAGGCCCAGGCCCATCAGCAGGTAAGTCGAAGGCTCCGGCACCACGGCCACCGAGCGGATCGACACATCGCCGCTGATCCAGATGCCATCCTGTGCAACCAGGGCATCGGGGGCGTCAGAGATCAGGATCACATCGCCTGGCGGGTTCGTTTTTTGCACCCACTTCGTGATCGATTCGTTGAACGCGCCCACCTGCGTCTGCCCCACCTTGGACTGCAGATAGCTGACGAACTCCTGCGAGCTCATGGGCTGGAACTGGCTGTTCGGCACGGGCGCAGCAGCGCCGGCGAAATTGAAACTGCGACCATAGGCGATCGTCGTGGCCAGCCCATCAGCCACCGCTTGCCAGGCGCCGCCGCCCGCGAAGCCGGTCTGGATGTTCACCGCCTGCGCACCCGCCATGGGGAAGAACGACAGGTCCCTGGTGGACGACTCGGCATACACCTGCGTCGTGCCGGGCGACAGCACCGGCGCACCAGGGGGCACCAGGCCGATCAGCGTGGCCGAATACGGTGTCAGCGAGGTTTCGCCGCCCTGGAAAAAGGTGCTGGTCGTCAGCTGCTCGCCACCCGTCCCGTTGGTGGACTGAACCGGGTAGACGGTAGGCTGATCCAGGTCGAAACGGATCAACCACTGGAACTGCGCAGGCACGAAAGACGGGTCATTGGTGGTGACCACGCCGCCTTGTTCCAGGTGCGACTGTTGCAGGTTGGTTGCCATGACATCCACCACCATTTCCACGGTGCTGGCTTGTGCGGTGAACGTGCTGGCTGCCAGAACGGCAGCGGCCAAACAAGTACGCATCCACATACTTGACTCCCTCAGGTTGATTGGATTTGTGCAGACAGCCGGTCATCGACCGGGTGCAAAAAGCATAGCAGTTCAGCCCCGCCTGAGGGGGCTTTCAGTCGTGCACAAGCCCCCTCGATTGAATGGGGGCCGTTCAGGCCATCAACGCAAATTACCCGTATGCCCCAGGCAATACCGCCCCGGCTGCGGCCACACCACCAGCCCGTGCGGCTCGGCGCCCACCTTGATCTGCTGGACGTTGCCGTTGGCGGTATCGAAGCGGTAGACCACATCGTCAAACCGGCCTGACAACCACAGCCATTTGCCGTCGGCGCTCACGTTGCCCATATCGGGGCTACCGCCACCGGGCACGGGCCAGCGGGCGATGATCTTGTCGGTGGCGAAGTCGATGACGGTCACGCCGCCGGGGCCGTTGCGGCCACCATGGATCTTGTGCGAGCCGCGGTTGGCCACATACAGGCTCTTGCCGTCACGGCTGGGGTACAGGCCGTGCGCGGCCACGCCGGTGGTGATGAAGCCGATCTCCTTGAGCGCGTCGCCATCAAGGATGTGCACGCCATCGGCCTCCATGTCGGCCACGTAGAAGCGCTTGCCGTCCGGCGAGATGCGGATGTCCTGCGGCATGCCCTTCTTGGAGGTGCAGATTTCGGTGTCGGGCAAGCCCTGGGGCACGGGCTTGTCCTTCAGGCGGGTGGCGGGCATCTTGAGCTTGAGGTAGCCCATCACCTCGCGCTTGACCAGGTCGACCTTGGCCACGCTGCCCTCAAACTCGCAGGTGAAGAGGGCGTAGCGGCCGTCGATGGAGAAGTCCGCGTGGTTGATGCCACCGCATTGCGGCACCTCGATCGCGTACTGCATGGCCATGGTGTGCGGATCACGGAAGTCCAGGCGATGGCGGGCCTCGGCCACCACGATGGCGGACTTGCCATCGGGCGAGAAGTACATGTTGTAGGGGTCGTCCACGGCCACGTTTTTGCCGGGCTTGCCGGTGCGCGGGTCCACCGGGGTGAGGCTGCCGGTGAGCTTGCGTTCGGCATTGTTGGCCACCCACAGGGTGCGCAGGTCCCATGAGGGGATGACGTGTTGCGGCGCGTCGCCCACCTTGAACTTGTCGACCACTTTCATCTTGGCCGGGTCGATCACGTAGACATCGTGCGAACGCAGATTGGGCACGTAGATGCGCTCCAGATCCTCGCGCACGGCGGGCAGCATCTTGGCCGGGCCGCTGGTTTCGCTGTAGAGGTTGCGCGCATCAACCACCGGCGGCATGCCCGGCACGGTGGTAATGGCCGCCGGGGTGGCCGAAGCAATGGGGGCGGCCGGTTGTTGGGCCGAAACGGTGCGGTAAGCCAGCAAGGCTGACACGGCAGCGGCGGTGGCGGCCAGGGTCAGGCCACCAGCCAGCATCTTGTTGTTCGAGGACATGCGCTCTCCAGGGACGAATAAGGGATCAACGCGCGCGCTGCGCCGCACGGATCGCCGCGACGGATGATTCCACAATCTGCTGCACACCGATCTGACCCAGATCAGCGCTGGCACGGCGTGGGTCGCCGGTGACGCCATTGTGCGCCCCCGGCTTGAAGCCCTGCGCCATGAGCTCGGTCCGCACGAGGTGGGGGTCGATCGCCAGGCTCAGGGCGGTGTCGGCCAGGCCAGCGTGCGTGCCGATCTCGGCTTCGCTGTACCCGCGCCGCTTGAGTTCGGCCACGAAGTCGGTCTGTGTGACGCGGTAGTAGGCGCTCAAGGCCGTCACGTGGCAGGCCGGGTCTTTGGCCCAGGCCTTGTTGAGTTTGGCCGCCACGCGCTCTTCACTCTTCTGGTAACCGCCATGGTCCCCCAGGAAGACCACGTCGCGAAAACCGTGCTGCTTGAAACTGCGCGCGGTGCCCTCCAGCATGGCCTCGAAGGCGGCCTCGGGGATGGAGATGGTGCCGGCAAAGCGCATGTGCGCCACGGGGGGCTCGATGCTGCCCTCGGGCACGTAGGCGATCACCGGGGCGACCACGGCATTGCCCAGGCGCTGGGCAATCTGGCCAGCCAGGGTGCGGGCGCGCACATTGTGTTTGCCCAGCACCAGGTGGGGGCCGCTTTGCTCCGTCCCGCCAATGGGCACCAGCACGGTGGTGGTGCCGGCGGCGACACGCGCCGCCAACTCGGGCGAGGTCATCTCTTCGATGTAGGGGCTGGTGGCGGCCAGCGCCTGGGCGCTCAGGGCCAGGCCGAGCAGCAGCGTCAGCGGGCCGGTCAGCCAGTGGGTTCGCGTCTTCATGCGCGCATCCTAAAACGGAAGCCACCCGGGGATGGCTGAAAAAGACCAGGTTTACAACAGCGGTGCACCTCGGCAAACCGGGGCCAGCGCGATGCGGAGACAATGCCCGCATGACAGAGCGAAGCTACCACCATGGCAACCTGCGCGCCGCGCTCATCGAAGCGGGTCTGGCGGCGCTGGAAAAAGGCGAAGACGGCCCCTTGAGCCTGCGCGCCATCGCGCGGGATGTGGGCGTGTCGGCCAATGCGGCCTACCGCCACTTTGCAGACAAGCAGGCGCTGTTGAGTGCCCTGGCCGCCGAGGGCTTCCGGCGCTTCACCCAGGCCCAGGCCGAGGCCCTGGCTGGTGCCCGCGACACAGGCGACGCGCGGTTGACCGCGGGCCGCGCCTACATCGGGTTTGCGCGCCAGCACCCTGCCCTTTTCAGGCTGATGTTCAGCCACTTCCTGCATGCCAGCCAGGACCCGGACCTGCTGCAGACCGCCAAAGCCTCGTTCGACGGGCTGCTGGCCTGGTCGGCCCAGGAAACCGGCACCGAGCCCCACAGCCCCGAGGCCCTGCGCCAGGCCATCGCGCGCTGGAGCATGGTGCACGGCCTGAGCCACCTGATCCTGGACGGGCAACTCGCGTTTCTGGACGAGCAGACCGACGCCCTCATCGAGCAGGTGCTGGGGCTGTACGCCTCTGCCACAGCGGCTACATCAGGCCCCCAGCGGTAAGCCGTCCACAAAGGCCTTGAGCTCGCCCGGGCCCATGGCCTGCCAGGGCTCGTTGAGCGTCAAGGGCTCGGTGGCGATCACCGCCACGCGGTCGCCTTCCTGGGCCATGTCGGCGAAGTTGACGGCGATGTCCTGGTCCTGCAGGCGGGCCATGCCAAAGGGGTGCTGGCGCACCAGGTAATGCAGCTTGGTCGAGCAGTGCGCCCACAAGGCTTCACCCTGGCTGAGCATGAAGTTGAAGGTGCCGTGCCGCGCCACCTGGGGCACCAGCTCACGCAGGGTGGTCGTCAGTTCGGTCACGCTGGGCATGCTGGCGTGGCTCTTGGCCAGCTCCTGCATCAACCAGCAGAAGGCCCGCTCGCTGTCGGTATCACCCACCGGGCGGAAGGCCGCGTGCAGCTTGGGTTGGAAATCCAGCAGGTTGCCGTTGTGCGCAAAGGCCCAGTAGTGGCCCCACAGTTCGCGCACGAAGGGGTGGCAGTTCTCCAGCGCCACGCGCCCTTGCGTGGCCTTGCGGATGTGGGCGATCACGTTGCGGCTTTTGATCGGATAGCGCTTGATCAGCTCGGACACGGGCGACACGCTGGCCGCCTGGTGGTCCACGAGCAGGCGCAGGCCGCGCCCCTCGAAAAAGGCGATGCCGAAACCATCGGCGTGCTCACAGGCCCGGGTGGCAAAACCCGAGAAGCTGAAAACGATGTCGGTGGGGGTGTTGCAGTTCATGCCCAGCAACTGGCACATGGTGAGGCACTCCTGGGGAAAAACGCATCAAGGCATAAGCAGATTTGGCATGTTAGCCCCCCAACGCGCCTGCAGGCCATGGCACCATCAGCAGATTCAGGCATCGGCGTCAGACGAACGCGCAGCGGCCATCAGCCAGGACGGCAACTCATCCAGGCTCACGACCTGCTGGGCACCGCCCTGCCGGATGGCTTCTCTGGGCATGCCAAACACCACGCAGCTGGCCTCATCCTGCGCGGCGGTCTTCGCACCAGCATTGGCCATGTCCTTCAAGCCACAGGCACCGTCGTCGCCCATGCCCGTCATCACCACGCCAATGGCATGGCGCCCGGCACATTGCGCAACCGACTTGAACAGCACGTCGGCATTCGGGCGATGGTGGTTGACCAGCGGGCCATCGAACACCTCGACCACATACTGTGCACCGCTGCGCTTGAGTCGCATGTGACGCCCGCCCGGCGCAAACAGCACGCGACCGTTGACGACGCGGTCCCCGTTCTTGGCTTCCAGCACTTCCAGCTCGCAAAGCCCGTTGAGGCGCTCTGCCAGGCTGGCCGTGAAATTCGGTGGCATGTGCTGCACGATGACCATCCCCGGCGCCGTGCGAGGCAAACGGGTGAGCACGGACTCGATCGTCTGGACGCCGCCCGTGGAGATGGCCACGGCGATCACCCGATCAGAGGCCACCGCCGTGGCGTCCTGCGCCCCAGGCGCCAACGGCGATCGGGCGTGGGCATGAACATGGGCGGCGGGTCTGGGCGCGCCTGGGCTGGTACGCCGCAAGGCCGACATATCGGCCTTGGCCGCAGCACGTACAGCAGCGACGATGCCGTTGCGGTCGTCTTCCAGGAATTCCTTGAGGCCGACCTTGGGCTTGGTCACAAAACCCACCGCGCCGGCTGACATGGCCTGCATCGTGATCTGCCCGCCTTGCTCAGTCAGCGTGGAACACATGAGCACGGGTGTGGGCCGCTCAGCCATGAGTTGCTTGAGAAAGGCGATGCCGTTCATGCGAGGCATCTCGACATCCAGCACCAGCACATCAGGCCAATTGCGCTTCATGCGCTGCATGGCAAACAGGGGGTCCGCTGCCGCGCCGATGACTGTGAAGCCCGCTCGGGTCAGGAGCTCGGAGAGGTACCTGCGCACCACCGCCGAATCGTCCACGATCATCACATTGATCTCGTTCATGAGATCACCCTCTCTTGACCTGGGAAAGCAGGCCGCGCTTGAGCACCACCTCGCCATGGCCCAGATCCATCACCAGGCTGCGTGGCTCATTGCCACCGACATCGACCGATTGCAACTGAAAACCGTACTCGTCGATGAGCGTCCAGGCCTTCTCCACATTGCGCTCACCAATATTGAGCTTGTCCTTGAGCTGATCGGGCATGGTGTCTGCCCCACCGTAGACATGGGCTTCGTAATCATCGGTATGCGTGCCTGCCGCCTCGATTTCTCGTACCAGCAAGGCCATGGCCTCATCACCGAAGCGGCCATCCAGCCTGCCGTCTGACCTGCGTCGCCTGTTGGGCAGCAGAAAGTGGCACATGCCCCCTATCCGCCGTTGCGGGTGCCACAAGGTGATGGCGACGCATGAACCGAGCACAGTCTTGACAATCTCACCTGCATGGCCAAAGTACCATTGGCCCGGCAGCAGGAATACCTGATGGCTTGGAGTGGGTTGGCGTCGGCCAAATGCCTCATCATCATGTTCCAGCATGGACAGCAGTCAGGTTACCGCGCGACATCAGCATGTGCGATTCATGAGGGCCGGATGAGCAGGCAGCGTCTGCAAGGAGAGATCCATCGAGGGCATTGGATGCCATGCTCACACACCGGGGAACGGCCCTGTTTTTGAGATTGACGAAGTGCAACATTTTTTCGGCCGGACGCCATGATGGTTGAGGACCTGCCAGCGTGCTGACGTGCAATAAGGCCGTACTGGCCGCGGATTTATCACCGCCCGCATCCCACCATGTGTCACCCCCGACGGTGCGCCCTCCCCCGAGGGAAAGGCCTGATCCTGAGAACGGTGATAATTGCGCCGCTAACTAACGGCACGCAAGGCAACACCACGTTGCCGAATTAACCAACCATCAGCTTTCAGGAATCAGGCCATGGCCTCCATCAACAAAGTCATCCTCATCGGCAACCTGGGTCGCGACCCCGAAGTGCGCTACACCCCCAATGGCGCCGCCGTCTGTAATGTCTCCGTTGCCACCACGCGCAACTGGAAGGACAAGAACAGCGGCGACAAGGTTGAGGAAACCGAATGGCACCGTGTGGTGTTCTACGACCGTCTGGCCGAAATCGCCGGTGAATACCTGAAAAAGGGCCGCCCCGTGTACGTGGAAGGCCGCCTGAAGACCCGCAAGTGGCAGGACAAGGACGGCAAGGACAACTACACCACCGAAATCGTGGCCGAGCAGATGCAACTGCTGGGCGGCCGTGAAGGCGGCGGTGGTGGTGGCGGCGGCTACGGCGGTGGCAACCAGGGTGGTGGCGATGACTTCAATCAGGAAGCCCCGTCCGCACCGAGCCGTCCGGCTGCACGTCCGGCTGCGGCACAACGCCCGGCGCCGGCCCCCGCGCCCAAGTCGTCCACCGGCTTTGACGACATGGATGACGACATCCCGTTCTGACAACGGCATTCCCGGTTGTCAGCAAAAAAGGCCCGCAGCGTGATGCTGCGGGCCTTTTGCATTGAGCACCAAATCGGCTTGAAATCAGATGCAGTCAATCACCACGTCAGTGACATTGGCGGTGGCCGTACCACTGCCGCCGCTGGTCACGCTGCAAGTCTGGCCAGCTGGCTGCGTCAGGATGGTGACCCCGTATGCACTGCCATGGTTGACCGATGTCGCGAACGTGAACGGCTCATACGGGGCACCAGGCATACCGGGGAACACAGAGAGATCGTCGCCCCCATTGTTTTGCAACACCAGGCCAGGGAAGCTCAGGCCATTGACGATGCCGCTGATGCTGTAGACGTTGGTGCTGCACGTGACCGCCACATTGCTGACATTGCCGCTGGCCGTGCCGCTGCCATTGCTGACTGTGCAAAACTGCCCGGCGGGTTGCGTCTGCACGGTCACCGCATAGGCGCTGCCTGAATTCACGGCTGTGGCAAAGGTAAAGCTGCCGTTGGCATTGCGCGTCAGGTTATCCACGCCATTGTTCTGCAGCACCAGGGAGCCGGACAAGCCGCTCACCGAGCCTCCCACGGTGTAGGGGCCGTTGTTGACGCAGGTGACAGCCACGTTGCTGACCCGCCCGGTCGCCGTGCCGCTGCCATTGGCCACCGTACAGGTCTGCCCGGCAGGCGGGGTCAACACCGTGACGTTGTAGCCTTGACCAGATCCCACCGAGCTGGAGAAGCTGAACACGCCGTTGGCGGTCAGTGTCTTGTTGTTCCCGCCGTTATTGGCCAGCACCAGCGTGCCCGACAGGCCACTGACCTCGCCACCGACAAGGTAGCCATTCGCGCTGGCACAAACCCCCGGGACGTAGTTGATCTTGCGAACCTTGTTGTCACTGCTGTCCACCACATACAGGTTGACGCCATCAGGGCTGGCGCCTGACGTCACGATCCCGATGGGCGAACGGAATTGAGCTGTCTGGCCGTTGCCATCCTGGCTCCCGTAAGCACCGCTTCCCGCCAGGGTTGTGACGGCACCCGAAGCAATCACCACCTTGCGGATCTTGCGATTTTGTGAATCTGAGACATACAGGTTGGTGCCATCCGTGGCTACGCCTGTCGGGAAAAAGAATGTGGCCGCTGAGCCCGTGCCGTCCTGAGAGCCATCCGCGCCCGACCCAGCCAACGTCGAAACCTCACCCGTGGCAATCACAACCTTGCGAATCCGTTCCGCAATCTCATCTGTGACATACACATTGGTGCCATCGGTGGCAATGCCGCCCAGAATCGTAAAACTTGCCGACGCACCATTGCCGTCAGTGGAACCCACACTTCCGGAGCCGGCCAAGGTGCTGACCACACCAGTGGCAATCACCAGCTTTCTGATCTTGATGTTGTTGGTGTCCGCGATATACAGGTTGCCACCATGGAAGGCGATGCCGATCGGCTGATTGAAGGTGGCGGCCACCCCCGTCCCCTCATCGGCACCAGCCACGCCCGAGCCGGCCAGCGTGCTGACTGCGCCCGTGGCGATCACAATCTGGCGAATCTTGTTGTTGCCGGTATCCGCGACATACAAGTTGGTGCCATCCGTGGCCACCCCCAGGGGCTGATTGAATGTTGCCGCAGCGCCGATGCCTTCGTCGGCACCCGCCGCGCCAGAACCAGCCAGCGTGCTCACCGCGCCTGTGGCGATCACCACCTTGCGAATCTTGTTGTTGTTTCGATCCGCCACATACAGGTTGACGCCATCTGTCGCGACACCTTGCGGGCTGCTGAACGTCGCCAATGTGGCACTGCCATCGGCGGTGCCCGTCTGGCCCGAGCCGGCCAAGGTGGTCACCGTGATGTTGCCGCAGTCATACAGCGCGGCACCGCCGTTGTCGCAACCATGGAACAGGAAGACCGAGCACAGCGCGGCGACGCGCCAAAAGACTTTGAAGGATCGCAAAGGGCACTCCCCGTGTAGCGTGAATGGGATAAGACCTCACACAACACGAGGTCTCATTTGCTTGTTCGCAAATCCTAGGCAAGCCAAACAGGGGGCGATTCGGCAAACAGACGCCCATAGCGCGCGCTCATTGCGGCCCCAGCGCTCTACGCGCTGTGCGAGCGCCCGGGCAGAGGCCCGGTCAGATCAGGGGTTTTTTCCTGTCAAGCCACCGACCAGCCCAGGCGGGGTCGTGCATTGCATCACGCGGCAGGAGCCTCCCCACGGAACGCATTGCGTCAAGCTCCTGCGGATGAGGCCGAAAATAGACAGACCGCATGTGCAAAAAGCACTCGCATGGCATTGGCATGATCAATCTGGCTTCATGGACACCGCTGGCGCCCCCCGCACCGTCCCCGCAAGGGCAGGACGCGGCGGAGCCCATGTCGGCCAGCACGTTCGAGATCGTGCAGCAGCAGGGCTTCCCCCAGCTGCGCTTTCCCCCCTCGGTGGAGGCCCATTTCCAGGCTGACAAGGCCCCCGAGCGGATGGCACAGATGCGCACCGGCGCGGGCATGTCTATCCTGCTGACCAGCATCCTGCTGGTGCCCGACTGGATCATGGTGCCGGACCGCTTCCTGGCCGCCCTCACCCTGCGCCTGCTGGTCTTCGTGCCGCTGCTGATGCTGGGCGTCAGCCTGCTGCCACTGATCAGGCCCGCCTGGCGTGAATGGGTCGGCGCGCTCAGAGGTGTGCTGGGGGCCGGCATCATCGTCTACCTGTGCATGAGCAGCACCGACGAGCTGGCCGCGCCCTATCTGGTCAGCCTGAGCCTGATCCCGCTGTTCAACGGCGGGCTGGAGCGCTTGCGTTTCTGGCCCGCCCTGTTGATCGACTTGATCGTGCTGGCTCTGTTTGCCTTCGCAGCCCTGAGCATCCCCCACGCCAACTTTGCCGTGATGGTGGGCACGGCGCTGGTGATGGTCTCCACGATCCTGTTCACGCTGTACGGCAGCTACTGGCTGGAGTACGAAGAGCGCACCAACTGGCTGATGCTGCAGCACGAGCACCTGCTGCTTGACAAGCTGGAAGCAGGCAACAAGCGCCTCGACCAGCTCACCCGCTTCGACCCGCTGACCGAGATCGCCAACCGCCGCCACTTTGATGAGTTCCTCGCGCAGGTCTGGGCGCGGGCCCGCCAGGATGGGCAAGAGGTGGCGCTGCTCATGATCGACATCGACCACTTCAAGCTCTACAACGACCACTATGGCCACCCGGTGGGCGATGCCTGCCTCAAGGAAGTCGCGGCCACCATGAGCCGCCATCTGCGCAAACCGGGGGACCTGGTCGCGCGCTTCGGGGGTGAGGAGTTCATCGCCGTGCTGAGCCGGACCTCGCTGCCCGAAGCCATGGCGGCGGCCGAGCGTGTGCGCGAAGCGGTGTGGCGCCTGCAGCGCCCGCATGAGGCCTCGCCCGTGCAGCCCTGGGTCACCGTGAGCATCGGCGTGGCCTGCCTGCGCGCCAACGCCGAGCAAGCCAGCGTCCCGGCTTTGCTCGCGCAAGCCGACGAAGCGCTCTACAAAGCCAAATCAATGGGCCGCAACCAGGCCTGCACCCTGCAGGAGGCCGGCCACACGTGAGCACCTACAGCCGCGCCCTGCCGCCCGCACAGCGCACCGTCCAACCCACGGGCCCTGCCAGCCGCGACGAGGTGGCCACCGCCACCGAGCAATTCAACAAGTCCTGGTCCAGGCTGCGCTTTCCCGCGGCACTGGAGCACCAGTTCGTCAACGACTGCGCACCACGCAGGCTGCGCTACTTTGTGCTCAGCAGCCTGCTGTCCTTGTTCGTGTTCAACGGCTTCCTGCTGGTGGACTACCTCATGGTGCCCGACGTGTTCTGGCTGGCCGTGAAAATCCGGCTGGGCATGTTCACCCCCTTTGCGATCATCGCCCTGGTGAGCGTCTGGCTCTTGCGCGACAAGATGGTCACGCAGATCCCGACCCTGGTGGGGGAGTGTCTGGTGGTGATCAGCGGCGCGCTCGCCGCCGCCTGCCTGGCCTACCTCCTGACCAACAGCCGCGCCGCCACCAGCCAGTACTACCACGTGGGGCTGATGGTGGTGATCATGTACGGCAACGTGGTGCAGCGCCTGCGCTTCTGGTTCGCGGTCGCCTTTTCGCTGACGGTGTACGCCATCCACATCGGCGGCGTGATGATGGTGCCGGCCTTCAACCCCAGGCTGATCCTGCCGATTGCCCTGCTCATTGGCGCCACCATGGTCTTCACGCTGATGGCCAACTACGCGCTGGAGCGCGACGAGCGGCGCCAGTACCTGCTGTCGCTGCGCCGCAAGCACCTGCTGCAGGATCTGGGCGAGGTGCAGCAACGCCTGCAGCAACTCTCGCGCATGGACACCCTCACCGGCCTGTTCAACCGCCGGCACTTCCAGCAATACCTGGAACAAACCTGGCAGCGTGCCCAGTACGACCAGACACCCGTGGCCGTGCTCATGCTGGACGTGGACCACTTCAAGCAATACAACGACCGCTATGGCCACCCCGTGGGCGACCAGTGCCTGATGCAGGTCGCCCACGCCATGCAGGACAGCCTGCGCCGCCCCGGTGACCTCGTGGCCCGCTACGGCGGCGAAGAGTTCATCGCCGTGCTGCCCGGCGCCGACAAGGACACCGCCCACCAGGCAGCCGAGCGCATCCGCGAAGCCATCATCAAGCAGGGCATCGTGCACGAGGCCTCGGCCACGGCCGCGATGGTCACGGCCAGCATCGGTGTGGTCAGCTGCCGCGCGCGCGAGGGCGTGCAGGAGCAGGACCTGATCGCCGCCGCCGACTCCGCGCTCTACAAGGCCAAGCAGGCAGGGCGCAACCAGGTGGTGTCGCTGTCCTTGTGAGGGCCGCTCACCGCAGCATCACCGCGGCATCACAGTGGCAGCTTGCCCGTCAGCGTCTGCCACCACATCACCCAGTCGCCCATCAGGCTGTAGAGCGGGTAGGTGAAGGTGGCCGGCTTGTTGCGCTCGAAGCGGAAGTGGCCCACCCATGCAAAGCCGTAACCCAGCACCGGCAGCAGCCACAAGGCGGACCACGTCTGGGTGAACAATGCCCAGATCAGCACCGACAGCACCAGCGTCGACCCGGCCACATGCAGGCGCCGGCAGGTGCGGTCCTGATGCTGCGAGAGGTAGAAGGGATAGAAGGCGCTGAAAGATGCATAGCGCGCCATATCGTGTCTCCAGGTCATGTTGGGAAAGTGCAGGCGCCAGCTTAAGCGCCGGGCCTGATCGAAATCAAGGCTGATCAGCCCCTTTTCAACAAGGCTTCCACGATGGCCAGCGAATAGTGCCGGGCCACCGCCTCGATGAAGCGCGGGAAATCGATGTGGGCGTCGTCATCGGCCCGGTCCGAGATCGTGCGGATCACGGCATACGGCACGCCAAAGTCATGGCAGACCTGGGCCACGGCGGCGCCCTCCATCTCCACGGCCAGCGCCGCGGGCAAGGCCTGCGTCAAGTCGCGGCAAGCCTGAGCCGAATGGATGAACTGGTCGCCACTGATGATGAGGCCCTGGTGCACACGCGGCTGCGACAGGCCCAGTGCATCCAGGTGCACGTCGGCCAAGGCGCCACCCGCCGCCAACGCAGCCGGGCTGAGCACCTGCTCGACCGTGTCGCGCACGGACGTGGTCAGCGCAGCAGGAGGCGCCAGGGCGCTCACGCCTTGACCGGGTAACTCAAAGCGCGGGAACAGCGGCGAGGCATCCATATCGTGCTGGATCAGGGCATCGGCCACCACCACATCACCCACCCGCACGCCCGCGCCCAGGCCACCAGCCACCCCGGTGAAGATGATCTGGTCCACCCCATAACAACTCAGCAGCACCGTGGTGGTCGTGGCTGCGGCGACCTTGCCAATGCGCGACAGCACCACCACCACCTCGCGCCCATGCAGGTGGCCGACCCAGAACTCGCGCCCGGCACGGCGCTCCAGGCTTTCGTCGGGCATGACGTCCAGCAAGGCTTGCAGTTCTTCGGGCATGGCGGCCATGATGCCGATGCGACCAGCGGGCTTGTTCATATGCGCAGGCAGGAGGTGGGAGGTGGGAGGGAACAGGACGGGGCCAGGCGCCCATCATCCACGCATTCGGCAGCGCCTCGCCGCCCGCTGCCGTGCGGCCATGAAAAAACCACCTCGAGAGGTGGTTTGGAAGGCCCGAAGGCACCAGCCAGAAGCCTCAATGGACAAGCCATTGAGCATCCGGCTGTTCGATGCTGTCACCAGCGTCGAAATCATGAAAATTCCCTGAGCGGCGCCATGAATCGTGTTGTGTTTTCAGCGCACAATGCATTGTATCGAGCATATTTGACGCTTTCGCGCAAAAGTGGTGTTTTTATCCATCGAACCCGCCTGATTGCCCCCCCCCCACCTGAGCACCATGGACGCTGACTTTGACAAAGATCACCAGGGTCATCCCCAGGATGAGCGCGACGCGCGGGTCAGTGCCTGCCTGTCTGCCCTGCTGGATCGCCATGGTGTGGCGATCCGGCATCAGGCCACCGAAATCGCGCATATTTGCGCGATTTCGGTCAGCCAGGCACGTCGCAAACTGCGCGGCGCGGTCTGGCTGTTCGATGAAGTCCAGGCCATCTGCCAGTACTTCGGGGAGAGCATCGACGCGGTGCTGGCGGCCGGCACACCAGCAGGTCGCGCCCCCGCTGTCAGCAGCCATGCCCGGCCCGTCAGCACCTACCCCGCCACCTTGTTGATGGACGGGCAGCGCCTGCCTTGCGACATCGAACTCGGCGCCCTGTGCACGACAGACACCGCCTCGTCCTGCCCGAGTCTGGTGGCCTACCATCATCCGCAGGAAGGCTGGCTGGTGACCGTCCAGGCCCGGTGGCAAAAAGAGGCCGCCACCGGGGCATGTTATGCCGTCGCGCAACTGCAATGGCGCAACCAGGGCGAGCAGACGCGCGCGCGCATCGCCGTGCTGGACGACGACGTCGGCTCGGCTGACGCGCTGACCGACTGGTTCAACGAAGTGGGCTACGACGCCCAGGCCTACACCCGCCCCGAGGACCTGCTGGCGCTGCCCCTGGCCCACCACGATGCCTTTGTCGTGGACCTGATCCTGGCAGGCGGCCAGACCTCGCAGGCCCTGGTCGAGCGCATCCGCCGCGAACAACCCGACGCCCCCATCGTCCTGCTCACGGGGCAGTTGCGAGGCGGCGCCGCCTCGGAGGCCACGCTGGCCACCATCTTGCGCACCCAGGGCGTCACCTTCTTTGAAAAACCGGTGCGCCCCGCGGTACTGACTGCCGCCATCCAGAGTGGCCTGGACCGGCTGCGCCACCAGCATGACTGACGCACCCTTGCCATCGCCGCCTCCCGAGCGAAAAGACACGCGCATCGTCTTCTGGTTGTGCACCTTGGTGAGCCTGGGGGCTGCCTACATCACCTACAGTGGTTTAATCAGCAGCTGGGACCGCATCGGTGTGCCGCTCATGTCCGCCCTGTATGGTGTGACCGCCTTTTGCCTGTGGCGGTTTCCTGCGCGCATGAACACCATCATGTTCACCGCACTCGTGCCCACCAGCTTCTACATGCAAGGCTGTGTGTACATGGCCGCGCAGGACCACACCGTGACCGGTTTGTTCAAGCTGGCCTCGGACTCCCAGTTCATGGTGGTGTTCTACATCGAGGCCTTCGTGGCCCTGCAGCGTGGCGCGAACCTGATCTGCTGGCTGCATTACCTGGGCTTGCTGAGCATCTACCTCTTTCAGTACGGCCCGACACTGCAACACAGCCTGTCATCACAAGCGGCCATGAACGCGCACGTCCTGCTGGTGCTGCTGGTTGCGCACCCCGCCTGCATCGTGGCCCTGCACTACATCACCGCGCTCAAAGGGCGGCTGCGCGCCACGGAGCTCGCGTCGCATCAAAGCAAGGAACGCTTCCTGGCCATGCTCTCGCACGAGATCCGCAGCCCGCTGCAGGCCATGCTGGGCTCCATCGACCTGCTGGCGCTCAAGGCCCAGACGCCGCCGGAGCGGCGCGCCATTGACCGCCTCCGCACGGCCGCCGCCCAGCTCGACACCCACTTGCGCGACGTCACCGAGTACACGCGGCTGGAAAACCCCGCCTGGCAATTGCACAAGGCCGCCGTGGACCTGCCCGCCCTGGCGCAAGAAGTCTGCGACACCTACCGACCGCAAGCGCAAAGCCGAGGCCTCGACATCGTTTGCGAATGCCCCCCGCAGGACGCGCAGGCACTGCACGATGCCTGGACGGATGCCGCCCGCGTCAGGCAGATCCTGTCCAACCTGATCACCAACGCGCTCAAGTACACCGTCAGCGGGTGCATCACCGTGCGCATCGCCCTGAACGCCACGGATGACGCCAGCGTCCTCATCGAGGTCATCGACACCGGCATCGGCATCCCGCAGCAAGACCAGCAACGCATCTTCGAACCCTATGTGCGCCTGGATGACCAACGTATCGGCAAGGTGGATGGCTCGGGGCTGGGCCTGGCGGTCGTCAAGCGCCTGGTCGAACGCCTTGGCGGCGAAGTGAGCCTGCGCAGCGAGGCTGGCCAAGGCAGTTGCTTCGCGGTCGACCTGCCGCTGCGTGCCTGACAATCAAGGCCTCATCCAACCACCGCAAGCCAGTCCACCATGACCCAGCCCGTCCAGACGCTGCCTCTTGGCACCCCCCTGTCTCCCTCCGCCGCACGGGTCATGCTGCTGGGCGCGGGCGAGCTGGGCAAGGAAGTCCTCATCGCCCTGCAACGCCTGGGGGTCGAGACCATCGCCGTGGACCGCTATGAGCACGCGCCCGGCCAGCAGGTGGCCCACCACGCCCGCACCATCACCATGAGCGACCCGGCCCAGCTGCGCGCGCTCATCGAAGCCGAGCGCCCCCACCTGGTCGTGCCCGAGATCGAGGCCATTGCCACGCCCGTGCTGGAAGAGCTCGAAGCCCAGGGCGTGGTGCGCGTCATCCCCACCGCGCGCGCCGCCCGCCTGACCATGGACCGTGAAGGCATCCGCCGCCTGGCCGCCGAAACCCTGGGCCTGCCCACCAGCCCCTACCGCTTCTGCGACTCGCTGGCCGAGTTGCAGGCCGCCATCGATGACGGCATCGGCTACCCCTGCATCGTCAAGCCGGTGATGAGCTCATCAGGCAAAGGCCAGAGCAAGATCGATGGCCCGGCCGATGTGGAAAAGGCCTGGGACTACGCCATGGCCGGCGGCCGCGTGAGTCACGGCCGCATCATCGTCGAAGGCTTCATCGACTTCGACTACGAGATCACCTTGCTGACTGTGCGCGCAGCCGGGCACGGCGCGGCGCAAGGCCAGATCGCCACGCACTTCTGCGAGCCCATCGGCCACCTGCAAGTCAGCGGCGATTACGTCGAGAGCTGGCAGCCCCACCCCATGAGCCCGGAAGCCTTGCGCAAGGCCCGCGAGATCGCCAGAGCCGTGACCAACAACCTCGGCGGCCAGGGCATCTTCGGGGTGGAGTTGTTCGTCAAGGGCGACCAGGTCTGGTTCAGCGAAGTGAGCCCGCGCCCGCATGACACCGGCCTGGTCACGCTGTCCACGCAAGTGCAAAGCGAGTTCGAACTGCATGCCCGCGCCATCCTGGGCCTGCCCGTGGACACCAGCCTGCGCGCGCCCGGCGCCTCGGCCGTGATCTACGGCGGGGTGGACGCGCAAGAGGTGGTGTTCGACGGCGTGGCCGAGGCATTGAGTGAGCCCGGCACCGACCTGCGCCTGTTCGGCAAGCCTGAGAGCTTCGTCAAACGCCGCATGGGTGTGGCCCTGGCCACCGACACCACGGTGGACGCCGCCCGCCAGAAGGCCCGCACGGCCGCCGCCAAGGTCAAGCCGCGCGCTGTGCGCTGAGATACAGCGCTGGCTCGCACACCAGCGCAGTCAGCCCGTGATGTCCGCGTCGGGGCCTGGCATCGGGTAGGGCAAGCCGGGGTAGATCGCCCCGGCCTTGGTGACCAGCGCGGCCATGTCGACGATCTCGATCTCGGCATAGTGCAAGGCCAGCACACGCTCGCGCTCCAGCGCACGCAAGGACTTGTTGATCGTCTGACGCGACACGCCCAGCATGCGCGCCAGGTACTCCTGCGGCAGCCGCACGCGCCGGCGCACGCTCGGGTTGGTCGACTGCCCGAAGTTCGTGGCCGAAAACAGCAGCCGCCGCGCCACCTGCTGCTCGATGGACAAGGACGCGTTGTCCTCGATCGCCGTGAGGATCAGCCGCAGCTTGGCGCAGGCCAGGCGCGCCAGATCCCGCCAGTTTTCCGGGTGCTCGGCCAGCCACTCCGTCAGCAAGGGGCCGCTCACCACCATGACCGTGCTGTCGGTGTCGGCGATCGCGTCCTGGCTGCGCGGCAAGCCATCGAGCATCGAGATCTCGCCGAACCAGTGGTAAGGCTCCACGTACATCGTCAAATGGTGCGAGCCATCCTTGGGGTTGATGGAGCCCAGCTTCAGGGCCCCCGCCACCACGCAGCACAGGCTGTCTTGCGCCTCGCCGCGTGAGAACAGGATCTCGCCCGGCCCGATGTGCCACAGGCGCGAGCGCTCGACCAGGGCCTGCTGAAAAGCAGGCGGGCAACCGGCAAACCAAAGATGGGATTTGAGCGCGGGCAACAAAGTCAGCGGAGTGGATTCGGTTCGGCGCGCCATGTTTTCGTCAAACGGTAAATGTTCTAAGTGTTTTCCCGCAATACCCCGAAATGGTTAGATGAATTGCGTGTAATTGTCCAAGTTTTGACAATGTTAATGAGACAAACCTCATACGATCAGACCAGTATCTATGAAAAACCCTTAGTCCTATGAGCAACTCACAAGCTGTGCATCCCGGCGCCATCCTGCGCGCCAAGTTCATGGAACAACACGGCCTGTCGGCCAGCGGTCTGGCCATTCGCCTGCACGTCCCGGCTCCCCGTGTGAACGACATCGTGCGCGAACGCCGCGGTATCAGCCCTGATTCGGCCCTGCGCCTGGCCCGCTTCTTTGGCACCACGCCCCAGTACTGGATGGACCTGCAGACGGCCTACGACCTGCGCGTGGCCGAAGAGTTGGCCGGCGAACAGATCCGCCGCGAAGTGGCCCCTGTGCCCGCCCCTCCAGAAAAGCCTGTTCTGGCTGCGGCCTGAACGTCTGCCAACAGGCGCAAGCGCTCGCATCGAGCCCGCTTGTCGCCTGTCGCGCGGCCTGACACCGGGCAAACCGGTCAGCACCGCGCAGCCAGTTCCACCTGAACTGGTTAGCCTCTCACTGGAACGCCACCTCGGCGAAGCTGCGCAGCTTGCGGCTGTGCAGTTGACCAGCCATATTGGCCCTTAAACGCTCAATGGCGCGCAAACCGATGCGCAAATGCTGGTCTACCCGCTCGCGGTAGAACTGGTTGGCCATGCCCGGCAGCTTCAGCTCGCCGTGCAGCGGTTTGTCGCTCACGCACAGCAGCGTCCCATATGGCACCCGGAATCGGAAGCCATTGGCCGCGATGGTCGCGCTTTCCATGTCCAGCGCCACGGCACGGCTCTGGCTGAAACGACGCTCGGGTTCGCGTTGCGGCAGCAACTCCCAGTTGCGGTTGTCGGTGGACGCTACCGTGCCCGTGCGCATGATGCGCTTGAGCTCGTAGCCGTGCAGCTGGGTCACATCGGCCACCGCGCCTTCCAGCGCCAGCTGGATTTCGGCCAGTGGCGGGATGGGCACCCACAAGGGCAGATCCTCGTCCAGCACATGGTCCTCGCGGACATAACCGTGGGCCAGCACATAGTCACCCAACTGCTGCGAGTTGCGCAGGCCGGCGCAGTGCCCCAGCATGATCCACGCGTGCGGACGCAAGACCGCGATGTGGTCGGTCGCCGTCTTGGCATTGGCCGGCCCCACCCCGATGTTGACCATGGTGATGCCACTGCGGTCCTTGCGGATCAGGTGGTAGGCGGGCATTTGCGGCAAACGCGGTGGCACCGAGCCCAAGGCGTCCGACACCTCGATGGATTGGCCCACGCGCCGCGTGATCACATTACCCGGCTCGACAAAGGCGATGCAGTCGTCGTCGTCACGCGGGTTCTTGGGGTCGGGGGCACGGCGCATCAGCTCATGGCCCATGCGCACGAACTCGTCGATGTAGAACTGGTAGTTCGTGAACAGCACGAAGTTCTGGAAGTGCTCGGGCGAGGTGCCCGTGTAGTGGCGCAGGCGGTGCAGCGAGTAGTCCACACGCGGTGCCGTGAACAGCGACAGTGGCCGCGGCGCGCCACCACGCGTCTCGTACGTGCCGTTGGCGATGCCATCGTCCATCGAGGCCAGGTCGGGCAGGTCGAAGCGGTCGCGCAGCAACAAGCGGCGCTCGGGCGACATGCTGCCTTCCAGGTGCTGGTGCTCGGCCAGGCTGAAGTGCACCGGGATCGGATCGGCCCCCAGGCCCACCTCGATGGACACGCCGTGGTTGGCCAGCAGCAGATCGAACTGCTCGCGGTAGTAGTCGGCAAACAGATCGGGGCGTGTCAGCGTGGTCTCGTAGGTGCCCGGCCCGGCCACAAAGCCGTACGACAGGCGGGAGTCCGCACGGGCCACCGTGTCGGTGTGGATGCGCACGAAGGGGTACTTGGCGCGTACATGGCCCTTGAGCTTGTCACCGGCCACGAAGCGCTGCAGCGCGTCACGCAGGTAGGCGATCTGCGAGTCGTACAGGCGGGTGACCTGATCCAGCGCGGCCTGCGCGTTGTCGAATCGCTGGGTGGGGAACTTGGGGGCAGCCATCTGGGGTCCTGACCAACAGTCAACTTGCAGACCATTGTGCGCGCGGCTGTCGGGCCCGGCCCGGCGAAATGCACGGCTTGTGGCCCCTTGTCGTTCGCGGCCGACATCCGCCCCCACATCGCCCCATATCAGCCCCATGCACAGGCGGGCCGATGCCTCGGCATGCGCTGGCGCGCCTTAAAATGGCTTGTTATTTCGACGCAGCAGCGGCGGCTGCACCAGCGGCATCCGGCGCCTCGGTCACGAAGGCGATGCGGTTGAGCCCCGCCTTCTGCAGCACGCCGATCAACTCGGCCACGCGGCCATAAGGCACGCCCTTGTCGGCACGCAGTTGCACCTCGGTGTCCCGACGGCGTTTGGCCAGGTCGGCGGCTTGAGCAGCCACCACCTCCAGCGTACTGGCCTGGTCATCCAGGTGGATGGCGCCATCACCCGTCAGGGCCACGGCCAGCACAGGCTGGTCGGTCTGCGGTGCGGGCGGGGCATCCGCCTTGGGCAGGTCCAGCTTGAGCTTGGAGGTCATCAAGGGCGCCGTCAGCATGAAGATGACCAGCAGCACCAGCATGACGTCGATCAGCGGTGTCATGTTGATGTCGCTCATGGGCTGGCTGCCCTGTGGTCGCTCCAGACGCCCGAATGCCATGGCTGTTCCTTACCTTCCAGCTTGCTTGCTCAGTCGCGGGCTTGCGCACCCAGCAGGGCTTCGCGCAAGTCATGGGCAAAGCCTTCCAGGTCGGCCTCGCAGGCGGACACGAACTTGCCGAAGATGTTGTAGGCCAGCACGGCCGGGATGGCCACGGCCAGGCCGGCCGCCGTCATGATCAGCGCCTCGCCCACCGGGCCGGCCACCTTGTCCAGGCTGACCGAACCTTCGGTGGCGATGCCCATCATGGCGTGGTAGATGCCCCAGACGGTGCCAAACAGGCCCACGAAGGGCGACACGGCCCCCACCGAGGCCAGCAGCACCTGGCCCACTTGCAGGCGGGCCAGCACGCCATGCAGGCTGTCGCGCAGGCGGCGGGTCAACTGGGCTTCGGGCAGGGCCTGGGCTTCCAGCGTACCGGCAACGGCAGGCTCGCTCACGGCGTCCACCAGGGGCAGCAGCACGCCTTCGCGATCCAACCCCTGCAGGGCCTGGCGGGCCGAGACCATGTCCGGCGAACGCCAGAAGGCCTGCACGCCCAGCGTGAGGTCGCGGCGGGCACGCTTGAGCAGCCAGCCCTTCCAGAAGATCACCACCCAGGCGCCGATCGACATCAGCAGCAGCATGATGGCCACCGCACGCCCGATCGCGTCGCCCTGTTCCCAATACTGCGTCAAGCCACCCATGCCGAGCCCTTGTTGAATGACCGTGGATTACTTCAGGCCCAGCACGTCGTCCATGCCGAACAGGCCATGGGGCTGGTTCGCGAGGAAACGCACGGCGCGCAAGCTGCCCTGCGCATACGTGGCGCGGCTGGAGGATTTGTGCGTGATCTCGATGCGCTCGCCGATGCCGGCAAACAGCACGGTGTGGTCACCCACGATGTCGCCGCCACGAACCGTCGCGAAGCCGATGGTGCTGGGGGCACGCTCGCCGGTCACGCCTTCGCGGCCGTAGATGGCGCATTCCTGCAGGTTGCGGCCCACGCCTTCGGCCACGATCTCGCCCATCTTCAGCGCGGTGCCGCTGGGCGCGTCCACCTTGTGGCGGTGGTGGGCTTCGATGATCTCGATGTCATAGCCTTCCTTGAGCGCCCTGGCGGCCTGCTCCAGCAGCTTGAAGACCACGTTCACGCCCACGGCCATATTAGGCGACATCATGATGCCGATGTCACGTGCCGCGTCCTCGATCTCGGCCTTCTGGGCATCGGTGAAACCGGTGGTGCCGATGATCATCTTGACGCCCAGTTCACGGCACACGCGCAGGTGTTCCATCGTGCCTTCGGGGCGGGTGAAGTCGATCAGGTAGCGCGCGTTCTTCAGGCCGGCACGCAAATCAGAGGTGATGGTCACGCCGCTGTTGGCGCCCAGAAAGGCCGAGGCGTCGGCGCCGATGGCGGGGCTGGCCGCGATGTCCAGTGCACCTGCGAGCTGGGCGTCGGCGGCGTTGTGCACTGCCTCGATCAGCATGCGGCCCATGCGGCCGGAGGCGCCGGCAATGGCAATCTGGTGAACGGGGCTGGCGTTGGCGGCGGTGCTCATGCAGTCAAATCTCGGTAAACAGGTTGAATCTTCCGGTGGGACGCAGCTCAGCGCTTGCCGGCTTCCAGGGGCGGGTAGCTGCGCACGGCACCTTGGGGCACCGTCTTGACCACCTCGCTCTTGGGTGGCACAGGCAGGGCTGCGATCTGCTCGGGCGTCAGGTTCTGGACGTCCTTGCCTTTGACAGGCTTGTCGATGGAGGCCACGAAGTCACGCTCGCTGGGCAGGGGTTCGGTGTCAAAACGCTCCACCGCGTCGTTCTTGAAGAACACGCTGACACGGCGCTGCTGGTCGGCCACACCCTGGCGGCGGATGGTGAAGACGTAGTCCCAGCGGTCCGTGTGGAAGGGGTCGGCCAGCAAGGGCGTGCCCAGGATTTCCTTGACCTGCATGCGGCCCAGGCCCGGCTGGATCTGCGCCATGATTTCCTGCGTGACCACATTGCCCTGCACCACGTCCACCTTGTAGGGCTCCAGCAGGCCGAAGAGTGTCTCGGGCTTGCTCAGCGAGAAATTGCTGCAGGCCGACAGCATGGCCACAGGGGCCAGCCAGAACACAGTGCGGCGAAGGGGTTTCAGCGTCATGGATGAGCAGCTTGGTTGGTGTCCGGGTCAGCAGACGAAAATCGGAAATCGGCCCGCACGGCAGGAATGCCACGCAGCGACAAGGCCCGGCCATTTCACAGGTCGCGCCCATGTCGATATCATTGGGCATTCTAGCGGGGGCCAGTCAAGGTTGCTCCGCAGCCGGAGCCCTCACCCATGACCCACGCAGAAGAACTCAAGAGCAGCGGGCTCAAAGCCACCCTGCCGCGCATCAAGATCCTGGAAGTTTTCCAGCAGGCCGCCCAACGCCACATGACGGCGGAAGACGTCTACAAGGTCCTGTTGAACGAGGGGTCCGACATCGGCCTGGCCACGGTTTACCGTGTGTTGATGCAGTTCGAGCAGGCAGGCATCCTGTCGCGCAACCATTTCGAGGCGGGCAATGAGGCCGGCAAGGCCGTGTTCGAGCTCAACGAGGGCAAGCACCACGACCACCTGGTCTGCGTGAACTGCGGCCGGGTGGAAGAGTTTTACGACGCGGAAATCGAGCGCCGTCAGCAGGAGATCGCCAAGGAACGTGGCTACAAGCTGCAGGACCACGCCCTGGCGCTGTACGTGATCTGCGAGCGCGACGGCTGCGCAGGCAAGGCCGCCGGCCGCTGAACGGCGCCCTGCGGCGAGCCACGCTCAGTTGCCGCCGCGCTCCATCGCACGCTGGTGGCGGTCGATGAATTCCTTGTAGGTGTCGATGCCCCGCAGTTGCAGCACGGTGTTGCGCACAGCGGCTTCCACCAGCACGGCCAGGTTTCGGCCGGCGTCCACCGCGATCACCGCCTTGCGGATGGGCACCCCCATCACCTCTTCGAACAGGGGCTCATAGGGCAAGCGCTCGAACTCACGCTCCATGGTTTCCTTGCGGACCAGGTGCACGATGAGCTTGAGGCGCATCTTGCGGCGCACGGCTGTTTCACCAAAGATGGCCTTGATGTCCAGCAGGCCAATGCCACGCACTTCCAGCAGGTTGAGCAGCAACTCGGGGCAACGGCCTTCGATGGCCGTGCGCGACACACGGAACAGGTCCACGGCATCATCGGCCACCAGGCCATGGCCGCGTGAAATCAACTCCAGCCCCAGTTCGCTCTTGCCCAGGCCGGACTCGCCCGTCAGCAGCACGCCCAGGCCGAGGATGTCCATGAACACGCCGTGACGCGTGATGCGCTCGGCGAAATGCTGGGTCAGGTAGCTGCGCAGCACGTCGATGACGTGGCCGGCGGGCTCTTGTGTCACAAACAGCGGGATGCCGGCGCGGCCGCACATGGCCACCAGCTTGTCGGACGGCGCCTGGGCGTCGGCCACCACCACCACGGGCGGCTCCAGCGTCACGATGCGCTGGATGCGGCGCTCCTGGTCCTCCGGCGTCGAGCCCGAAAAATAGGCGGCCTCACGCCGGCCCACGATCTGGACGCGGTAAGGATGGATGTAGTTGAGGTAGCCCACCAGGTCGGCGGCGGACTGCGCGGTTTGAACGGCTTCTTCGTCGAACCGACGTTCAGGGTGTGCGTGCCCGGCGATCCACTCCCAGCGCAAAGCCCCGCGGTTGGCTTCGAAAAGCGCTTCGGCACTGATGATGGCGAGATCTTTGACGCTCACGAGTGATCTGTTTGGTTAACGACAGGATCTCATGATGCCCCAGCCCAGCCCGAAAAGACTAGGCTACAGACTTCAGGGGCTGCCAACGTTCGATCAAATCGTGCACCTGAGCCGCATCCCCCTCGGTTTTGAGGCGTTCGCGCAACTCCCGGTCCGACAGCAATTCGGCAATTTCGGACAGGATTTCCAGGTGGCGCTGGGTGGCCGCTTCGGGCACCAGCAGGAAGATCAGCAGGTTGACGGGCTCGTCGTCCGGCGCGTCAAAGGGGATGGGCTGGCTCAGTCGGATGACAGCGGCCAGCGGATTCTTCAAGCCCTTGATGCGGCCGTGCGGGATGGCCACGCCGTGCCCCAGGCCGGTCGAGCCCAGGCGCTCTCGGGCAAACAGGTTGTCCGTCACGATGGCGCGGGCGATGGCGTGCTGATTCTCGAACAGCAGCCCAGCATGCTCGAAGACCCGCTTCTTGCTGCTGGCGTCCACGTCCACCAGCACCTGGCTGGAGGGAAGGATGGCTGATAGTCGATTCATCTTGATTCAAGCAGGGGTGACGGCAAGCACCTTGACCCCGGCTCCCGGGACGGATGAGGGGCGGATTATAGGGAGCGTGTGACGGTGATGACTTATCACATGGACCCTCGATTTGAGGGATTCTGCACCCTTTGCTGCACCGCAGCAAGAGGCAAATTCCCCAAAACGCCCCGGAACACCCCAATGACCAGGTGAAATCGACTCTAGCCCGATCGGCCCGCATCAGCCCATGAAAAACGGCCCCGAAGGGCCGTTAACTTGGTGTCTACCTGCGCTGGCGACCCGCAATCAGGCACACCAAGCACGCTGTTTGAGGCTTGCGGCGGCAGCGCGTGCTTATTGAATAGCGTCCCAGGACGAATCCTGGCGCTTGTGGGATGCGTGATGGTGGTCCTGCACGCGATCCTTGTGGCGGCAGACCTGGCGATCCAGTTTGTCCATGAGTTGATCAATGGCGGCGTACAGATCTTCGTGAGATGTCTCGACGAATATGTCCTTGCCCTTCACATGCACGGTAACTTCGGCCTTTTGACGGCGATCCTTTTCCTTTTGCTTTTCAACGGTTAGCAAGACATTGACGTCCACGACTTGATCGAAATGACGGGTCACTCGATCCAACTTGGTGAGTACGTACTCACGTAGCGAAGGGGTAACTTCCAGATGGTGGCCACTGATCGTCAAATTCATACTGCCTCCTTTCGAGAGCAGAAGCGTTGAAGACACCCGGCTGGCGAGCCGGCAGCAAAGCCATTTTTGGGTACGGCTTCACTACCGATTTCATTGCTGAAAACCGTCGACCGGAAGACCAGTGTGCGCCTGTCAGCGCGGCCTGACAAGTGCATCGCCTCAGTATTTGTATGGAGGTCGGCGGGGCCGTGAAGAAAACCCGCTATCGCTTGCGACAGGTCAAAACCCCTGTCAAACCCTCACCCACGAGCCGCCGCAGGCTGTGTATGCAGGCGCAGGCGGCCCACCCACCAGACCATGATCAGCGTGGTCACCAGCGCCAGCCAGCCGGCCCGGCCATAGCCTTGCACCAGGCCATCCGGGGTGCGCGAGATCATCAGCCCGCCGACCCACGCCGACACGCCCATGGCGGCCGATTGCAAGGCCCCGTTGACGCTCATGAACGAGCCGCGCACCGAGGGTTCGGGCGCCGCGGTCAGCAAGGCCATGCCCGGCACCATGCGGCCCGAGACAAACACGAAGAATGCCGTGGTGACGACCAGCAAAACCGGCAGGGCGACAACGGGCAGATGGGTCAAGGCCAGCATGGGCAACACGGCCAGCACGCTGATCACACGGAACATGAAGACCTTGCCCCAGCGGTCGGTGAGGCGCCCCCACAGGCGGGCCGTGAACAGCGTGGCCACGCCGCCTGCAAAGTACACATAGGGCACCTGCGCCTGGCTCAAGCCCACGTTGGCCGTCGTGTAGATCGTGATGTAAGGGATGATGCTGAAGCTGCCCGAGAGCATCAGCATGGACAAGGCAAAGGCCCGCCAGTGGTTGGGTTCGGCCAGCACGCGCTTGAGTTGCGTGATGGGCGGCTGGGCCGACACGCCCGTCATGTGACTGCGCAGCAAGGGCACCGAGCGCCAGGCCGTCAGCCAGACCACGACCGAGGCGGCCGCGATGGCAAAAAACGGCATGTGCCAGCCCCAGCGGCTGGCCAGCCACAGCGACAGGGGCACGCCGGCCACCGTGGACATCGAAAACGCCGACATCACCAACCCCATGGCCTGGCCGCGCCGCTCGAAAGGCACGGCATCACCCACGATGGTCTGCACCAGCGCACCCAGCACGCCACCAAACACACCAGCGGCCACGCGTGCTGCCAACAAGGCGCCATAAGTCGGCGCCAGACCGCAGGCCAGCGTGGCCACGGCAAAGCCTGCGTACACCAGCAGCAGCGCACGCTTGCGCTCGAAGCGGTCGATCACCATGGACACCATCAGGCCCGACAGGCCGGCGGCCAGCGAGTAAGCCGAGACCAGCAAGCCGAACTCGGCATCGCTCACATGAAAGAGCTTCGTGAGTTGCGGGCCCAAGGGCATCATCACCATGAAGTCGACGATGTGCGTGAAGTTGACGGCGGCCAGGCTCCACAGGAGCAGGCGCTCACGCACCATCAGGGTGGAGGGCACGGAGGTGGCCGTCGAAGCGCTGGAGCTCATGGCGATGTCAGGATGGAGGGCAGATGGTGACGCGGCCCGACAGTGTCGACGCTTTTGTTCAACCTTGTTGCGGCGGGCCTATTGTGGCGACCTGTGGCCATCTGTGGCGAGCTTGGGATGAGCGCCTCGCCGGCGTCAGCCCGATCTGCCGCGACAATAGCGGCCATGATCACGCCCGCCTCTGAAGATTCCGCTGTTCGCCATCGCCCGCTGTGGTGGTCATTCGGCCTGCTGGCCGTGCTGGCCCCGACCCTGCTGGCGGTCCACGAGCCGCCCTCTGTGACGTTCTACAACCAGGCCCTGGCCGTGCTGGGCTGGGGGCTGTTTGTCGCCGTGCTGGCCGGGCTGCCCCGGGCGGGTGCACAGGGCTCTGCCGGCATGGCCCTGCGCTGCCTGAGCGCCGTGCTGCTCATCCTGGCCGCAGAGGCGCTGGGGTCTGCTTTTGTGTGGGGGCAACTGCCCGCCGGGCTGGGCATGATGGGCAGCGGCATGAGCCTGGCGGCCCTGCTGGTGCTCTGGGCAGGCTGGCGCAGCGCCAGCAGCCAGGACCAGGATGCCGTCCTGGAGGCCTTTTTTGGCGCCCTGACGGCAGCCGGTTGCGTCGGCATGGTGCTGGCTCTGGTGCAAGCCTTCCACCCAGCCTGGGCCGATGGCCTGTTGATTGCCGAGCCCACCATGCCGGGCCGCGCGGTGGGCAACCTGCGCCAACCCAATCACTTCAGCACCCTGCTGGTGTTCTCGTGCTGTGGCGCGGCCTGGCTGGGCGCACGCCAGCGGCTGCCGGCCTGGGTGGCCTCCGGCCTGATCACCCTGTTCATCTGGGGCATCGTACTGACGGCCTCGCGCACCGGCATGATCGGCATGGCCTTCCTGACCCTGTGGGGCGTGCTCGACCGGCGCCTGCCCCGCCTGCTGCGCATCACCCTGGTGGGCGCCCCGCTGATCTACCTGCTGTTCTGGGGCGGCATGTGGCTCCTGGCGCACGCAGACAAGAACGTGACGTTCGCCGCCGAGGCGCGCCTGCATGACAAGAGCGACATCTCCAGCTCGCGTTTCAAGATCTGGGCCAATGTGCTGGACATGATCAAGGCCAACCCCTGGCTGGGCGTGGGTTATGGCGAGTTCAATGTGGCCTGGACGCTGACGCCCTTCCCGACCCGTCCGATCGCCTTCTTCGACCACACCCACAACCTGCCCCTGCAATGGGCCGTGGAGTTCGGCATCCCCCTGACGGTGCTGCTGCTGGCCTTGTGCCTGCTGGCCCTCAAGGCCTTGTTCAGCGGCCTGCTGCGTGACGAGTTCGATGCCCAGGGGCAACCCACGCGCTCGACGGTGGGCGCGTGCGCGGTGATCGTCGCCATCGCGGCCCTGCACAGCCTGCTGGAGTACCCACTCTGGTACAGCTACTTCCTGCTGCCCACGGCGTTTGCATGGGGTGCCGGGCTGGCCGCGCAATCGGGTACCCGCAGTGAGCCGGCAGCCGCCGCCTCTGGCCGCACCAGCCCGTCGATGCTGGCGGGCGGCGTGATCATGGCCTTGCTGGCCGTCTGGTGTGCAGCCGACTACCAGGCTGCCGTCAACATCTACGCACCCCGAGCCGGCGCCGGCCCGCTGGACCAGCGCATCGAATTCGGCAAGAAGATGCCCTGGTGGGGCTACCAGGCCGACTACGCGGACGTGACCAGCCTGGAAGACGAAGACCCCAGCAAGCCGCCCGAGGCCTTCAAGCGCACGCTGCACAACCTGCTGGATGCCCGACTGATGACCGCCTATGCCCGCTCACTGGCCGAGCATGGCCAGGTGGACAAGGGGCGCTATGTGGTGCAGCGCCTCAAGGAGTTCCGCAACCCCTTGGGTGACGAGTTCCTGTCCGTGTGCAAGACCCAACCGGAACCGGGTGAAGAGCCCCCCTTCCAGTGCGAACCGCCGCAGCAGAGCTACACCTGGAAGCAACTGTTGCCTTGAGCTCGGACCGGGATCAAGGCTGGCGCACCCAATGCCCGGACTTGCCGCCCACCTTCTCCAGCAAGCCAACATCGGTCATGACCATGCCGCGGTCAGCGGCCTTGCACATGTCGTAGATGGTGAGCAGGCCCACCTGCACGGCGGTCAGGGCCTCCATCTCGACCCCGGTGGGGCCCACGGTCTGCACCGTCACGCGGCAGATCACGGCCGACGCCGCCTCATCCAGCTCGAACTCGACGGCCACCTTGGACAGCGCCAGCGGGTGGCACAGGGGGATCAGGTCCGCCGTGCGCTTGGCGCCCTGGATGGCCGCGATGCGCGCCACACCCAGCACATCGCCCTTGCCCGCACGCCCTTCGGCGATCAAGGCCAAGGTCGCGGGCAACATGACGATGCGCCCTTGAGCCACGGCCACGCGCGTCGTGGCGGCCTTGTCGGACACGTCCACCATGTGGGCCTGGCCCTGTTGATCAAAATGGGTGAGCTCGCTCATGGAAAATCGCCAATGTGCCCCCAGCTAGGGCGGGTAAAGAAATTCAAGTGCCTGAACCTGTGGGTGATTCCGCCGTCCAAGCACGCATGGTTCGCAGCATACTGCGCACTCAGTTCACCCGGTTTGTGTTCATGCCCTTGACCCTTCGACAACCCTCCGGTGCCACGCTGTCGCGCTGGCGCATTGCGGCCTTGATCCTGCTGGGCTGGCCCCTGGGCTTGTCGGTGCATGCGCAGGACGCCCCCGCGCCCAGCAGCTCGTCGCCCTTGCCGGCCCTGGGTGATGCGGCCTCGCAAGAACTGTCGCCGATGGCCGAGCGCCGCCTGGGTGACCGCATCATGCGCTCCATCCTGCGCGACCCGGATGTGGTGGACGACCCGCTGGTGCTGGAGTACATCGGCCAGGTCTGGGCAAGGCTGATCGCCGGCGCCAAGCAGCGCGGCGAGATCGGCCCCGAGCTGGAGGCCTCGCACGCCTGGGAGCCCTTCCTGGTGCGCGACCGCACGGTGAACGCCTTTGCGCTGCCTGGCGGCTACATCGGTGTGCACCTGGGCCTGCTGGCCATGACCAGCACGCCCGATGAGCTGGCCTCGGTGCTGGCGCACGAGTTGTCCCACGTGACGCAGCGGCACATCGCCCGCATGATCGGGCAGCAATCGAAACAGTCGTGGGTGAGCCTGGCCTCGATGGTGCTGGGCATCCTGGCGGCCAGCCGCAACCCGCAAGCCGCCCAGGCCATGATCTATGGTGGCCAGGCCGTGGCGGTGCAAGGCCAGTTGAACTTCTCGCGCGACATGGAACGCGAAGCCGACCGCGTGGGCTTTGGCGTGCTGGGCGAAGCAGGCTTTGATCAGGCCGGCATGGCCGAGATGTTTGAGCACCTGCAGCAGGCCTCGCGCCTGAACGATGACGGCAGCTACCCCTACCTGCGCACCCACCCACTGACCACCGAGCGCATTGGCGAGGCGCATGCCCGCCTGGGCCCGGGCGGCTGGCGCGTGGCCACCGAGCAAAGCCCCGGGCATGACTCGGCCATCTGGGCCCAGCACACGCTGATGGCGGCGCGTGCCAAGGTGCTGATGGACACCCGCAGCGTGTCGCTGCAAAACCTGGCCAACCCCGATATCAAGAAGGGTGCCACGCCGCTGCAGGCCGTGGCCGCCTACTACACCGCCGGCCTGGCCGCCCAGCGCAGTGGTGACGCCACACGAGGCCTGGCCCTGCTCAACCAGGCGCGTCAGTCGGCGCGGGGCTTGCCCACGGGCCAGCAGGCCATGGCGGAACGTGTGCTGTCGCTGGCGGTGGTGGACAACCAGCTCATTGCGCACCAACCTACTGAAGCCGCGGCCACGCTCAACCGCGAACTGGCCGACAACCGCGTCGCGGCGCATGCGGATGCACGTCCCGAGTTGCTGCTGGCCGCGCACATTGCGCTGTCCCTGCCTGAAGGGCGCGCACAGCAATCGGCCTGGGCCGATGCGGCCGCGCGGCTGCAGACCCATGTCAGCGTGCACCCGCACGATGCCGCAGCCTGGGCCGTGCTGGGCGAGTTGTGGCAACGCCTGGGCGAGCCGCTGCGCGCCGTGCGGGCCGAGGCCGAAGCCGCCGCCGCCCTGGGCGACCTGCCCGGTGCCATCGACCGCATCCAGGGCGCACAAAAGCGCTTCCGCCAGCCGAATGCGGCCGATGTGGTCGAGTTGAGCGTGATGGAGTCGCGCCTCAAGACCTGGCAGCGCCAGCAGCGCGAAGACATGCGCGAGGAAAACGGCGGCAGCTGAAGCCGCCCGGCCAGCAGGCTCGCCTCAAATCCTTACACCGCACGGGGGCAAAGCCCACCCCGGCTAGAATCCGTCTGTCCGAAAGAGGAGTAGCGCGCAGCCCGTCAGGGTTGCGGTGTCACCCCGTCAACACGAAGGCCTGTGCAATGCAGGCTCTTCCGGGGTTCACAGCAGACGCCCGTCTGTCCAGCAAGATTTTTCGGCGCTTGAGGTGCGAAGCCATGTCGGCTTCGCCATGAATGTTCCTTTTGGAGAACCACCATGCAAACCCTGGCGCCACTCTGGCTCTGGATCGTTTTCGTCTTGTTCGTACTCGCCGCCTTGTTCGTGGACTTTGTCGTCCTGCGCAAACAAGGCGCCCATGAAGTGAGCGTGCCGGAGGCCATACGCTGGTCGGCCATCTGGGTGGCGCTCAGCCTGGCCTTCAATGGCCTGTTGTGGTGGGCCTTTGCGCAAGAGCAAGGCAACGTCATCGCCCAAACCAAGGCACTTGAGTTCCTCACCGGCTACCTGATCGAAAAGTCCCTGGCGGTCGACAACATCTTTGTCTTCCTGATGATCTTCACCTACTTCTCGGTGCCGCCGGCCTACCAGAAGCGCGTGCTGATGATGGGCATCATCGGGGCCATCGTGCTGCGCACGGCGATGATCCTGGTCGGTGGCTGGCTGATCGCGCAGTTCCACTGGGTGCTGTATGTGTTTGGCGCCTTCCTGCTGCTCACCGGCATCAAGATGTGGTGGGCTGCAGACAAGGAGCCCAACCTGGAAGACAACCCGGCGCTCAAGCTGCTGCGCCGCATCCTGCCCGTGAGCAAGCACTTTGACGGTGAACGCTTGTGGACAAGGCAGAACGGCGTGCGCATTGCTACCCCGCTGCTGCTGGTCGTGGCCCTGGTCGGCTTCACGGACGTGATCTTTGCGGTGGACTCGATCCCCGCGATCTACGCCATCACGGCCGACCCGTTCATCGTGCTGACGTCCAACATCTTTGCCATCCTGGGCCTGCGTGCGATGTACTTCCTGCTGGCGGCGATGGCAGCCAAATTCCACCTGCTGAGTTATGGCCTGGCCGTGATCCTGGTGTTCATCGGCAGCAAGATGATGCTGATCGACATCGTGAAGATCCCCGTGCTGGCCTCGCTGGGTGTGGTGATGGGCATCCTGGCCATCACCATGATCTGGAGCGTGAAGACCGCACCGGCCATCGGCCCCAGCAAGACAGCGGGTTGATCAACGGCCCGGCGGGCGGCGGCGGTGCCACAGCAGCGTCGCCGCCCACAGGGTGCCGATGGCGGCGTGCACCCAGCCATTCGCATCACGCCAGTCATCGGGGATCAGGTAGTAGAGGCTGTAGCCGGTCAAGGCCAGCAAGGCGCCCCCCACCAGCAGGCCGATGCCATCACGCACGCGCCAGTGCAGGCGCAGGCCCCGCATCACATGGGTGGACGAGATGCGCCCGACCATGAACAGCATCACCATCATGGCCGCACCATGCAGCTTCATCAGCCAGGGCTCCCAAGGGCTGGGCAGGCCTTCCATGCTGGCACGCGACATCACGGGCCAGGCCAGCTGGTGCACGCTCAGCCACATCAAGCCGGTCAACACCAGGGCCGCCGTGCTGGCATACAGCATGCGGCGTTGTGCGCGGGAGAGACGGTTGCGTTGCTTCATGGCGAGCTTGTGGACGTGTCGTGAACCCAGACTTGAGCCTGATAGTGTTGCAGCAAATCGTGCGCCAGGCCTTGTGCCCCATGCAGTTGTGGCGCCTGTTGCGCCAGCACCTTGGTCAGCGCATCGGCCCAGGCGCATTGGGGCGCCACCACGCTGAGGTGGCCAGCCTGCACCGTGCCGCTCAATGCCGAACGCGCCCCGGCCCTGAAATCGCTGGTGGCCATGGCGCCGTCTGCCAGCTCGGCCCAGGGGCGCACGCCGCCCGTCAACTCGTCACGCAAGACGACGGGCAACGTCAGGCCTTGCACGCGCAGGTCGCCACCGGCATTGACCCACACGGCCTCGGCGCCCTGATCAAGCGCAGCCTCCACCGCGCGGTCCACGGCCCAGCCTTTGGCCAGGCCGCCCAAGTCAAGGCGGGTGGCCGGGCTCAGGCGCAGCAGGTCGGTGTGTTCGCCATCTTCCTGCAACTGCCAGGCGCCAGAGCCCAGGGCCACATCGAACAGGCCGTCGGTCTGAGCAGACAAGGTCTGGGCCAGTTGCAGCACCTGGGCCGTCCAGGGGTGCAGGCGCACCGGCTCGCCCACGCCAGCCGCATGGCTGCGTGACAGGTCACTGCCCGGCTCGAACACCGACATGGTTTGCTGCACCTGCCAGATGGCGCTGAAGGCCTCGTGCAGGGCTTGCTCCGCGCCCGCCGGCACGCCGATGTCCACCAAGGTGCCCAGCATGGGCCGGGCGCGCCTCAACCAGCCGTGCCCGTCAAGCGGGGGCACGGCAAACATGCTCACGCACCGGCTCCAAGCTGGCCACTGCTTCGGGCCAGGTCGATCACCGCGGCGATGCGCTTGATGCCTTCGGTCAGGTGCGTACACGACAAGGTGGCCCCGCTGATGTTGGCGATGTCGTTGCCCACCTTGATGGGCGACTGCACGGTCTTGCCCACAAACTGCTGGCGCCAGGCCGGCAGGCGCACTTCACCACCATGGCTTTCACGGTAGGACAGGATCTCCACCTGCTTGATGCCGCCGTCAGCCGAGATGCCCACCGCATACGTGATCAGTTCGAACTTGCCCACCACGTTGTCGACCACCGCCCAGCCCAGGCGCTTGCCGGCCTGCGTGGCCTCCAGCAGCTTCCATTGGGCCGAGCGTGCGGGCACCCCCAGGCGTGTGGCCATGTCCTGCATCTGCGTGGCAGACAACTTGACCTCGCGCAGCTCGAACCGATCAGCTTGCGGGAACAAGGCCTGCTGCGCCTGCTGGGGCGTCATGTAGTCCACGGCGTAGGCCGTCACCGGCAAGGCAGCCGCCGCCAAAGCCACACCAGGCAAGGCACTTGCCCCATCGATCAGTTTGAAGCGCATGTTCAGAAGCTCCAGCCCAGGCCCAGGTCGAAACGGTTATTGTCCTTGTTCTGCTGGAAGCGCTGGATGTCGGCCTTGAAGACCAGGCCCTGGCCCACGTTCAGGTTGGCACCCAGGGTGTAGACGCGCTCGGTGGGTGCGGCATCTGCCGTCAGGCCCTGGCCGATGTCAGCATAGGACTTGCGTGTGTTGAAGCGCTCGGCACGCACGAAGGGTGACAGGATCAGGTCATCCCATGACCAGAGCTTGTAGGCCGCCTGCACATAGGCGCCATCGAAGCTCTTGGGGATGGGGAACCAGTCCGGGCCGCTGCCGATGTTGATCGTGTTGAAAGCCGCCGTGCCCGAGATCGTGCCGCGTGCATACACGGACGACAGATCCAGTGCGCCCAGGGTGTAGCGGGCATGCAGATCCCAAAGCGTCACGCGCAGGCTGTTGCCCACGGCCGCGGCCTGGCCCTGGCCACCGTTGCCCGAGAACCAGGAACCGCCCAGCTGCAGGCCAGGCACACCGCGCCAGTTCAGGGCCACGAACACGGCCGGATCCTTGGCATGGGCTTGCGACAGTTCCTGGTGCACCGAACCCAGGGGGGACTCGGCGGTTTCAGGCGCCTCGTCACCGGTTGTTTGCCACTTGGACACATCAAAGCTCGTGCTCAAGCCGGCTTGCAGCGTCAGGCCGTTGTCGAAGTTGCCCACCAGTTGCAGGCCGCCTTCACGCCAGGTGCTGGGGATGATGGCGGTTTCCACAAAGTTGCGCTCGACACCGTAATACGCCGTGGGCTCGTGGTTCTCGTTGAGCAAGCCCGAGGGCATCAGGAACAGGCCTGCACGCAAGGCCCAACGGTCATTGAGCTGGCGCTCGGCATAAGCCTGTTCGATCTCCACCTCACCCTTGTCGTCGGCCGAACTCACCGCGTGCTCGACTTCCAGTTCGGTCACGATTTTGGTCTTGGCATCCAGTCGATGCTGCACGCCCAGCACCGCACGGCGCACATCGGCCTGGTTGCGCGAGGCGTCCTTGTAGCGGTTGTAGTTGATCTCGCCATAACCGGTCAGCACGGTGGCAGGCTCGGCGGTGGGCGCACCCGCCACGCTGTCCACACCATTGATCGCGCCATTGATCGCGCCATTGACCGCACCGTTGGTCGCGGCAGCAGGTGCTGCAGGTGTGGCGGCAAGCGGCGCCGCTGCAAGCGCTGCGGGCTGCGGTGCAGCCGCTTGCTGAACCTGCTGTTGCTTGACCTCGGCCAGTTGCGACTTCAGCTGCTCGACTTCAGCAGCGAGCTTGTCCAGGCGCTGCATCAACTCGGCTTCGCGCGCAGAGGGCTGCGCCACGGCCACGGCTGCCGCCGTCTTGATAGCGGCCTTGTGGGATGGCCTGGCGGCGGTCTCAGCGCCTGCAGCCGAACACAGGCTCAGGCAGGCGCCGGCCAGCAAGGTAAGACGATGCACTTGGTTCATGACAAAAGTTCCGTTTAGCTCGATGGGTTTGAATGGAAGCGCAAGTCGTGGCGCGGTGAGCGCCATCAACGCTGGCAGGCCAGGTCCGAGCCGGCCCAGCCGTCTGTCAGCGTGCACAGGAAACTGACCACGTCGGCGATCTCTGCAGGGCTGAGTGCCGGGTTGTCACCAGGGCCGCGGTTATAGGGCCCCTCCGTGGTATTGACGTTGCCGCGGTAGGCCGGGGGCAAGTCATTGAACTTGACGTCAGGCTGGTTGTGGGCATCCAGGTAGAACTGATCCGGGTTGATATCGCGCTGCACGTAGAAGGTCACCACATCGGTCAAGGATGTGAAGCGCCCGTTGTGAAAGAAGGCCTTGCGCAAGCCGACATTGCGCAGCGAAGGCACCTTGAACTTGCCGCACAACGCGGCTTTGGTTGATGCGTTCAAGGCATTGATGGTGTCCGTGCCGTTGTCGCACAACCCCAGATCGAACTGAGCAGGGTTGGTGGCCACCTTCCAGTTCCGGGGCACGCCCAGCGCGTCGTAGGAGAAATCGGTGAACAAGGGGAAGCTGCCGTCCTTGCCAATGGCACTGGGGTGGCAGGCTACGCAATTGCCCTTGTTCTTGCTCGGGTCCGTTTCGCTGTCTCTTGTGTTGAATAGGGCCAGCCCCCGCAATTCGCTGGCGCTCAGGCTGGCCTGTCCACGCAGGAAAGCGTCGTACTTGCTGCTGAACGGCGTGAACTCGGGTGACTCTTTTTGATAGGCCTGCAAGGCCAGTGCGACCTTTTCGAAAGCGGCTTGAGGATCATTGAAGACAGCCTGCCCGTACAAAGCCTTGAACTCGTTGGCGTACGTCGCGGCAGCCAGCTTGGCAATGACCGTGGCCACATCGGCATTGGCCATTTCCTTGGGGTTCAGGAAGGGGCCTTTGCCCTGCTCGGCCAGCGTCGCCGCACGCCCATCCCAGAAGAAGCCACCCGCGGCCGTGCCCTCCGAGTCAATACCGAAAGGCACGTTGTTGAAAACAAGATAGCGGATGGACGGCGCCACACGCCCGCCCAGCGAAACCCCGTCAGACCCGGTTTCAGTGGCATGGGCAGGGTCGGCCGAAAACGGCCCGGCGTGCCCGCGATCGGCCACATGACAACTGGCGCAGGACTGGTTGCCGTTGAGCGACAGGCTGGGATCCTTGAAGATTTTCTCGCCCAGCGCCGCCGTGGCCGTCAAACCCACCGACTGCGATGTCGACGACGAACTGCCCGAGGGCGCACCACCGCCGCCACCACCACAGGCACTCAGGATCAGGCTGGCGCCGGCCGCCAGGATCAGGCGCCAGCTTGCCCTCAGCGAGGGCGGGTACAAGGCGGGGGTCATGCTCAAGCGAATCTAAATGACAATGGTTCGCATTATCATGTTTATTGATTCGCCTGCCTTGATCTGGCGCAGCAAGCCAGTCAACTACCCCCGCGAACAGGGGCGGTTGACGCTCAAATCAAACGGGGTACCGCGAGCTCGATCGCGGCCAAGGCTCAGGTCGCGCGCAACCGCTTGGGCGCCTTCTTGCGCCCCAGGCCCGCCTGCTGGGCCATGATCTTGACGAAGACCCACAGGGCCGATTCACGCGGCTTGGGCGCCTGACCCCGGCCGATGCGCTTGAGCTGGCCGGTGTACCAGGACACCTCCATCAAGCCGGTCTTGTCGACGAAGGAGATGCCGGTCTTGAGCGGGCGCACCTGCTCGCGCGGCTCCTGCCCGGCCAACAGGCGCTTGGGCACATCGGGCTCGATGGCCAGCGCACGCGCCAGGCCCACAAAATCCACCGCGCCCGAGGAGATGGCGTCCGCCATGCCGCGCACCGAACGGAAGCCGCCCGTGACCACCAGCGGCGTCTTCACGGCCTTGCGGGCCTTTTCAGCGAAGGCCAGGAAATAGGCTTCACGCTGACGCGTGCTTTCCTTGACGGGCTCCTTGCTGGCCTTCACACCGGTCATGGCGGGTGCTTCATACGTGCCACCCGAGATCTCGACCAGGTCGATGCCGGCATCGGCCAGGGCGCGGATGGTGTCCAGCGACTCTTCTTCAGTGAAGCCACCACGCTGGAAATCCGCCGAGTTCAGCTTGATGCCGATGGCGAAGTCCGGCCCCACCTGTTCACGCATGGCGCGGTAGACCTCCAGCACAAAGCGGCGGCGCTTCTCGGGTGTGCCACCCCATGCATCGTTGCGGCGGTTGTGGTGTGGTGACAGGAACTGGCTGACCAGGTAGCCGTGCGCACCGTGGATCTGCACACCCGTGAAGCCCGCCTTCTTGACGATGGCGGCGGCATTGGCAAAACGCTGGATCAGGCCGTGGATCTCGGCTTCCGTGAGTTCACGTGGCGTGGCGAACATCATCTTCATCTCGGGCCTGAAGGGCACGGCCGAGGGCGACACGGTTTCCTTGTTCAGGCCTTTGGGCGATTGCTTGCCCGGGTGATTGAGTTGCACCCAGCATTGCGTGCCGTTGCGTGTGGCTGCTTGTGCCCAGGCCTTGAGTGCCGGCAGATGCGAGTCGTCTTCGATGACCACATTGCCGGGCTCACCCAGGGCGCGCTTGTCGATCATCACGTTGCCGGTGACGCACAAGCCGATGCCGCCGTCCGCCCAGGCGCCATACAAGCGGGCCAGTTCCGGCGTGGCCACACAAGTGCGGTCGCTCAAGGCCTCGCTCATCGCAGACTTGAACAAACGGTTCTTGATCACTTGCCCATTGGGCAGGGTGAACGGTTGAGCCAGCACAGCCTGAGGCGTCATCAATTACTCCGGAGAATCAGCGAAAGCCCAGATTGAACACCAATTGGGCCAAGCCTGCAGAGAACATTCACGACAGGTTTCGGAAGAACGGCGACACCGCCCAATCAGGCCCTGGCGGTGTGCACCAACAGGCCCAAACATGCCCCAAGACGGTACAAGCCCTGTTTCAACGCAAAAAATCTTGATGTTCGAGGGCCACAAAGGTGGGGGCGGGCTGTTTTTCCCTGGTAAAGGGCATTACCATCGCAACGCACAGCTTTTGAGGAACGCCTGCGTAATGAGCAAGCGCCCAAAGCCGCATCAGATCTGACCTTCGATGGAGTGAATTCACATGGCAACTGCGAAGAAAGCCCCGGCCAAAAAGGCCGCTCCCGCCAAGAAAGCTGCAGCACCTGCTGCCAAGAAGGCCGCCGTCAAGCGCGCGCCCAATGCTGCTTTCCTGAAACCTCTGACCCCGAGCGCTGCACTGGCCGCCGTCATCGGCGCCGCGCCGCTGCCACGCACGGAAGTCACCAAGAAGGTGTGGGAGTACATCAAGAAGCACAATCTGCAAGATGCCGCCAACAAGCGCAACATCAATGCAGATGACAAGCTGAAGGTCATCTTCAAGAAGCCCCAGGTCACGATGTTCGAACTGACCAAGCTGATCAGCGACCAACTGTCCTGATTCAGTGGGGATGCACCATCGAGCCTGACGAGGCAGATGGTGCTGACCAGAAGCAAAGCCCGGTCTGACCGGGCTTTTTTGCGCCTGCTTGCTCGTGCTTGCGTTTACTTGGGCCTTTTACGTTTGTGCGCAAAAGGCCCGCATTCACTCAGTCACTCATTCCCACCAAGGGTAGAACGGCGGCATCTCGGACGTCTTGCTGGTGAACTGCGCCGGACGCTTGTCCAGGAAGGCCTGCACGCCCTCCTTGCCATCACCGATGCTGGTGTAGAACATGGCCAGCGAGTCCACCTGGTGCGCGGCCAGCGGGTGCGGCTGGGCCGAGTTGCGGTACATCATCTGGCGCGTCAAGGCGATGCCCACGGCCGAGCGCTCGGTGGCAATGCGGCGTGCGATCTTCATGGCCTCGTCCAGCAGCTGCTCAGGCGGCACCACGGCCTTGACCAGGCCACCACGTTGCGCTTCGTGGCCATCGAAGATGTCGGCCATGTAGGTCCACTCCAGGGCCTGCGAGATGCCCACGATGCGCGGCAGGAACCAGCTGGAGCAGGCCTCGGGCACGATGCCGATGCGACCGAACACAAAGCCGATGCGCGCTTTCTCGGATGCGATGCGGATGTCCATGGGCAGGGTCATGGTGGCGCCGATGCCCACCGCTGCGCCGTTGATCGCGCCGATGACCGGCTTCTTGCAATTGAAGATGGACAGCACCACGCGACCACCGGTGTCGCGCACACCGTTGAAGATGGCGGGGTCGTCCAGGCGCTCGCGCATGTCCTGCATGCTGGGTTGCTGGGTCTCGTCCAGGCCAAACACATTGCCCGGCACGCTCAGGTCCATGCCGGCGCAGAAGGCCTTGCCGGCACCGGTCACCACAATGGCACGCACACGGTCGTCATCGCTGGCCTTGGTGAACGCGTCCACCAGTTCATTGGCCATCTCGACCGTGAACGAGTTGAGTTGCTCGGGGCGGTTGAGGGTCAGCAGCAGCACGCCATCGTCACCGACGGCGTAGTTCAAGGTGTTGTAGTCACTCATGCTTGTCTCTTCTCGGTCTGAATGGGGTCTGTGTGAGGACGGTCAATACACGCAACCGGCCTGCGCCGCAGGATAACGCATGCGATCTGTTATAGATTCACGCATGCGGCAGGCAGGGTCATCCCCCTGGTCCTGAGACCGCGGGAAGGCGCACACAATGCGCCCGCTCAACCATTGAACTGGAGATCAAGCATGTGGAAATTGCTCGTGGGTTTCATCATCTTCGCCGCACTCGCGGTGTTCCTGCTGATGAAGGGAGGCGCCAATGTGGACATGGGCGGCGAGAAGCATGGCATCGAGACCACCGAGCCTGCACATGAAACCCCGCACGATGCGGCACCCGCCTCCGCACCTGCCAGCGCGGCCTCGCAATAAGCGCGAGACAGCGCCCCGGGCTGCACTCAGTCGGCCTGGGCCTCTTGATGGGTCAGGCCTTGATGGCCTCGCTCCGCAGCCAGCCACTGCAACACGGGGATGGTGCCCGGTAACACCGGCACCGCCTCGACAGGCAGGCTCTGCCAGGCCATGTGCTGGCCTTCACGCATCTCGAACTCACCCTGCCATTGGTAGACCTTGCAGAAGTGCAGGCGCACCCGTGCGTGGGGGTAGTCCATCACCTCGACCTGCCAGGGGTGGGCTTCACCAATGGTGATGCCGATCTCTTCATGCAACTCGCGGCGCAAGGCCTGCTCGACCGTTTCACCGGCTTCGAGCTTGCCACCCGGGAACTCCCAGTAGCCTGCGTACACCTTGCCCTCGGGGCGCGAGGTGAGCAGGAAGCGCCCTTCCCGGCCCTGCGCATCACGCTCGATCAACACACCCACAGCCACTTCCACCGGCGTGCGATCGGTGGCGTCCATCACGTGGTAGCTCTTGCGCTCAGACATGGTCACGGCCCGCAAAGTCACGCGCGAATTGATAGGCCACACGTCCCGAACGTGAGCCCCGCTCGATGGCCCAGACCAGGGCCTCGGGGCGTGCGGTTTCCATGGCCGTGTCAGGCAAGCCAAAGTGCGCCAGCCACTGCGCCACGATGGCCAGATACTCCTCCTGCGTGAAGGGGTAGAAGCTGATCCACAAGCCGAAGCGCTCGGACAAGGAGATCTTTTCTTCCACCACTTCACCCGGGTGCAGCTCGCCATCGGCGGTGTGCTTGTAGGTCTTGTTGTCCGAATGGTATTCGGGCAGCAGGTGGCGACGGTTGGAGGTGGCGATGACCATCACGTTGTCACCACTGGCCGACACGGTGCCGTCCAGGATGGACTTGAGCGCCTTGTAGCCGGGTTCGCCCTCATCGAAGCTGAGGTCATCACAGAAGATCACGAAGCGCTCGGGCCGGCCGCTGACCAGGTCGATGAGGTCAGGCAGGTCGATCATGTCGGCCTTGTCGACCTCGATCAGGCGCAGGCCTTGCGCCGCGTGGGCCTGCAAGCCCGCTTTGACCAGCGAGGACTTGCCTGTGCCGCGCGCACCGGACAGCAGCACGTTGTTGGCTGGCTTGCCCGCCACGAACTGCGCCAGGTTGCGGGCAAAGCGGCCCTTTTGCGTGTCGACCTCCTGCAGGTCTTCATAGCGGATGACGGCCACATGGCGCACGGGCTCCAGCGCGGCGCCGCCCCAGGCCGAAGCACCACCGCGCCGGCGATAACGCCAGGCCACCGATGCGCCCCAATCGGGTTCGCTCAGATGATGCGGCAGCAAAGATTCCAGTTGCGCGACGAGCCGTTCGGCGCGGATCAGCAAAGAGTCGAGAGCAGGTTGAGCCATGTGCCCTAGTTTAGCCTTCGTGCTCGATGCACGCTGACCACTTGCGCGCGGCCCACTTCCGAGCTTGGCCCGTCCATCTGGTGCGCGCTCAAGGTGCACCCACCAGCACCTGCAGGCTGGTTTTCATGGCTTGCTCGTACAACTCATCCGGCGCCAGCGGCACGGGGCGCGGCGTGCTGTCCTGCTGGCCAAAGCGTTCGCCAAAACGGCCACGCAAGGCACCGGCCGGGATCAGGCTGTCCGCAGCCTCGCCGCCCAGCGCCAAGCCAACCAAGCGGCCACCCTGGTCATACACCGGGCCACCACGCGGCCCATGCCCTGGCAAGGCCACGCCCAGGCGGCGCAGGCTCATCACCGAGCCCACCAAACCCGCTGAGCCCGCAGGCCCAGCTGAAGCAACAGCGATAGGCGCCCCCAGAAAACCCAGGCGCATCACGGGCCAGGCGGCCTCACCAGCTGCATCGGGCGTGTAGTCAAGCGCGTAGGCCGGCGAGCCGGCAAAGGCATCACGCAGCGGCACCACCATCGCACCTGGCGTGGGCAACGGCTCGGCCAGCTTCAACAACACCAGGCCCAGGCCTGGCGTCGCATCTTGTGGATCAGGCTCGGCGGCCACGGTCTGGCCCAGGCCATTACGCAGCCAGATCGAGCCGGAAGCCGGCAACACGGACTGCGGCGCCAGCGCATGGCGCCCGTCGGCCAGCAAGAGCGCCGACGACACCACACGCGCGCCCCGTGCCACCACCGCCCCGCTGGCAAACGGTGCCAGCCTGGCAGGCGTGGACAGCAGCACACCCTCAGCCGCATACCTGCCGGACTGGACACCACGGCGCACCGCCTGGACCATGGGGTGCCCGGGCGCCGTGGCCTCGGCCTGTGCCAGCGTTTGCGCGGCAATGGCCTCCTGCCCGCCCAGGTTCAGCAGCCAGGCGTAGAACACCCGGCCCTGCACTTCATCGAGGTGGACCCCGGCGGTGTGCGCGGCAAACGCCAGGGCCTGGCGGTAGTTGCCTGCCTGCATCTGCGCACGCAAGATGCCCAGCTCGATGTGGGCCTCATGGGCTTGCAAGGCCGCCTGCTCGAAGGCCTGACGCGCCCCTTCGGCATCACCGGCACGCAAGCGGCTTTCGCCCTCTTCCAGCAGGCGCTGACGCTCGGCCAGGGCCTGCGGCGTGCTGCCGGCATCGTGATCGTGCCCAGGTTCGTGGCGGTGGTCAGGCCCGTGGCCGCGCGCATGTTCGTGCTCGTGTTCATGCCGAGACTCGGTGGGCACGAGCGCCTGATTCACCGTCGGCCCCGTCACCTGGCTTGCTGCCTGGCTCACTGCCTGACTCATCGCCGGCGCGCACCAGGCGCCTGCGGCTGCCAGCAGGCCCGGCGCCAAGGCCTGCCGCGCAGCCCAGGCACATCCACGAACCCACCAGCGAAGGCACCCACGCACACGCATCACTGGCGCGTGATCCGGGGCTTGCCCAGCACCGCGCTGGCCGGGTTGTAGGCCGCACTCGGGGCCTTGTAATTGGCCAGATAAGCAGTCAGGGCATCGATGTCCTGCGCGCCGCCCAACTGGTTCGTGCCGCCCACCAGCACGCCAAAGCCGTCACCGCCCGTGGCCATGAAGTTGTTGACCGTCACGCGGTAGGTCTTGGCCGGGTTCTGCACCACGCCGCCCTGCACGATGAACTCGGTCGGGCCGGTGACCACCGGCGGGGCCACCGTCACGTCGGTGGGCGTGTAGGTCACGTCCACGATGCGGGTGCCACAGGTGCCAGCCGAGTCCCAGGTGTACTTCAGGCCGTTGGAGATCTGCATGATGCGGTTGGCCGAGCCCTGGCCATTGCAGTTGGCGAACTGCTGCTCCAGCACATCCTTGAGTTGTTGTGCCGTCAGCGTCATCGTCACCAGGCTGTTGCCGAAAGGCTGGGTGGTGAACGCATCGCCATAGGTCAGGTCATAGGGATACACACCCGCTGTGTTGACAAAGCCCGGGTTGCGCACGCCGCCCGCGTTCATGAAGGCCATCACGGCCCCGCCCAGCGAGGCGGGCTGTGTGGCCGCCAGTTGGGCATCGGCGATCAGGTCGCCCGCTTCCATTTCACCGGCGGTGTTGGCCGCGTTGGTCATCGGCGCCGTGATGCTGGCGATGACGGAGTTGGCCAACGGGGACACGGCCGCCTTGTAGGCCGCGACCACGTTCTTGACCTCGGGGTTGGCGATGATGGCCGCGTTGATGGCCGCATCGGTGCGGTCCACCAGCACGTTGTGCGGGCTCACGGCCACGATGTCGCGCGTGCCGGGGTCAATGCTCACGTCCACCTCGGTCAGCACACGGCCAAAGGCACTGGAGCTGGTCACCGGGATCAGGCGACCAATCTTGTTGGGCATGCCTGTGGGGCGCGGCGTGGTCACGGCGTTGGCCAGCGTGGTGCCACGCACGTCGATGGTGTTGGCCGAGCAGTTGTAGGCCGCATGCGTGTGGCCGCTGATGACCAGGTCCACGGCGTTGTCCAGGCGCTTGACGATGGCGCGGATGTCGGAGTCGGTACCGTTGGTGTTGAGCAGGTCACCCGTGCAACCGTTGATGTCGCTGGTGGTGGGCTGGTTGGTCGTGCCGGTCACCACGTTCTGGAAGCCGCCCTGGTGCACCAGCACCACGATGGATTCGATGCCTTGGGCACGCAGGCGAGGCACCAGGGCATTGACCGTGTCGGCCTCGTCCTGGAAGCTCAGGCCGGCCACGCCGGTGGGCGTCACGATGCCGGGCGTGCCCTTGAGCGTCATGCCGATGAAGGCCACCTTCACGCCATTGAAGGTCTTGATGCCGTAGGCGGGCAACAAGGTCTTGCCGGTGGCGGTGTCGATCACATTGGCAGACAGCCACTTGTACCTGGCGCCATCAAAGCTGCCCGGCGCAGCCGAGCCAAAGCCCTTGCAGCTATTGGGATCCTGCACGCCCGCGGTGAACTTGCAACCACCGTTCTGCAGGCGCTTGAGCTCGTCCTTGCCCTTGTCGAACTCGTGGTTGCCCACGGCGTTGAACTCCACGCCGATCTTGTTGAGCGTTTCGACGGCGGGCTCATCGAAGAACAGCGCAGAGATCAAGGGCGAGGCGCCAATGTAGTCACCTGCACCCACCACCACGTTCAGCGGGTTGGCTGCCTTCATGCGGGCCACGTAGGCGGCCATGTACTCGGCGCCACCCACTGCAGGGCGGCTGGCCGCGGGCACCAGGGTGTTGACACCAAAAGTGCCAGGTGACTCCAGGTTGCCGTGGTAATCATTGAAGCCAATGATCTTGACGGTGAAGGCCGACTTGGGCGAGGCGGTCTGGGCAAAGGCGCCACCAGAAAAAGCCAGCGCCAGGCTGAGGCACAGGGTGCGAATGATCATGTGGGGTCTCCTCGATGGGGGGTGGGCAGCGCAAGATGGGCCGCTCAATGAGCTTGCGCAAACGAATCAGCGCGTTTCAGTGCGACGCGACACCAGCCAGGTCACGCCCAGGGCGGCGAACACGAGGGCCAGCGAAGAAGGCTCGGGCACGGCGCTCACGCTGAGCTTGACGGCACCGGCTGTGGCATTGAGCGGGCTGAGGCCGCCCATGCCGTCGTCGATCATCAAGGACTGGGCCAGCGCACCGGTGATGCTGTAGCTGCCTGCACCCAAGGTGAACACACCACGGCTGAAAGCGCTGTTCTGCAAGGCCGCGTCATAGTCATAACCCACATCAGGCGCGCTGCCGTACACCTGCACGGGCACGCTGCTGGTGCTGCCCAGCAGCTGGCCGTTGCTGAACACCTTGAAGGTGTCGCCGGCCAGGCTGGCATCCACCACCGTCAACTGGCCCACGAAGCCGTCAACAATGGTGAAGGTGAACGACAGCGGCGTGCCGAAGCCGACTGCACTGCTGTCGTTGTTGTCGATCCACTCGGTGCCCGAAGAAAGCGACGAGAAGCTGTCGACACCAAAGGCCTGCCATTGCGCATTGGCAGCCAGGTTGACGGCCGTGGCCTGAGCGGCCAGGGACGATGCGGCCAGGACGGTGGCCAGCAAGGCGGGTTTGAAGGACAACATGACACGCTCCAGATTGAAAGGCTTGGAGCGCATCTGAACAAAGCGGCATGACACCGCGATGGCCTGCACATGATCCGATGGGCATCAGCCCCTTGCGGACATCAGGCCATGAACAGGTGCTGCAGCGTGCTGGCCAGGTGTTCGGTGGGTGAACGCTTGAAGCCGGTGCGTGCAAAGCGCTGCAGGCGCCCGAGCACAAAGCTGACGGCCAGCGAGGCGCCCACCTGGGCGTCCACCGTGGGCGACATCGAGCCACGTGCCTCGGCCAGGGCCTTGTAGCTTTGCCGCAGCAGGGACTCCAGCCGGTCAAGGAACTGGTTCATGCGCGCGGACAGGCGCTCGTGCTCGAACACCAGCACATCGCCCACGATCACGCGCGTCATGCCCGGGTTCTTCTCGGCGAACTGCAGCACCATGGACAGGATGCGCTGGATCTGCACGGTCGGGTCGGCCTCGCGCTCGGCGATCTGGTTGGCCAGCGTGAAGATGGACTGCTCGATGAACTCGATCAGCGCCTCGAACATCTGCGCCTTGCTCGCGAAGTGGCGGTACAAGGCGGCCTCGCTCACCGACAGGCGCGCGGCCAGGGCGGCCGTGGTGATGCGGTCGGCGTCGGGTTGCTCCAGCATGGTGGCCAGGGCTTGCAGGATCTGCACGCGCCGCTCCCCCGGCTTGGGGCGCTTGCGCGCGGGGGCCGCAGGCGCACCATCTGGTGCGTCCTTGTCTGGGTCATCAAGCCCCTGTGGTGCCATGTCGTCTCCAAGCGTGCAGTGCCCTGAGCTTTTTGATTCTGACACAGACAGCAGGCGGGCGGCCGTGCAGGTGAATGCCCACTTCGGGCCCGTGCGGGTTGTGGCGCAGGTAGTGCTGCATCCACACGGTTTGCAGCCCCACGCGGCGGGCGCTCTTGAGGTTGGCCACGGTGTCTTCGACCAGGATGCAGCGTGAGGCCGGCAGCTTGTAGCGCGCCAGCACCACGCGCAGCATGCGGGCATCCGGCTTGGGGCGAAGGTCGCCAAAGACACGCATGCCTTCGATGGCGATCACACCTTCAAAGCACGAGGCCAGGTCCAGCGCGGTCAGCACGCGCTTGGCGTACTCGGCAGGCGCGTTGGTCAGCAGGAACTTGCGGCCAGGCAGGCGGCGCAGCGCGGCGCGGTCGGCGGGCGGCATGTGCAGCTGCGCCTCCAGCCCCGGCAGCACATGCGTTTGCGCCAGAAAGTGCGCAGCCCGGATGCCATGGTGGCGCTCCAGGCCCAGCAAGGTGGCGCCATAACGCCGCCAGTAATGGATGCGCAGGCGATCGGCCTCATCACGCGGCAGGCCCAGTTGCTGTTCGATGTAATCGGTCATCGAACCATTGAGCCGCCAGAACACCGCACGGCTGGCGTCGTGCAGGGTGTTGTCCAGATCAAATAACCAGATGGGCGAATCCGGATGCATGGGGCGCAGCGTTCCTTATTGCGGGCAGGCCGGCCGCCGGGCCGCCCCAAGGCCGGCGCCTCCCCCTCGGGGGGCTGCGAAGGCGCGAAGCGACAAGCTGGGGGGCATCAGTCTCAATGACTACGGATCATGGTGCCGTAAGCCGACTCCGTCAGGATCTCCAGCAGCATGGCGTGCGGCACGCGGCCGTCCACGATGTGCACCGCGTTGACGCCGCTCTTGGCAGCATCCAGGGCACCGGCGATCTTGGGCAGCATGCCGCCGCTGATGGTGCCGTCGGCGACCAGCTCGTCGATGCGGCGCGCGGTCAGGTCCGTCAGCAAGTTGCCTTGTTTGTCCAGCACACCCTTGATGTTGGTGAGCAGCATGAGCTTTTCAGCCTTGAGGATCTCGGCCAGCTTGGACGCCACCAGGTCGGCGTTGATGTTGTAGCTCTCGTTGTGCTCGCCAAAGCCGATGGGGCTGATGACGGGGATGAACTGGTCATCCTGCAGGGCCTTGACCACGCTGGGGTCGATGGCCTCGATCTCGCCGACCGAACCCACATCGTGCTCCTTGGTCGGGTCTTCCAGATCGATCAGCTTGAGCTTGCGCGCGCGGATCATGCCGCCGTCACGGCCCGTCAGGCCCACGGCCTTGCCACCTGCGGCGTTGATCAGGCCGACGATGTCTTGCTGCACTTCACCGGCCAGCACCCACTCGACCACTTCCATGGTTTCTTCGTCGGTGACACGCATGCCCTGGATGAACTGCCCCTTCTTGCCGATCTTGTTGAGCGCCGCATCGATCTGCGGGCCACCGCCGTGCACCACCACCGGGTTGAGGCCCACCAGCTTGAGCAGCACCACGTCTTCGGCGAAGTCGGCCTGCAGCTCCGGGTCGGTCATGGCGTTGCCGCCGTACTTGATGACGATGGTCTTGCCGTGGAACTTGCGGATGTAGGGCAGCGCCTGGGCCAGGATCTCGGCCTTGTCACGCGGGGCGATGCTGGCAACGGAGTCGGATTGCGGCAGGTGGGTGGAGGCGGTCATGGACAACTCGGAGCGATGGACGGGACGTGCATTTTAAGAGCCATCGGCAGGCACAAGAAAAAAGCCACACGCATGGCCGAAGCCCCACGTGTGGCTGGCAGCCCGGTCAAGCCGACCATCAGCATGGCCCAGGTGGTGGGCTCAGGCATCGGTGCGGGCGCGGGAGCGGCGGCGGTGAAGGTCAGCGCAGCCGTGGGGTCTCAGGTGTCAATTGGGTGCCACCGGCGGCCAGGGCCACGGGCGTCAGGGTGCGGAAAAACGATTGGGCCTCGCCAGACACGGGAAGGCCCTGTTCAAATAGGGCTTGCCGCACGGACGGTGAACAAGCCCGTCGCTTGTCATGTCAGCATTTGAAAACCCACCAGATGAGGGGGCCCTCGCCGGGTCAACGCCCAGGCGGCCTGCCCCGTTGAAGATCACAAGGGCCCTGCCCTTTTTTAGGAGCACGACGTGAAACTGAACTTTGCCCGCCCACTTGCTCGCCAACTTGCCGGCCTGATGCTGGGACTTGGTGTGGCCGTGGCTGCCGCGGCCCAGCCTGTTGATGGCGAAGTCATGCGCATCGACCAGGAAGCCGGCAAGATCACCCTCAAGCACGGCGAGATCAAGAACCTGGACATCCCCGCCATGCAGATGGCCTTCCGGGTGGCTGACCCCAACTGGCTCAAGACCTTGCAGGTGCATGACAAGGTCCGGTTTTCTGCGGACAAGGTGGGCGGCCAGTTCACCATCACCGCGATCGAAGTGCGCAAATAAACGCGCATCAAAACGCACATAAAAAAACAGGCCCCAACGGCGACCGTTGGGGCCTGTCTCGCTGCATTAGTCCTCCCTGGACGTGATTCTGTGTAGACAGCGTTGAAGCTGCACTTGTTGTGTGGGCGTCATGCCTGTCGTGTGCAGTTCCATCAAGTCTAGTGTCCGAACATGTCAAAGTTGGCATATTCGCCCGGGAAGTGGTTACAAGATGCAATCCCATGTTCATGTGACCACGCCTCATCCCATGAGGTGAAATCAGATCACATGGATGAGGACGGCGGTCATGCTCAGGTAGCGCAGGAATTTGCCGACACCCATGTAGAGCAGGCAGGGCCAGAACGGCAGGCGCAACCAGCCGGCCACGGCACACAGCGGGTCGCCCACCACAGGTAGCCAGGACAAGAGGCAGGCGGGCGCCCCATAACGTTGCAACCACCGCAGGGCGCGGTGATCCGCCGGAGTATCGTGCCCGGGTTGCAGCTCGGGCCCATGCCCTCGCTCATGCCGGACGCGGTCAGCCGCCTGCCGGGCAGCCAGCCCCATCCACCAGGTCAGCCCGCCACCGAGGGTGTTGCCCACCGTGGCCACGAGGATGGCCGGCCAGAACAACTCCGGCTGCAGCTTGACCAGGCCAAAGACCGCCGGCTCCGAGCCCATCGGCAGCAGCGTGGCCGACACGAAGGCAATCACGAAAATCGCACCCAGCCCGACCTCGGGGATGGCCAGCCAGTGCAGCAAAGCGGAAACCCCCGCCATCAATGCATCTTCCATGGGTGCATTGTGCGGGGGTTGTGAGCGCCCTGTTGCGTGCGTGGCCTCGGCACGCACGCGGGCCAGGACCGATCAGGCGCGGCGGCGACGCACCAGGCCGATCAGGCCCAGGCCCATCAAGGCCAGGGCATAGCTCTCGGGCTCGGGCACGGCATTGATGCTCTGCATCTGCAGGCCACCGCTCACGCCCTTGGCCAGCAGGTCGGCATCGGTGAAGCGGAACATGAAGAACTTGTTGTCACCGGCCACGCCGGGCACGAAGTCGTTGTCATTGGCCAGCAGCAGGGTGTGGTAGGTCGTGCCACCCTCGACCAGGTCGGCCCCGAAGGACAGGCCTTCCAGCTTGGAGGGGATCTGCGTGTCGGCAAAACCGGCGGCCTTGAGCAAGGCGACGAAATCCACCAACTGGGTCTTGGCCAGCAGTTGCCCCTGCAAGGCGGCATCGCCACTCAGCGCGGTGACATCGGCTGCACCATTGAGGTCGATGGACCACATCTGCTTGATGACGGCGCTGGTGCCATCGCCCAGGCCCTTGCCGTCACGCGGCAGGAAGGCCAGCGTGTGGTCGTTGATGGCCACGAGCTCGCTGTTGTTGTAGCCCTTGGTGCCGATCTGGTTGCTGACGGCGTATTCCTTGGTGTTGCCGGTGGCGATGTCGATTTCGACGATGCGGTTGGTCTTGCCGGCCGAGGTGTCGCCACCGTCTTGCAGCAGGGAGCTTTGCATGATGCCGTAGAGCTTGGTGCCGTCCGGGCTGATGGCCAGGCCTTCCATGCCCTTGTTGGCCACGCGGCCCACGGTGTTGCCGCTGATCTCGTTGGCGCCGATGGCGCTCTGGTTGGTCACCGCCAGGTTGGTGGGCAGCGTGAACGAGCGGATGCGCTCACCGGTGCTGCGGTCGAACTGGTAGACGTAGGGGCCGTATTCATCGGACACGAACACGCTCTTGCCATCCTTGGAGACACGGATGGATTCCGGGTCCAGGCGCGCATTGTTGGGGTTGCCCGAGGTACCGGCCACAAAACCGTCGGAGCGGCCGGTGAAGTAGTACTTGCCGTCGGCATTGATGCCGGGCACGCCGCTGGCCAGGCCCGCGGTGCTGCCGTAGTTCAAGGGCGTGCTGCTCCACAACAAGGTGGTGCTCTGCAGCGTCGGGGTGACCGTGTAAGGCAGCGTGCCAGCAGGGACCGCCGACGGCGTGGCCGTGACGTTCATGCTGATGGTGTTGAAGCGGGCGATGTAGGAGGTGGTGTTGTCCACCGCCGCGCCGCCGGTGTAGGCCGCGGCGTTGGGGCCGCGATCAGGCAAGGCCAGGAAGGTGTTGTCGCCAGCCCAGGCCAGGCCCGAGCCCATCCCACCGAGGATGTTGGCGGCGTTGCCGTTCTCCAGCGTGCCGGTCAGGCCCGAGAGGTCGCTGGTGCCGCCCAGCGAACCAATGCCGATCAATTCGAATGCCGCATGGGCAGACCCCATGGCCGTGGTGAGAACGAAAACGCTGGCCAGACGGGCAGCCACAGGGCTCAAGGCGAAACGCATGGGGACTTCTCCAACAGGGATGACGACGTTGCGCGGCAGCTTGCCTGCGCTTCGTGACAGTTCCTTGAAGGCACGCCATGCACATGAAAAAAGCCGGGGCATGCCCGGCTTTGCTTTGGCGATGAAGGGGCCTGCGCCCGATGCGTCATCTCATCAGTAGCTGTAACCCACCATCAGCGAGAACACGGAGGGGTGGAAGCGGTAGGAAGCCGTCTGCCTGCTCGTGTTGGTCGAAATGGTCATGTTGTTCTTGACCGCCGCTGTCGACCAGCCCGCGCTGAGCAGCCAGTTCTTGTCGAACTTGTAGTTGACGCCAGTCTGGAAGGCCAAACCGAAAGAGTCGGTCAACTCGATCTTGACCGGACCATCGGTGTAGAAATTGGTACCGGTCTGCGTGGCATCGGCTTTGAAATGGGTGTAGTTCACCCCCACGCCCACATAGGGGCGCAACGCACTGGTTGCCTCGCCAAACTTGTAATTGAAGAACACCGTGGGCGCAACTTCCTTGACGGTGGCCACCACCTGGTTGTTGGTCGTGGCAAACAAGCCGTAGCTGGCGGTGGGGATGCTGCTCAACGCGCCATAACCGGCCGGAGCCAGCTTGGACGCGTCATTGATGCGCAGCTTCACGTCATGCTTGGGGGGAACGCCCAATACCAGCTCAACGCCCCAGTGGTCGTTGAAAGCGCGCTCGATGCTGAACAGCAATGTCGACTTGGGCTGCACTTCCATTTGCAAGCCGGTCGGCACGCCGAGACCGTAGGTGGCGCGCAAGGGATTGGCCGCAGGCAAGGTACCTTCCAGATCACTGCTGGTCGCGCGCGGGTCAATCCGGCCAGCGCCGATCTTGAAGGTATAGGTCTGAGCCGAGGCGGCAAACGGGATCACGCCGCAAGCGACCGCACACAAAACCGCACGAGCGTTCAGCTGGAAGAAGGATGTTTTCATAAGTTCCGATGGAGGTAAAAATGCCGCCCCCGAGGGTTCTGGCTGGGACCGTACAACATTGCAGATTGACTGCAACAGTTGCACATTCTATGCAACACACCCCAAGCCATGCCCGGATCAGGGCGCCACACAACGTCCACTTGTGACGTATGGCACGGCCCAAATCCGCAGATCAAAATTTGATCAAAGGGGGTGCACAGGGTTCACCCGGACGGCTATACTCTGCCTCCTTTTTAAGCAGCCCTGAGCCCGCGCCACGCGTCTGGTCGGTCAGGGCTTTCCTGTCTCTTTCGGTCAAACGAGCTTGTCCGTTTTTCTGAAGCAACCGTTGTCGCGCCACCCCGATGTCCACCTCCGCCCTTCCCACCAGCACGCTGATGGTCGGCTCGATCGAGCTGCCCAACCGCCTGTTCGTGGCGCCGATGGCCGGGGTGACGGACCGCCCCTTCCGCATGCTGTGCAAGCGCCTGGGCGCGGGCTACGCCGTCAGCGAGATGGTGACCTCGCGCAAGGACCTGTGGCACAGCCTGAAGACCTCGCGCCGCGCCAACCACGAGGGTGAAACCGCCCCGATCTCGGTGCAGATCGCCGGCACGGATGCGGCCATGATGGCCGAGGCGGCCGCCTACAACATCGACCGTGGCGCCCAGATCATCGACATCAACATGGGTTGCCCCGCCAAGAAGGTGTGCAACAAGTGGGCGGGCTCGGCCCTGATGCAGGACGAGGCCCTGGCACTGGCGATCGTGGAAGCCGTGGTGGCCGCCTGCGCGCCGCACAAGGTGCCCGTGACCCTGAAGATGCGCACGGGCTGGAGCCAGCAAAACAAGAACGCCGTGCGCATTGCCCGCGCGGCCGAGAGCGCCGGCGTGGCCATGCTGACTGTGCACGGCCGCACGCGCGAGCAGGGCTACAAAGGCCAGGCCGAGTACGACACGATCGCCGCCGTCAAGGCCGCGGTGAAGGTGCCCGTGGTGGCCAATGGCGACATCACCACGCCCGAGAAGGCCGAGCTGGTGCTCAAGCTCACCGGTGCGGACGCCATCATGGTGGGCCGCGCCGCGCAGGGCCGCCCCTGGATCTTCGGAGACATCGCCCACTACCTGGCCACGGGTACGCACCGTGCCCGGCCCCTGACCCTGCAGGTCAGGCAGTGGCTGGTCGAGCACCTGCACGAACACTATGGTTTGTACGGCGAATTCGCCGGCGTGCGCACGGCACGCAAACACATCGGCTGGGCGGTGCGCGCCCTGCCCGGTGGGGAGGATTTCCGTGCCCACATGAACACCCTGGACAGCATCGACAGCCAGATCCAGGCCGTGACCCATTTCTTCGACGAACTCAGCCTGCACCACGACCGCCTGCCGGACGCGGCGCCCGCCATCGACGAAGAAGACAACGCCCACGAGGACAGCGCAGCCTCGTGTGCCGCGAATTGAACGAGCATCATGAGCAAGAAGAACATCCAAGACTGCATCCGAGACAATCTGGACAGCTACTTCCACGATCTGCGTGGCGCCGAACCCAATGCCGTGTACGACATGGTCGTCAACGCGGTGGAGCGCCCCATGCTGGAGGTGGTGATGCAACGCGCCGAGGGCAACCAGTCCAAGGCCGCCGAATGGCTGGGCATCAACCGCAACACGCTGCGCCGCAAGCTGCTCGAGCACAAGCTCATCAAGTGATATTTTTGAACTGAAGGAAAAACCATGGCTTTGACCGCCTTGCTGTCCGTGTCCGACAAGACCGGCATCGTTGAATTTGCCCAGGCCCTGCATGCCCAGGGCGTGCGCCTGCTGTCCACCGGCGGCACCGCCAAGCTGCTGGCCGAAAAGGGCCTGCCCGTGACCGAGGTGTCGGAAGTGACCGGCTTCCCCGAGATGCTGGACGGCCGCGTCAAGACCCTGCACCCGCGCGTGCACGGTGGCATCCTGGCCCGTCGTGACCTGCCCGAGCACATGGCCGCCCTGAAGCAGCACGGCATCGAGACCATCGACATGCTGGTGGTCAACCTCTACCCCTTCGCGCAAGCCACCGCCAAGGCCGACTGCACGCTGGAAAACGCCATCGAGAACATCGACATCGGCGGCCCCACCATGCTGCGCGCCGCTGCCAAGAACTGGCAGGACGTGGCCGTGATCATCGACCCGGTGGACTACGAACAAGTGCTGTCGGAAATGAAGGCCGAGGGCATCACCCGTTCGACCAAGTTCATGCTGGCCAAGAAGGTGTTCGCCCACACCGCCGCCTACGACGGCATGATCACCAACTACCTGACCTCGCTGGAAGCCGGCTCGGAACTGAAGACCGAAGCCGTGCCAGCCAAGGAAGCCTACCCCGCCGTGTTCAACCTGCAGCTGCACAAGGTGCAGGGCATGCGTTACGGCGAGAACCCGCACCAGTCGGCGGCCTTCTACCGTGAAGCTTCGCCCGTGGTCAGCACGCTGGCCAACTGGACGCAGATTCAAGGCAAGGAGCTGTCCTTCAACAACATTGCTGATGCCGATGCGGCCTGGGAATGCGTGAAGGCTTTTGAAGTGCCGGCCTGCGTGATCATCAAGCACGCCAACCCCTGTGGCGTGGCCATCGGTGCCGGCCCGCTGGAGGCCTATTCCAAGGCGCTCAAGACCGACCCGACCTCGGCCTTTGGCGGCATCATGGCCTTCAACCGCACGGTGGACGCCGATGTGATCGAGGCCATCAACGCCAACAAGCAGTTCGTGGAAGTGGTGATCGCACCCAAGTTCACGGACGCTGCCCGCGCTGCCTACGCTTCGAAGCAAAACGTGCGGCTGCTGGAAGTGCCTTTGACGGACGCCACACGCGGCCTGTCCAACGCGCTGGACTTCAAGCGCGTGGGCGGCGGCATGCTGCTGCAATCGGCTGACAACATCGACCTGGTCGGCGACGTCAAGGTGGTGTCCAAGCTGCAGCCCACAGAGCAGCAGATGAAGGACATGCTGTTTGCCTGGACCGTGGCCCGCTTCGTCAAGAGCAATGCCATCGTGTTCTGCAAGGACGGCATGACCATGGGCGTGGGTGCCGGCCAGATGAGCCGCCTGGACTCGGCCCGCATCGCCTCGATCAAGGCGGGCCACGCTGGTTTGACGCTGCAAGGCACGGCCGTGGCGTCGGACGCCTTCTTCCCGTTCCGCGACGGCCTGGATGTGGTGGTCGATGCGGGCGCGACCTGCGTGATCCACCCGGGTGGCTCGATGCGCGATGACGAAGTGATCGCCGCTGCGGACGAGCGCGGCATCGCCATGGTGTTCACGGGCACGCGCCACTTCCGTCACTGATTCGTCACTGATCCGCCACGTGCTTCAGTGCACACACAAAAGGCCCCGAGGGGCCTTTTGTTTTTTGCGCTCGGCCCTGTGCGGGCAACAGGCCTGACAGGGCTTATCCTGTCGTTCTCATGATCATCCTCGGCATCGACCCCGGCTTGCAGACCACCGGCTTTGGCGTCATCGAAGCCGATGGCCCGCGCCTGCACTATGTGGCCAGCGGCACCATCAAGACCAAAGAGGCCGCACAGGGCGACCTGCCCACGCGCCTGAAGCTGATCTTCGAAGGCGTGCGCGAAGTGGTGGGCCGCTACGAGCCACAGCAGGCCTCGGTTGAAATCGTGTTCGTCAACGTGAACCCGCAGTCCACGCTGCTGTTGGGCCAGGCGCGTGGTGCGGCCATTGCGGGCTTGCTCAGCACGCCGGCTTCACCGACGGTTTCAGAGTACACGGCCTTGCAGATGAAGAAGGCCGTGGTGGGGCATGGCCACGCGGCCAAGGCCCAGATCCGCCACATGGTGATGCGCCTGCTGAACCTGCCACGTGAGCCGCACAACGATGCAGCCGATGCCTTGGGGCTGGCGATCTGCCATGCGCATGCCGGCCATGCCATGGCGCAGATGGCCAAGGCGACGGACCTGTCGCGCCGCACGCACGCCCAGATCAAGGGCGGGCGCGTTTATTGAGGCTTCACTGCCCGTCCTTGATCAGGCGGCCGGACTGCGACTGCACAGGGCGAGCGTTCATCGGGTAGAGCCTGGCAAACACGCCGATCTGCTCGCGTGACGCGCCGGCGGGCTGCTTCATCACCATCCACAGCACACCCTCGGTACACGGCGGCGTGGTCAGCGAACCCATGTAGGTGTAGTACTGGCGCTGCTCCGGTACCAGCTGGCTCAGGTCGATCTGGCTCATGGCACCCTGCTCCATGTTCTTTTCCAGCGGCAGGTTGTTCCACACCTGTTGCACCAGCGGGTTGGCCTTGCCCTGCTCCATCAGCACGGCCACCACAGCCAGATGGCCGTCCATGTCCTTGTGCACCAGGTGGGCCACCATTTCGTACTGGCGGCCGTTGATGCGTTCTTCGCTCGGACGGTGGAAGTGGAACTGCACCAGCTCGTAGCGGTGGCCCATCACGGTGATGCCGTTGCCGGGCTCGACGTTGACCTGCACGGTGTGGCCGTTGTCGATCACGCGGAAGTTGGAGGGGCGGTAATCGAACTGGATCGGGTCCAGTTGCACGGGGATGCCGTCGCGGATGTCGATGGGGCTCTGGCGCTTGCCCACCATGCACTGCTGGAACTCGGGCTTGAGCCGGCCCCAGCTCTCAGGGCCGGTGTCACCGCTGTAGGCCCAGTGCACGTCATGGCCATGGGTGTCCAGCAGCCCGGTCGCAGCCGCACCATGCGGATCCTGCGGCAGCAACGCGCCCTGCGAATCATTCATCGCCAGATGCTTGCCCGCACCATGGGTGCCGGAAGCGGCCCTGGCGTTCCCGCGGACCACCGGCTTGGGCCGCAAGCGCAACACCGGCGCGGCCTCGCGCTTGGTACGCACCTCGGCGATCTTCTGGTCGATCAGGTCACGCAGTTCGGCCATGGACACATTGGCCTTGCCATCTCTGGCATCCGAGGCGCTGTCAGCCCTGGCCTCGGCCTTGCCCGATGATTCGCGGCTGGATTCGCGCACGGCTTCGCGTTTCTCACCCTTGCCGCCCTTGGTGGCCTTGCCCTCGCTGCGCGGCTCGGCACGCGCTTCACCCAGGGCATCACTGGCGGCCTCCGGCCTTTGCACGTCGGCCTTCAGGTTGGGCTTGAGCGAAGGCTTGATGCTGGCCTCCTTGGTCTCGCCCGGGTCCAGGGACTCGTCAACCGCACGGCCGTGGCCCTCGGCCGCATAGGCGCCCATCACCAGGGCCATGCTGGCGGCCAGGGCAAAAACAGGGGCAAGACGTTCGCGCAACGCTACTTTCATGGTCGGACTCTCCGCAATACGTCGGAGATTTCGGCCAGTAAAACGCAGAACTTGAATGCCTCAGCGCGAACAAATGACCTGGCGCAGGCCATCAATGTGAAAAAAGTGTGAAGTCAGCCGATAGGCCGGATTCTGTGCAGCCCCGTGTCTCGCGACGCTGGGCCGTGACCGCCATTCCTCTGGGCCGCCTGTCACCAGAACGGCTCGATGCCACCTACCCGCACACTCCCCGGGCCAGGTCAATGTGTGCCTATTTGGTGTTGCTGCGCGTAGAGATTGCCCGTTTCACCCCAGGCGGGCTTTGCCCGCCTGGGGTGCTGCTCGGTTCGTGCTTTCACACGAGCCCTTGCCTTCGCAAGGGCCGTCGGCTGACGCCGACGCCTCACAGACCACCCGTAGCGGAACCCGTCCGGACTCGTCTCTGTTGCTCTGATCCTCACCTTGCGGTGGAGAGGTGTTACCTCCTACGCTGCCCTGTGCAGTCCGGACCTTCCTCCAGTGCGCCCTTTCGGGCCTTGCACCAGCGGCGGTCTGGCTGACTTCACAGGCGGGATTATCGCCCCGCCAGCGCTCAAAGCCCAGCTTTTTCGAGGCTGCGCAGGAAGTCCTGCGGCTTCTGGAAGCCCACGACCTGGGCGCTGCTCAGTTCGCGCCCCTGCACATCAAAGAAGATCAGGCCGGGTGGGCCAAAGAGCTTGAAGCGCTGCAGCAAGGCGCGGTCGTCGGCCGTGTTGACGGTCACATCGGCCTGCAGCAGCACGGCGCCTTTCAAGCGCGCCTGCACCTGCGGGTCAGCAAAGGTCTCGTGCTCCATCTCCAGGCAGGAGGTGCACCAGTCCGCATAGAAATCCAGCATCACCGGCTTGCCCTGCGCCTTGGCCTGCGCCAGCGCGGCATCCAGCTCGGCCACGGTGCGCACCCGCTCGAAGGGCAACACGCTGTGGTGGGCCGATACGGCTGGCGCCTGCCCCACCAGCGACTGCAGATAAGGCCAGGCCGGGCGCGCCACCCACACGGCGATGCCCAGCATCAGCACGCCGAACAAGGCCTTGACCGCTTTCATCCAGGGCCCGGTGCGCGGCAACAGGCTGCCTGCAGACAGGCCCACCAGCAGCAGCGGCACGCTCATGCCCCAGGCCATGGCGTACAGCGCCGTGCCGCCCAGCACCACATCGTGCGTCTGGCTGATGTAGAGCAAGGCCCCAGCCAGCGGGGCCGACACACAAGGGCTCACCACCAGGGCCGACACCACACCCATCACGAACACGCTGATGAACTTGCCGCCGGGCAGTTGGCTGGTGCCGGCGCCCAGCCAGCTTTGTACGGCGGGGGGCAGCTGCAGCTCATACAGGCCGAACATCGACAAGGCCAGCAGCACCATCAGCACGGCAAAACCCAGCACCACCCAGGGGTGCTGCAAATAGGCCGACAAGCCCTGCCCCAGCAACCCCGCGGCCACGCCCAGGGCGGTGTAGACCAGGGCCATGCCCTGCGAATAGCTCAGCGCCAGGGCAAAGCCGCGCCCGCGGCTGACGTGCTCCTTCTGGCCCACGATGATGGACGACAGGATGGGCACCATGGGCAGCACGCAAGGCGTCAGCGACAGCAGGATGCCGGCCAGCAGGAACACGGGCACCACCGTCCACCATTGGCCGGTGGCCAGGGCACGGTTGATGCCGCCGTCATCACCCGCGTCCGCCTGCAGGGCCTTGTCCGCCCCATTGGATGAAACCGATGCCTGGGCGCCGGCAGCCCCACTCACCGCCAGGATCTGCCCGTGGTCATCCAGCTTCAAACGCAGCTGTTTTTTCTGCGGCGGGTAGCACAGACCGGCGTCGGCGCAGCCCTGGTACACGATGGTCAGCGGCAGTTCGCCGCGCAGCGTGTCAGGCACCGTGACCGTGCCGGAGACATCACCGTGGTAGACCTCCAGCACCTTGTCGAACGTGGGGTCATGCTTGGGCTGGCCGGGCGGCAGATCCCACTTCAGCAAGAGGGGCGGCACACCCGAACCCGCATCAACGCGGGCTTCCAGCCGCTCGCGGTACAGGTACACGCCACGCGCCAGGGTGAAATCCACCTGCAGGGCATGCGGGCCCACCTGGCTGACGCTGGCCTGAAAAGCCTTGTCCGGCGGCAGGAAGGTTTGCGCCTGCGCCCTGCCCACACAGAGCACCAGGATCATGCCCAGGATCACCCACACCACGCGCCAAGGCGCGACAATCCGCTTGATGTCATTCATGGCCGACATTCTGCCCGGGCTGGGCTTATCCTGTCCGGCCAGCGTCCTTTTGCCGCCAGTTCATCGGCACGCACACCAATTCTGGAGTTCAAGATGAAAGCCCTCAACATCCTCGACACCATCGGCAAGACGCCGCACGTCCGCATGAACCGCCTGTTCGGCACCGGGCCGGAAGTGTGGATCAAGGCCGAGCGCGCCAACCCCGGCGGCTCCATCAAGGACCGCATCGCCCTGGCCATGGTGGAAGACGCCGAGCGCAGCGGCGCCCTCAAGCCGGGTGGCACCATCATCGAGCCGACCTCGGGCAACACCGGCATCGGCCTGGCCATGGTGGCCGCGGTCAAGGGCTACCGCCTGATCCTGGTCATGCCCGACAGCATGTCCATTGAACGCCGCCGCCTGATGCTGGCGTATGGCGCCACTTTCGACCTGACCCCGCGCGAAAAGGGCATGAAGGGCGCCATCGCCCGCGCCCAGGAGCTGGCCGCCGAAACCCCGCTGGCCTGGATCCCGCAGCAGTTCGAGAACCCGGCCAACATCGCGGTGCACGAGCAGACCACCGCCCAGGAGATCCTGGCCGATTTCCCCGAAGGCCTGGATGCGCTGATCACCGGCGTGGGCACGGGCGGCCACCTCACGGGTTGCGCCAAGGTGCTCAAGGCCGCCTGGCCCAAGCTGAAGGTGTTTGCGGTGGAGCCCAAGGCCTCGCCCGTCATCTCGGGTGGGCAGCCTGCACCGCACCCCATCCAGGGCATTGGCGCGGGCTTCATCCCGGCCAACCTGCACACCGATCTGCTGGATGGCGTGATCCAGGTCGACGCGGAAGACGCGCGCGAATATGGGCGCCGAGCAGGCCGTGAAGAAGGCATGCTGGTGGGGATTTCCTCGGGGGCCACGCTGGCGGCCATCGCGCAAAAACTGCCAGACTTGCCTTATGGGGCCAAGGTCCTGGGCTTTTGCTATGACACCGGCGAACGTTACCTGTCGGTGGAAGGCTACCTGCCAGCCTGAGGCCCACCTGCCGCCCACCCCGCCAGACACCGTTCATGCCAACCAGACGCCACCGCTTCCTCGACGACGCTTCATCCCCCTGGCCCATGCTCATCGCCTTGATCGCGAGCGTGCCGGCTTTTTACGATTCGATGATGCCGACACCGGCCAGTTGGGCGACCTGGATGTACGTGGTCAGCGGGGTGGTGATCCTGGTGTCGGCATGGCGCGTCCAGAAGCTGGTGGCGGGCCGTGGCGCCTCGCGGCCCAACGGCAGGACCCGGACCTGGGGGCAGCACCCACTGGAGCTCAAGCTGGACTGGTTCCTCGGGGTGGCGCTGCTGCTCAACGCGGTGCTGCCGCAGAGCAACGAATCCGAACCGGCCCTGATCTGGCGCCTGATCGTCGCGGTGTTGATGCTCTACCGCCTGCTCAAGATCAGCCTGCCCTTGTTCACCGAAACCGGCCTGGTTCGCCTGCTGGCCATGGGTGGCACGGTGCTGGCCTTGTGCGGCATCGGTTTTTACTGGCTGGACCCTGAGGTCACCTCCCTGCACGACGGGCTCTGGCTCGCGTTCTCGACCGCAGCCACCGTGGGTTATGGCGACGTGGTGCCCAGCAGCACGGCCTCGCGCATCTTCTCGGTGTTCGTGGTGCTGCTGGGTTATGGCCTGCTGTCACTGGTGACGGCCAGCATCGCCGCCATGTTCGTGGGCACGCAGGAGCGCAAGGTCGAGCACGACATCCTGCGTGACATGCACCAGCAGCTGCAAGCCGTGCGGCAGGAACTCGTGGCCCTGCGCCAGGTGGTGGAAGCGCTGAAGGCCGAGCAGCCCGATGCTGACACCGACGAAGCCCCGGCCACGCACGCCGAGCAGCCTTGACGTCGGGGCGGGGCCCCGATGCCCGCCATCCCGCCCCAAGCCTTCAGGATTTCCTGAATGCGATTACGTGTTCTGCTGACAGACAGCGCAGAGCCCGCTCCCTATCATTTCCCATGCGCACAACAGGGATAACGGAGCGTGCATGCGTGAAAACCTGCCGATCACACAAAAAGAATATCCGGTCGATGAATTTGAAACCCTGCTGTCCACCACGGACACCAAGGGCCGCATCCGCTACGCCAATGACGCCTTCCTGCGTGTAGCGGGCTACAGCAAGGACGAGCTGTATGGCCAGCCGCACAACATGGTGCGCCACCCCGACATGCCGCCCGAGGCCTTTGCCGACCTGTGGCAGACCGTGAAGTCAGGCGCCACCTGGTCCGCCCTGGTCAAGAACCGCCGCAGTGACGGCGACCACTACTGGGTTCGCGCCAACGTCACCCCCATCCGCAATGGCACCGAGGTGGTGGGTTACATGTCCGTGCGCACCCGCGCCGACCCGGAGGCGGTGCGCGCCACCGCGCCCTTGTACGAGGGCCTGCGGGACGGCCGCCTGCGCGGCTGGTGCATCCGCCAGGGCCGCCTGGTGCGGTCCGGCGCCATGGTCTGGCTGGATCGCCTGCGCAACATGTCGGTGGCCCACCGGCTGACGCTGGGCGTCGCAGCCATTGCCGCCGCCAGCCTGCTGGACCTGCTGCCGCAAAGCACCACGTCCCGCGCGATCGCCATCACGATCATGGCCTGCACCTGCGCCCTCGTGCTGGCCTGGTGGCGCGCCACCGTGCTGCAGCCCCTGCGCGAACTCGTGACGCAGGCCCGGCTGGTGGCCAGCGGGCAAAAGCCCCAGCCACTGTTTCCTGATCGGGCCGATGAGATCGGCGCCCTGATGCGCGGCATCGAGCAGGCCGGGCTCAACCTGGTCGCCCTGGGCTGCGACATCCGCGGGCAGGTTGAAAAGGTCAAGGTGTCCGTGGCGGCCATGCAGGACGGCAACCTGGACCTGTATGGCCGCACGGGCCGCGCCACCGAGAAGCTGGCCGAGACCGCCTCGGCCATGGAGCAGCTTGCCGCCACCATCACGACCAACCAGGACACCGCGCAATCGCTCGCCGGCCTGGCCAGCGAGGCCGACCAGGCCACCAGCAATGGCAAGGCCATGATGGCGCGCACCCTGGAGACCATGCACGGCATTGCCCAGTCCGGCCAGCGCGTCTCGGAGATCACCGCCATGATCGACGCCATCGCCTTCCAGACCAACATCCTGGCGCTCAACGCCGCTGTCGAGGCCGCGCGTGCCGGCGAGCACGGCCGGGGCTTTGCCGTGGTGGCCGCCGAGGTGCGGGCCCTGTCCAAGAAAAGCGCGGATGCGGCCAACGAGATCAAGGCCGTGATCGAGGCCTCCAAGACCCAGGTGGACGCGGGCTTGAACGTGGTCGAACAGGCGGGCAGCTCCATGAACAACATCCAGCGCGTGGTGGGCACGCTCAACCAGTTGACGCAGGAGATCCGCCAGGCTGCGCAGCAGCAGGCCGATGGCGTGGCCTGTGTCAACGAGGCCATCACCGAACTGGAAACCCTGACCCGGCAAAACGGCGACCTGGTGGAGACCGGCGCCGCGGCCACGATGTCCCTGCATGAACAGGCCATGCGCCTGAGTGAAGCCGCCTCGATCTACCAGCTCTGCCATCAGGCGGGCTTGACCGACGATCCGGCCGACACGCACGCGCCCCTGCCTGCCGAGACACCAGGACAGGCACAGATGGCCTTCACCGGGATGGACGTGCCTGCATGAACCTGCACCCAGCCATGGAAACCGCCGACAGCACCTTGGCCAAAATGCGGCTCGCCCTCGACCACCACGCCATCGTGAGCGTCACCGACCGGCACGGCGTGATCACCCAGGCCAACGACCGCTTCTGCGCCATCAGCGGTTATGAGCGCGAGGAGCTGATTGGCCGAACGCACGGCATCCTCAAGTCGGGCCGCCACGGCGAAACCCTGTACCGGGATCTGTGGCGCACCATCGCCAGTGGCCAGGTCTGGCACGGCGTGATCTGCAACCGCCGCAAGAACGGTGGTTATTACTGGGTGAAGTCCACCATCGTGCCGCTGTGTGATGCACAGGGCAGCGTGCAGGAGTACGTGTCCATCCGCACCGACATCACCGACCGGCTGCTGGCCCAGGCGCATTCGTCCCTGCTCACGCAGGTGCTGGACCTGACCGACCAGGGCGTGGTGATCGCCGACCGTGGCGGGCAGATGATTTACACCAACCATGCAGCCGCTTCTCTGCTGGGCCACGCCACGTCCGACCTGCAAGGCCGGTCCATCCTGGATTTCGTGCCACCGGCCCTGAAGCGGCGCTACCTCCAACGCCTCAACCGCATCACCACATGCGACTTTCAATGGCAGGGCAAGGTGCCACTGCTGCGGGCAGATGGCACGCACATGATCTCGTCCAGCCATGTGGGGGTCGTTGCCAATCACGAAGGCACGCCGGCCTTCATCTTCAACATCTTCTCGGACTGCTCGGATGAAATGGCCCGGCAGGCCGCCCTGCACGCCGCCAAGCAAAGCGCCGAGCAGGCCAGTGCCGCCAAGACGGCGGTGCTCTCCAACATCAGCCATGAACTGCGCACGCCGCTCAACGCCATCCTGGGCTTTGGCCAGTTGCTGAGCAAGGATCTGACCCAACCCAGGCAGGCCAGCTTTGCGCGCGAGATCCTGTTTGCGGGCCAGCACCTGATGAGCCTGATCAACGGCCTCCTGGACCTGGCCCAGATCGAGAGCGGGCAGGATGTGATGACGCTGGAGGCCGTCGACCTGGTCGACCAGGCGCAGGCCTGCCTGTCCCTGCTCCACCCGCTGGCCTGCGACAAGCAGATCAGCGTCGTCAACACCATGCTGGCGCCAACCTGGGTGAAGGCCGATCGGCTGCGTGTGCGGCAGGTGCTGCTCAACTTGCTGTCCAACGCAATCAAGTACAGCCACACCAGTGGCCACGTCACGCTGGCGCAGGTGGCGGCCCCCGAGGGGCGCGTGCGCCTGGCCATCACCGACCGAGGCTTTGGCATCCCCCCCGAGCAGATGAGCGAGTTGTTCAAGCCCTTCAATCGCCTGGGCGCCCGGGCTCGCGGCATCGAGGGCACCGGCATCGGCCTGGCCATCTGCAAAAAGCTGCTGGACAACATGGACGGCCACATCGGCGTGCACAGCGTGGAAAACCAGGGCAGCACCTTCTGGATGGAGCTGCCGGCAGCCTCGCCATGTGAAAACGCCGCACCCACAAGCGCATGGGCCTCATGAAAGCTTGACCCACATCAACGGCGCCCGCATTGTCTTCCCGGGGGCCACAACCATATAGTCCCTGTCCTCATGCACGAGCGTGGGCCAGGGCCCTTTCGCTTTGCATTTCAATCGCATTCAAGCAGTCAGCAGTACCGTGATGATTCGTGTCGCCATCGCCGATGATCATCCGATCGTGTTCGGAGGCCTCCAGCAATTGATCTCCGCCACCACCGACATGGCCGTGGTGGGGCATGCCGTCAACCGCCTGGAGGTGCTGCGCCTGCTGAGCGAGACACCCCTGGACGTGCTGGTGCTGGACCTGTCCATCCCCGGGGCACAAGGCCTGTCGTTGCTGCAAGAGCTCGTGGAACAGGACGAAGCGCCCCCCATCGTGATCCTGTCCATGCACAACGAAGGGCAGATCATCCAGCGCGCCATGAAGCTGGGCGCATCGGCCTACGTGACCAAGGACAGCGACCCGACGTGCGTGCTCACGGCCATCCGCAGGGTTGCCCGAGGTGGCAAGTACATCGACCCGGCCCTGATGGACTCGGTGGCCTCGTCCTTCTCACATGCGCGCCATGAACTCCTGTCTGCACGCGAAGAACAGGTGCTGCGGCTGATCGTGTCAGGCGTGCCCATCGGCCACATCGCCGAACGCCTGAACCTCAGCCCCAAGACCATCAGCACACACAAGACACGCATCATGCACAAGCTCGACATCGGCAACAACGCCGACCTGGTGAAGTACGCGCTCAAGCACGGCTTGAGCTGAGTGGCCTGAGCCGAGGCCGCTCAGGCCGGTCACAAGGGGATGCTGATCCGGATGGTCGTGCCCTGGCCGGGTGCGGTGTCCAGGTGCATCTGGCCGCCCAGGGACAGCACGCGCTCGCGCATGCTCAAGAGGCCAAAGCCCGCCCGCGGGCGTTTGGCCGTGGCATCGAACCCGCGGCCGTTGTCGCGGATGCACAAGGCCAGGTCGAGTGCGGTGTGACGCAAGCTGATGTCGACCTGCGCCGCCTGCGCATGCCGGATCACATTGGTCAGCGACTCCTGCACCACCCGGAAGATGGTGGCCGCCTGCGCGTCGCGCAAAGCGAGATCCGAGCCATCAAAATCCAGGTTGCAGACGATCCGGCTGCGTTGAGCCGTGTCTTGCGCCAGCCACTCCAGCGCAGGCAGCAAGCCGAAGTCCAGCACCGCTGGCCGCAAGCTGGTGCTGACGCTGCGCACCACCCGGAACATCTTGTCGACCAGGCCCTGCATGTCGTCGATGGTGCTGGCCACCTGGTCGCGGCTGCCAGCGAGTTCGTGGCGCAGCTGGGCGATGTCCAAGCGCATGGCCGACAGCAACTGGCCCAGCTCGTCATGCAGCTCACGCGAGATGTGCTTGCGGTCTTCTTCGCAGGCCACCTCGTGGTGGGCCACCATCTCGCGCAATTCATTGCGAGACGCCAGCAAGGCCAGCTCCATGGCCTTGCGCTCGCTCACGTCCTGCGCGGTGCCACGCAGCTTGACCACGGCCCCGTCGGCGCCACGCACCGGGTGCCCGTGCGCCAGCAACCAGCCCTGGCTGCCGTCGGCCCGCACGAAGGGCAACTCCAGGGCATAAGGCTCACCCGCTTCGATGGCCCGCGTCACGCAGGCCTGGAGGGTCTGCCAGCTCTGCGGCGGGTGGAACGCTTGCAGTTCGTTGAAGCAAGGGGGCGCCGAGCCCGGGTCGCGCCCGAAGAAGCTGTACAGCTCGGGTGACCAGTCCACGGTGTCGGCCTGGATGTCCCAGCACCAGCTGCCCAGACGGCCGATGCGCTGCGCTTCCTTGAGCTCTTCGCTGGTCTGCTTGAGGTCCGTGATGTCGGACACCAGTGCGAAAAAGCCTTGCACGACACCGTCCACGCAATCGGGGATGTAGTGCGCCTGCGTGTGATGCCGGTCACCGCGCAGGTCCACGATGGTGCGGTCGAAGGTCTGCACCTGCCCGGCCAGGGCCGCATCCACATACGGCTTGTTCAAGGCATACAGCTGCGGGCCGATCACCTCGGACATGTGGCGCCCATGCATCTGCGCCGGGCTCATGCCGAACCAGTCCAGATAGGCCCGGTTGCCATAGCAGTTGCGCACGGCCGTGTCCCAGTAGCCCACCAGCGCGGGCAACTCGTCCAGCAGGACCTGGATGCGTGGAGCGACCTTCACAGGCTTCAGACCATGCGCCAGTGCAGGGTTTCGCCACCACGCAGGGGCTTGATCTGGGCCTCGCCGAAGGGCAGGACTTCGGGCACGACCCATTCTTCGCGCTGCAACGTGATCTGGTCGGTGTTGCGCGGCAGGCCGTAGTAATCGGCACCGTAGAAGCTGGCGAAGGCTTCCAGCTTGTCGAGCGCGCCCGCGGCCTCGAAGGCCTCGGCATACAGCTCGATGGCGCAAGGTGCGGTGTAGCAACCGGCGCAGCCCGATGCGTGTTCTTTCAGGTGCGAGGCATGCGGCGCGCTGTCGGTGCCCAGGAAGAACTTGGGGCTGCCGCTGGTGGCGGCCTGCACCAGGGCCACGCGGTGCTCTTCGCGCTTGAGGATGGGCAGGCAGTAGTAGTGCGGGCGCACCCCCCCCATGAAGATGGCATTGCGGTTGTACAGCAGGTGCTGCGGCGTGATGGTGGCGCCCACGAAGCGGTCCGCCTCGCTCACGTACTGCGCAGCCTCCTTGGTGGTGATGTGCTCGAACACCACCTTCAGCTCGGGGAAGTCACGGCGCAGCGGGATCAGCTTGTCGTCGATGAAGGCCTTCTCGCGGTCGAACACGTCCACGTCACCGTCGGTCACTTCGCCGTGCACGCACAGCACCAGGCCTTCGCGCTGCATGGCCTCCAGCACCTTGTAGGTCTTGCGCAGGTCGGTCACGCCGGCATCGCTGTTCGTGGTGGCCCCCGCGGGGTAGAGCTTGAAGGCCACGGCGCCCATGGCCTTGGCCTTGGCGGCTTCTTCGGCGGGGGTGTTGTCGGTGAGGTAGAGCACCATCAGGGGCTCGAAGGCCACGCCTGCAGGCACCGCTGCCAGGATGCGCTCGCGGTAGGCCTGAGCCTGCTCGGCCGTGGTCACGGGCGGGCGCAGATTGGGCATGACGATGGCCCGCGCGAACTGCCGCGCCGTGGCCGGCACCACGGCGGCCATGGCCGCGCCGTCCCGCACATGCAGGTGCCAGTCATCGGGGCGGGTCAGAACCAGGGAAGAAGGCGTGGAGGCGGTCATGGTGAATCGGGCACGGAAGGCGAAAACAAGGATTTTCTCATTTCCGACATGACCTTTGTCCAAACCCCAAAGGGTAGGGAGATCAAACCGGCCAAGTCCGTGAAATTAGGGCCCCTGTTCTAGGCCCCACCCAACAAAGCGCTCCCCACCCTTAGGGGCAAGCCCCGCATGCAGCCTTGTGGCCCCGCGGCCCGCTGCCTAGTCTTCGCCCCATACCGACGCAGTCCGGCTCGGTGTTGTTGCAAGACCGCTTTTGGAGGTGACCATGAACCCCTTGTTGAATCCCCCTGCCCCTCGCCTGCTTCGGCAGCCGCTGCGGGCTTGCGCCCAAGGCAGCCTGGTGCTGCTGGCGCAACTGGCCTTGAGCCAGACGTCGATGGCCCAGACCGCACCCGGCGTGCGCATCGACACCGTGTCGATCAGCCCCGAGGCCACCGTGCTGCGCGTGACTGTGCCAAAGCCCATGCTGGCCAATGTGGAGACCAGCAGCGGCGTGTTCCAGCGCTTTGCGCAAAGCAGCGGCCCCGGCGCCGTGAGCAATGACAGCGATGAAATCGGCCTGCCCGAAGTGCCGGTGGCCGGCTTCTCGCTGGCCCTGCCGGTGGACGGCAAGGGCGGCACCATCGACATCGCCCCCGAAGGCGGCATCCAGCGACTGCCCGCACGCCTGTACCCCATCCAGCCGCCCATCTCGACCAGGACCGGTGACCATGAACTGCCCAAGTTCGCGTTCAACGCCGACATCTGGGCCAAGGGCGTGAAGACACCCGGGCAGAAACAAGGCGAGCGCAGCATCTTCAAGGGCGACGCCAATGTGCAGGGCTACCAGCTCAGCCCCTATGGCTACGACCCCAGCCAGCAGTTGATCACCTACTACCCCAGCTACCTGGTCACCATCAAACACCCGGGCAGCTGCTTCCAGTACGACCGGCTCAAGCTCAAGGGCGTGCTGGGCAGCACGCAGAAAGCCGGCTTCGATGGCATCGACCAGCGCATTGAAAAGCTGCTGCTGCCCGCCGTGCAATTCACGCTCAACAAGGGTCTGGTCAACGAGCTCACCTGCGCACCGCCCATCACGCTGGACCCGGCCTTCCTGGGTGCGCGCTACCTGATCATCACGCACCCCAACTTCAAGGCCGCGGCCGATGCGCTCAAGGCCCACAAGCAGGCGCTGGGCATCTCCACACGCGTGGTCACCACCAGCGAGATCACGGGCGCTGGCGCCAATGCCACCGATGCCCAGATCCGCAACTGGATCAGCAGCTACTACAACAGCCACCTCGTGCGGCCCAAGTGGGTGCTGTTCATGGGGGACGCCGAGTACGTGCCCACGCACTACGACGCCAAGAACATCTGGGACAGCGCGAAGAACGCGGGCGACATCTGGTTCGGCCAGTTCCTGCCTGGTGCCACGGCTACCACCATCCCGCCGTTTGGCATCGGCCGCTTCCCGGTGGACACCCTGGCCCAGGCCAACACGGTGGTGTCCAAGGTGATGGCGTTCGAGAACTCGCCCCCACCCAACCCCATCTTCGGGCAGGACTTCTACAGCCGCCTGACCTTTGCCTCCTACTTCCAGGGCAACGGCAGCACCGACCAGCGCTGGTTTGTGGAAACCACCGAGCGCGTGCGTGACCATGCCGTGGGCCTGGGCTACAGCGTGCCGCGCCTGTACACCGCGTCCAGCACATCCAACCCGATGTTCTACAACAGCGGTGCCCCCATGCCGGCGGCGCTGAACAAGCCCACGCTGGCGTGGAACGCCACCCGCACCGACATCGCCAACGCCATCAACCAGGGCTCGGCCCTGGTCTACCACCGCGACCACGGCTGGTGGGATGGCTGGGGTGACCCCTCATTCAGCACCAGCGACCTGTCGCTCGTGTCGGTGACCAACAACCAGTTCCCGGTCGTGTTCAGCATCAACTGCGCCAGCGGTGTGTTCGACAACGAAACGGTGGACCTGCCGGGCAACATCTGGGGATCGGGTTACGGCATGTCCGCCAGCACCACCTACTGGGCCGAAGCCTTCCTGCGCAAGGCCGATGGTGCCCTGGCCGTGATCGGCGACAGCCGCCAGAGCAGCACCACCGACAACAACCAGCTCACGCTGGGCCTGTTCGATGGCGTCTTCCCCGGCCTGATCACCACCTACGGCACCAGCAGCCCGGTGCAACGCCTGGGCGACCTGTTGAACTACGCCAAGACCTATGTGGCCGATGTGGCCAACGGCTCGCAAGCCAACCAGCACCCACTGGACAGCACCCAGACGCGCCCCGGCATCGTCAACCTGCAGCAAGAGCTCAACATCTACAACCTGCTGGGTGACCCGACCGTCAAGCTGCGCGTGGCCCCGCCGTGGAAGTTCAGCATCCCCATCATCACGCTGGAATCGAACCTGGCGAAGATCAAGGTGCCCTTCCAACCTGGTTGCCTGACTTGCCCGCCCAATCTGGCCAAGCCTGAGTGGATCACCGCCATCGCCATCGACCCGGCCACCGGCGGCACGGTGGGGCGTGGCCTGGTCGACGACAACGGCAACGGCTCGATCGACCTGGGTGACTTCAAGGGCAACAACGTGTGGGTGCGCGTGGGCTCGCCGGATGGCGCCACCACGCAAGCCGCCGCGATCGAGACGGACACCGATGGCGACGGCATCCCTGACAGCCGCGACAACTGCATCCTCGTGCCCAACAAGGACCAGCTCGACACCGATGGCGACGGTTACGGCAATGCCTGCGATGCCGACCTGAACAACGACGGCTTCGTCAACTCGCTGGACCTGGCCGCCATGCGCAACCAGTTCAGCAAGCGCAAGGTGCCGGGCGACCTCAACGGCGACGGCATCGTCAACTCGCTGGACATCAGCCTGTTCGCCAAGCTGTTCGGCAAGGCTCCTGGCCCATCCGCCTTCCACCTCGACACCCTCACCCGCAAGTAAACCCGCTTGATCACCCTCAAGCACCTTCAAGCACTCAATGGAGATCACCATGAAACTGCATCACACCCTGCTGGCCTCGGCCACCCTGTTCGCCTGCCTGGCCGTTCAAGCCCAGACCGTGTCCATCACCCCCTCACTGAGCAATGTGAACCTGGGCGACACCTTCTCGGTGGACGTGGCCGCGACGGGCTTCCCCGACAAGATCTTTGGCGGCGGCTACAACCTCGCCTTTGACCCGGCCATCTTGCAACTCAACGCCATCACCATCCCGGCCTCGTGGGAGTTCGCCACCTCCACGGGCCTGCTGGACCCGGCATCCGGCACGGTCAGCGACGTGTACTTCAACACCTTTGTCGCCCCCATCAAAGGGGACTTCCTGACCGCCACCCTGCAATTCACCGCCGTGGGCAGCGGCACCTCGGCCATCAGCGTGAGCGAGTCGGGCTCCTTCCCTTTTGGCAATGAACTCGGCAACCCGGTGGCCGTCACCTATGTCAACGGCAGCGTGAACGTGGCGGCCGTGCCCGAGCCCTCCAGCCTGACCCTGATGCTGGCCGGTGTGGCCTGCATGGGCCTGATCGGCTGGCGCAAGCGCGCCTGATCACCAGGGCAGGCAAGCGCACACCGCCCCACACAGCGGCATCTGGCCTGCCAGGGCGACCACTGGCACCAGATTCAAGGGCCTTCGCGACGCGGAGGCCCTTTTTTGTCGCATGCGCATCGACACCGCATCGCGCTTCGCTTAGGGTTCGAGGCCAGGCCTGTTGGCCCCTCCGTCACCTGCTCACCTGCCCAATCTCGCCTGCCCACCATGCCCCAGCCTTCACGCCGACAGCCCATCCTGGCCGCCACCCTGTTCACCGCCCTGGCTCTGCTGGCACCGGCTGCCGCGCATGCCGCTGATCCGAAGCTGTGCGTCTTCGACCTGCAGGGCGCCAGCGGCGAGATGTTCAATGCCGCCAAGGACTACGCGCTGGCCATGCAGGGTGCCGGCTTCAACCTCGTGCTCAAGTCGTATGTGGACGAGCGCGTGGCGGTGGACGACTTCCGCACCGGGCAATGTGATGCCGTACTGGCCACGGCCTTTCGCACACGCGCCTTCAACCCGGTCACGGCTGCCACAGACTCCTTCGGCGCGGCCCTGATCCTGCGCCAGGGCAAGGTGGACCATGCCGCCGGCCACGAGGTCATCCGCATGGCCAGCCAGATCTTCAACGCCCCATCGGCATCGAGCTACGTGGTGCAAGGCAAGTACGAGATGGCCGGCCTGATCGACGTGGGCGCGGTGTACGCCGTGGTGCGCGACAAGCGCATGAGCACGCCCGAGGCCATGGCTGGCAAGAAGATCCTGGCCTTTGATCACGACAAGGCACAGGCCCACCTCATCCTCAAGGCGGGCGCGCAGCCCGTCACGGCCGACGTCACCAACTTCGCCAACAAGTTCAACAACGGCATGGCCGACATGGCGGCCGCACCGGCCATCGCCTTCAAGCCGCTGGAACTGCTCAAGGGCATGGGCCCGCAAGGTGCGGTCTGCCGCTTTCCTTACATGATCATGAGCTACCAGCTCATCATCGACCGCACCCGCTTTGCACCGGCCTTTGCCGATGCCTCCAGGCGTTACTGGTTCAGCCACTTCGACGAGGTGCTGGCCCGCATCAACAAGGCCGAGGCGGACTTGCCCGCCAGCGTCTGGATGGACCTCTCCGCAGAGAACACGCCCAAGTACGCCGAGTTCCTGCGGCAGACGCGCGTGGAGCTGGCCGAACAAGGCATCTACAACGAGCAAGGCCTCAAGCTGCTCAAACGCATCCGCTGCAAGCTCAACCCGGCCGACCAGGAATGCACGATGCCCACGGAGAACTGAGGCGCGCCACCGCGTCGCACCTTCACCCCAACCCGTTCGGTTTATAGCGCTATTCCCAGCAGGAGATACCCGCGTTTGGCGCCGCGAGCCAAGTGGCCCGCATCCAAAGTAAAGAATGATCGCGGGCGTGCCAGAACAATGCGTCAACTCGTCGCACCTCTGATTCAAGGGCGGCGATGCCCCATTTCGACAGCACACTGAAAGGACGACAGCATGTTCAAGATCAAGCACACGCTCGGCGCATTGGCGCTGGGCTTTCTGGCCCTGAGTGGCACCACGGCCCATGCCGTGCAGAACGGCCCCAACCCCACGCTGGACGCCATCAAGGCCGACGGCCCCTATGCCATCACCTCGCAAGCCGTGGCCGGCAATGGCTTTGGCGCCGGCACCATCTACATGCCCACGGCCGCAGGCAAGTACGCGCTGGTCGCGATCTGCCCGGGCTTCGTGTCCGCACAGAGCACCATGGCCGGCATGGCCAAGCGCCTGGCCACGCACGGCTTCGTGGTGGTCGCCATCTCCACCAACACGCTGTTTGACTTCCCCTCCAGCCGGGCCACACAGTTGCTGGCCGCACTCAAGACCGTGAGCGCACTCAACACCGGTGCCGTGGTCGGCAAGATCGACACCACCCGCCAGGCCGTGTCGGGCTGGTCCATGGGTGGCGGCGGCACGCTGGAAGCGGCGGGCGCCACGCCGGGCCTGGTGGCCGCGGTGGCCTTTGCCCCGTGGGACACCTCCACCACCAAGATGAAGGTCAACAAGGTGCCCGCCGCCATCATCGGGGGCTCCTCTGACGTGATCGCACCGGTGGCCAGCCACTCGCAGAAGTTCTATGACGCCATCCCCGCCACCACGCCCAAGCTGCTGGCCGTGATCAATGGCGCCGACCACTTCTTCCCCACCAAGGCCAGCGAGCCCGCCAGCTACACCAACATCTCGTGGATGAAGCGCTTTGCCGATGGCGACACGCGCTACAGCAGCTTCCTCAACGGCAACGACGCGGCCTTGTCGAGCTTCTCGTCCAACGGCCCGTTCTGATGGCCTTGATGGCCACGCCTGTTTGAGCGGACGTGGCTCAAGCCCTTCCTGAGAGACCGGACCCGAACCGATTGGGGCCGGTCTCTTTTTCATGGCTCCCGGAGACCCAAGCAAAGTGACACCCAAGAAGTGGCTGGTGATGGCGAGCCTGGCTGCTGGCCTGGCAGGCCTGGGCCTGTGGGCCTTGAGCCCGAGCACGGGCCCAGCCGTCGACACCAACGGCCAGGTGACCCATCGTGATGGCGTGGCCTCATGGTTCAGCCAGGGCAACGTGCCAGGCCAAGCCACCAGCGAAGCGACACCGACGGCTGATGGCGCATCCGCACCTGACCACCAAAAGCCCGCCTCGCCCCTGGACACCATGACCCTGCCCACGTTTCGCGCCACCGACAAAGGCACGCTGGTCATGGACCAACAGACACGCCAGGACGTCGAACGCATCCAGGCCCTCTTCCCGCGTGACGAAGCCCTGGCCCGGCTCGACATCCAGGCCAGCACGCTGCCCGCTCAAGCGCAACGCGAGCTCAAGGCGCTCTACCAGCAGTACAGCCAGTACGCGCAAGCGGTGGCACAAACCTACCCGCCTGGCTTGAGCGAAGGCACGCTGGACGAGGCCGCAGCGCAACTCAAAGGCCTGCACGAGCTGCGCCAGCAGTACTTCGGTGCCGAAGGTGCCGAGGCCTTGTTTGGCCAGGAAGAGAAGACCTCGCAGGCGCTGCTGGAGCTGATGCGCAAACAGACCGACCCCAAGCTGTCGCTGCAGGAAAAGGCCGAGTTGGCGCAAGCCGAATGGCAGCAGCAACAAACAGCCAGCAAGCCCTGATCAGCCCGCCCCGGCCCCACGCCCGGCCTGCTCACGCCGGAACGCCCCCGGCGAGCACCCCATCCAGCGCTTGAACGCACGGTTGAAGCTCGCGTGGTCGGCAAAGCCCAGCGCCACCGCCAGCTCCGACAAGGGCATGGCCGTGTCACGCAGGTAGCGCTGGGCCTGCACCTTGCGCACCTCGTCCACCATCAACCTGAAATTGGCACCGGCCTCGTCCAGCCGGCGCTGCATCGTGCGCGTGGGCAGCTTGAGTTCGGCCGCGATGTCTTCCAGGCTCACCTGCCCCGTGTCCAGCCGGCTGCGGATCAGGCCCCGCACCTTGTCAACGATGCCATCTTCGCCCCGCGAGAGCTGCTCCAGCTGCTTGAGCGCCTGGCTTTGGAGCAGGCTGTGGCTGGCCGTGTCATGCGAGACGATGGGCAGATCCACACAGGCCGCGTCACCCCACATGGTGTCCGCCTCCTGATCAAAACGCACCGTGCCGCCGAAGATCTGGCGATAGGGTGCCACGTCCGTCGGTGCGGGCCCCACAAAAGCGGCGTCCAGCTTCAAGTCCGGCCGGCCGGTCAGCCAACGCAGCCGTTGCGCCCACACCGTCAGCGACAAGCGTGCCAGCCGGCAGGATGACTCGGCCGACGCAGGCCGTACGCGCAAGAAGAAGCGCGCGCCCTCGAAGCCGCGCTCCACCTCGAACACGTCATTGAGCAGGTGGTGAAAGCGCCGCAGCAGCTTGGCCAGCTCCACCACCGTGCCGCTGGTCATCAAGGTGAAGCCCAGCAGCCCGGCATGCCAGGGCTTGAATTGCTCGGCCAGTTGCGGCACCAGATCCTGCAAGCCCAGCAAGGCCTCCACCTCGTCCATCAGCGCATGCCACTCGGTGAGCGTGCAGCGCGCCAGCGGGTCACGCTCGTCCAGGTAGCGCAGGTGAGCGGGATCCAGCCGGGGCATCAGGTCCGGCCGGCTCTGCTGCAACTGGCTGACCAGCGTGCGCGCAAAGGTCACGTTGAGCGTGCGGGGTGCGAGAGCGGGGGGCAGACGGGTGGCAGGCATGGGCACCAAATGCAAACAGCGGGGAGTCGCGCAGGGCCATTGTTGACCGCAAGGCATTGCATGCACATCGGTAATCTCACCCACCCAAGGCACTCACAAAGGCCATGACAGAATCACTCCACGCATCAAAACAAAAGGAGAGGCACATGCCCGTGATCGACAACTTCCCCAACCGCAACCAGAGCCTCGTCCGCAAGGTGGCGGTCACGGGCTTCGTGCTGTTGGGCCTGTACCTGCTCAGCCCCGTGGTGGTGATCACGGCGGGCGATCGCGGGGTGATGACCACCTTCGGCCGCGCCGATGACCAGGTCTACCAGCCCGGCATCCACTTCCGCATCCCGCTGGCCCAGTCCATGCACATGATGGACGTGCGCCTGCAAAAGGGCGAAGGGGAAGGCGATGCAGCCTCCAAGGACCTGCAGTCCGTGCACACGCGCATCGCCATCAACTACCACCTGGACCCCAAAGAGGTCGTCAACGTGTTTCGCAACATCGGGCCCAGCGCCGACATCGCGGCCGACCGCATCATCATCCCCGCCGCGCAAGAGGCCGTGAAAGCCGTGACGGCGCGCTTCACCGCGGAAGAGCTGGTGTCGCGCCGCACCGAAGTGCGTGATGCCATCGGGGCGCTGCTGCGTGAAAAGATGCAGCGCCACGGCCTGATGCTCGATGAATTCGCCATCGTGAACTTTGCGTTCTCGCGCTCGTTCTCGGAGGCCATCGAGGCCAAGGTCAAGGCCGAGCAGGAAAAACTCAAGGCCGAGCGTGACCTGCAGCGCATCGAGGTGGAGGCCAAGCAGAAGGTGGCCAGTGCCAAGGCCGAAGCCGATGCCCTGGCCTTGCAACGCCAGCAGATCACCGCCGACCTGCTGGCCCTGCGCCGCATTGAAAACGAGCGCGAAGCCATCCGCAAGTGGGACGGCAAGCTGCCCAATGTGACCGGTGGCACCGTGCCCTTCATTCAAGTGGATGGCAAGCCCTGAGCGCCACCGCTAGAATGCCCCGCATGGACACGCGCTCGACCACCTTCACCAGCCTCCGCACCCGCGAAGCCGGGGTCGTCGCATCCAAAGCCAAAAAACAGCTGCTCGTCTGACCGGGGCTGCTGCTGCCGTCAGATGAGCGACGGTAACAGCCTGCCAGCGGTCAGGGCCTTGCAGCCCCACCCCAGCCCAGACAACGCCCAAGCCCATCCGGACGGTTCTTGATACCGGTCTGTTGGTATGTGCATTGGAGCGTTTCATGACTGATCTTTCAGGGATCTGGGTGGCCCTCGTCACCCCCTTTCTCAACCCGGACCACAGCCCGACTGAAGGCCCGGCGGTGGACCACCGTTCACTGCGCCGGCTGATCGCGCACCTGCGTGATGCCGGTGTGACCGGCCTGGTGGCCCTGGGCAGCACGGGCGAGCCCTCGGCACTGGACGACACCGAACAGGATGCCGTGCTCGACACGGTGCTGGATGCCGCACAAGGCCTGCCGGTGATCGCCGGGCTGGCGGGCAACCATGTGGGCCACCTGCACGCCAGGCTGGCCCACCTCAACACCTTGCCCCTGCACGCCGTGCTCAGCCCCGCGCCGTATTACGTGCGGCCTTCGCAAGCCGGTTTGATCACGCATTTCCAGGCGCTGGCCGATGCCTCGCGCGCGCCGCTGATGCTGTATGACATCCCCTACCGGACGGGTGTGCAGATGACACTGGACACGCTGCTCACGCTGGCCGCGCACGAGCACATCATCGGCCTCAAGGACTGCGGTGGCTCGATCGACAAGACCCAGCAGTTGATCGCCGACGGGCGCTTGCAGGTGCTCAGTGGCGAAGACGCCCTGATCTTCCACAACCTGTGCCTGGGTGGGGCGGGGGCCATCACGGCCGCTGCGCAAGTGGCCCCGCGCGAATTCATGGCCCTGTACCAGGCGCTGCGCCAGGGGCAACTGGCACCGGCACGTGAACTGCAGCACCGGCTGGCCCCATTGATGCGCAGCCTGTTTGCCGAGCCCAACCCGGTGCTGGTCAAGGCCGAGCTGGCGCGGCAAGGGCTGGTGCTGCCGCATGTGCGCCCGCCGTTTCTGGAGGCCAGCTCAAGCGCCGTGCAGGCCGTTGAAGCCGATATGCGCGCACTGGCCAGCGGGTCGTGATGCGCGTTGAAGACCCAGTGATCAGGCCGGCACGTCGATCCAGCATGCGATCAACAGCTGCCCGCCCCACATGACCGGGGGCCCGCTGCGTCGCGCATCCACACCCACGCGGCGCAGCAGGCGCTCCATGCCATAAGGCGAGACGGTGATCAGGCGCTTGGCGCCCAGCTCGGCGGCCCGCTCCAGCACGGCGTGAGCCAGCAGGCGGGTGCGCATCAGGTCGCCCTCGGTGTCCAGGCCATTGCTGTTGCTGATGGGGTTGATGCAGTCGTTGGCGTCCGCATCCGCGCGGTTGGCCGAGCTGGCCCAGGTGGCAAAGCGGGACACCTCCCACACGGTGGCATCCGCCGGCAGGGGCTGCCCATGCATCAGCACGGGGAACACTTCGCCCAGCAGATACGGGCGGTCCGTGGGCAGCAAGCGGGCGCAGCCACAGAGGCTGCCGTCATCCTGACTGGCGAGGACGTATTCCGTGTCCACGCGATCAAACTGGTCCTGCTCCTGCCCGACAGGGCAATCGAGCGGCCAGCCCAATCGGTTGACGAACACCTCGTACCGGTATGCAGACAAATCCCTGTACGCGATATCTGACATATCCGCTTTTTTACCGAAGATCGTCTTCATGAACACTCCCCAAATGGGGATATTCAAGTGCACGCCCTCCACGCGCTCAACTGAAACCAATGACAGTTGCCACGCCCTGGCGCTTGTGCATCGAGCCTGTGCGCCTCAGTGCAGCACCGAGGGCACCCCCACGGAAACCGCGGGCACCAGAGGCGCCACATGCGCCAGCTCCACCGCCAGCTGTTGCGGCCACGACAGGCTGGCCAGGTGCTGGCGCAACAGGTACTCGGATGCCTTGGCACCGAGGTCGGTCATGGCCTCCACGGTGACCAGCATCACGTTGCTGCGCACGTCCCAGGGCACCATGCGCCACTGTGCGGTCAGCGCATCGACATACCAATCCCACCCGATTGACAGATGGATGGCCGGCACCCACCATTCCGTATACCCAGCCTGACGACAGGGTATGCAAAGGCTGTCCAGCATGCCTTTTACACTGGGGTCTTGTGCGCTGCACAAATGCACCAGCCGCATGGCTTTCAACTCCGCCAGCGTCAGGCGCAGGTAACCGTCAGGGTGGTGCTGGGTTTGCGGTAATCGTTTCATCATCAAATGATGTTAGGTGATTCGATCACATCGCGGGATGTCAGAAATATCAGGTCGAAGAGGTGCGCTTGATCCTGTCCAGCCAGACGATTCTGCAAGAGGCCATCGGCAGTGGCGGCTTGACCGCGGCCATCGGGCACCTCACCCAGGTCTCCCAGAACCTGGGCTTCCCCTTCTTTGCCTACGGCGTGAAATGCCCGCTGCCGATCTCTCAGCCCCGCATCGAGATGGTCAGCAACTACCCCGAGGCCTGGCAACAGCAGTACCAGAGCCACCACTACGTCCAGATCGACCCCACCGTGCGGCACTGCACCAGGGCGCCCACGCCCGTGTTGTGGGATGCCTCGGCCTTTGACGAGCGCGTCTTCGGCGAACAAGCCATGGCCCACGGCATCCGCAACGGGGTCTCGATCGGTGTGCGGGACGCCCAGGGCCGTCTCGGCATGGTGACCCTGGCCCGCGACCAGACGCTGTGCACGCCTGATGAATTTGCCCACATCGAAGGCAACCTGGCCTTGCTGGGGCAACTCACGCACGCCGCCCTGGTGGAAAAACTCACCCAGCGCAGCAGCCAGCCTGGGCCCGCACTCAGCGAGCGGGAACTGGAAGTGCTCAAGTGGACCGCCGAAGGCAAGACCTCCGGCGAGGTGGCCATGATCATGAACATCACCGAGCGCACCGTGAACTTCCACATCAGCAACTGCATCGTGAAGCTGGACGCCTCCAACAAGCTGCACGCAGCGGTCAAGGCGGCCATGTCGGGCCTGCTGGGCTGATCTCCTCGGCTTCTTCAGCAGGTTGACGCCTTCATCGAAGGTCTGCACGCTCCTTGAACATCGAAAAAGGCTCCCTGGATTTTTGTGTATGGGCAGGGAGTGTGTGCACGCGCCCGCATCCGGGCAACTGTCATGGTTGACAGTTCCCGCCAGGCCGCGTTCATGCGGGGATGCGTGTACGGGGCGGATCAGGCCTGAGCGGGCTCGCTCACCGGCGCATCATGGCCACCGGCCTGCTGCAGGCGCCACATCTGTGCATACCGCCCGTTGGCGGCCAGCAACTGCGGGTGCGTGCCACGCTCGATGATGCGGCCATGGTCCATCACCAGGATCTCGTGCGCGTGCACGATGGTGGACAGGCGGTGCGCGATGACCAGCACCGTCTTGCCTTGCGCCACCGCCGCCAGCTCGGCCTGGATGGCGCGCTCGTTGGCCGAGTCCAGGGCCGAGGTGGCCTCGTCGAACACGAGGATGGGCGGGTCTTTCAGCAAGGTGCGGGCAATGGCCACGCGCTGCTTCTCGCCGCCCGAGAGCTTGAGCCCCCGCTCGCCCACCATGGTCTCGTAGCCCTTGGGCGTACTGGTGATGAAGTCGTGGATGCGCGCCGCCTTGGCCGCGGCGATCACCTCGTCCTGCGTGGCCTCGGGGCGGCCATAAGCGATGTTGTAGGCCACCGTGTCATTGAACAGCACGGTGTCCTGCGGCACGATGCCGATGCTGCGGCGCAGGCTGTCTTGCGTCAGGCCCTTGATGTCGTGGCCATTGACGGTGACACGGCCGCCCTGCACGTCATAGAAGCGGTACAGCAGGCGCGCCAGCGTGGACTTGCCCGAGCCCGACGGGCCCACCACGGCCACGGTCTGCCCGGCCGGGATCTCGAAGCTCACGTCATGCAGGATGGGGCGTGCGGGGTCGTAGGCAAACTCGACGTGATCAAAGCGCACGGAAGGTGACTGGTAGGGCGGCCCCTTGAGCAGCAGCGGCTTGGCGTCAGGCGAGTCGGCCACCTCGCGGTCACGCTGCATCAGCGTGAACATCTTGTCCAGGTCGGCCAGCGACTGCTTGATCTCGCGGTAGATCACGCCCAGGAAGTTCAGCGGGATGTAGAGCTGGATCATGAAGGCGTTGACCATGACCAGGTCGCCCACCGTCATGCGCCCGGCCACCACGCCGCCGGTGGCGCGCCACAGCATCAGGATCAGGCCGATGGCGATGATGGTCTGCTGACCGGTGTTGAGCAGGGACAAGGTCTGCTGGCTCTTGACCCCGGCACGGCGCAGGCGCTCCAGGGCCTCGTCGTAACGGCGCGTCTCGAAGGCTTCGTTGTTGAAGTACTTGACGGTTTCGTAGTTGAGCAGCGAATCGATGGCGCGCGTGTGGGCCTTGGAGTCCAGCTCGTTCATCTCACGGCGAAAGCGCGTGCGCCATTGTGTGACCGACACGGTGAAGGTGATGTAGATCACCAGTGCGGCCAGCGTGATCCAGGCAAAGGCCATGTCGAACTTGACGGCCAGCAAGGACAGCACCATCGTGACCTCGATCAAGGTGGGCACGATGCTGTAGAGCGAATACGAGATCAGCGAATGCACGGCACGCGTGCCACGCTCGATGTCGCGCGTCATGCCGCCGGTCTGGCGCTCCAGGTGAAAGCGCAGGCTCAGGGCATGCAGGTGCGAGAACACCTGCAGCGAGATGCTGCGTGCTGCGCCTTCCGTGGCCTTGGCAAACACCAGCTCGCGCAGCTCGGTGAACAGCGAAGTCGACAGGCGCAGCAACCCGTAAGCCACCAGCAGGCCCACCGGCACCACCAGCATGGCCTGGGCGCTGTCGGGATGCGGGGCCAGCTTGTCCACCAGGGACTTGAGCAACAGCGGCACGCCCACGTTGGCCACCTTGGCACCGATCATGAAGGCCAGGGCCAGCACCACGCGGCCCTTGTAGGCCCACAGATAGGGCCACAGGCGGGCCAGGGTATCGCGGTCGGAACGGGGGGGTTCCGTGGCGGAAGCCTGGTTTTCAGGCGCGGGGATGTGTGCGTAGCGGCGCATTCTGGAACAATGCTTCTTTCTGATGTAGTAGCTGGCGATTGTCAGCCCGATTCCCCATGACCGTTGCACCACCGCCCAATACCCTGCTGACCCCGACCGACCTGCACCCCGAGATGGAGCTGGTCATGCGGGTGATGCCCATGCCCAAGGACGCCAATGGCAACGGCGACATCTTTGGCGGCTGGATCATGTCGCAGGTGGACCTGGCGGCCTGCGTGCTGCCCGCCCGCGTGTCCCGAGGCCGCGTCACCACGGTGGCGGTCAACGAGTTCGTTTTCCGCAATGCGGTGTCCGTGGGGGACGTGTTGTCCTTCTACGCCCGCGTCGAGAAGATCGGCAACACCTCGATCAAGGTGCATGTCGAGGTCTGGGCCGAGCGCCGCCCGGCCGACCCGCTGCTGGTCAAGGTCACCGAGGCCCACGTCACCTATGTGGCCATCGACCGCGACGGCAAGCCGCGGCCGGTTCGCCCCGCCTGAAGCCACCGCGCCGGGCCATTGACCATGATGTGAGCGCATGTTGCCCTGCGAGGGGAACAAAGCGCGCCGGCGCGTGTCACACTGTGTCCCTCTGTCACTGCATCGTCTTACCGCCATGACACACCGCTACCGCCACATCCAAGCCCCGTCCCGCCAGGCACGTGCCATCAGCTTGCAGGCGCAACGCCAGCGGATGGTGATGCGCGTGGTCAGCGCCCTCGTCGGCCTGACGCTGGTTGCGGGTGGCTTGCTGACGGCGCTCAACGCGCATGCCGGCACCACGGCCACCACCCCGTCCACGGCCTCGGCGGCTTCTGCGGCAGCCGCCACGCATGGCACGGTGCAGTCCGTGCAAGCCGTTCAGGTCAAGGGCAAAGGCAGCGGCGTGGGCGTGGTGGCCGGTGCCGTGCTGGGCGGCCTGGTGGGCAACCAGATGGGCAAGGGCACCGGCAACACGGTCATGACTGTGGGTGGCGCCGTGGCCGGTGGTTATGCCGGCAACGAGGTCGAGAAGAACGTCAAGAAGCACACCGTGTACAAGACCACGGTCAAGCTCGACGACGGCTCGGTGCACGAGTACACCGTCAGCCAGCAGTTTGCCGTGGGCGCCAAGGTCAAGGTGTCGGGCAAGAACCTGACACCCGCCAACTGAGGCCACCTGATTTGATGCGTCTCAAGCCCTGCTGGCAAGCGGGGCTCGCGGTTCGTGCGAGGATCGCGGGATGGACGCTTTGAACCCTACCCCGCTCGAACAGGCCCCCGCTTCGCTGCACAAGCAAGGCTGGGCCGTGATCAGCGCCGATACCCTGCTGAACGCGCTGCACACCGACCAGGCCACGCTGGATGCCTTGCACACCAGCTGGAACGACCTCCCCCCCGATCAACACCTGCGCGACGGTGGTCACTACCGTTTTCGGCGACACAGCTGCTTCAAGCTGGAGACGGCGACCGGCACCTTGACGCAGACACCGCACCGTGCCCACTGGCAGCCGGTGACCTACAACGCCCTGCATGGCGGCTTCGAGCGGATGTTCCAGCCCATCGAGCCCGCCGTCTGCACGCACCCGGTGTGGCGCGCCTTGCTCAGCGCCCTGGGTGGCCTGCTGGCGCAAGCCAAGCCCGTGCCCGCCTGGTACATCGAGGCCCACCAGTTCCGCGTGGACACCACCGGTGGCATTGGCCGCCCCACGCCTGAGGGCGCCCACCGCGATGGCGTCGACTTCGTGGCCGTGCTCATGCTGGAGCGCCACGAGGTCAAAGGCGGCGAGACGCGCGTGTTCGAGGCCGATGGCCCGCACGGTGTGCGTTTCACGCTCACCCAGCCCTGGAGCACCCTGCTGCTGGACGACGAACGCGTGATCCACGAGTCCACGCCGATTCAGCCTTTGGGTGAACACGGCTGGCGCGACACGCTGGTACTGACCTTCCGCCAAAGCGCCTTCCAGGATCCGAGCTGAGGCGCACGGGCCGCGCCGCATCAGGCCGTGCCGTATTTGGTCTCCAGCCGGATGCCGATGGCCTGCAGCAGCGGGGTGGGCAGCACACCGCCCGCACACACGATCACCGCATCGTTGGGCAGCGCACGCTCGCCCTCGAGCGTCTTCAACTGCACCTGGTCCGCCTCGATGCGCAGCACGTTCGATTGCAGGCAGACCTCGATGCGTCCGGCCTCCTGCAGTTGCTTGAGCTTCTGCCGGTTCTTGTCCTTCACGCGCGAGAAGGCCTGGCTGCGGTAGGACAAGGTCACCGTGGTGCCCGGCTCTTCGGCCAGCGCGATGGCGGCTTCCAGGGCGCTGTCGCCGCCACCCACCACCAGCACACGCTGGCCGCGGTACTGCTCGGCATCGATCAGGCGGTAGACCACCTTGGCCTGCTCTTCACCAGGCACATCCAGCTTGCGCGGTGAACCACGGCGACCCAGGGCCAGCAAGACCGCCTTCGTGTGGTAACTGGCCTTGCTGCTGCGCACGGTGAAGCTGCCATCGGCATGCTGCTCGATGCCTTCGAGTCGCTCGCTGAACTGGAAGCGCAGCCCGGTCTGTTTGACCACGCCCTGCCAGAAGCTCAGCAGGCTTTCCTTGGCCACCTCGGTGCCCAGGTTCATGCTGCCGACGATGTCGAGCTTGGCGGCCGCGGTCATCACCACCTTGTTGCGCGGGTAGTGGTAGACGGTGCCGCCCAGCGCGTCTTCCTGCTCCAGGATGGCGTAGCGCAGCTTGTGGTGCAGCGCGCTCAGGCCCGCGGAGATGCCTGCGGGGCCAGAGCCCACGATCACCACGTCGAGCGGGGCCTCGGCCCGGCTTTGTGCCACGCGCTGGCGTATGGCCTGCATGGCCTGGCGGCCCTGCTCGGTCGTCTTGCGGATCAGGCCCATGCCGCCCAGCTCACCGGCAATGAAAATGCCCGGCACATTGGTCTCGAACGCCTGGCTCAGCACCGGGATGTCCACACCACGCTCGGCCGTGCCGAACACCAGGGACAAGGCCTGGCTGGGGCAGGCCGTGACGCAGGCGCCATGGCCGATGCAGGCCGACGCGTTGATCAGCGTGGCCTTGCCATCAACGATGCCCAGCGCCTGCTCAGGGCAGGCCTTCACACAGGCACCCGAGCCGAAGCAACGATTGGGGTCCACCACGGGGTGCAGCGAGGCTGGTTCGTTCAGGCCCGCCTGGCGAGATGCGTTCAAGGCCTGCTCGGCCGCCTGCAGCTTGCGCCGACGCAGCAAGAGATGCACGCCCACGGCCAGCACGGCCGCACCACCATAAACAGCGAAATATGCAGGTATCAACATGAAGACGTGAATGTGCCAGCGATGAAGTTCGGTCGAACTGACCAGGATCATCCCGCCCGCCTGAATTCTGTAAGCGATGTTAAACGTGTGCAAATCGCACATTTTCAACAGGTCACTCTGGCTAGAATCGGCCCGACAGGCTCAACAGGCCTTCCTCCAACGCTTGCAGCACAGGCTCCCATGAGTGCCACCAGTTCCACCTTCAACGCGGCCGACACGGCCAGTGCACCGCCCTCTGCCGGCCAGGCTGGCAAGGCCGAGGCCAAGGGCGGCCTGGGCGCAGCACGTGCCCGGCTGCGCACCGACCTGCTCATCTACTTCGGTGTGGCCGCCCTCACGCTGAGCGCCTGGTGGGTCTCGCGGCAAGGCTGGTTCACGCCCTGGTCGCGCACTGGCTACTGGCTGGGCGTCGCAGGCGGCGTGTCCATGCTGCTGCTGTTCACCTACCCCTTGCGCAAGCGCTGGCGCGTCACCTACAACTGGGGCGCCTCCAAATACTGGTTCATGGCGCACATGGTGCTGGGCATCATGGGGCCCTGGCTGATCCTGCTGCACTCGACCTTTCACATCGGCTCCACCAACGCGGCCGTGGCGTTGTTTTCCATGGTCATCGTGGCGCTCAGCGGCGTGGTCGGGCGCTTCCTGTATGTGCGGCTGCATGCCGATCTGCGCGGCGAAAAGGCCACCCTGGCCGGGCTGCGCAGCGCCATGAGCAACCAGCATCAGGCCGCCGACAGCCGCCTGCAGGCCATGCCCAGTGTGCTGGAAGCCCTGCACGCCTTCGAGCGTGACGCCCTGGAAAACGGCCCGGCGCGAGGCGCACGCCACCTGTGGCGCCTGTTCGTGCTGCCCATCCAGCGCCAGCGCGTGGCCCAGCAGTGCAAGGCCGAGGTGAAGCAACGCATCAAGCAGGGCGCCAATGAGCCGGCACACGGGCAGAATTGGTCCAAGACGCAAGCCGTGGCCCGCTACCGCGCCTGCTGCGCCCAGGTGGACGATTACGCCATGGCCGTGCAGCGAGCCGCGCAGTTCCAGACCTTCGAGCGCCTGTTCTCGATGTGGCACGTGGCCCATGTGCCCTTTGTGTGGATCATGGTGCTGTGCGCGCTCTTCCATGTCGTGGCCGTGCATGCTTATTGACCGTCGGGATCGGCCGCGCACCAAGGCGACACCATGAACCTGCGCTGGCTGCGCCGCGGTGGCGCGATCGTCGGCTTGCTGATCGGGCTGCTGCTGGCAGCCCTGTTGGCGGCCCTGTGCTCGCCTGCGCACGCACAATCCATCGAATCCGTGCTGGCGCCGGGTGAGGTCATCACAGGCCACGCCAAGGTCGAGCACGAATGCGCCAACTGCCATGTGCGCTTCAACCCCAAGGGCCAGGACGCCCTGTGCATGGCCTGCCACAAGGAAGTCGGCCAGGACATGAAGGCGCACACGGGCTTTCACGGCCGCCAGCCCAACGCCACCTGCCGCAGCTGCCACACCGACCACAAGGGCCGGCAGGCCAAAATCGTGCAGCTGGACACCAAACGCTTTGACCACAAGCAGACCGACTACGGGCTCAAGGCCAAGCACCTGGACGTAGCCTGCGACAAGTGCCACACCGCTGGCAAGAAGTACTGGCAAGCCGCCAGCGACTGCCTGAGCTGCCACAAGAAGGACGATGTGCACAAGGGCGGCATCAGCGGCAAGTGCTCGGACTGCCACAGCGAGACCGGCTGGAAGAACACCGATTTCGACCACGGCAAGAAGACCCACTTCGTGCTGGAAGACAAACACGCCACCAAGGCCAAGTGCGACGACTGCCACAACAACGGCCGCTACAAGGACACGCCCAAGACCTGCATCGGCTGCCACAAGAAGGATGACGAGCACAAAGGCCAGTTCGGCGCCAAGTGCGAGACCTGCCACGGCGCCAAGTCATGGAAGACGGTCAACTTCAACCACGACACCGACACGTCTTTCGACCTCAAGGGCAAGCACCGCAAGACCGCCTGCACCGACTGCCACACCGGCACGCTGTACAAGCAGAAGCTGCCCGAGACCTGCTGGGATTGCCACAAGAAGGACGACAAGCACAAGGAAAGCCTGGGCAAGGACTGCGCGGCCTGCCACAGCGAAAGCAGCTGGAAGGACCCACCCCGTTTCGACCACGGCAAGACGCGCTTCCCGCTGCTGGGCAAACACGGCAAGGTAGACTGCAAGGACTGCCACAAGAGCGCGATGTACAAAGAAGCGCCCATGGACTGCTACGCCTGCCACAAGAAGGACGACAAGCACGAAGGCACGCTGGGCAAGGCCTGTGTGGACTGCCACTCCGAGCGCGACTGGCGCGCCACCGCCGGCCGCTTCGACCATGACAAGACCCGCTTTGCGCTGCGCAACGCGCACGCGCGCAGCGCCATCAAGTGCAGCGACTGCCACCAGGGCGGGCTCAAGGCCTTCCGCAACACGGACATGGCCTGCTACAGCTGCCACAAGAAGGACGACAAGCACGAAGGCACGCAGGGCAAGCAATGCGCGCAATGCCACAGCGACAAGGACTGGAAGACCACCTTGTTCGACCATGGCAAGACACGGTTCCCGTTAACCGGAAGCCACAACCGCATCGAATGCAAAGCCTGTCATGCAACAAAACGTTTCAATGACGTGCAGCGCGAATGCGTGGCCTGCCACCGAAAAGACGATCGGCACAAGGCCCGGTTCGGGGCCCGCTGCGAAACCTGCCACAACACCCGCAGCTGGAAATCCTGGGACTTCAATCACGACAAGCAGACGTCTTACCCCCTCACCGGCGAGCACATCCGCGTGAGTTGTGAAGCGTGTCACGCCCAGCCGGCGCCCAGAGGCAAAGCCGTGGCCGAGACGGGCCAGCGCTGCTTCGACTGCCACAGCAAGGACGACACCCATGACGGCCAGTTCGGCGGCCGCTGCGAGCAGTGCCATTCGACCAAAGGCTGGAAACAACTTGAAAAACACTTCAGCCTGGGTCAGCAACAAGACCCTACAATGAATGTGCAGTTTTCACATTTAGCAGTTGCAGTAGCCGTTTGCAGTACCCCGCCCTTCCTTCATGACACCCACTCACCTCATCAAACCCTGGATGCAAGCCGCCGCGTTCGCGCTGTTGCTGGTTCTGGGCTTGATGCTGGGTGTGGTGCCCGGGCGGGCTGAGGCCCAGAGCGCCGCCACCAGCAAGTTCGACCACTTCAAGACGGGCTTCCCGCTCAGTGGCGCGCACAGCACGCTGCGATGCGAGTCCTGCCACACCAACGGGGTCTTCAAGGGCACGCCCAAGGACTGCCAGACCTGCCACACCACCGGCTCGCGTCTGTCCAAGTCCAACGTGGTGATGCCCGCCACCCACATCCCGACCAACACGACGACCCAGACCTGCGACAGCTGCCACGGCACGCAGTCGTTCACCAACCCGCGCTTCAGCCACACCACGGGCGTGCCGCCCGGCACCAGTTGCCAGACCTGTCACGATGGCGTGCGCACGCAGGGCAAGCCCGCCACCCACATCCCCACGCGCGCCGCGTGCGACAGCTGCCACACCACACGCAACTGGGCCAGCGCCAAGCCCGATCACAGCGGCTTCAATACGTCGACCAACTGCGCCTCGTGCCACAACGGCGCCACAGCCAGCGGCAAGTCGGCCAACCACATCCCGGTCACGGCCAACTGCATCAGCTGCCACAACGTGAACGGCTGGAAGCCCACGAGCTGGAACCACACGCAGGTCAATGTGGCCGGCACCTGCTCGACCTGCCACTCCGGTTCGTTCCCGCCGGCTGACGGGCGGCCGGCCAACCACATCCCTTATCAGTCGCTCAGCGGCGTGGCCATCGGCAACTGCGACAGCTGCCACAAAGGGGGCTTCAGCAGCTGGAACCCCGGGCTGTTCCACGCCAACGTGGCGGTATCGGGCCAGTGCGCCAGCTGCCACCTCACCTCGGCCTTTGGCCTGACGGCCAAGCCCGCCACACCCACGCACAGCACGGTGACGGGCAATTGCGAGTCCTGCCACAACAGCACGGGCTGGGGCAACGTCAAGGTTGACCACAACAAGCTGCAACCGGGCACGCAATGCGCCACTTGCCACAATGGCTCGACCGCCACGGGCAAACCGGGCAGCCACATCCCGGTCACGGCCAACTGCAGCACCTGCCACAGCACCACGGGCTGGAAGCCCACGAGCTGGAACCACACCCAGGTCAACGTGACCGGCACCTGCTCGACCTGCCACTCCGGCTCGTTCCCGCCCGCTGATGGACGGCCTGCCAACCACATCCCCTACCAGTCGCTCAGCGGTGTGGCCATCGGCAACTGCGACAGCTGCCACAAGGGTGGCTTCAGCAGCTGGAACCCCGGGCGCTTCCACAGCAATGTCAACATCAGCAGCCAGTGCGCCAGCTGCCATCTGAGTTCGGCTTATGGCCTCACGGCCAAGCCCAATGACAGCACGCACAGCACCGTGACGGGCAACTGCGAGTCCTGCCACAACACGAGCGGCTGGGCCGGTGCCAAGGTGGACCACAGCGGCTTCAATGCCAGCACACAGTGCGCCAGCTGCCACAACGGCGGCACGGCCACCGGCAAGCCGGGCAGCCACATCCCCGTGACAGCCAACTGCTTCAGCTGCCACGCCACCACGGGCTGGACGCCGACCAAGTGGAACCACACCCAGGTCACCGTGGCCGGCACCTGCTCGACCTGCCACTCCGGCGCCTTCCCGCCGGCGGACGGCCGCCCCAGCAACCACATCCCCTATCAATCGCTCACGGGTGTGGCCATCAGCAACTGCGACAGCTGCCACAAGGGCGGCTACAGCAGCTGGAACCCGGGCCGCTTCCACAGCAATGTGAGCATCGTGGGCCAGTGCGCCAGCTGCCACCTCAACAGCGCCTATGGCCTGACCAGCAAGCCCGCCGACGCCACCCACAGCACGGTGACCGGGGGCTGCGAGTCCTGCCACAACACGGGCGGCTGGGCCGGTGCCAAGGTGGACCACAGCAAGTTCACCGCCGCCACGCAGTGCGCCAGCTGCCACAACGGCAGCGCCGCCACCGGCAAGCCGGGCAGCCACATCCCCGTGACAGCCAACTGCTACAGCTGCCACAACGTGACCGGCTGGACACCCACGAAGTGGAACCACACCCAGGTCACCGTGGCCGGCACCTGCTCGACTTGCCACTCCGGCGCCTTCCCGCCAGCGGACGGCCGGCCCGCCAACCACATCCCTTATCAATCGCTCACAGGCGCGGCCATCACCAACTGCGACAGCTGCCACAAGAGCGGCTACAGCGCCTGGAACCCCGGCCGCTTCCACAGCAATGTCAGCATCATCGGGCAGTGCGCCACCTGCCACCTCAGCTCGGTTTATGGCCTGACCAGCAAACCCGCCGACAGCCTGCACGCCACGGTGACCGGCGGCTGCGAGTCCTGCCACAACACCAGTGGCTGGACCGGTGCCAAGGTGGACCACAGCAAGTTCACCGCCGCCACGCAGTGCGCCAGCTGCCACAACGGCAGCGCCGCCACCGGCAAGCCGGGCAGCCACATCCCCGTGACAGCCAACTGCTACAGCTGCCACAACACCACGGGCTGGACGCCCACCAAGTGGAACCACACCCAGGTCACCGTCACAGGCGTGTGTTCGACCTGCCACTCTGGCGCCTACCCGCCAGCCGATGGCCGCCCCAGCAACCACATCCCCTATCAATCCATCACGGGCGTGGCCATCACCAATTGCGACAGCTGCCACAAGAGCGGCTACGCGGCCTGGAACCCGGGCCGCTTCCACAGCAATGTCAGCATCATCGGGCAGTGCGCCACCTGCCACCTCACCGCAGCCTATGGCCTGACCAGCAAGCCCAACACCGCGCTGCACGCGGGCATTGCCAGCAACTGCGAGTCGTGCCACAAGTCCACCGCCTCGTGGACCAGCGTCACCTACACGCACTCGGCCGCCAATGCGGTAGGCACGGGCACCTGCGACAACTGCCACAACGGCAGCACGGCCACCGGCAAGCCCAGCAGCCACATCCCCATCCAGGTGGGCGGCGTGAAGTGCGACAGCTGCCACAAGTCGCAGCAGGCCTGGACGACCAGCGTCACCATGAACCACACGGCCGTGAGCGCGCAGGCCTGCAAGACCTGCCACACACCCACCTATGCCGGCGCCGGCGCCACCGCCAAGCCCAACAACCACATCCCTGAAACGCAGCTGATCAATGGCGCGACGCTGGACTGCAAGGCCTGCCACACCAACACCAATGCGGGCGGCTTCGGCACCGCCGTGATGAACCACAACAACAGCCAGGGCAGCGGATCAGGCTGGTGTTATGCCTGCCACAACGCCGGTACGGCCTATCTGGGCAGCATGGAGCGCAAGTCGCTGACCCACAGACAAAAGACCGGTGTCACCGACTGCTCTCAATCCGGCTGCCACCGCCCCTTGGGCACACGCGGCACGGCCTACCGCAGCTGGGATTGAAGTCCCCTGAAAACCAACATGAACCTTGTGACACGCCCCCGGCTGCTGGCCGCGCTGATCGCCTTGAGCACCTGGTCCGCGCAGGCCGAGATCCTCGAAGACATCGACGTCCACCGCGACGGCAACAACGCCGTGGTGCAGATTCGCCTGAGCACGCCAGTCAGCCTGCTGCGATCAACCACGTCTCGCACCAAGGACCTGACCCAGGCCTACTACCAGGTGCGGCTCACCGATGTGCCGCCGGTCTACGTGGCCGGTGAGCGCCGCGTGGTCAAGAACGATGGCCTGCCCACGCTCACCATCGAAGACGAGCCCGTGCGCACCGACAAGCTCGACGACATCAACCGCCGCCTGGTGATCTCGTTCAGCCAGAGCACGCCGTTCAAGGTGCGCACCGGCAAGGGCGACCGCACGATCGAGGTGGTGCTCGAAGGCCTGGGGGCGGCGGTCAGACAAGCTTCGGCCAAAGCCGAACCCGCGCTCACGCCTGAACAGCGCTACGTCATCGCGCTGGCCCGATCCAACGATCCCAAGATCAGTGTGGATGTGCCCATTCCTCAGGCCTTGCAGAACTACCAGGTGTTCACCGCGCGGCGCATCGTGGACGGCAAACAGGTCTACGAAATGGACCTGGGTTATTTCGCCACGCAGGCAGAGGCCGAGGCAGCGATCAAACAGCTGGCTCGCTTCCCGCAGGCCGTGATCGTCAAGCTGGCCGAGCCGACTCGGCCCAAGGCTGAAACCGGCGCCGCCACGGCCCCCTCAGCGGCCACATCACCCGCCACCCCGTCGACACCGGCCACGCCGCAAGCCCCCGAGCAACAGGCGCGTGACCTCCTGGATCAGTCCCGCCAGGCCTATGAACAACAAAGGCTGGACGACGCCGCCAAGCTGCTCAACCAGTTGCTGGAACTGCCGCCCACCGCCATCACCCCCGATGCCCAGGAACTGCTGGGCATGGTGCGGCTGGCGCAAGGCGAGCCCACCAAGGCCCAGGCCGAGTTCGAGAACTACCTCAAGCAGTACCCGCAAGGCGCGGGCGCCGAGCGCGTCAAGGCGGCGCTGGCCGGCCTGCAGCCCACCGAACTGAAGCCGGCCACCACCATCGAGTCGCTGGCCAAGCCCGAGCGCACCATCAACACGGTCACCGGCTCGATTTCGCAGTACTACTACGGCGGCAAGTCCACCACCGAAACCCAGGCCTTGCGCGACACCGACGGCTCGCCCTTGAGCGCCGACGAGATCGACAAGCGCAGCAAGGCCCCCATCAGCACCACCGACCAGCGCCTGCTGTCGACCAATGTGGACACCACCTGGCGCTCACGTGACACCGAGCGCGACATGAAGATGGTGTTCCGCGACCAGTACGACTACAACCTGCTGAGCGACGCCCAGCTCAAGGGCAAGAGCCGCAGCCGCAACCGCCTGACCGCCGCCTACTTCGACTACCAGGGCCTGAAGAACGGCCTGCGCACCCGGCTGGGCCGCCAATCGGCGATGTGGGGTGGCGAAGGCCGTTATGACGGCGCATCCGGCAGCTACCTGCTCAAGCCCAAGCTCAAGGTCTCGGCCGCCGTGGGTTCACCCACCGACCAGCTGGGCCAGTCAAAGCGCTACTTCATGGGCACGGCGCTGGACGCCGACGCACTCACACCCAACCTGGGTGGTTCCCTCTTCGTGCTGCAACGCATGGTCGATGGCGAGGTGGACCGCCGCGCCGTGGGCGCCGACCTGCGCTACTTCACGCAGAACGCCTCGCTGATGGGCTCGACCGACTACGACGTGATCTTCAAGAAGCTCAACGTGGCCAGCCTGCAGGGCATGTACATGGCCGAAGACAACACCACGGTCAACGCCCTGTACGAGCGGCGCGCCCTCACCCCGGCGGCCTTGAGCCAGACCCTGTTCTTCCAGTTCCAGGACTTCGTGGACGCGGGCGTCATCCCGCAGACCATCGATGACCTGAAGAGCCACGGCTACAGCGTCGACCAGTTGCGCGAGCTGGTGCGATCCAATGTGTCGTACTGGACGCACGCCATGCTCTCGGTGACCCGGCCGGTCACCACGCAATGGCAGACTGGCGCCACGGTGGACCTCAACCGCACCGGCCCCATCGCCCCCAACCCGGTGCTGCCCACCGGCCAGCCCGACAGCGGCCAGTCCCGCACGCTGAGCCTGCTGGCCATCGGCTCCAACCTGTACTCGGAGCGTGACACCAATGTGTTCACCGCCTCGGTCATGCGCGGGCGCATGATCAAGACCTACATGCTCAACTACAACAACATGACGCCGCTGGGTGATGCCTGGCAGGTCGAGCCCGGCCTGCGCTGGCAGCGCAACGTCAGCCAGGACCTGACCTCAGGCCTCAACATCACGACGGTCGCCTGGGGGCCCGGTTTGAAGGCATCATTCAAGCCTCGCCCCACCGTCACGCTGGAGTCCAACCTGAACGTGGACTACACCCGCACCGAGGGCACCAGCATCGACCGCAGCACCCGCTACACCTACTTCCTTGGCTACCGATACGACTACTGACCCCGGACACTGGCACGTGCGCGCCCAGGCACTGGCCTGCCGCCGGGGTGCCCGCCTGCTGTTTGACCGGCTGGACCTGACTGTGCAGGCCGGGCAGCTGCTGTGGGTACGCGGCCCCAACGGCCAGGGCAAGACCAGCCTGCTGCGCCTGCTGGCAGGGCTGTCCGAACCGGCTGAAGGCCAACTGGCGCGTGCCGCCCGCGTGGTCTACCTGGGCCACCAGCACGCCTTGAAAGATGACCTCAGCGCCCAGGAGGCCCTGGCCTTCCTGGTGGAGCTGCATGGTGATCAGGCCGACGAAGCCCAGCTGCTGGCCGCCCTGGCCCACATGGGTGTCAAAGGCAAGCGCCACAACCCGGTGCGCACCCTGTCGCAAGGCCAGCGCCGCCGCGTCGCCCTGGCGCGCCTGCTGCTGACGCCGCCCGACACCTGCTGGGTGCTGGACGAACCCTTCGACGCGCTGGACGACACCGGCGTGGCCACGCTCAACGCCCTGCTGCAGGCGCACCGTCAGGCAGGCGGCTCGGTGGTGCTGACCAGCCACCAGGCGCTGACCCTGCCCGACCGCATCGAGCTGGACCTGGCCGCGGTGGCCAGCCTGGCACGGAGCTGAACGCGATGTGGCCCCTGATCCTGCGTGACTGGCGACTGGCCGCAAGGCGCCGCGTCGAAGCCCTGTTGCCGCTCGTGTTCTTCATCGTGGCGGCCAGCCTGTTCCCGCTGGGCGTGGGGCCCGAGCCGCAAACCCTGCGCACCATTGCACCGGGCGTGGTGTGGGTCTGCGCCCTGCTGGCCTCGCTGCTCTCGCTGGGCAGCCTGTACGGCAGCGACTTCGCCGACGGCAGCCTGGAGCAGATGCTGTTGAGCGGCCGCTCGCTGCCCGGCCTGGCCCTGGCCAAAGCCTTTTCCCACTGGACGATCAACGGCCTGCCCCTGGTACTGGCCTCGCCGGTGCTGGGCCTGTTGTTTGACCTGCCCGGCGAACAACTGCTCACCCTGGTCATCAGCCTGCTGCTGGGCACGCCGGTGCTCAGCCTGCTGGGTGGCGTGGGCGCGGCGTTAACACTGGGTTTACGCAGCGGTGGCATGCTCATCGTGCTGCTGGTCTTGCCCCTGGCCGTGCCGGTGCTGATCTTTGGCGCGGGCGCCGTGGTGGCCGTATCCTCGGGCTTGTCGCCCGAAGGCCATTTGTCGCTGCTGGGCGCCTTGTTGCTGCTGACCGTGCTGGGCGCGCCCTGGGCCACCGCCGCCGCCTTGAAGATCGCCCTGGATTGATGCCCCGAACCACACCACCATGTCAAAGCTGAGCTGGACCACTTTCGCTGCGCCCTCGAAGTTCGAGCGCCTGGCCTCGGCCCTGATGCCCTGGTTATGGGCCCTGTGCCTGATCATGTCGGCAGCCGGCCTGTACCAGGGCTTCATCGTGGCCCCGACGGACTTCCAGCAAGGCCAGTCCTACCGCATCATCTTCATCCATGTGCCCGCTGCGTGGATGTCCATGGTGCTGTACATGGCCATGGCCTTGTGGGCTGCCGTGGGCTGGGCCTTCAAGGTGCGGTTGGCTTCCATGCTGGCGCGCGCCATCGCCCCCACCGGCGCGCTGTTCACCTTCATCGCCTTGTGGACGGGCGCCTTCTGGGGCAAGCCCACCTGGGGTGCCTGGTGGGTGTGGGACGCGCGCCTCACCTCCGAGCTGATCCTGCTCTTCCTGTACCTGGGCTACATGGCCCTGACCGAAGCCATTGACGACCCGCGTCGCAGCGATGCGGCTGGCGCCCTGATTGCGCTGGTGGGCGCCATCAACGTGCCCATCATCTATTTCTCTGTGCGCTGGTGGAACACCCTGCACCAGGGCGCCTCCATCAGCATGACGGCCGCGCCCAAGATGGCCTCGACCATGCTCACCGCCATGCTGCTGATGACGATCGCGTTCTGGGCCTACGCCTTTGCCGTGGTCTTCACCCGCACCCGCGCCATCGTGCTGGAGCGCGAGCGTGAAACGCAGTGGGTGCAGGCGCTGGTAAACGGGCCTGCCGGGCCAACGGGCCCCAAGGAGTAAGCCATGTCGACACCGCAATGGCACAGCCTGTCTCAATTCATCGCCATGGATGGCTACGGCCGGTACATCTGGGGCGCTTATGGCGTGACCCTGCTGTGCATGGTGGTCGAGCCACTGATGGCGGCACACCGTCGCCGCCAGGCCTGGCAGTCCGCCCAAGAGGTGGACGCCACCGAACAAGAGGAATACTGACATGACCCCGCGCAAAAAGCGCCTGACGCTGATCCTGGGTGGCCTGGCCATCCTGGGCGTGGCCACCGCCCTGGTGCTCAACGCCTTCCAGAAGAACCTGGTGTTCTTCTTCACGCCCTCGCAGATCGTGGCCAAGGAGGCCCCGCTGGACCGCACCTTCCGCCTCGGTGGCCTGGTCGAGAAGGGCTCGGTCACGCGCGACGGCGTGATGGTGAACTTCGTGGTGACCGACACCTTCCGCAAGGTGTCGGTGCGCTACCAGGGCATCCTGCCCGACCTGTTCAAGGAAGGCAAAGGCGTGGTGGCCCAAGGCAAGCTGGGCCCCGATGGTGTCTTCGTGGCGCAGGAAGTCCTGGCCAAGCACGACGAGAACTACATGCCGCCTGAAGCCGCTGAAGCGCTCAAGCGCGCCGCACAAGCCAACGCCCGCATCGAAGCCGGGCAAGCCAAGGAGATGAAATGATTCCCGAACTGGGCCTGCTTGCCCTGGTGCTGGCGCTGGCCGTGTCGCTGCTGCTCTCCGCCGTCCCCATGTGGGGCGCCTACAAGAACGATGCGGCCCTGATGCGCCTGGCCCGCCCGCTGGCGCGTGTGCTGTTCGTGCTGATCGGTGCGGCCTTCCTCGCGCTGATGGCGTCCTTCATCCGCAATGATTTTTCGGTGCTGTATGTGGCCTCGAACTCCAACAGCGCCTTGCCCCTGCCCTACCGCATTGCCGGCGTGTGGGGTGGCCACGAAGGCTCGCTGCTGCTGTGGGTGATGATGCTGTCCTTCTGGATGCTGTGCGTGGCGCAGTTCAGTCAGCACCTGCCACAGGCCGTGCTGGCGCGCATCCTGGCGGTCATGGGCATGATCAGCGTGGGCTTTCTGCTCTTCATGCTGGTCACCTCCAACCCCTTCGAGCGCCTGCTGCCCATGGCCCTCGATGGCCGTGACCTCAACCCCCTGTTGCAAGACCCTGGCATGGTGGCGCACCCGCCCATGCTCTACATGGGTTATGTGGGCTTCTCGGTCGCCTTCGCCTTTTCGATCGCGGCCCTGCTGGGCGGCCAGCTCGATGCCAACTGGGCCCGCTGGACACGGCCCTGGACCATTGCCGCCTGGGTCTGCCTGACCATCGGCATCATGCTGGGCAGCGTGTGGGCTTATTACGAACTGGGCTGGGGCGGCTGGTGGTTCTGGGACCCGGTTGAAAACGCCTCCTTCATGCCCTGGCTGGCCGGCACCGCCCTGATCCACTCGCTGGCCGTGACGGAAAAGCGCGGCAGCTTCAAGAACTGGACGGTGCTGCTGGCCATCACGGCCTTCTCGCTGTCGCTGCTGGGCACCTTCCTCGTGCGCTCGGGCGTGCTGTCATCGGTGCACGCCTTCGCCTCGGACCCCAAGCGCGGCCTGTTCATCCTGGCCTTCCTGGTGCTGGTCATCGGCAGCTCGCTGATGCTGTATGCCTGGCGCGCGCCCACCGTGGGCCTGGGCCAGCGCTTTGGCCTGCTGTCCAAAGAGTCCATGCTGCTGGCCAACAACGTGCTGCTGATCGTGGCCACCGGCTCGGTGCTGCTGGGCACGCTCTACCCGCTGTTCCTGGACGCCATGGGCCTGGGCAAGATCTCGGTGGGCCCGCCCTACTTCGACACCGTCTTCGTGCCCTTGATGACCCCGCTGGTCTTCCTGATGGGCGTGGGCCCGCTGGCACGCTGGAAGCAGGCCGCGCTGCCTGAGCTGGCCGTGCGCCTGCGCTGGGCGCTGGTGGTGTCCGTGGTCGCCACATTGGCCACGCAATGGCTGGCCGGCAAGATCACGCTGGGCACCTCCGTCGGCTTGTGGATGGCCTTCTGGATCGTCAGCTCGGTGCTGGTGGACCTGTGGGACAAGATCAAGCCCGCCAGCAACATCGTCAACGGGCTGCGCAAGCTGCCCACCGCCATGATCGGCATGATGGTGGCCCACCTGGGCGTGGCCGCCTTCGCCTTTGGCGTCAGCATGGTCAAGACCTACGAGACCGAGCGCGACGTCAAGATGAACGTCAACGACACCACCGAGGTGGGCGGTTATGTGTTCACCCTGCGCGATGTGCGCGAGGTGCAGGGCCCCAACTATGTGGCGGCACGCGGCGAGATGGCCATCACCCGGGGCGACAAGGCCGTCACCACGCTCTACCCCGAAAAGCGCATCTACCGCGTGCAGACCAACCCCATGACCGAAGCCGCCATCGATGCCGGCGTGACGCGTGACCTGTACGTGTCCATGGGCGAGCAGCTGGACTCGGGCGCCTGGATCATCCGCATCTACCACAAGCCCTTTGTGGACTGGATCTGGGGCGGCTGCCTGATCATGGCCATCGGCGGCGTGCTGGCCGCCAGTGACCGCCGTTACCGTGCCCGCAAGACGGCCGAGGCCACCACCCCGCAAGCCGTGAAAGGGGCTGCCGCATGAAACGCTTTTTGCTGCCGCTGGGCATCTTCCTGGCGCTGGCCGTGTTCTTGGGCCTGGGCCTCAAGCATGACCCGCGTGAAGTGCCCTCGCCCTTGATCGGCAAGCCCGCGCCCACCTTCAACCTGCCCACCCTGGCCGACGCCCAACGGTCCTTGCGCAAGGAGGACATGCTGGGCAAGGTGTGGATGCTCAATGTCTGGGCCTCGTGGTGCGGTGCCTGCCGTGAAGAGCACCCCGTGCTGGTCGAGTTCGCGCAACGCAAGCTCGTGCCCATCTACGGCCTGAACTACAAGGACGAACGCCCTGACGGCCAGGCCTGGCTGCGCGAAGGCGGCAACCCGTATGTCGAATCCCTGTTCGACCAGGACGGCCGCGTCGGCATCGACTTCGGTGTGTACGGCGTGCCCGAGACCTTCATCATCGACCAGCAAGGTGTGATCCGCTACAAGCAGATCGGCCCCATCACGCCCGAAGTGCTGCGCGACAAGATCGAACCTTTGCTGAGGCAACTGAATGGCTGAACCTGTGTTGCATGCATCAACGCGCACATCCATGCGCTTCTTGCCGGCCTGGCGCAGTGCCTGGCTGAGCCTGTCTCTCGTCCTTTGTCTGGCCTTGTCAGGCCTGATGGCTGACCCGGCCCATGCCGGCGAGGCCGCGCCCCTGGCCGCCAACCCCGAGCAGGAAGCCCGCATGATGGCCATTGCCAGCGAGCTGCGTTGCCTGGTCTGCCAGAACCAGACCATCGCCGATTCGCATGCCGGCCTGGCCATCGACCTGCGCCAGCAGATCCGTGAGCAGCTGCAGCAAGGCAAGAACGAGCAGCAGATCCGCGACTACATGACCGCGCGCTACGGCAACTTCATCCTCTACCGCCCACCGGTTGAGAACAACACCTTGCTGCTGTGGTTCGGCCCCGGCCTGCTGGCCGTCGGCGGCCTGGGCTTCCTGTGGTGGAACCTGCGCCGCCGTGCCCGCATGGCGCCCGACGCCTTCGACCCCGACACGCCAGATGCACCCGATACCCCGGACCAGGCTTGATCCAAACCAACCCGCCCGCCCAACCTTGAAGCACCCATGAGCAGCGCCATCGACCAACTCAAGACGCAATTGCGCCAACTGGATGAACTGGCCCGCAGCGGCGCCTTGCCCGAAGACCAGGTCCAGGCGGCCAAGGCCAGGCTGGAGCGGCAATTGCTGGAAGCCGTGATGGCGTCGCCTGATCAGCCTTCGCACACCGACAGCGGGGCCCACAGCGGGCATGACAACGTCACCCACACCCCCCCCCTTGGCGCCACGCCAGCGGCCGCATCCCCCGCCGCCAGCCGGGTATCGCGCAAGGTGCTGTGGTCCATGGTGGCCTTCGTGGCCGCTGTAGGCGCAGGTGGTTATTACTTGGTGGGCACGCCCGAGGCCTGGCATGTGGGCCCGGCCAGCGGCAGCAGCGAGGCCGCATCGGCCTCCGGCGAACAGGCTCCGGGCGCCCAGGCCAGCGGCAGCGCCCCCCACACCATGAACCAGGACCAGATCAACGCCATGGTCGATGGCCTGGTGGCCAAGCTCAAGGCGCAACCCCAGAATGCCGAGGGCTGGGCCATGCTGGCGCGCACCTATGCCGCGCTCAAACGTTTTCAAGAGGCTCTGCCCGCTTACCGCACGGCCATCGAGCAACGCCCTGACGATGCCCAGCTGTATGCCGACTACGCCGATGCGCTGGCTGTCACACAAGGCCGCAAGCTGGAAGGTGAGCCCGTCAAGTTGATTGACAAGGCGCTCAGCCTGGACCCCAACAACTTCAAGGCCTTGTCGCTGTCGGGCACCATCGCCTACGACAAGCAGGACTTCAAGGCCGCCGCCGCCCTGTGGGAGCGCGCGGTACAACATGCCCCGGCCGACAACCCCGACCTGGCTCGCCAGATGCAGGTTGCACTGGACGATGCGCGTCAACGTGCCGGCCTGCCCGTACAGCAAGCGGCACCAGTGCCGGCGCAGCAAGCGGATCAAAAGGAGGCCTCAACGGCCGTGGGCGGCGGCACAGTCTCCGGCACGGTGACCCTGTCCAAGGCGCTGGCCGGCAAGGTCTCATCTGAGGACACGGTCTTCATCTTCGCCAAGGCGGCCCAAGGCCCCAAGATGCCGCTGGCCATCGTGCGCAAGCAGGTCAAGGACCTGCCCTACCGCTTCGAGCTGACCGACGCCATGGCCATGGCACCACAGTTCAAGCTCTCGGGCTTCAGCGAGGTGGTGGTGGGAGCACGCGTGTCACACAGTGGTGACGCCATGCCTCAGCCGGGCGACTGGTCGGGCCAGTCCTCGCCGGTCAAGGTCGGCACACAAGGCCTGCAGATCGACATCACCGACGCTGTACGCTGAACGCTGAGAGCCCAGCAGGCAACAGCGCACAGGCTCAGTTGCAGCTGCTGTGCACGTCGACCTCGGTGGCGATCAACTGGCCGCTGCCGTTGTAGTTCTTCCCGTGCACCTCGACGCAGGCGTTGTTGGCCAGGGTGCCTTCAACCACCGACGGCGTATAGGCCACGGTCACGCCCCGCACCACGAAGGTCTGGGCCTGGCTGGACAACTGGCTGACCGTGCCATACAGCTCGGTCTCTTCGCTTTCCAGTGCAGTCGGGTCTTCCAGTTCGGTGGCCACCAGCACCCCCGCTTGCAAACGGCCTTCCACGCGCACGCGCTCCCCCAGCGTGAAGATGAGCGCGGGCGACAAGCGGCTCACATCCACCGGTGAACCGTCTACCAGCATCACGCCGTTGTCCGGCAAGCGGGTGATCAAGCCCTCCAGGCTGGCCTCATCCCGATCCGTCACCAGCGGCTGGTCCACGCGGATCCGGCTGGCCGACCATTGCCCATTGACCGGGGTGGCATCGAACCAGACGCGCACACGCGCACCTCGCGTCACGCCACCGGGCAAGCCCACGGCCGCGTAAGACACGGCCAGGTTGCCATTGAGCCCCAGGTGCAAGGCCTGGCTGTCCACGCTGTTGACCAGCGCCACGATCTTGTAGGTGCCAGTCGAGGCGTCCAGTTGGTCAATGCGGGTGGCTTCATAGACGCCGGCGCCGTTGGCCAGGCCATAGACCGCCACCACATCGTTGACGCCCAACGAGAGGGGCTGCACGGTCTGCGCCGTGATGCGCACCGTCTGGCCCAGCACGGTGATCGTCGATGTGCTCGCATCAACGGCCGACACCGGCCCCACCAGGCTGCTGCCATAACGCACGGTGTAGGCGGTGGCCAGCGATGGCCCGCTACCAGTGGGCGACGGCAGGATGCCTGAACCGTTCACCTCCACCACCATGCCCACCTTCACCTCGGCGGGGTCGTGCATCACGCTGTCGTCGACATCGTCGTCACGGTGGACCTGCGCGCCATTGACGTCATAACGCACGTTGTTGACGATGATGGAGCCCAGGCCCGACACCGGCCCGTTGGTGTAGGACCCAGTTCCACCCGACCCCACCCCGCTGCCATTGGCCTGCGTGTCACCGCCGCCCCCGCCACAACTGACCAGGCCCAGCAAGGTACTCAGCATGAGCACAACGCTCAGTCGGATGATTCTCAACATGTCATTTCCCGCTTGGCAGACGGCGAGGCACCTGCCCCCCGTCACCGGTTTCAGGCTCGGTCTGTGCCAAGTCTTCATGGAAGGTGAACAGCCCCAGCCGCACGCGATGCGTGGCCTGCTCGGGGGTTTTCGCATCGGCTTCGATGCGGCGCTCTAGCAGCGGCACGGCGTCAGCCATCAAGGCCTTCCAGTGCTTGCGGGCCAGCGTGCGCACCTGCTCGACCGAGGCCGGGGCCAGGCCTTCGGCAAACACGGCCTGCTCGAAATGCGCGGGCTCGTCGCTCAGCACGTTGACCACGGCGGCGTGCAGGTGGTCACCCACGTTGTCGCCCAGGAAGGCGATCATGCGCTGCCAGTCGCCGCGCGGGGTGAAGCCGTCCTGCGTCAGTTGCACCGTGTCGGTCTTGGCATCCCAGCGCGCCAGGTTCAGGCGGCACAACTCGTCCAGCAAGGTGCGGGGGTGCACGTCCTGCGTGACCGAGCGGGCCAGCGTCTCGAAACTGGGCGCGGCGCCTTGCCGGGGCAAAGCCCGAGGCTTGCCCTTGACACGCAACGTGCGATCCGAGGCCCAGCGCGTGAACAGCTGGGACACCAGCGATGCGCCAGCCGGCGTGGGGGCGCCCGTGTCGGACTGCGTCAGGCGGGTGACCTCGCGGCGGTTGATGCCTGTGGCCGCGCTGATGCGGCTGACCAGACGGTGTGCCGGCAGACCCTGGGCCAGTTGCGCCTGCTGGGCGGCGCGCACGAAGGCCTGCTTGAGCGACTCCTCGACCGTGGCAAAAGGCAGCCCCTTGGCCACAGCCAGATCCGCCAGCGGTGCCATCACGGCCGCCAGGGCCTCCAGCAGGGCATCGTGATCAGTAGGCGGCGTAGAGCCCGAGTTGGAGGCCATCAGTCAAACAATCCAGACGGTGCACCATGAAATGGGTGCTACGCCCATTTTAATTCACCCACCCCGTTCGACAGAAGAAATTGACCTTGCACAAAGCCGGCTTTACCGCGTCGCGTGTCACACGACCAAGCTGCTTTACACTGCGCAACATACATGCACGCGCGCCGCACACACCATCACCGCTGGCTCATCTGGGTGACCGCCCTGGTCGTCCTGATGGCGGCGCTCGCGCCCACCGTGTCGCGTTGGCTGGCGTCCACCCAGGCGGGGCCGCTGGCCTTGCAAGAGATCTGCGTCAGCCGCAGCGCCGGCCCATCGGTCATCGTGCTCAAGGCCAAGACTGCACCGGCTGGCGACCATGTGTTGCTGGACCACTGCCCCCTGTGCACGCTGCAGGCTGATCAGCATGGCCTGCCGCCCACCCAACAGGCCATGCTGCCCGCCAGCAGCCTGAGGGACGAAGTCCCTGCCCTCTTCCTGCATGCCCCCCGCACCCTGGCCATCTGGGCTGCGGCGCAGGCACGCGCACCACCTGCCGTGCTGGCCTGATCGGCCCTTTCCCACTCCCCGCTTGACGTTCGGCCGGTACTCGGCCTGGTCTTGTTGCGCCTGACAAGCAGGCCCGACAAGGCTCGCCTTTGGCACTGGCACGTCAGGACCACAGGCTCCCCCTTGCTTGCGGGATCGAGCCTGCCCGTCACACGGCCTTCGATGGCCACCCAATCTGAAAGGACTTCCTTTGAAGTTCCCGCTTAACCCTAGCCGGACGGCACTGAGTGTGGCCGTCTGCCTGTGCACCTGGGCCCTGCCCGCACAAGCCCACGTCAGCTACAGCGGCCGAGACTTCGGCACCCTGGTGGAGGGCACCAGTGCCAGCATCGCCACGCAGAAAGTCACCAGCAACTACGGCTGGGCCGATGCATCGGACGACTCGCTGGTGTTCAACAGCACACTGGCCACCACCCCGCGCACCGACGAGGCCGCCTTCGTGAGTGGCACCGGCACGGATGACCTCTACCTGGGCGACAGCCACAAAGGCAAGGCTTTCAAGCTGCACCTCGACGGCACGCTCAACGTGAGCATCACCGCATCGGCGCTCAACAACAGTGGCCTGACACCAGCGTTCTCGGTCTACCAGGGCCTGGCTGCGGCTTCGCCGTTCACTGCGCCGCAAACCAGCGCCGACCACGACTATGCCCAGGCCTCGCAGGCGTGGCGCACCAGCTTCGCCCAGGGTGCAGCTGGCCCGGCCTTCAACTACCTGGCCACCAACGGCAGCTGGAATGCCAAGGGCGACTGGGCCCTGGGCGGTGACGGCGACCCCACGGGTGATGACGCCGCCCTGGACCACTTCCAGTTCATGGGCTTTGGCGCCACCACGACGGCCAACGGCGTGGCCAGCACGACCCTGACCCTGGGGCCAGGCGACTACACCGTGTTCGTGGGTGGCAACGACATCACCAGCAAAAGCCTGGCCGATTCGGCAGCCAGCTACGCCTTCGCACTGAGCGTGAGCGCCACGGCCGTACCCGAGCCCGCCAGCAAGGCAATGGCCTTGATCGGTCTGGCTGGCCTGCTGGTCGTCCGTCGCCATCACACCCGAGCCTGACGCCCCCTTCATTCATCTGTCTCATCTTCATCAAGGAAACACCATGACATCCAAGTTCATTCAAACCACCATCGCCATGGCTGCAGGCCTCGTGCTCGTGGCCTCGCCATCGCACGCCGCCACATCCAGCTACAACGTGACCACGACCTGGTTCGAGCCGCAGACGCAGCCACGAGACACGGTCTTCGTCGGCAGTTTTGACTACGACAGCGCCACCCACACCGTGAGCAACCTGCAAGGCCAGCTCAGCGAGGCCATGACCCGCACGGGCGCCAAACTGGCCTACCCGAACGACAGCATGGTGTGGCTGGACCTGAGCTACCAGCTCGTGTCATGGCACGACACCACGCTCGGCGGCACATTCGCGGCGGCCTTCAAGAACAACAACACCAACACCTTCTACAACGCAGCCCCCGGTGCCAGTGACTTCTGGTCGCCCCAGGTCGGCGTGGACAACGGGGCCATCTTCTACGGCTTCCCGACCAAGGCCAGCAACCCGGGTAACGCCTACGCGCTCATCTTCGTGCCCGATGACCCGCTGGCCGCCCTGACCCAGGCGCAAGTGGACAAGCTGGCCTACGCCGACTGCACACCAACCGCAGCGGGCGGCATGATGATGGGCGGCGGCATGATGGGCTCGGTCTGCATGACCGGCACCAGCCTGGCCGCTTATGGTTCGGCCGGCTCGATGGATGGCTACCCGAAGATGCAAACCATCACCGCGGCCGTGCCTGAACCTTCCAGCGTGCTGCTGGCCCTGGTTGGCCTGGGCTCGGTGGGCATGGCGCTCCGCCGCCGCGCCTGCTGAATCCGTCACCACTGAACAGGGCGCGCGGCCTTTGCCTGGCCGCGCGCTCATGACGGTCTGAAAAGGCTCGATGCCCTGTCCTGCACAGGGCATCGATCACCGCGCCCCTACGCCATGACAAGTCTGTATCACCGCCATGCCGGCCACACGCTGGGCGCCCTGTTGTGCCTGGCTGCCCTGCCCTCGCTCGCCAACGAGCCCAGCCCAGCCTTGGCCACATCGACCGCTGCCAGCGGGGTGCTGCCCGCCATCACGGTCAAGGCCAGGCGCATACCCAAGTCCCCGACCAGCAGCCAGCTGGATCAACGCAAGGGCCTGAACCGCTTGAAGGCCGGCGAAACCGACACCACCAGGCTGATCGAGCAGACCCCCGGTGTGAGCGCTTACAGCGCGGGCGGCCTGTCGAGCCTGCCCGCCATCCACGGCCTGGCCGATGATCGCGTGCGCGTGCAGGTCGATGGCATGGATCTGCAAGCCGCCTGCCCCAACCACATGAACTCGGCCCTGAGCTACATCGCACCGGCCAATGTGGGCGAGATCAAGGTATACGCGGGCATCACGCCGGTCAGCGCGGGCGGCGACAGCCTGGGCGGCAGCATCCAGGTCAACCAGGCTGCACCGCGCTTTGCCGATGACGACGACCAGCCCCTCGTGCAGGGTGAAGCGGGCTTTTCGCTGCGCAGCAATGGCCGGGCCCAAAGCAGCCAGCTGTCTGCCACCTACGCCACCCGGTCTTTGAGCCTGAGCTACAGCGGCGTCACAGGCCAGGCCGACAACTACCGCGCGGCACGCGGGTTCAAGCCCGCGCAAGCCGGCACGGAGGGCGGGCGCATCATCCCCGCTGACGAGGTGGCCTCGTCGGCCTACAAGTTCATCAACCAGGATGTGAAGCTCGCCTGGCAGCATGACGAGCACCTGCTGGAGCTCAAGCTCGGTGAACAGCACGTGCTGTTCGAGGGCTTTCCCAACCAGCGCATGGACATGACCGGCAACCGCAACACGCTGGTCAACCTGCATTACAAGGGCGACTTCGCATGGGGCGAGCTCGATGCGCGCGCCTACACGCAACGCACGCACCACACCATGGACATGGGCCCGGACCGCTACCAGTACGGCACCGGCATGCCCATGCTCACGCGGGCCAGCACCGACGGCCTGCAGTTGACGGCCTCGCTGCAGCTCACGCCGCAAGACACCTTGCGTGTGGGCAGCGAAGCGCTGCGCTACAACTTGTACGACTGGTGGCCACCTGTGGGCGGAGCCATGGGGCCACGCGCCTTCTGGAACATCGACAACGGGCGGCGCAACCGCCTGGGCGCCTTTGCCGAATGGGAAGCCAGCTGGACGTCGCAGTGGTCCAGCGAGCTGGGCTTGCGCCATGACATCGTGCACGCCGACACCTCGGCCGTGCAAGGCTATGACAATGGCCTGCAGGCCACCTGGGGCCAGGATGCCAGCGCGTTCAACGCCCGCGACCATGCGCACACCGACCGCAACTGGGACTTCGTGGCGCTGACCCGTTATCGCCAGGACGCCCATGAAACGCTGGAGCTGGCCTACGCCCGCAAGAGCCGCTCACCGAGCCTGTACCAGCGCTACCCCTGGTCCACCCAGCCCATGGCCGCCTTGATGAACAACTACGTGGGCGACGGCAACGGCTACATCGGCAACGAAGACCTGCAGCCGGAAGTGGCCCACACGCTGAGTGCCTCCGCGCAATGGCAGGGCGCCGATCAACAGGCCTGGCAGATCAAGCTCACCGGCTACGCCACCTACATCCAGGACTACATCGACGCACAGCGTTGCCACACCGGCCAGTGCAGCCCGGCCAACCAGACGGCCACGTCCGGCTTCGTGCTGCTGCAGTACGTCAACCAGGGTGCGCGGCTGCATGGCCTGGATGCCTCGGGCGAGGTGGAGCTGGGCCGCTCCGACACCTGGGGCCGCTTCAGTGGCACCGCCCTGCTCAACCTGGTGCACGGCCAGAACACGGTCACCGATGAACCGCTCTACAACATCATGCCCGTCAATGCACGCGTGGGCCTCGTCCATCGGCTGGCCGGCTGGACCAGCACGCTGGAACTGCAAGGCGTGCAAGGCAAGCGCCGCGTCTCGGCCGTGCGCAACGAGATGCAGACAGGCGGCTACAGCCTGGTCCATGTCAAGACCAGCCGCGACTGGGGCCCGGTGCAACTGGACATGGGCATCGACAACGTCTTCAACCGCTTTTACGAACAGCCTCTGGGCGGCGCTTATGTCGGCCAGGGCGCCTCGATGAGCACCAACACCATCCCCTGGGGCACCGTGGTGCCGGGCATGGGTCGCGCCATGAAGCTGGCGATGACCCTGCGCTATTGATCAGGCGCCATGCCCCCTGCGCCCTTGACGCTGCACCTCGAACCGCACCTCGCATTCCAAAGCACCATCATGAACATCACCTCCTCCACACCAGCCTGTTTGTCAATGCTGCTGGCCACTTCGCTGACCCTGACGCTGAGCGCCTGCGGTGGCGGTGGTGGCGGCGCAGAGGTTGAAGCGCGACCCCAAACCTTGTCGGTCACCGCCAGCCCTTCATCAACCATGGCCGTGAACGGCTCGGTCACGCTGGCGGCCACAGCCAGCTCGGGACTGCCGGCCACCTACCGCAGCACCACGCCCGAGACGTGTTCTGTCGAAGCCGACACCGGCGTGGTCACGGCCAAGGCAACAGGCCCTTGCCGCATCGAGGTGGCGCAAAGCGGCAACGAAACTTATGCGCCGGCCACATCGCAAGCCATCGTGTTCACGGTGATGCCCGACCCGCACCAGCTCATTCAATTTGGCACACCACCCACACTGGCACTCGGGGGCACGGCCACCGTCGAGGCCACGTCCACATCGGGCCTGCCCGTGCGCTACAGCAGCCTCAGCCCCGAGGTGTGCTCGGTGAACGAACGCAGTGGTGAACTCCAGGCACTGACCACAGGGGACTGCATCGTCGCCGCCGATCAGGCCGGCGCAGACGGCATCCTGCCGGCACCGCAGGCCACGCAGACGATCCCCATCGAGGTGCCCGCCAACCTTTCCGTGCCGGGTCAAGCCCAGGCCGTCACGGCCACGGCGGGTGACAACCTGCGCACCGTCATCGTCAAGGCCGGCGCCGTGGACAGCGGCGGGCTGCCCATCACACGCTACACCGTGGCCTCCGTGCCCGCAGGCATCCAGGTGGACAGCAGCACCCTGCCTGCCACCCTCACCTGCCCCGTGACTTGTGCGGGCTACGCCTTCACCGTCTCGGCGCGCAACAGCCTGGGCCAGGGCCCGGCCTCCGTCGCGGCGCACGTGATCACACGCTACAAGGTGATCACCACGTTCAAGGAGCCGGACACCTATCCCCGCAACACCCTCTTCACGGGCAGCTTCATGCTGGATGCCACCACAGGCACGGTCTCGCAGCTCAGCGGCACGCTCACGGAATCGATGACCGGCTCTGCATCCGGTACGGCCCCCTACTTCGACATGGCCCAAGTGACGCTGAGCCATCAGCTCTCGGTGATCAAGGATGACGCGCTGGGCGGCGTGCTGGTCAGCACCTTCCGCAACAGCAGCACCCCCACCTTCTGGACAGGCCTGGGCAGCGATGACTGGTCACCCGCGACCGGTGTCGCGGTGGGCGGGCTGCACTACGGCTACCCCAGCAAGGCCACCGGCATCGCCAACCCGGGCAACGCCTACGCCATGATCTTCGTGAACACCAGTGACCCCACGGCCGCGCTGACGCCAGCCCAGCTTGCCCGGATCGCGTACGCCGACTGCGTGCCCACCGCAGCAGGCGGCATGCAGAACGGCGGCGGGATGATGGGCGCGGTGTGCATGACCGGCACCAGCCCGGCGGGCTATGGCGCTGTCGGCACCATGAGCGGCGAACCCTTCAGCCAGGTGATCACGAAGATCGCCGACTGAACCGGGGCCGGTATCAGGGCTGATGCCAGTCCTTGTGATGGGCCGGCAAGATGCTGCCATCGGCCACGACCACCTTGTCGCGCCCGGCCCGTTTGGCCGCGTACAGGCTCGCGTCGGCGCGTGCGATCACTTCGGCCCAGTCCTCGTCCTGATGCAGGCTCTGGGCCACGCCGATGCTGATGGTCAACTCAAGGCGCCGGCCTTCGCTGCACACCACGTCCATCTGCGCCACCTGCTGGCGCAAGCGCTCCGCCACCTGGCGTGCGTCTTCCAGGTCGGCCGTGGCCAGCACGATGAGGAACTCCTCACCGCCGATGCGCCCGACACGGTCACCCTCACGCAGGCGCGCGTTCAACAGGTGGGCCACCTCGCGCAAAACCTCGTCGCCCTTGCCATGCCCATGGCGATCGTTGATGCGCTTGAAGTGGTCGACGTCACACATCATCAGGCACAGACTCTGGCTGGCTTGGCGGCGATCCCGGTGCAAGGCTTCCAGGTGCGCCAGGATGGCTCGGCGGTTGAACAAGCCGGTGAGCGCATCACGCTCGGCCATGTCGGCCAATTGCACTTCAAGCGCCTTGCGCTCGGTGATGTCGAGGATGGTGCCCACGATGCCGCTGAGCTCGCCTTGCGCGTCATACAAGGCCGCCTTGTGGAACACCACGTGGCGGCGCTCGCCATCGCAGCGCTTGATCTGCGCCTCGTAGCGTTGCTCGCCACCCGCCTGCATCAAGGCCGCATCGGCATCGAAGTGTGACTTGGCATATTCCTCGGGCGAGATGTCGAACACCGTCAGCCCGATGATCTCGCGGCGGCGGCGCCCGATGAGGCGTGCAAAAGCCCGGTTGCAGCCGCTGTAGACACCGCGCCGGTCCTTGAAGAACACCGGTGTGGGCAGCGCATCCAGCACGTCCTGAACCTGGTCAGGTAACAAGTGAGACAACAGCAATTCACCGCCCCGGATGAGATCAAAACCTATCTGACATTATCAATGTAATGGTTTGAAAGTCACGCGCAGGATTCACGCTTTGGGGCTTCTGAGGGCCTTCACCAGTTGCAGCACCAACATGGTGCTCACCACGGCCACGCCCACCGCCACGCCGCTGTGGGCATCGGGCAGATCAAACTTGAACAAGGCCCTCAAGGCGGGCACCGAGAAGACCAGCCCCAGCAGGCCGGCCGTCAGCGCCAGCATGCGCCACAAGGCGGGATTGGGTTTGAACGCCGCGGCCAGGATGTGGCCACCGAAGCTGCGGTTGCTCAGGATCAGCACCACATTGGCCGCCACCAGCGACAGGAAGCCACCGGCCCTGGCCACCGTCTCACCCACCCCCTGATGCAGCAACCAGGCATAAGCCGCGGCCACGATGGCCAGCACGAACAGGCCTTGCAGCAGGCTCCAGGCCATCATGCTGCGCGTCAGCAAGGGCCGGCCGGGCTCACGCGGCGGGCGGCGCATGATGTCGCGCTCCTCGGGCTCGGCCTCGAACACGATGGAGCACACCGGATCGATGATCAGCTCCAGGAAGGCGATGTGCACGGGGTTGAACAGCAGCGGCCAACCCATCAGCAAAGGCAGCAGCGTGAGCCCCGCAATGGGCACATGCACGGCCAGCACGAAGGCCATGGCCTTGCGCAGGTTGTCGTCAATGCGCCGACCGGAGCGCACCGCCTGCGCGATCGTGCCGAAGTCATCGTCCAGCAGCACCATGGCCGCCGCCTCACGGGCCACGTCGGTGCCGCGTGCGCCCATGGCGATGCCGATGTCGGCGGCTTTCAGGGACGGTGCATCGTTGACCCCATCACCCGTCATGGCCACCACCTGGCCACTGGCCTGCAAGGCCTTGACGATGCGCAGCTTCTGCTCGGGCATCACGCGGGCAAACACGGCCGCCTGCGCCACGCGTTCACGCAAGGCCTCATCAGACAAGGCCGCCAGGTCCTCGCCCTGCACCACGCCACCTTGCACGTCCAGGCCGGCCTGGGCCGCGATCGCCAGCGCCGTGACCGGGTGATCCCCGGTGATCATGGCCACGTGGATGCCTGCCTCGCGACAGGCCTGCACCGCGTCACGCACCGTGGGGCGCAGCGGGTCGGCCAGCGCCACCAGGCCCAGGTACTCGAAGTCGAAATCGTGCTGCAAGGCCGGCCAGGTGCTGTGCGCATCGGGGCCGTGGTGCGTCGAGCGCGCCACGCCCAGCACGCGCATGCCCTGGCGCGCGAACACATCGGCCGCCTGGCGCACCTCGGCCAGCCTGGCGGCATCCAGGTGGCACAGATCGGCAATGGCTTCTGGTGCGCCCTTGGTCGCGATCACATGCCCATCGTGCCCCGGCGCCCGCCACACATGCGACATGGCCAGCATCTCCGGGCTCAGCCCGTATTCATGCACCATTTCCCACTCGATGTGGGCCACCTCGTCGGCGGACAGGCATTGCTCGCCCAGGGCCCAGAAGGCCTTTTCCATCGGGTCGAACGGGTCGCGCTCGCTGGCCAGGATGCCGTGCTGCAGCAGCGTGCGCAAGGCGGGCGACAAAGGGGCACCGCCCTCGTCCTGCACCAGCCAGGTCTGCCCCGGCACCTGCATGGCCACGATGTGCATGCGGTTGAGCGTGAGGGTGCCGGTCTTGTCCGTGCACAAGACGGTTGCCGTGCCCAGGGCCTCGATGGCGCTGGCGCGCCGCACCAGCACACGCTGTTGCGAGATGCGCCAGGCGCCCATGGCCATGAACACCGTCAGGATCAGCGGGAACTCCTGCGGCAGCAAGGACATGGCCAAGGTGATGCCGGCCAGCACGGCCGCCAGCACATCACCACGCGTCCAGATGTACAGCAAGGCGGCCAGCACGCTCAGGCTCACCCCGGCCACGGCAAAGGTGCGGACCAGCGCACGCGTCTGCTGTTGCAAGGCCGGCTGCGATGATTCGATCTGCCGCAAGGCCACGCCGATGCGGCCCATCTCGCTGCGTGCGCCGGTGGCGCTGACCTCGACCACGCCCTGCCCACGCACCACCATCGAACCGGCATACACCCAGGCCTGGCCGTCGCCACCAGGGCGGGGCTGGCCCAAGCCTTCAGCCCAGGGCACCTTGCCCACAGGCACGGACTCGCCCGTCAACAGTGACTCATCGGTCAGCAGGTCATTGGCCTGCAAGAGGCGCCCATCGGCAGGCACACGGTCACCCTCTTCCAGCACCACCAGGTCACCCGGCACCACCTCGCGGCCGGCAATGCGCTTGCGCTCGCCGCCCCGCAGCACCAGGGCACGCGGGCTGCTCAGGTCCCGCAAGGCTTCCAGCACGCGCTCGGTGCGGGTCTCCTGCACCAGCGAGATCAGCATCGACAGGATCACAAAGGCCAGCAGCACGCAGGCCTCGCCCACATCACCCAGCACCAGGTAGATGGCCCCGGCGCCGGCCAGCAGTTGCAGCATGGGTTCGCGTGCCACCTCGGCGGCGATGCGCCAGCCGGTGCGCCGCGCCGCCTGTGGCAGCTCGTTAGGCCCGTGCTCGCGCAGGCGCTCTGCGGCTTGTGCCTCCGTGAGGCCGATCAATTCAGGCAAGGGTGCTCCCCAGACGCTCGTGCAGCAGCACATCGATGTGCGTGACCCGGATGGGCTTGGGCACATAGTCGTCAAAGCCGGCATCCCGGATGCGCTGCACGTCCATGGGCATGGCATTGGCCGTGACCGCGATCACCGGCGTGTTGCGGGTCTCGGGCTTGCTGCGCAATTGCCCCAGCACGGCATAACCGTCCATGTCGGGCAGGTGGATGTCCAGCAGGATCAGATCAGGCCGATGCGCCCGGGCCAGATCCAGCCCGAGCTGCCCAAGCGGCGCCGAGATCAGCGACACGCCCTGGTGGCGCGACACGATCTGCGTCATCAGCTGCAGGTTGGCGGGGTTGTCTTCCACATACAGCAGCGTGGCCGTGCGGGGAGAGGGCAGCACACCCGACTTGGTCGGCCCCATGGGCGCAGGCATCGTGGCACCGGCGCCCTGGGCATCCAGCGCTTGCACGTGTGGCATGGCCTGCGGCAGGTCCACCCAGAACACGCTGCCTTCCCCTTCCTGGCTGCGCACCCCCATGCTGCCGCGCATCAACTCGGCCAGGCGCCGGCACAGGCTCAGCCCGATGCCCGTGCCTTCGATCGGGCCGGCCTCGGCCCCCAGGCGATTGAAGGGCTGGAACAACAGCCCGAGATGGCGTTCGGCAATGCCCATGCCCGTGTCACGCACGCTGATGCGCACAAACTGCCCGGCCTGCACCTGGGCCTCCAGCCACACCTCGCCGCCCACCCGGTTGTACTTGATGGCGTTGGACAGCAGGTTCAGCACGATCTGCCGGACACGGATGGCATCGGCCATCACGGCCAGGCCCTGCATGTCACCGGTGTGCAGACGCACTTGCTGCTTGTCGGCCAGCGGCTGCATCAGTGACAGCAGCTCACCCACCAGTTCCGAGACCTCCACCACTTCGGTGTTGAGCGCCACCCGCCCAGCCTCGACCTGCTCCAGGTCCAGCACATCGTTGATGAGGTGCAGCAGGTGCTTGCCGGCACGCAAGATCTCCTGCACATGGCCTTTGGTGCGCGGCGAGCTGCCCGCATCCATCTCGATGAGCTGGGAGAAGCCCAGGATGGCGTTCATGGGGGTGCGCAGCTCATGGCTCATGCGCGACAGGAACTCGCTCTTGGCCCGGCTGGCCTGCTCCGAAGCGTCACGTGCCAGCACCAGTTGGCGCGAGCGCTCCTGCACGATTTTCTCCAGCTCTTCGCCATGGCGCGCCAGGGCCTGCTCGGCCAGCTTGCGGTCCGAGATGTCGCGCGAGAGCATGATGAAGTGATCCCGCCCGTGGCCAGGCATGCGCTTGCGCGCTACCGACAGCTCGAACCAGCGCTCGCCTTGCGGCAGCGGCAGCTTGATGTGCGTGCCTGAAGACGCTCCCTGTGCGGCAGCCTCATGCAAGGCCTGCATGACCCCGTCGGCGGCCTCCGGTGGCATCACGTCCTGCACACGGCGGCCTCGCAGATCCTCTGGTGGTGCAGCCAGCAGATCGGTGCGGCTGGCACGGAAGTCCACATAACGGCCATCCAGATCCAGCTCGAACAGCAGGTCGGGGATGGCCTCCAGCGTGGCATTGAGTTGCGCCAGCGTGCGCTCGGTCTCCTGCTTGGATGCGGTCAATTGCACCAGGGACTCCGACAGCTGGGCCGTGCGCGCCTGCACGCGACGCCGAAGGCCGATGTTCCAGGCGCCCAGCATGAGGGCCAGCACCGCCACGGCCAGCACGGCATACACGCCATCGCGCAGGTAGACCGGCACGACCGGCGACTCGATCGCCGAGCCCAGCCAGTGCGCCTGCAAGTCGTGCATCTCCGCCGGCGTGATGCGCGCAAAGCCATCCTGCACCAGCTTGAAGGTGGCCGCATCGCCCTTGCGCACCGCCCAGTGGAACTGCCCGATGTACAGCGGCCGGGTGCTGCGGAACTGTTGCTCCAGCTGCTTGCGGACCAGGAAGTAGGTGGCCGGCGGCTTGTCCTCGCAGAACACGCGCACCTCGCCCACCGCAGCCGCGTCGACCACAGCCTCGTAGCTCGGGTAGCGCCTGAAGGACTCCAGGCCCTGGTTGGTCAGGTAATCGATACAGGCATCGCCCTCCTTCACCCCGATGGTGAAGCCCTTGAGCGACTCCGTGTTGCTCAGGCCGCCGATGCTTTCATGAAAGTAGATCGGGACCTCGACGTCGCTGTAGGCGGGGCCGAATTCATAGAGCCCCTTGCGCGCAGCCGTCTCGAACATGGTGTCGATGACATCGGCACGCCCTGTCAGGATCTGCGCCTGCGCCTTGGCCCAGTCCATGCCGACCAGGTTGACCTTGATGCCCGTGCGGGCCGACCACAGGTCCCACACATCCTTGCGGATGCCTTGCAGACGGCCTGCATGGTCCCGGAACACATAGGGTGGGTAGCTGTCGTCGATGACAACGGTGATGCTGTGCGGCGCGCCAGCAAGCGATACAGGCCCAGCCGGTTGGAACGACAAGGCCTGAGGGGGCATAGGCTGGGCATGCACCAGACCAGCCAGCCCCCAAAAGCAGAGCAGGCCCGCCAGCGGCCAGATGCCGAGCCACGCCCGAACGGACACGATCAGGCGTGCCCAACCGGCGCCATGCCGGTGCCCCGAACCAGACTCACGGACAGACATCTCGAACGCTTCCCCGTTTGTTTTCTGGACAAGGGCCTGTCCCGAAAACATTGTGGGAAGCATTATGTCCTCAACACTTCGAGAAATCGGGCTTGCGCTTTTCCATCACGGCGCTGATCGCCTCCTTGGCGGCCGGGCCTTGCAGCAGCTGGCCGAAGTGCTTGAGCTCTTCGTTCATCACGGGCGCCAGTTGCGTCTGCGACATCTTCATCAGCGACTTGGTCACACGCAGCGAGGCCGCCGGCTTGGCGGCCAGCTTGGCGGCCTGCGCCTGGGCATAGCCGTTCACCTCGTGCGGTGGCAGGATGCGGTTGATCAGGCCCATTTCCAGCGCCTCTTCAGCGTAGAAAGCCTCGCCCAGCATCAGCTTCTCGGCAGCCTTGGGGTAGCCGATGATCTGCGGCAGCAGCAGGCTGGCGCCGGCCTCGGGGCACAGGCCCAGGTTCACGAAGGGCAGGCTGAAGGCGGCGTTGTCACCCGCGTAGACCAGGTCGCAGTGCAGCAGCAGCGTGGTGCCGATGCCCACGGCCGGGCCGGCCACGGCGGCCACGATGGGCTTGGGGAAGTCGCGGATCGCGTTGAGGAAACGCACCACGGGCGCCACCTCGCCACCCGGCTTGCTGACGGGCGGGTTGTTGAGGAAGTCGGCCAGGTCATTGCCGGCGGTGAAGATCTCGACGGCGCCCTGGATCACGGCCACGCGGATGCTGTCGTCGCCGGTGGCGGCTTCCAGCTCTTCGGCCAGACGGCTGTACATCGCCGTCGTGATGGCGTTTTTCTTGTCCAGGCGGTTGAAGGTCAGCGTCAACACACCGGCTTCACGGTGTTGCAGGATCTCGCTCATGGGCCACAGTCTCCAGGTTCTTCGAAATTCACGGGGAGCCTGAATTAGACGCCACATTCGGGCGGTTTGGGCGACATCGGCAGGACAGGATCGGCGACAAATGACAAAGGCCCGGTGATCACCGGGCCCGTTCAACGCGCGGTGTCATCCGCGCTGGCGTGATGTGAAAAACAGCGACCCGTCAAAGCCCCAGCAGGGCATACAGCGCGTTGCTGATCCAGCTGAACAGGGCGATGCCCTCGGCGTTCTGCACGGTGCGCTGGGTTTCATAGGCGCGCATCACCGGCTTGCTCGAGTCCAGCAGGTTGTCCACGAAGGCGCCCACGTCAGGCAGGTTGGCTTCCTTGATGCCCGTGCCGCTGAAGGTGGCGGTGGTCAGCGTGTGCGACTTGAGGAAATCGCGGCCATAGGGCACGTAGTAGCCCGTGTTGCTGTACGGCTTCATGGCGTTCACCCAGGTGCCCACTTCCTTGATCCACTTGGCGTTGAGCAGCTCGTCGCGCCTGGCGCCAGCGAGTACCGCGGCAATCTCGGGGTAGAACTTGGTGTACGAGAAGGACGAGAAGATCGCGTCGCGCTGGAACAGGGCGTAGCCCAGGCGGTCCTGCGGGAAGACCTTGGCCAGGCCGGTGGTCAGGCTACCCAGGTTGTCCACCGTGCCCGCCGTCGGGAAGGTGGCGATCATCTTGGAGGCCAGGCCGTTGTCACCGTCGAGGCCCCAGGCCGCGCGGATCTTGTTGTGCAGCAGCACCGAAGGAGCCTCGTCCGGCGTGGCATTGCGGTCCACCTGGAACAAAGGGCCCGAATCGGCCATCAGCGCCGATTGCTTGGGCTGGTCAGCCAGGCGGATCAGGCCGTACATGGCCGTGGCGCCCACGCCGCCAGCCGAGAAGCCGGTCACCAGCAGCTGGTCCTGCCTGGGCAGGTAGCGGCCCACCCAGTTGGCGATGGCCTCACCGTTCTTGAAGCCGCGGTGGTAGTAGGTGATGGGCGCGCTTGGGTCGGCATCGCCGTACACGGCCGTCTTGTTGCCGGTGTGCACGTCACCCGTGCAATAAGGCGCGTAGATGATGTTCCAGCTTTGCGTCTGCACCTTCTGCAGCGGGTGCGTGCGCGAGGTGAAGGGCGTGATCAGGCCACCCAGCGCCAGGCCGGTGCTCATGTAGTTGGTGGGGATGCCCTTGTAGTTGGTGGCACCCAGCACGCCGTCCTTCATCTGGCAGGCGTTCTGCTCCCAGCAGGCGCCACCACCTTCGAACACGATCACGGTCTTGGCCATGTTGGCCGCTTTGGTGGTGCGGTTGACGAAGAAGCGGTAAGGCGTGCCATTGCCGCAGCTGGCGCCGGATTCGGCCGGGGCCTCGATGGCTTCCCACTTGTTGAAGCTGGCGGGTGCGGCGCCCACGTTGCCGGTGGTGTTGGGCGTCCAGGGTGTGGCGACGGCCCAGGCAGACGAAACGGTGAGGCCGGTGGTGACAAGGGCCGTGAAAACCGTGGCGATGGCGCTCAGGCCGAACTGCACAACGTGGCGTTGCATGGGGTTGCTCCGGGGTGGTCACGCCCGCCACCATGGAAAAGGGATCAGAGCGTCACAGAATGAATTTGAAGTGCATTGTGTCGACTCGCTTAACGCGCAGCATCGGTGCAAACGGCATAGCCCGATCAGGGGGCCGCGTTATCCCGCAGGGGCATGCCCCGACAACCAGCCCAGGGCCATGGGCCACAGGCGCTCGGCCGAACTGGGCTTGAACAAGCCGAAGTGCCCGATCTGCTTCATGCCCAGCTGATGCGGATGCAGATGCTCGAAACGCACCGGCGCCTTTTCGTACAGGCGGTAGAGCTTGCGGATGCCGGCCGGCTGCAGCAGCTCGTCGTCGTCCAGCACCACGGCTGTGATGGGCACCTGCACCTGCGCATAACGGGCGCGCAAGGCGGGGCCTTCGGCGCCGAGATAATCAGGGTGCAGGCACCATTTGCGCCACTGCCACATGGCCGCTGCGGGCAGGTCGCCCACAGCGCCCAGGCGCTTGCCCGGGAAGTAGCCGGCCACGCCGATGGCCACGGGCGCGAGCACCCACCACAGCAATGGGGCCTGCAGGCGCACGGCCGGCGCGTTGAGCCGCCAGTAACCATTGCCGCTGGCCACGGTGAGCACACGCTCGAAGCGCTCGGGCTGGTCCAGCCAGCCGAACAGCTGGCCGCCCAGGCTGTGGCCCAGGTAGGTACGCGGCACATCGGGCCAGCGGGCGCAGAAGGCATCCACCACGGCGGGCAAGTCTTTCGTGGCCCAGTCGGTGATGCTGGCCTTGTAGCCCCGCAAGCGCGGCGGCGCGGACTCGCCCATGCCGCGCCAGTCAAAGCTCATGACGGCGATACCTTGCGTGCTCAGCCATTGCGCAAAGGCCTCGTAGAAGCGCTGCGGTACGCCCATGGCCGAGGTGATCAGCACGGCGCGTTGCACAGGGCCGTGAGGCGTGTCGGGGGTGTAGACACGTGCAGCCAGACGATGACCGTCTTGGGTGGTGATGTGGAGGGCGTCTTGCATGGTCTTTTGTTTGGGGGCGGACTTCAGTGCGGTTGGGCGCGACCTGGGGGCGCGGGTGATCGGGCTTCGCTCCTGACGCGGGCCACCACCGCGCCACGCATGGATGACCTCGTCAACACGAGCCTGGCTAGGCATGAGTCAGGACACCGCGAATGGTCGCTGCGCCCGCTCACCCGCACCCCCAGGCCCATCCACACCGAGGCCCGCCCCCCCAACAACGCCAGCAAGCGCGCGGTGGTGAGAAGGTCGGGGCAGAGGGCGGCAAGCCGCCCTCTGCCCCGACCGCCCCGCCCCGCCACGGTGTGTCGCGGGATGGTGGTGGTGTGTGCCTGCAAAGCGACCATTCGCGGTGTCCTGATCAGCTGCATGGGCAGGCCCGTGTTCAAGAGGCCAAAGTGAACCAGCTCGGTGGTGCCCCGCGTCAGGAGCGGCGCAGGCACACACCGCCACCGTCCCGAAACCCTCACCGTCAACCACCACAACCCAAAAACCTCACCCAAACACGCACATACAAAAAAGCCCGCAAGGATCACTCCATGCGGGCTCGTCGTTCAAACCGCCATCAACCGGGCCTCTACAAGCACCCGATCAACAGCCTGTCTGAAGCCGATCATCACAGGCTGTCGACGCGCTCGAAAATGCCAGCAGCACCTTGGCCGGTACCGATACACATCGTCACCATGCCGTACTTGCCGCCCGTGCGACGCAGACCGTGCACCACGGTCGCAGCGCGGATGGCACCGGTTGCACCCAGCGGGTGACCCAGGGCGATCGCGCCGCCCATCGGGTTCACCTTGGCGCGGTCCAGCACGTGGCCCTTGCTGTCCAGATCCTTCAGCACAGCCAGCGACTGAGCAGCGAACGCTTCGTTCAGCTCAACCCAGTCCATGTCCGAAGCCTTCAGGCCTGCGTATTCCAGAGCCTTGGGGATGGCTTCGATCGGGCCGATACCCATGATTTCTGGAGGCACGCCCTTCACGGCGAAAGCCACGAACTTGGCCAGAGGCTTCAGGCCGTACTTCTCGCAAGCTTCCTTCGAAGCCAGGATCAGGCAGCCAGCGCCGTCAGACGTCTGCGACGAGTTACCGGCCGTGACCGAACCCTTGGCAGCGAACACGGCACGCAGCTTGGCCAGGCCCTCCATCGAGGTGTCAGGACGGGCGCCTTCGTCACGGTTGATGACCTTCTTGGTGATCGTCACTTCGCCTGTTTCCAGGTTAGGTGTACGCACTTCGACTTCGATCGGGGTGGTCTCGGCATCGAACCAGCCAGCTTGTTGAGCGGCGATGGCACGACGGTGCGATTCCACAGCGAAAGCGTCCTGCTCTTCGCGGGTCACCTTCCACTGCTCGGCCACCTTCTCGGCGGTCATGCCCATGCCGTAGGCGATACCGACGTTCTCGTCCAGGTCCACGACCTTGGGGTTGAACGAAGGCTTGGAACCGCCCATGGGCACCATGGACATCGATTCCACGCCACCGGCGATCATGACTTCGGCTTCGCCCACACGAATGCGGTCAGCAGCGATCGACACGGCGGTGATACCGGCCGCGCAGAAGCGGTTCACGGTGGCACCGGCCACGGTCTTGGGCAGGCCAGACAGCAGCGTGGCGATCTTGGCCACGTTCATGCCTTGTTCGCCTTCAGGCATCGCGCAGCCCACGATGGCGTCTTCGATGGCAGCAGGGTCCAGCGTGGGAACTTGCTTGAGGGCGCTCTTGATGGTGGCGACCAGCAGATCGTCAGGGCGGGTGTTCTTGAACACGCCGCGGCCAGACTTGCCGATCGGGGTGCGGGTGGCGGCAACGACGTAAACGTCGCGGAGTTGCTTAGACATAGATTTGTCTCCGATCGATCAGTTGCGGACAGGCTTGCCGGTCGACAGCATGCCCATGATGCGTTCTTGCGTCTTGGGGTTGTCCAACAGCGTGCAGAAGTGCTTGCGCTCCAGGGCGTGCAGGTATTCCTCGCTCACCAGGGTGCCGCCATCGACGTCGCCGCCGGTCAGCACATCGGCGATGCAGGAGCTGATGTAGTAGTCGTGGGCAGAGATGAAGCCGCCATCACGCATGTTGATCAGCGACGACTGCAGCGTGGCCTTCACGTTGCGGCCGGCCACAGCGAATTGCTTCTTGGCAGGTGCGCGGTAGCCGGACTCGAACATGGCCTTGGCTTGGGCGATGGCCACGTACAGGACTTCGTCCTTGTTGGGCACGATCACGTCGCTGTCCAGCAGGTAGCCGAACTTGCGGGCTTCGATGGCAGAGGTTGCCACCTTGGCCATGGCCGCAGCCTGGAAACCTTCCTTGACGAAGCCCATCAGCTCGGCGCCGACCATGCCGGACACGCCCTTGGACGCTTCGACTTGCTCAGCAGCACGGCGAGCCAGGTAAGCCAGACCGCCGCCGCCAGGGATCAGACCCACGCCGACTTCGACCAGACCCACATAGGTTTCCATGGCGGCCACACGCTTGGCAGCGTGCACAGCCAGTTCGCAACCACCACCCAGGGCCAGGCCGTGCATCGCAGCCACGGTCGGCACGTTGGAGTAGCGCAGCGACAGCATGAAGTCCTGCAGTTGCTTCTCGAACGGGGCGATGGCCTTGCCACCACCGCTCATGAAGGCGGGCATCATGGATTGCAGGTCGGCACCAGCAGAGAAGGGGCCGTCTTGCGTCCAGATGACCATGCCCTTGTAGCCGGCTTCAGCGATTTCCAGACCCTTGGCCAGGCCAGCGGTCACTTCGGCGCTGATGGTGTGCATCTTGGACTTGATCGAAGCGATGACCACTTCGTCGTCCAAGGTCCACAGGCGGATGGCGGCGTCTTCAAACAGGGTCTTGCCAGCGGTGGCCGCGTTCGGGGCTTGCGAGCCCAGCACGTTTTCACGGAAGGCCTGACGCTTGTAGACGGGCAGATCGCGGATGGGCACGTACTTGCCGGTCTTGGGCGACCACGAACCTTCGGCGGTGTGCACACCGTCGCGGCCGTCGAACACCCAGGCGGGCAGCGGGGCCTTCGACAGGGCCTTGCCCGAATCGATGTCGGCCTTCACCCATTCAGCCACTTGCTTCCAGCCGGCTTCTTGCCAGATTTCGAACGGGCCTTGCTTCATGCCGAAGCCCCAGCGCATGGCGAAGTCCACTTCGCGAGCGGATTCGGCGATCGATTCCAGCGTCACGGCAGCGTAGTGGAAGGCGTTGCGCAGCAGGGCCCAGATGAACTGGGCTTGCGGGTGAGCGGACTCACGCAGGGCCTTCACGCGCTCGGCAGCAGGCTTCTTGAGGATGTCGGTGACTTCCTTGTCGGCCTTGGCGCCAGCAGGCACGTATTCACCGGTTTCAGCGTTGAACTGAAGGATGGTCTTGCCTTCCTTCTTGAAGAAACCAGCCTTGGTCTTCTGGCCGAAGTTGCCCAGGGCCAGCAGCTTGTCCAGCGCCACGGGGTTGGCGAAGCAGCTGTTGAACGGGTCATCCTTGGCGCCGTTCTGCAGGGTCTTGATGACATGTGCCATCGTGTCCAGACCCACCACGTCGGCGGTACGGAAGGTGGCCGACGAAGCACGGCCCATCTTCTTGCCGGTCAGGTCGTCGACGACGTCGTAACCCAGGCCCGAACGCTCGACTTCGCGGAAGGTCAGCATCATGCCGGCCACGCCCACGCGGTTGGCGATGAAGTTGGGGGTGTCGTATGCACGAACCACGCCCTTGCCCACCACGGAGGCCGAGAAGGTCTCCAGCTTGTCGACCACGTCAGGCGCGGTGAACTCGGTGGGGATCAGTTCCAGCAGGAACATGTAGCGGGGGGGGTTGAAGAAGTGGATACCCAGGAAGCGCGAACGCAGCTGCTCGGGCAACACATTGGCCATGGCCGTGATGGACAGACCGGAGGTGTTGGTGGCCAGGATGGCCTTGTCGTTCACGAAGGGCGCGATCTTCTTGTACAGATCTTCCTTCCAGTCCAGACGCTCGGCGATGGCTTCGATGATCAGGTCGCAACCACGCAGCTCTTCGAGGTGCTCTTCGTAGTTGGCTTGCTGGATCAGCACGGCGTCTTCGGCCACGCCCAGGGGCGAAGGCTTCAGCTTCTTCAGGCCTTCGACAGCCTTGGTCACGATGCCGTTCTTGGGGCCTTCCTTGGCGGGCAGGTCGAACAGAACGACCGGCACCTTGCAGTTGACCAGGTGGGCCGCGATCTGGGCGCCCATGACGCCGGCGCCGAGCACGGCAACCTTGCGCACATTGAATTGACTCATGTTCTCTCCTAGCAGAACTTGGGAAATGGAGATGGAAAAGGGAGGCAGTGGACCCACCTCCCTTTGAACGGCCTGTTGATTAGAACAGGGCTTCGTCCATTTCCACCAGGGGCTTCAGACCGGCCTTGGCCGTGATCATCAGGGTCTCGACTTCAGGCAGCAGCTTGGCGAAGTAGAAGCGGGCGGTGGCCAGCTTGGCGATGTAGAACTTGTCGCCGGAGGATTGCTTCTCCAGGGCGATCTTGGCCATGCGGGCAAAGAAGTACGAGTAGACCAGGTGGCCGACCACGCGCAGGTAATCCACTGCAGCGGCGCCGACTTCGTCAGGGTTCTGCATGCCCTTCATGCCGATTTCCATGGTGAAGGCTTGCACCTTCTGGCCCAGGTCAGCCAGGGGCTTGGTGAACTCTTGCATGGCTTCGTTGTCGGCGTTTTCCTTGACGAACTTGCCCACGAGCTTGCCGAACTTGGTCAGCTTGGCGCCAGCATCGCCCAGCACCTTGCGGCCCAGCAGGTCCAGCGATTGCACGGTGTTCGTGCCTTCGTAGATCATGTTGATGCGGGCGTCGCGCACGAACTGCTCCATGCCCCACTCGTGGATGAAGCCGTGGCCACCGTAGACCTGCTGGCAATGCGTCGTGGCAGCCCAGGCGTTGTCGGTGATGAAGGCCTTGACGATCGGGGTCAGCAGGGCGACGGTGTCGTCGGATTCCTTGCGGACGGCTTCATCAGGGTGGTTGTGGGCCTTGTCCAGCTCGATGGCGGTGAAGTAAACCAGAGCGCGAGCACCTTCAGCCCAGGCGCGGGCGGTCAGCAGCATCTTGCGCACATCGGGGTGCACGATGATGGGGTCGGCAGCCAGGTCGGGGCGCTTGGGGCCCGACAGGGCACGCATCTGCACGCGGTCCTTGGCGTAGTTCACGGCGTTTTCGTAAGCGACTTGGGTCAGGCCCAGGGACTGGTTGCCCACGCCCAGACGGGCACCGTTCATCATCACGAACATGGCTGGCAGACCACGGTGAGGTTGGCCCACCAGGGTGCCGATGGCTTCTTCCAGAACGATCTGGGCGGTGGCGTTGCCATGGATGCCCATCTTGTGCTCCAGGCCAGCGCAGAAGATGCCGTTGCGCGAACCCAGCGAACCGTCGGCGTTCACGTTGAACTTGGGCACCACGAACAGGGAGATGCCCTTGGAACCAGCGGGAGCATCCGGCAGGCGAGCCAGCACCAGATGGACGATGTTCTCGGCCATGTCATGTTCACCGGCCGAGATGAAGATCTTGGCGCCGGTGATCTTGTAGGTGCCGTCGCCCACGGGCTCGGCCTTGGTGCGCAGCAGGCCCAGGTCGGTACCGCAATGGGGTTCGGTCAGGCACATCGTGCCGGTCCACTCGCCGGAGGTCAGCTTGGGCAGGTACAGCTTCTTTTGAGCGTCGGTACCGTGGGCTTCCAGGGCGGCATGGGCACCGTGGCTCAGGCCAGGGTACATCGTCCAGGCCTGGTTGGCCGAGTTGTTCATTTCATAGATGGCCTGGTTGACCAGCTGAGGCATACCCTGACCGCCCCACTCCGGATCAGCCGACAGAGCCGACCAGCCGTTTTCGGTGTACTGCTTGTAGGCTTCCTTGAAACCGTCAGGTGTCTTGACTTCGTGGGTTTCCTTGTTCAGGACGCAACCTTGGGTGTCGCCAACCAGGTTCAGGGGGGCCAGCACCTTGGAGGCGAACTTGCCGCCTTCTTCGAGCACGGCATTGACGGTGTCTTCGTCCAGGTCTGCGTAAGCAGGGATCTGCTTGAGTTCATCAACAGCGCCCAGCAGTTCATGCATCACGAATTGCATGTCGCGCAGCGGGGGATTGTAGGAAGGCATCGTGAAGCTCCTCGGTCAGAAATACACGTTAAACAATGAAAAACCTGATCTACGTGGCCAGGCGACAGGGGGGATCAAACAGAAGTCAGCGGCGCAGCCTGTGTGGCCGCGCCCCCGACAGTAGACGAGCCCGAAGGCCCGGCTGCTCCAGACGACGTCGGCGCACCCAGGGTGTAGTACTGGATGAGACGCTCGAACGCCGTGCGGGCCCGATCGATTGCATCAGGCGAACGCAAGAAGCGCGCGTCATGATGAAGCGAAAGGATCAGGCCATGGATCTCGAACTGCATTTGCATCGGGTCGGTGTCGGCGCGCAGGTGGCCCATGTCGATGGCCATCTTGATGGCGCGCACCAGTGACCCGTGCCAGGTCACGACCATGCCGGCCAGCGCGTCGCGCACCGGGCCCGGACGGTCGTCGAATTCAACCGCACCGCTGATGTAAATGCAACCGGAATCGATTTCAGTGGCGACCTTGGCCACCCAGTTGTCAAACAATGCACGCAGACGCGGCAGGCCACGAGGCTGGCGGATGGCCGGCATGAAGACTTCTTCTTCAAAGCGCTCGTGGTACTCCCGGATGACGGAAATCTGCAGTTCCTCACGCGAGCCGAAGTGGGCGAACACGCCGGACTTGCTCATGCCGGTGACTTCGGCCAGGGCACCGATGGACAGACCCTCGATGCCCATCTGGGAGGCCAGGTTCAGCGCGGCCTCCAGGATGGCCGCCCGGGTCTGCTGGCCCTTGTGTGCGCCGCGCCCACGCTCACGCACCACCTCATGGGCGGGCTTGGCGTCTTGGGGCAGCAAATCGGACAAGGGCATTCCTCGGAATAAAACGAACGGTCGTGCTATTTTGCAAAAAAAGATGACAGCTGTGTGAGCTTTCCCAAACTTTTTTTTGTGGCATTTCTTGCATCGTGCGGCTTGGTGCATCAGGACCTGCCTTTCCCCCGCCCTTCGGCCTAGGTAGTCACCCTGAGTGTTGCGATGCGACCGCGAGAAACCGGGCACCCTGCACTCAAATGGTTGAAAAAGTCATGCAAGCCGCACTATCCTGTGCTCATCATCGCCTTGTGAGGGCTGTATGGACGTGCTGCAACTTGACGTGTCAGGCCGTCCGCAGGCTTGGCTGTCGGCCAAGGAAGCGGCGGTTCTGTATGCCAGCAACGGTGTCGCGTGGACGCTGGGGGACCCCTTTATCGTGCTGCGCGGGGGGGTTCAGCGGCGAACGGGGCTGCAGTCCCGGCTGGAGCTGCACCCGATCGTGGCCGTGCATGGCGCAATGCCCAGCCGGGCCTGGCGCCAGCAACCGGCGCTGTCCAACCCCAAGCTGTTTGCCCGGGACCGCCAGGTCTGCGCCTACTGCGGCGGGCGCTTTCACCTCGATGACCTCACGCGTGAGCACATCATGCCGACCTCGCGTGGCGGGCTCGACACCTGGATGAACTGCATCACGGCCTGCCGCGGCTGCAACGGCCGCAAGGGCAACCGCACGCTCAATGAGCTGGGCTGGTCGATGTACTACCTGCCCTATGTGCCCAGCCTGCACGAGGACATGATCCTGCGCGGGCGGCGCATCGTGGCCGACCAGATGGAGTTCCTTCTGGCGAGCGTGCCGGCGCACAGCCGGCTGCGCTCTTGAGCAGGCAGCGCCTCAGGTCCAGTTGGCAGCAATCACGCCGCCAAGCGCCGTCTGGTAGTTGGCAGGCAAGGTGGTCTGCCCGGCGGCCGGTGGCGTGAAGCTGGCCATGGCATTGACCAGGTTCTGCACATTGGCCGCCGACAGCGTCTTGCCATTGCCGCCGGCCACGATGGACTCGACCTGGTAGATCCCCCCCAGGTACCAGCTGTTGATGGTGACCTTGTCGGTGGTGCCGATGAGGCTCACCACCAGGTCGTTGCCGGACTTGGCCAGCCAGACCTGATCGGCGTTGACCGCGCCATCGAACATCAGCTGGTCCTGGTTGCCGGCGGTGGCGTCCACGTCGTAGATGGTGTCGGCGCCGTCACCACGCGAGAAGTGGTAGGTGTCGTTGCCGACCGAACCGTACAGGCTGTCGTTGCCCAGACCGCCGTAGATCGTGTCGTTGCCGCTGTAGCCAAAGAGCTTGTCGTTGCCGCCATTGCCATACAGGGTGTTGGCGCGGTTGTTGCCGGCCATCAGGTTGTTGCCATCGTTGCCATAGGCCGTGCGAGCCAGGTAGCTCTGCATGTACAGGCGCTCGACGTTGGCCGCCATCTTGATGCCGTCGCCATAGGCCCAGATCTGGTCCAGGCCACCACCGGCCTGCTCGATCACGGTGTCGCTGTTGTCGGTGAGGTAGTAGTAGTCGTCGCCCGCGCCGCCTTCGAGCGTGTCGGCGCCGTCGTCACCATAGATGAAGTCCAGGCCGTCGCCGCCCTTGAGGTAGTTGTTGCCGCTGTTGCCCGTGAGGTCGCAACCGGCGTTGTTGGAGGTGGCGTTGATGTCGGCCGTGCCGGTGAGCACCAGGGCTTCGACGTTGTCGGGGGCGGTGTAGCTCACCGAGGACAGGATGGTGTCGTAGCTGATGGCGCTGTCGGCTTCGAGCTTTTCGACGACCACGTCGCCCGTGTTGTCGACGATGTAGGTGTCATCGTCCGCACCACCGGCCATGGTGTCGGCGCCCAGGCCACCGTCCAGCAGGTCGCGCCCGGCGCCTGCGTACAGCCTGTCGTCGCCGTCCATGCCGTTGAACTGGTCATCGCCATGGCTGCCCACCAGCGCGTCTGCTTGCGAGGTACCGACCTGGTACACGCCCGTGCCATCGGCCAGATTGCCGGCGCTCGCCGCATCGAGGCTGAGGCCGTCGGCAAAGGTGATGAGCGGGGTGCGGTCGAAAGGCGTGTTGAAGTACCCTGACAGGGTCACGCTGTCGCTGCTGCCGAACAAGGTGATCAGCAGGTCGCCGTTTTGCGTGCTCAGGTCGACATCGGCCAGGCTGATGTCACTACCCAGGCGCACGGTGTCGATGACGCCCGGGAGGTCGCCCCAGCCGGCCATCACCGTGTCCTGGCCGTCACCACGGCCAAACAGGTAGGTGTCAGCGCCGGGGCCGCCGTCCATGACATCGCGCCCGGCGCCACCGTACAGCGTGTCGTCGCCTTCCATGCCGTTGAGCTGGTCGTCCCCACGGCTGCCCACGACCGTTTCCGACTGCGGTGTGCCGCCCTGGTAGAGACCATAGGCGTTGACCAGGTTGTCCACCGCCATGCCGTTGAGGCTGCTGCCGTCGGCAAAGGTGATCAGCGGGCGGCGATCGAAGGACGTGTTGAAGTAGCCCGACAAGGTCACGCTGTCGCTGCTGCCGCGCAGCTGGACCAACAGGTCGCTGCCGTTCTGGGTGTTCACATCCACATCGGCCAGGCTGATGCCGCTGCCCAGGCGCAAGGTGTCAGTGACACCAGGGGCATCGCCCCAGCCGGTCATCACCGTGTCCTGGCCGTCACCGAGGCCAAACAGGTAGGTGTCGGCACCTGAGCCGCCATCCATGAAGTCACGGCCGGCCGCACCGTACAGCGTGTCGTCGCCCTCCTGCCCCATGAGCTGGTCGTCGCCCCGGCTGCCCACCAGCATCTCGGCTTGCTGCGAACCGGATTGGTTGATGGTATTGCCCCAGACCAGGTTGTCCACGCCAATGCCGTTGAGGCTGCTGCCGTCGGCAAAAGCGATGAGCGGGCGGCGATCGAAGGACGTGTAGAAGTAGCCCGCCAGGGTCACGCTGTCGCTGCTGCCGCGCAGCTGGAGCAAGAGGTCGCTGCCGTTCTGAGCGCTCACATCCACATCGGACAGGCTGATGCCCGCCCCCAGGCGCAGGGTGTCGCTGGTGCCTGGCGCGTCACCGTAGCCGCTGTAGGCCATCACCGTGTCCTGGCCATCGCCACGGCCGAACAGGTAGGTGTCAGCGCCCTGGCCGCCGTCCATGAAGTCACGGCCGGCGGCACCGTACAGCGTGTCGTCGCCCTCCATGCCATTGAGCTGGTCATCACCTCGGCCACCCACCACCAGCCCTGCCTGCGGTGTACCGAACTGTGAGGTGCCGTCGGTGTTGACCAGCGTGTCGACGTTCATGCCGTTGAGGCTGCTGCCATCGGCAAAGGTGATGAGCGGGCGGCGGTCGAAGGACGTGTAGAAGTAACCCGCCAAGGTCACGCTGTCGCTGCTGCCACGCAGTTTGAGCAGCAAATCGCTGCCATTCAGGATGAGCCAGTCCAGGTCGGCGAGGCTGATGCCGCTGCCCAGGCGCAAGGTGTCGGTGACGCCCGGCGCATCACCCCAGCCGGCCATCACGGTGTCCTGGCCGTCGCCGCGGCCAAACAGGTAGGTGTCGGCGCCTGGGCCACCGTCCATGAGATCACGCCCGGCAGCACCATACAGCGTGTCGTCGCCCTCCATGCCGCTGAGCTGGTCGTCACCATGGCCGCCCACGACCATCTCCGATTGCGGCGTACCGCCCTGGTAGCTGCCGTAGGTCTTGCGCAGCACGTCCACGTTCATGCCGTTGAGGCTGCTGCCATCGGCAAAGGTGATGAGCGGGCGGCGGTCGAAGGGCGTGTTGAAGTAGCCCGACAGCATCACGCTGTCGCTGCTGCCGCGCAGCTTGAGCAAGAGATCGATGTCGTTCTGGGAACTCAAGTCGACATCGGCGAGGCTGATGCCGCTGCCCAGGCGCAAGGTGTCGGTGACGCCGGGGGCATCGCCCCAACCGGCCATCACGGTGTCCTGACCGTCGCCTTGACCAAACAGGTAGGTGTCGGCCCCCTGGCCGCCGTCCATGAGATCGCGCCCCGCGCCACCGTACAGTGTGTCGTCGCCTTCCATGCCATTGAGTTGGTCGTCACCGCGGCTGCCCACGAGCATCTCCGATTGCGGTGTGCCGCCCTGGTAGAGGCCGTAGGCGTTGACCAGGTTGTCCACGCTCATGCCGTTGAGGCTGCTGCCATCCGCGAAGGCGATCAGCGGGCGCTGCTCAAAGGGCAAACTGAAGTAGCCGGCCAAGGTCACGCTGTCCGTGCCACCACGCAATTTGAGCAGCAGGTCGCTGCCGTTCTGGGTACTCACATCCACATCAGCCAGGCTGATGCCACTGCCCAGGCGCACCGTGTCCTGGATGCCGGGGGCGTCCCCGCTGTAGGCCACGATCGTGTCCTGGCCATCACCTCGGCCAAACAGGTAGGTGTCGGCGCCGGAGCCGCCGTCCATGAAGTCACGGCCGGCGTCACCGTACAGCGTGTCGTCACCTTCCATGCCGTTGAGCTGGTCATCGCCTCGACCGCCCACCACCAGCTCTGACTGCGGTGTGCCGAACTGCGAAGTGCCGTCGGTGTTGACCAGCGTGTCGACGTTCATGCCGTTGAGGCTGCTGCCGTCGGCAAAGGTGATGAGCGGGCGGCGGTCGAAAGGCGTGTTGAAGTACCCCGCCAGCGTCACGCTGTCGCTGCTGCCGCGCAACTTGAGCAACAGGTCACTGCCGTTCTGGGCGCTGAAGTCCACATCGGCCAGGCTGATGCCCACTCCCAGGCTCAAGGTGTCGATGACGCCGGGGGCGTCGCTCCAGCCCGCCGTCACGGTGTCCTGGCCGTCACCACGGCCGAACAGGAAGGTGTCAGCGCCCTCGCCTCCGTCCAGGAAGTCGCGGCCGGCGTCTCCAGACAAGGTGTCGTTGCCGGCATCGCCGATCAAATGGTCATCGCCTGCACCACCTTCGATGCGGTCATCACCCGGCGTGCCGCTCAAGAAATCGACACCATCCGTACCCTGAATGAGATTCGCCATGCTGGCTCCCTGTGCTTTTTGATGTGGGTTGGGGCACAGCGCAGCCCTCATCGGAGCCTTTTGCGCCATGCCATCGTTTCACGACGCCCGCCGAGAGGCCCAGTGCGTAAAACGCCGCCAGCATATCAATATGCGAAACAGGGGCAAGCCCCCGTCCTGGGTGGCGCACCTGCGTGGTGATTCGGCGTGTCAGCGGCGCGACAAGCCGTCAAACGTGGTCGACAAGACCCACTCGATGATCTGATCAGGCGCATGGCCACCGGCCTTGAGCACGCCCAGCACCGGGTCGCAGGCGCGCGCAAACAGGGTGTAGAGCACCACTTCGGCTGGCACGGCCTGGCTCAGTTGCCCCTGGCTCTGTGCTTCGCCGATCCAGGCGCCCAGGCGTTCGCTCACGGCGATCAGCTGGCCCATGTAGTCCATGTCGTTGACGAGTGCGGTGCGCAGGCTGGAGTTCTGCGCGGGCAAGGAAGGCATTTCGCCGGCCAGTTGCACCTCCATGGTCCAGCGGGTCACGGCCTTGAGCCGGCTGAGCGCATCAAGGTGGTCTTCCTGGGCGACCTGATCGAGCTGGGCCATGGCCCGCGTCAGCAGGCGTTTCATGGCGGCGCCGGCCAGGGCTTCCTTGGAGTCGAAGTGCTTGTAGAGGCTGGCCTTGGCGATGCCGACTTCGGCGGCCACGGCGTCCACGGTCATCAGGTCGAAGCCTTTTTCCGCCAGCAAGCGGTTGACGGCATCGATGATGGCGTCTTCACGCGCCTTGAGAACCTGCTGCTTGAACGGGAGTCTGGCCATGACGCATTGTAGAAGGCCTGCGATGCCCGCCGTCTGACAGGGCTGATTGGCGCTCAGGCCTTGTGGGGACCCGGCACGCCACGCTCGACCACGTAGCGGGCCTGCGTGCGCAAGCGGGCGTCCGGGTGCACGGGGTGGGGCGTGGCGCGGAACTCGCATTGCACCTGCTGGGGGGAGACGTCCAGCAGCAGGTAGCCGCGCTCGTCGCCGCGCACGTGCAGCAAGTCCGGGTTGCTCTTGCGGACCAGGCCGGAGAGGAACTCGCTGAGCCCGCGGCTGGAGACCGAGGTGGTGACCAACTCGCTGGCCACGATGGGCGAGCTCGGATCCAGCGGGTTCAGGCGCAGGTTGGCCGCCACGTGGCGGTGCACGTCGCCGCCCAGGCAGACGACGTCGGGCACACGCGGTTGCGCGATGGCCGCCATGAGCCGCTCACGCGCCGCCGGGTAGGCGTCCCAACCATCGGCGTACACCACCGGGCCGAACGGTGTGCGCACCCCACCGGGTGCGATCTGGGTGGGCTGGGCAATGAACTTCCAGGCCCGCTCACTGGAGGCCAGGCCATCGGCCAGCCAGTACTCCTGCTCGACGCCCATCAGGGTGCGATCGGGCTGCTCGGCCTTGGCGCAACGCCACAGCGCCCGCCCGCCCTGGGGCGCGTGCACCCCGCTGCAGACGTGCGGGTCGCGGAACTGGCGCCCGTCGATGGTCCAGATGTCGGCCAGCATGCCCCACTGGTAATGCTCGTTCATGCGCATGCTGGCACCCACCGGCGCGCGCGTGGGCGACACGGGCAGGTGCTCGAAATAGGCCTGGTAGGCCGCCGTGCGCACGCGCAGGAAGGCGTGCTGGTCATCCAGGTCGAGCGATGTCGAGCCAGCGTAATCGTTGACCACCTCGTGGTCATCCCAGACCATCAGCCAGGGGTGGGCCGCATGGCTGGCCCGCAGGTCTGCGTCCAGCTTGTAGCTGGCATGGTGCAGGCGGTAATCGCTCAGGCTGTAATGCGCCTCGTCATCCGGGAACACATGCGGATGCTGGCGGACCTTGGCAAACGCCGGCGCCTCGGTTTCGTAGATGTAGTCGCCCAGGAAGAGCACGAGGTCGAGGTCCGCCGCGGCGATTTCGCGGTGGACGGCGTAATAACCCGTCTCGTAGTGCTGACAGGACGCCACGGCCATGCGCAGGCGCTCGACGCGCTCATCTGCCGCAGGTGCGGTGCGCGTGCGCCCGACGGGGCTGAGCTGGCCACCCGCGCGGAAGCGGTAGTAGTAAGTTCGCCCCGGTGCCAGCCCGTCCACATCGACGTGCACGCAATGCGCAGACAAGGGCTCGGCGACCACGGCGCCATAACGCACGATCTGGTTGAAGCGCTGGTCAGCGGCGACTTCCCACAGCACGGGCACGGCGCGGGCCGGCATGCCACCATCGGGCGACAGGGGCTTGGGCGCCAGGCGCGTCCACAGCACGACGGCATCCGGCCGGGGCTCGCCACTGGCCACGCCCAGGGTGAACACCTCGCCGGGCTCGCTCCAGTTGCCCGCATTGCCCGGATCAGCTCCTTGGGCCCGCACCCCAGGCGCGAACACCTGCTGCCAGGCGAGGGCAGCAGCAAGCTGGCTGAGACGGGTCAATAGCTGGCGGCGTTGCATGAAGGCGCCGATTATGCGTTGCGACAAAGTGCAAAGCGCCACCAAAGCATCACCAAAGCGCGACACCCGCGCCCGCCGGGGGCACAATGGCCTTGCCAATGTGATGACCCTGATGACCCTTTCGGGAGACAGCCATGCCCACACGCCCACCGAGCCCGGACCCCACCGGCGCCAGCTCCGCCGCCCCAGGCGCCAACCCGTTTGATTCGCTCAGCGCCGGCATGGGCGCCAGCCTCGGTTTCTTCCAGGACTGGATCAAGGCCGCCGGCAGCGCCCTGCCCAATCTGCAAGGCGCCACCGGCGCGGCCACCTCGGGCATGTCGGCCTGGACCATGCCGACGCTGGACCCGGCCGAGCTGGAAAAGCGCATCCAGGATCTCAAGACCGTGCAGTTCTGGCTGGAACAGAACGCGCGCATGATCGCCATGACCATCCAGGGCCTGGAAGTGCAGCGCATGACGCTGTCCACGCTCAAGGGCATGAATGTGTCGATGGACGCGTTGCGGGATTCGCTCAAGGCCCGTGCGCAGGCGCCGGCGTCCGGCCCCACGGCTTCGGCCGCACCAGCACCAGCCGCCTCGGGCTCGGATGACGCCCCTGCGGACACCACGCAAGCAGGCGCCTCCGGCCAGGACAGCCCCGAGCTGATCAACCCCATCCGCTGGTGGGACACGCTCACGCAGCAGTTCACGCACCTGGCCTCCCAGGCCGCCCAGACGGTGGGCGACTCGGTGGGCGAGTCCATGGACATGATCAAGCAGGCGCAGGCCCAGGCGGCTGAACAAGTGGCCGAGTTTGCGGCGGCGCCAGCCAAACAGGCGCGCTCGTCCAGCAGCAAGGCCGGTGCCCGGGCCAGCACGAAATCAACGGCCAGCAAGCCCGCCACCGGCAAGGCCAGAGCGGCCAGCGGCAAATCGGCGCGCGGCACCTCGACCTCGTCCTGATCGTTTGCCTACAGCCCCTGCGGAAAGCCCAAAGTGAGCACGCCCCTGCGCTTCCTCCACGCCCACGCCATGCACCCCCGCGGTGACCTGGCGCTGGAGCTGGTCTGGGCGCAACTGGCCTCGCAAGGGGCGCAGAGCATGGAGGCCACGCTGGGCTGGTGCTACCTCACCGAAGAGCTGGCCGACAGCGCCCAGGCCATCCTGGGCGGCCTGCGCGAACGCCTGCCGCATGTGGCCTGGGTGGGCGCCGTGGGTGCGGGCGTGCTGGCCAGCGGCGTGGAGTACATCGACGAGCCGGCACTGGCCGTGATGCTGTGCAACATGCCCATGAGCGACTTCCGGGTGTTCCACGGCCGTCAGCCGCTGGCCCCCAACCAACCGCTGGCCGCGCGTGAAGGCATGTGGCGCGCCCACACCGCGATGGTGCATGCCGATGGCCACTCGCCCGACCTGCCCGAACTGATTCAGGAGCTGGCCGAGCGCACGGACACGGGCTACCTGTTTGGCGGCGTCAGCGCGGGGCAATCCCAAAGCCTGCACATGGCGCTGGACCCTCATGCGCAAGTCCATGGCGAGCCAGGCGCCGCGCCGCCCAGCGGCATCTGGCATGGCGGCCTCTCAGGCGTGGCCTTCAATGACCATGTGCGCGTGGTGTCCCGCGTGACACAAGGCTGCGAGCCCATCGGGCCCCGGCGCGAGGTCACGGCCGCGCACCGCAATGTGGTCTATGAGCTGGACGGGCTGCCCGCCCTGAACTGCCTGCTCAAGGACCTGGGTGTGCCGGTGACCGTGAGCGAGAGCGACTGGCACCGCGACGCCCTGCCCAAGGTGCGCGCCACCCTGGTGGGCCTGAGCGACGCCGGCAGCGACCTGCTCAGCCACGGCCAGCACTTTGGCGCCGACACCCGCGTGCGCCACCTCGTGGGCCTGGACCCCAGCCGTTATGGCGTGGCCCTGAGTGACCTGGTGGAGCCCGGCATGCAACTGGCCTTCTGCCAGCGCCATGTGGCAGCCGCCCGGCAGGATCTGGTGCGCATCTGCGCCGAGATCCGCGAAGAGTTCGACCCGGTGGATCACCCGGGCAGCGCCCCTGTTGGCGCGGTGTACGTGAGTTGCACCGGCCGGGGCGGGCCGCATTTCGGCGCCCCCAATGCCGAGATGGAGATCATCGCCCACGCACTGGGTGACATCCCCCTGGTGGGCTTCTTTGCCAGCGGCGAAATCGCCCGCCACCACCTGTACGGCTACACCGGCGTGCTCACGGTATTTGGCGGCTGAAACCGACACGGTTTCCCCCTTCGGTGGGCCCCCTTGTGGCTGCACCTCCCGAGGGGATTTTCATGGCGTGAACAGGCTCGCACACTCCCGCCCGTTGTCTGCATTGCCTTGTCTGCTTTGGACACCAGCCGGAGTACGCCATGATCGCTCGCCCTGTCACCCGCCCCCGCCCCATCCCGTATGCCGAACAGGCACCGGGCAGCAAAACCACCAGCCCCGTGAGTTGGGCGGCCTCATCCGGCCCCGCGCCATTGGCCGGCATGCCCGCAGCAGCCCCCCCACCCCGGACCGTGGCCACCTTGCTGGCACCCACCGCGCCCGCGCGCCGCTCCCCCGTGCGCGTGGCCGCCAATGACGTCGTCCAGAACGCAGCCAACGATGCCGCCGCCACCCCACCGCGCCAAGCAGCCCGGCAAGCGGCCACAGCCACCCCCACGGCCTCGGGCACCCCGGCCAGCGGCGAACTGCAAGCCCGGTTCACGGGGCATGGCGCCTTGAGCGTGCGCTCATCGGTCACCGGGCGGCATTACCGCTTCCAGGGCCATGGCGACTGCCAGAAGATCGACAAGCACGACATGATGATGCTCCGCCGCATCCCTGATCTGATCGTCAGCTGACGCCCAGGGCATGACACATTGCGTTGCTGGCGGCGGCCTCTGCGTCGGGTGCCGTTGGGTATACAGTGATGCAGATGGACACCACGGTCACCCCATCACCCGACGCCACCACGGCCAGCCGCGCGCAGCGGCAGCAAGCCGTGGTCAAGGCCCTGCAACGCGTGCTGCCCGAGCGCAGCCTGTTGTGGCAGGACGAAGCCGTCACCCCCTTTGAATGCGATGGCCTGAGCGCCTACCGCCAGCGCCCGCTGGCCGTGGCCTTGCCTGAGACCCATGAGCAGGTTGGCGCCGTGTTGCGAGCCTGCCATGAGCTGGGCGTGCCCGTGGTGGCACGTGGTGGGGGCACCGGCCTGTCAGGCGGCTCCCTGCCCCACACCATGGGTGTGACGCTGTCATTGGCGCGCCTCAACCGCATCCTGCACATCGACCCGCTGGCCCGCACGGCCGTGGTCGAGTGCGGTGTGCGCAACCTCGCCATCAGCGAAGCCGCGGCGCAGCACGGCCTGTATTACGCACCCGACCCCAGCAGCCAGATCGCCTGCACCATCGGCGGCAATGTGGCCGAGAACGCGGGCGGTGTGCACTGCCTCAAATACGGCCTGACCGTGCACAACGTGCTGCGCGTGCGTGGCTTCACGGTCGAGGGCGAGGTGCTGGAGTTGGGCAGCGAGGCGCTGGACGCCGCCGGCCTGGACCTGCTGGCCGCCTTCATCGGCAGCGAAGGCCTGCTGGGCGTGGCCACCGAGATCACCGTGCGCCTCTTGCCCAAGCCGCAGGTGGCGCGCTGCCTGATGGCCAGCTTCGACGACGTGGGCAAGGCCGGCGATGCCGTGGCCGCCATCATCGCCGCCGGCCTGATCCCCGCGGGCCTGGAAATGATGGACAAGCCCATGACCGCCGCGGTGGAAGACTTCGTCCATGCCGGTTATGACCTGGACGCCGCCGCCATCCTGCTGGTTGAAAGTGATGGCAGCCCTGAAGAGGTCGATGAAGAAATCGAGCGCCTGCGCGCGGTGCTGCAACAGGCCGGCGCCACGAAGCTGGACATCAGCGAAGACGAGGCCCAGCGCCTGCGTTTCTGGAGCGGGCGCAAGAACGCCTTCCCCGCCACCGGCCGCATCAGCCCGGACTACCTGTGCATGGATGCCTCCATCCCGCGCAGGGCCCTGGCCACCATGCTGGCGGCCATCAACGAGATGCAAGGCGCCTACGGGCTGCGCTGCGTGAACGTGTTCCACGCGGGTGACGGCAACATGCACCCGCTGATCCTGTTTGATGCCAATGACCCGGATCAGCTCCAGCGCGCCGAGGCCTTTGGCAATGCCATCTTGCTCACCGCGGTGCAACTGGGCGGCAGCATCACCGGCGAACACGGCGTGGGCATCGAAAAACTGGACGCCATGTGCACGCAGTTCACCGACGCCGAACGCGCGCAGATGCTGGCCTTCAAGGCCGCGTTTGACCCCAAGGCCATGCTCAACCCGGGCAAGCTGATCCCGATGCTGGCGCGCTGTGGGGAGCTGCGGCCCGCGCCTGGACAGAAGCTGGGGCAGACGCCGGCGCTGCGTGAGGCGCTGGCCGACTTGCCGAGGTTCTGAGGTCTGCCTGCGCGTCACGGCCGCCCCGCGCAGCCACACCGCACTTCACTCAGCTGCACCTGGCATCACGCGCCTGCTGCAATACGCTGCCTGGCCTGATAAAGCATGTCCAGCGTGATGTGCCGTACCTCCGCCTTGCTTTGCGCCACGTGGGCCTTGAGCAGGCGCAAGGCCTCGTCGGCCCGCCGGCGGGTGATGGCGCGCAGGATGCGGGCGTGCTCGTCATACGTCGCCTCGACCCGCGCGGGCTTGGTGAAGTCCAGCCGGCGGATGATGCGGATGCGCTCGGTGATGTCCTCATGCACGCGGATCATCTCGGCATTGCCCGTAGAGCGCACCAGCGCGGCGTGAAAGGCCTCATCGAGCTTGTCCACCGTGATGAAAGCCGTCTGGCGTTCGTGCGGCTTGATGAGCCAGACATCGGCCAGTTCCTTGAGCACGGGGCGCTCTTCGGCTTCACACAGCTTGGCCACGGCGTGGGTTTCCAGCAGCACGCGCAGGTCATACAGCTGGTCGAAGGTTTCAAAATCCAGCGGGGCCACTTGCCAGCCGCTTTTGGGAAAGACCAGCAGGAAGCCCTCACGCTGCAGGCGTTGCAAGGCCTGTCGCAAAGGCGTGCGGCTGACCTGCACCTGATTGGCCAGGTCACTTTCTGAAAAGCGGTCGCCGGGCAGCAGGACGAAGTCGAAGATCAGCTGCTTGATCTGGGCATAGACGCGCTCGGCCAAGGTCACGTTGGGCAGCGCGCTCGGTGGGGTGACGGCAACCAGTTTCATGGAGACAGGCCAGGTTGGAAGGGCACCATGCTGACGTGCGCCGAAACGATGCGCCAGCCTTCGGGCAGACGCACCCAGGTCTGCGTCTGAAAGCCATGCAGATCGGTGTCGCTGCGTTTGAACTCGCACATGGCCACGGCCATGTCAGGCCCGAAAGCCGTGATGCGCACATCGTGCAGCGTGCGGGTGAAGTCCGGCGCGGGCACGGCAGCGCGGTAGGCCACCAGGGCCTCGTGGCCCAGTTGTCGGTCGTTGATGCCATAGCGGGTCACGGCCGGGTGTCGCCAGAAGTAGGCATTGAGGGCGTCGGCATCATTGCGCATCAGGGCGGACTCGTAATCCAGAAAGAGGCGGGTGACTTCCTGCACCACCTCGTGCAGGTTGATCTGTGCCTGGCCCAGGGTCATGCGGCCCTCCGGTCTGCATCGGCTGCAGCGCTTTGCGCCTTGACGTGGGCCATGTAGGCGCGCCAGCCGCCGAAGTGGCTGATGTCCTGCGCACCGGCCAGACCGCAGGGCTCGCAGATGAAGCCCTTGACCCAGCTGCCATCGGCCAGCTCGACCGACCCCAGCCCCAAGGGCGGCGGGATCAGGGCCAGGAAGGAGCCGATGCTGGACAAGGGCATGGCATACACCTCCAGGTCAATGGCGTGGCCTTCTTCGGGCGGGGCATCATCCGGGATGCGTGCCAGGCCCGGCTTGGGCGGCACCGTGCCCGGCAAGGCATGCAGACGGTAACGTGGCGCGGTTTGCGTGGCGGCCAGCAAGCGGGCCTTGCGTTCCACCAGTTGCCCATGCAAGGGCATGCCGCTGAGGTGGGCGCCCACCACGGCCAGCGCGATCACGGGCTCGGCTTCAATGGGGCAGGCCGTGGGCAGGCTCAACTCGCTGTCCGCTGCGGCCTGCAAGCCGTGACCCAATGCGCAGACATTGACCGGGCCATCGATCGGCTCCTGGCCGTCCAGCCCCGCCACACAGGCACTGGCCATCTGCCAGCAAGCGCCTACGTCCAGCAGGGCGGCGTCAGCGCCACCGGGGCCGATCAGGGTGATGCCAAAGGGCAGGCTGCCCGCAGTGAAGCCAGCCGGTAGGGCCAGGGCCGACAGCCCCAGCAAGTTGACAAAGTTGGTGTAGGTGCCCAGTTGCGCATTGCGGCCCACGGGGTCAGCCTGCACGCTGGCCACCGTGGGCATGGTGGGTGCGGTGGGCACCATCAGCACGTCGATGTCGCGCCAGACGGGCGTGGTCAAGGCGGCCAGTTCGCGCAGGCGGTACAGGCCATTGAAGGCAGAGACGGCGTCGTGCCGGTGCGCCCCTTCGATGATGCCGCGCACCACCGGGTTCATGTCTGCAGCATGCTGGCCGATGAACCCAGCGATGGCTGCATACCGTTCGGCCACCCAGGGGCCTTCGTACAGCAGGCGCGCCACATTCAGGAAAGGCTGCATGTCCACCGGCACGAGGCTCACGGGCCAGGGTGAGCCATCAGGCTCGCGGAGCATGGCCCACTGCGCTTTGGCTTGCTCGAACGCCGCGGCATAGTCCGCATCACCAAAGAACTCGGGCGCGGCCGGCACACCGATGCGCAAGGGGCGAGGCAGCCGCGGCAATTGCGGCGTGACGGTGTTGAAGACCGGCTGCCCGGCCATGGGGCCTTGCGCCACGTGCAGCACGCGCGCGGCATCTGAGGCCGTCAAGCTGAACACCGACACGCAGTCCAGGCTCTTGCAGGCAGGCAACACGCCATGCGTGGGCACCAGCCCGGGTGTGGGCTTGAGCCCCACGAGGTTGTTGAAGCCCGCAGGCACGCGGCCCGACCCTGCCGTGTCCGTGCCCAGCGCAAACGGCACATCGCCACGCGCCACCACCACCGCCGAGCCCGAGCTGGAGCCCCCGCTGACATGCGCTTCACTGAAGGTGGAAGTGGGTGCACCATAGGGCGAGCGCTGGCCCACCAGCCCCGTGGCGAACTGATCCAGATTGGTCTTGCCGACCACGATGGCGCCCGCGGCCATCAGGCGGCGGACCACTTCGGCCGACTCGGCGGGTTCATGCGCGAACGCGGGGCAGGCCGCCGTGGTGGGCAGGCCGGCGACATCGATGTTGTCCTTGACCGCAAAGGGGATGCCGTACAACGGCAGGCTGGCAGGAGACTGGCCTTGCAAGGCGTCGAGTTGCGCCTGCAGAAAGGCTGCGCTGGCGCGGGTGATCCAGGCGGGGTCCTGATCGATGGGCAAGGTCTGCCAGCGCGACCACAAGGTGGCCACGACCTGCGCGGGGGTGAGGCGGCCATCGCCATAAGCGGCCAGCAAGCCGGCGATGGTGGCAGGGAAGGCATCAACAGCTTGAACGGAGGTGAAGGACATGCTCGGTGGGGTCTTGAAATGGGGCTGTTGCAGGGGCTGAATGGCAGGGGTCGTGATGCAGGCGCTCATGCACTGCGGGCCAGGGCGGGCGGCGATACCGACGTGTCCAGCGCGGCCAGCAGGGCGGCGCTCGGTGCCGTCCACCCGACGATGGCGCCTTGCGCGCGGATCATCTCCAGCGTGGCCTGCTTGAACGCAGGGAAGTAGCTTTCGGTGCCGTCTTCAACGAGCAGGCAGTCGTAACCACGGTCATTGGCTTCGCGCATGGTGGTCTGCACGCACACCTCGGTGGTGACGCCCATCACGATGAGGTGGGTGATCTCGCGCACGGTGAGCGCCTCGCTCAGGCAGGTGGCATAGAACGCGCCCTTGCCCGGCTTGTCGATGACCAGCTCGCCTTCGATGGGTGCCAGCTCGGGGATGATGGCGTGACCGGGCTCGCCACGGATCAGGATGCGCCCCATGGGGCCGGCATCACCAATGCGCAGCATGGGTGAACCGCGATTGAGCTTGGCGGGCGGGCAGTCCGACAGATCGGGCCGGTGGGCCTCGCGGGTGTGCACCACCCAGCCGCCCATGTCGCGCCAGGCCTGCAAAACGCGCTGGCAGGTGGGCACGATGGCCTGCAGCAGGCTGACGTCATTGCCCAGCGAGGCCCCAAAGCCACCTGGCTCGACGAAATCGCGCTGCATGTCGATGATGAGCAGCGCCGTGTGGCGGATGTTGAAGCTGAAATCAAAGGGCTGAGCGTGAACGGTGGTGATCATGCGGCCTCCGCAACGGGATGGTGGTGATGCGCCCCGCCCATGAAGGCGCCGAGCACGTGCCGATCGGCATCGCGTGCATCGCATTCATGCACGATGCGGCCTTCGCTCATGACCACGATGCGGTCGGCCAGCTTGAGCAACTCGTCCAGATCCTCGCTGACCAGCAGCACAGCCCCGCCCTTGTTGCGCACGGCCATGATGCGGCTGTGGATCTCGGCGACGGCGGCGAAGTCCAGGCCGAACACGGGGTTGGACACCAGCAGCACGTCGACCTGGCCATCGAGCTCGCGCGCCAGCACGGCACGCTGCACATTGCCACCGGACAGGGATCGGATCGCGGCGTTCTCACCTTGGGTCTTGACCTTGTAGGCGGTGATCAGCTCGCGGGCCTTGTCGCGCAACAAGCTGGCGCGCATCCAGCCCAGACGGGCCACCGGGGCCTGGTCAAACCGGCGCAAGCCCATGTTGAGCGCCACGCTCAGGTCACCCACACAGGCATTGCGCAAAGGCTCTTCGGGCAGGCTGCGCACGTTCAGGCGCTGGTTCTGTTCGCGCCGTGCGTGGTAGCGTTCATCGGCCATCCAGACCTCACCGGACTCACGGTCGCGCTGGCCGACCAGGGCCTCCATCAGTTCGCGCTGGCCGTTGCCTGACACGCCCGCGATGCCCACGACCTCACCGCCGCGCACCTGCAAGGACAGCTCGTGCACCGCGCGCTCACCACGGTCGCCCGCCACGCTCAGCTGCTTGACGCGCAAACGCAAGGGCGCTTCGGGAAAGGGCTCGCGGGGCATCTCCTCGGCGGCGACCGCGGCCGCGGTGCTGGCACCGGCGCTCAACCCCATCATCTCGGCGCCGAGCAAGGCCGGCGTGGTCTCGGCCACGCGGTGGCTGCCCATGAGCTGGCCGCGCCGCAGCACGCTGACATCGTCGGCCACTTCCATGACCTCGCGGAACTTGTGCGAGATCATGATCACGCTGACCTCGCCGGCGTGCGCACGGTCCCGCAGTGCACCCAGCACTTCATCGGCTTCCTGTGGGGTCAGCACCGAGGTGGGCTCATCCAGGATCAACAGGCGGGGCTTGAGGAAGAGCTGCTTGAGGATCTCGAGCTTCTGCTTTTCACCCGCAGACAAATCCATGGGGCGGGCGTCCAGGTCCAGCTTGAAGGGGGTGGTGGCCATGAAGGCTTCGAGCTCCTGCCGCACCTTGCGCCAGGGCACGATGGCGGGCAGCTCGCCCTTGGCCAGCAGCAGGTTCTCGGCCACGGTCATGCCGGGCACGACGGTGAAGTGCTGGTAGACCATGCCGATGCCCAGGTGGCGCGCGACGACGGGCGAGGTGATGGCGTGTTCTCGACCATCGATGAGCACGGCACCGTCGTCAGGCTGGTGGTAGCCGACGATGGCCTTGACGAGGGTGCTCTTGCCCGCACCGTTTTCACCGAGCAGGGCATGCACGGTACCGGGGCGCACGTCGATGGAGACGTGGTCCAGCGCGGTGAAGCTGCCAAAGCGTTTGGTGAGCTGGTAGGTGGACAGGGCCAGGGCGCCAGTTTTAGGTTGTGGCTGCAGGGCGGGGTCGAGGGGCGCGGTCATGGGTGAGGTCCTCCTGCTGCTTTGTGCGTGAGTGAGTTGGTTTGGAGGAGGAGGTGGTGGTGGTGCGGTGAAGCCGGGGCAAACCACTGGGGCACACGGCTACGCTCATGTCCCCCGAAATGGGCTAAGCCCATTTCTCCTCCTTTACTTCGCTTCGCCATGTACCCCAGTGGTCTACCCCTCACACCGCGGGATGGGTGGGAGGGGAAGTTGCAGCGGCTCACGCCGCTGCAACTTCCCAAGCCTTCGCGGAGCGAAGGCGCTGCCAGAGCGTTGCTGGCCAGAGAGGCTCGGGTGGATGGCGCAGCGAAGTAAAGGGGGAGACCAGGCACAGCCTGGGCGGAGGACATGAGCGGAGCTGTCCACCCGAGCCTCTCTGCCCGCTCAACCGAAGCAGCACCCTGAGCGAAGCGTTCAAACCAAATCATGTCGCCACACCCCACCCCGTCTCAAAGCGCCCGCAACGCCTTGATCACCGCCTTCGAATCCGACACCGCCCCAAACACCCCACCTTGCATCTTGATCATCGAAAACGCAGCCGCATGGTTGCCCGCATCGGTCGCGCCCGTGCAGTCCGTCAACATCACGCACTCGAAGCCGCGGTCATTCGCATCGCGCATCGTGGTGTGCACGCACACATCGGTCGTGATGCCCGTAAGGATGATGTTCTCGATCCCCTTGGTGTGCAGGATCAGCTCCAGATCGGTCGCGTAGAACGAGCCCTTGCCCGGCTTGTCCACAACGGGCTCCCCGTCGATCGGGTACAGCTCAGGGATGATGTCCCAGCCCGGCTCGCCCCGCACCAGGATGCGCCCACACGGCCCCTCATCACCAATGCCAATGCCATTGGTGCCGATCTGCCGCGAGCGCCAGCGCTTGTTGGCCGGCAGGTCACTCAGATCAGGCCGATGGCCTTCGCGCGTGTGGATCACCAGCATGCCCACCTGCCGCGCCACGGCCAGCAAGGCCTTGATCGGCTCGATGGGCGCGCGTGTGGCCGAGATGTCGTAGCCCATCTTGTCCACATACCCGCCCACCCCGCAGAAGTCGGTCTGCATGTCGATGATGATCAGGGCCGTGTTGCTGGTGCGCAGGTCACCGTTGTAGGGCCAGGCATAGGGTTGGGCGTCCACATAGGTCGTCATGCGGCCTCCTTGATGGCAGGGGTGGCAAACAAAGAAGGCTGCTCGGCCGCCTCCAGCAGATTGGGCTCATGGCCCATGAACGCACGCTCAGGTGGCGCAAAGCCACAGGACTGGCCATCCGTGTGCACCACGTCGGCTTCCCAGGGCAGGCTGAACTGCCCCCGGACCATGTCCTGCATGAAGGTGTAAGGGCAATCCTGCGCCCCACCCTTCACGGCCACATAACCGCGGTGATAGAGCTGGTAGATGTTGTTCTCCACGCCCCAGTGCTGGCGGGCCTCGCGAATCAGATCCGCCCGGATCTCCGCGCAGACGATCTCGTCAGGCCGCCCACCGCCTTGTGCCATCACGGTGCCATCGAAGTTGCACACCATGGCCTCGCCCATGGAGTCGAAGGTCCCGTCGCTGCCGCACAAGCACACGCTGGCCGTGGCCATCAGATTCTGGAAAGCATTGGCCTGGTTGGTGATGGACCATGCATGCCGGATGGGCGCGGTGTAGCCCGCGGTCCGGATCATCAACTCGGCGCCCTTGTAGGCGCACTCACGCGCCATTTCAGGGAACATGCCGTCATGGCAGATGATGAGCGCCAGCTTCACGCCCTTGGGCCCCGTGATGACGGGGATGCCCATGTTGCCCGGCTCCCAGGGCTCGACCGGCACCCAGGGGTGGAACTTGCGGTAGTACAGCTGCAGCTGGCCCTGGTCGTCGATGATGAGCCCCGTGTTGTACGGGTTGCCTTGCGCGTTCTTCTCCATGATCGAGAAGCAACCCCAGATGCGGTGCTGCACGCAAGCCGCCCTGAATGCCGCCACCTCCGGGCCATCCAGCGTGACCATCAACGCATCGGCCGTGCTCATCGACAAGCCGTGCAGGGCGTATTCAGGGAACACGACCAGGTCCATGCCCGGGTAGCTGCGCCGGGCCTTGCCCACCATGTCCACGATGCGTTGCGTCTGTGCTGCCAGCTGTGCCGGCGTTTCCACCACCGGCAGCTGCAGCTGCACCATACCGATCACCATGCCCGATGGTGATTTGTTCAAGCCACTGAGTCCACTCATCACACGCTCCTCTACCGATCACCCACTCAACGCGACACACCCAGCTCCATCGGCGCACCTTGCAAGGAGCGCTTGGGGCTGCAGGTCCACACCAGGATCAACAAGGTCAAGGCGTAGGGCATGGCATTGAACAGGTGGTAGCCCCAGCCGATGCCCACCGACTGCAGCGCCGGGCCCAAGGCCCCCGCGCCGCCAAACAGCAAGGCAGCGCCCAGGCAGGCCATGGGCCGCCAGCGCGCAAAGATCACCAGCGCCACGGCGATCAGGCCCTGGCCACTGGACAAACCTTCGTTCCAGCTGCCGGGGTAGTACAGCGACAAGGACGCCCCGCCGATCCCCGCAATGAAGCCGCCTGCCATGGTGGCCAGCACCCGCACGGTGTTGACCGAGTAGCCCAGGGCCCGCGCCGCGTCGCTGCTGTCACCAGCCATGCGCACGATCAAACCCCAGCGTGTGTCGGCCAGCGCCCAGGCCATCAGGGCCGCCAGCACCACCCCGACCGGGAACAAGGCGTTGATGCGCAGCGCCGCCTGCACCTGCGCCGAATCACTCCACATGCCCAGCTCGATGGACGGGATCTGCGCGGCCTGCGGCTGGATCAAGCCTTTGCCCAGGTAGAAGGCCAGCCCCGAGCCCAGCAGCATCAAGGCGATGCCCGTGGCGATGTCATTGACACGAGGCAGCGAGCACAAAAGCCCATGCAGCATGGCCAGCAAAGCCCCCGCCACACCGGCCAGCAAGACCCCGGCCCATGGCGAGCCGGTGAGGTAGCTGCCCGCAAAGCCCGCCATGGCCGACAAGACCAGCACGCCTTCCAGCCCCAAGTTGATGCGACCGGATTTCTCCGTCAGGCACTCGCCCAGGCTCACGAACAGAAACGGTGTGCCCACGCGGATCGCACCGCCCAGCACCGCCACGGCCACATCGGCCCATAAAGACGCGTCGCTCATGCGGCCTCCTTGCGCGCGGCATCCAGCGCCGCCTGCTCGCGTGCCAGGCGGGCACGGCTGGTTTCGTGCGCAGCCCGTTCGGCCCGCACAGCCTGTTGCTGCACCAGCCATTCGCCCATGCGACCACGCAAGGCTTCACTGGCCAGGATCATCACAAAGGCAAAGCCCTGGAGCACCAGCACCGAGGCATCAGGCAGATCCAGCCGGCGCTGCAACAGGCTGCCCGCCGAACCGAAGCCACCAAACAGAATCGCCACCGGGATCACGGCAAACGGGTTGTGACGCGCCACGAAGGACACCAGGATGCCCGTGTAGCCCAAGCCGGCGATCAAGGCTGCGTTGGCATTGGTGTGCACCGCGGCCACCTCGATGCCACCAGCCAGGCCAGCGCAGGCGCCACCCAGGCCGCACGCGGTGATGATGAGCCGATGGCTGGGCAGGCCCACCAGACGGGCCGCGCGGGCATTGCCACCCACCACCCGCGTGGCAAAACCATGCGTCGAACCAAACAGCCAGAAACCCGCAGCGACACAGGCCACCGCGCCCCATACCAGGCCCCAATGCACCTCGTAGCCAGGCAACAAGCCCAGCAGGTTGCTCTCGTTCAAAGGCAAGGTGGAAGGCTTGTTCAAGCTGCTCGGGTCCCGCATGGGGCCTTCCACAAAGTGCTTGAACAAGCCGATGGCCAGGTAGCTCATCAGCAGCGAGCTGATGGTTTCGTTGACGCCGCGGTATTGCCGCAGCACGCCAGCCAGGGCGATCCAGGCGCCCCCCGCCAGCGCACTGGCCAGCAGCACCAGCACCGTCCCGGCCACGCCGGCAGGCGGCGCGAACAGATAAGGCAGGCCCGCACAAGCCAGACCGCCCAGCACCAGCGCGCCCTCGCCCCCGATCACCATCAGGCCCGCACGCTGCGGGATGGCCACGCACAAGGCCGTGAGCATCAACGGTGAGGCACGCTGCAAGGTGTTCTGCCATGAGAAGGCATCACCGAAGGCCCCCTTGAACAACAAGAGCCAGGTCTCGGTCGGGCTGGTGCCACCCAGCCACACGAAGCCACCGAACAGCAGCACCGCGCCGGCCAATGCCAGCACGGGCAGGACCACGCTGTCGAACACCACAGCCAGGCGTGAATCGCTCATGAGGTCTCCCTTGGGTGGATCTCGTGTCAGACCTTGCCGATCACACCTTCAACCAGGTAGTTCATGCCCTCCAGCGCCGGATCGATCTGCTTCATCGTGGTGCCCTTGGGGATCACGACCTTGCCGGTGTTGTCCTTGATCTCACCCTTGAAGATCTCGAACTCGTCCTTGAGCATGGCGGCCTTGATGGCATCGGCCTGCTTGCGCGCGCCTTCGGGCACCATGGCGCCATAAGGCGAGGTCTTGACGAAGCCCTCCTTCAAGCCACCGCGCAGGAAGTTGGGATGCGGCTTGCCAGTGCGAGCAGCGTCCACGATCTGCTTGTAAGGCGTGACCCAGTTCCACTCGGCACCTGTGAGGTAGGCATTGGGCGCCAGCTTGGCTTGCGAGGCGTGGTAGCCGCACACGAACTTGCCGCGCTTGGCCGCCGTCTCGACGATGACCTTGGGGCCGTCCACGTGCATGGTGAACACGTCCACGCCCTGGTCGGCCAGGCTGTTGGTGGCTTCGGCCTCTTTCACCGGCATGGACCAGTCACCCGTGAAGATGACCGAGCAGGTGATGTCCGGGTGCACCGAACGCGCACCCATCGTGAAGGCATTGATGTTGCGCAGCACCTGCGGAATGGGCTTGGCCGCCACAAAACCAATCTTCTTGGACTTGGTCATGTGGCCAGCGATCACGCCGTTCAGATACTGGCATTCATCGATGTAGCCAAAGAAGCTGCCCACGTTCTTGGGGTGCTTGGCCGCGTCCCACATGCCGCCGCAATGGGCGAAGCGCACATCGGGGTTCTTCTTGGCCACATCGAGGATGTGCGGGTTGAAGTAACCGAACGAGGTGGGGAACAGCAGCGTGGCGCCGTCCTGCGAGATCATGCCCTGCATGGTCTTCTGCACGACCTGCGTCTCGGGCACGTTTTCTTCGCCGACGATCTTGATGCCAGGCATCTTCTTGATCTCGGAGGCCGCCTCGTAGTGCGACTGGTTGTAGCCGAAGTCGTCCTTCGGGCCAACATAGATCATGCCGATCGTCAGCGGTTTCTGGGCCATCACCAGGTCAGACAAGCCCCCAAGCGCCAGGCCGGCACCCGTTGCACCGACACCCTTGATCCACGTCCGACGATTCCATTGATCCATAGCCATGCAGCTCTCCTTGCACCAGTCTGTTGCGCAACCCATCTCCCGTGCACCGCCTTGAGGCGGCACTGACATACCGGGTGATGTACAGGCTGGTATACAAGCAATGGCTATGCCTGATCTTCAGGTCGAGGCGTCTCTTTCCTCGCGTTCATCCTGCGTGGGCGCCGTGATCGGCATCAGCAGGCCGTCGTCGATCCAGCGGCGCAGCAGGCTGGAGGCCAGCATGGCCACGTCGTTATCCGGAAAACGCTCGGCCAGCAGGGCGCAGATGTCGTCAAAGGGGCGGCCCAGCAGCATGGCGGTCAAGGCCACGTCTTCTGGTGGGGACACGCTGCGGAAATGGGGGCGCTCGTCCTGCCGCCAGACGAGCACCCCCATCGGCGCGGGCAAGGCCTGGGCCTCGGGCACCTCGCCGCCCTGGTCCAGGGCATGCCACAGGCTCAAGGTGTTGTGCTGCAGGCTCAGCACCGCCACGCAGGGCTGCGCCTTCAGCGTCACCTCTGCCCAGGCCTCGGCGGGCACGACGGCCAGGTCAGCCAGGGTCGCCACCGGCTGATCGGCCGCGTCAAACGCCCGCCGCAAGGACCAGTCCAGGCGGGCGAGCTCCGCCACCTCGGGGTGCTCGCCCGCCCCCGCTTCAAGCAGTCGGTCGCCGGCCAGCCAATCGGGCCAGGTGTCGCCATACCAGCGCAAATTGGCATGGCGTGACGGGTGCTGCTCGATGTAGGCCCGCGCCAGGTGGTCAAACCACGCATCACCCAGGTAGCTCAGGGTGTGCGCAAAGGTGTCGCGCAAGGTCTCCAGCAAACGTGCGCGGTAGGCGTGGTGGTAGATGCCCAGCCGGCGCGCCGCACTGAAAGTGTCACTGGCCTGCACATCGGCGAGGGCCCCGGTGCCACGCGTGGCCATGTCAGCAGGTTCTTGCGCAACCTCACCCGCCACATCTGCGGCCAGCACATGCGCCTGCATGCGCGCCTGGATGGCCGCCAGGCTGTCGCCGGCGTCAATGACCACGGTGTTCATGCCGCCTCCCGCCACACACCCGCCGCCATCAGCCTCGCCTGGTCCAGCTCGTGGATCAACTCGGGCAAAGGCGGGATGTGCTCGTCACGTTCGATCATCGTGGCCACATGCCCGAAGCGCCGGCACGCGTGCGCGTACAGATCCCACACCGGGCCAGACACAGGCTGGTCATGCGTGTCGATGATGTGATCCCCGTTGTGCGAATGGCCCGCCAGGTGCATTTGTTGCACACGGTGCGCAGGCATGCGGTCGATGTAGGTCACGGGGTCGAACCCGTGATTCACGCTGCTCACGTAGATGTTGTTCACATCCAGCAGCAGCAGGCAATCGGCTTGTTCGCACACGGCGGCGACGAAGTCCCACTCGCTCATGTGCGATTGCTGAAAGTTCACGTAGCTGGACACGTTCTCCAGCACCAGGCGCCGCCCCAGCACATCCTGTACCTGGCGCACATTGCGCACGACCACGTCCAGCGCCTCATCGGTGTAAGGCAGTGGCATCAGGTCATGCAACTGGCGGCCATGCACGCCCGTCCAGCACAGGTGGTCGGACACCCACAAGGGCTGCACATGGTTCACCAGGTGCTTCAGCTGTTGAAGGTAGGCCCGATCGGGCCCGCCCACCGAGCCGATGGACAAGGCCACACCATGCATGGCCATGGGGTAACGCACGCGGATGGCGTCGAGCATGCGCAAGGGCTTGCCACCTGGCACCATGTAGTTGTCGCTGATGATCTCCAACCAGTCCACACGCTGGGGCTGGGCCAGAAAGTCCGCGTAGTGCGCCGTGCGCAGGCCCAGCCCGAAACCGGGCGAAGGCTGCGTCAGGCGCCCATGAGCCAGATGGAGCATGCTCATGATCGCGCCCTCGCCTTACTTGGCGCCGATGTCGCCGATGGTGCCGTCCTTCATCAGGCAGGACTTGGCGTCCAGCGCCTTGAAGCCGTGGCCCTTGCAGGCGTTCTGGCCCTTGCAGGCGTGCTCGGTGGTCTTGCAGTCGCTGCTGCCCTTGCAGCTGTTCACGCCATAGCAGTGCACCTTGTCGCTGGCGGCCACGGCGCCACCCATGCTGCCAGCAGGGGCCTCGGCGGCGAACACGGCGGTGCTCAGGGCCATCAGGGCGGCAGCTGCGGCCAGGGAAGCGGAAGTACGTTGGGTCATGTTGATTTCTCCGTCAGGTGAGGTGTTGAGGTGATGCCACGGCAGCTTTGTTCGCCGGGGACACTGGGTAGTCGAGGAGACCGCCCAGTCCTTACACCCTTACGGAAAAATCTTCAGGCTGGATTCACACGCAGGTCTTCCAGCAAGGCGCCATACATCAAGGTGGCCTCGTCATGCGCCGGCTCGCGCCAGGGTTCGGCCAGGGCGGCTTCGTACCATTGCCGCATGGCCGGCAGATCCAGCAGGCGCTGTGCATAGGCCTGCGCCAAGGGCGACAGAGTCAGCCCAAAGGTCTGGATGCGAAACGCCACGGGCGCATAAAAGGCGTCCACCGCCGTGAAGGCCGCACCGGCCAGATAAGGGCCGCCAAAGCGCGTGAGCCCCTGGCGCCAGAGCTCATCGAGCCGGGTCAGGTCAGCCTGGATGCGCGCCAGGGACTCGTCGCGCAATTCGACCCGCAGGCCGCAGTTCATCGAACAGACTTCGCGCAGCTCGCCAAAACCCGAATGCATCTCGGCGGCTGCGCAGCGCGCCCAGGCACGGGCATCGGCCCGCTCGGGCCAGACGCCGGGGTGGCGCTCGGCCAGGTACTCGGCAATGGCCAGTGAATCCCACACCACCTCGCCCGCGTGATGCAGGCAGGGCACCTTGCCGGTGGGCGAAAACGACCTGAAGGCGCCCCAGTTGGGCCCTGCCGCGAACACCTGCAGGCGCTCATTGAACGGCAGCCCCAGTTGCGTGAACAAAACCCATGGCCGCAAGGACCAGGACGAGTAGTTCTTGTTGGCGATGTAGAGGTCGTACACACAAGCTCCCAGGGCGGTGGCGATCAAGCCCGCAGCTTAGCGCGCTACACCCTGGCCCACACCCCAGAGGCCAACACCCTGGTGCGGTTTTTGGATGGTGCTGTGGCTCAATGGGCCTGCGAGGCCGCAGCCGCAGCCTCGGCGGTCGACGCCAGCCGCGCCGTCTCGGCTGCCGCCCGCTTGGCGCGCGCCTGCGCATCGGGCTCGGCGTCATTGAGCAGCCCGGTCATGATGCGCTTGGCTTCGGTGAGGTCCATCTCGCCATTGGTGATGCGTGTGGGCAGCTCGGCCATCAGCTGCTCGGCCAACTCCTTGCGATGCGCCTTGTCCGGTGACTGCGACATCCCTTCCCACAGCTCCAGCTGCTTGTTGAAGCGCAGGAAATTGACCAGGCGCGTGAGCTCGCGGTCCGGGTCTCCGGCCTGCTGCGCCACACCCTTGAGCATCTGCCACTCCATGACCGAGACGAACGACGGCCGTTCCGTGATCGGGCCCACAATGGGCTTCATGCCGGGCTGGTTCTCCAGCTCCCTGGCCGCCTCTTGCTGGCGTTCCTGCAAGACCTTGGTTTCAGCCTCGATCTGGGCAGCGGTCATCGTGCTGCTGGCGGGCGCCTGCGCGGCCATGGCTTGCGAAGCCGCCGGGGCCACCGCAGTCACACGCCCCGCATCCTCGGGATTGGGTGATGAGCGCGACCACCACATCGCCGCAGCCGCCACCACCGCCATGCTGCCAGCCACGACAACCCACTTCGTGTTCGATTTGTTTTCCAGATGAACTTGTGCCATTTTCAGACCTGTCTGTTTGCAACGATGACGTCCCCTTCAGTTTGATCGGATGGCCCTTGCCGGTTCCTGAGCAGTAACCCCAGATTGCCCCGCCGCCCCCCGGGAACGAGCGGGAATGCAAGCCGACAAACGCCGTTTGCCTGACGCCAAAAAAAACAGCCCACCCGGGGCAAACCGGGTGGGCTGGACATCAACCACTCAGGATCGAAAAACGATCAGAAAGAGGTCGGTGCGGGCGGGTTCACGGTGAACGAGTAGGTCTGACCCGAACCCGACATCAGGGCCGACAGGATGGCCGAGATGAAGCAACCCTTGACTTGCGGGAAGGTGGTGGTGCCCGAGAAGTTCAGGCCACCATTACCCAGCGAGGACACAGGGCCGTCGAAGTTCAGCGGGAAGGCCACGGGCGTGACCGTCTTGCACGAGCCCACAGGGATGCCCGACACCGACGTGATGGTGATGTCGGCGTAAGCCGTGCCATGCACGTGCAGCTTGCCAGCGTTGTCCAGCGAAGCGGTGCCAGTGGTGGCGCCGTTCGGGGTGACCTTCATGCCGATCTGCGAACCGATGCCGATGATCTTCAGCGACTGCTTGAAGTCAGGCACGCTCAAGGTCCCGTTCAGGGTCTTGGCGGTGATGTCGGTCGTGGCCGTGAAGGTGGACGCTGCGGGCAGGTACACGGTCTGACCCAGGGTCTTCAGACCCACCGTGGCCGTCAGCGGCCAGGCGTCAAGCTTCACCACGAAGTTGCCACCAGGCGCCGTGTTGGTGTTGGTGGGCGTGGGGTAGCCGGTGGTGTTGGTCGAGCAAGAGCTCGGTGCAGCCTTGCCAGCAAAGCGGTCAGCCATCCAGGCCAGGGCCTTGGGGGCTGCCTGGAACTGGGTCACGATGTGCTCGCTGGGGTACAGGTCAAACTGGACCTTGCCACCGTTGGCGCAGTAGTAGCGCTTCAGGTCGATGTCTTGCGCCAGGGGGATGAACTCGTCAGCCTTGCCGTGGTACTGGTACATCGGCACGGTCAGCGGTTGCTTGCCCAGGTTCTGAGCCAGCAGGGTGGTTTCCACAGCGGGCACGCCCAGCAGGTCGTCCAGCGTGGTGTTGGCGGGGTCAACCGTGAACTGGGCCAGGGTCTTGTTCTGCAGGTCGAACAGGGCCGTGAACACGCACTCGGTCTTCAGCTTGGCGATCTGGGCCTTGCCGTCGGCGCTGGCCAGCAGGTTGAAGTTGTTGCCCACGGTCTTGGGGTACTGCACGCTCAGGCCAGCCACGCCAGAGGCCAGGAAGGCGGCGCCCAGGTTGCCGTCCAGGAAGTGGGCAGAGGCCATGAAGTCGGCGGGGATGCCGCCAGCGGCCACACCCTTGACGTTCAGGCCAGGTGCGTAGTTGGGCAGCACTTCAGCAGCCCAGGCAGCCGATTGACCACCTTGCGAGAAGCCCCAGATACCAACCGGTGCGGCGGCATCGATGCCCACCGACGGGATGGACGTTGCGGCCTTGAAGATGTCCAGCACGGCATTGCCTTGCGACTGGCCGGACAGGTAGGTGGACTCGGTGCCCGCCAGGTAGCCAGCGTAGTCGGTCACCAGCACGGTGTAACCGGCCTTCAGGGCGGCGTTGATGTTGGCGTTTTCATACTCGTTGCTGCCGGCAGCGAACTGGCGCGAAGGTGCGCAGTCCTGAGCCAGACCCTGCGTGCCCACGGCGTACAGGATCACAGGGCGGGGGCCCGTGCCCGACCAGGCGGTGGTCGGCACCAGCACGGTACCGGACACGGCGTTGGGCTTGCCCAGCGAGTCGGTCGACTGGTACAGCACGTTGAAGGCCTTGGTCGCCGGAGCGCCCGTGCCCAGGTTGACCGTGGTGGGACGGTACTGAATCAGGTCACCATGGGCGCCGCCCAAGGAAGCCGGGTTGGTGTAGAAGGTGGCGTCGGACGGGCCGATCACCGGGGCGGCGTAAGCAGACGACACCGCCAGGGCGATGGCAGCCAGGGGCACGCTCAGAACAGACTTGCGCAGGGTACGGATCATGTGTCTCTCCATGTGAACTTGGCGATTTATCGAACGCCAACAATCGGTTAACTGTCATCGTTAGTCTCTCGAACTGTGGCCGGCTACACGAATAGGGTTTTGGCGCGACTGACGGGAAATCCACCCAAAACCCCGTGATCGCGGGAGATACAAAACACACAAACTGGCTTGGGTTCCCCCTCTCCCCCGAGAGGGTTAACCCAGAAAAAGAGGCCGCCTAACCCTCCGGAAAAGCCGGTCTTACGGGGCATGGGCGCGCCGCTTCGGGCACGGCCGCCACCATCGCGTCTGCCGCGAAACAGCCCCTTCGATTCAGGGGGCCGCCCCCGCTGAAATGCCAAAACCCGCACGATCGTGCGGAAAGACTTGCCACAAGCGGCCGACTCTGGGGTATAAACGCGTCCTGATTCGAACGACCGTTTGAAAAGAACGATCGTTCGAAATGCAACCCTTACCCCCAACAGCGCCACTCGACTCTGGCGCCCGACCCGAACCGAGGTGACATATGCCGCAGTACAAGGCCCCTTTGCGCGACGTGCGCTTCCTGCTCAACGAAGTGTTTGACTACAGCGCGCACTACGCGCAGCAGCCCAATGCCGAAGACGCCACCCCCGACATGGTGGACGCCATCCTGGAAGGCTGCGCCACCTTCTGCGAAGAAGTGCTGGCCCCGCTGAACCTGTCCGGTGACCAGGAAGGTTGCACCTTCAAAGACGGCGTCGTGACCACGCCCAAGGGCTTCAAGGAAGCCTATGCCGAGTACGTGGCCGGCGGCTGGCAGGGCATCTCCCACCCCAAGCAGTACGGTGGCCAGGAGCTGCCCATGTCGCTGAACCTGCTGAAGTCGGAAATGATGGGCACGGCCAACTGGTCGTTCACCATGTACCCCGGCCTGTCGCTGGGCTGCATGAACACCATCTTCCAGTTCGGCTCTGACGCCCAGAAGAACACCTACATGCCGCCGCTGGTCTCCGGCGAATGGACCGGCACCATGTGCCTGACCGAACCCCAGTGCGGCACCGACCTGGGCCAGGTCAAGACCAAGGCCGAGCCCAAGGGCGACGGCACCTACAAGATCACCGGCACCAAGATCTTCATCTCGGCCGGCGAACATGACCTGTCCGAGAACATCATCCACATCGTGCTGGCCCGCCTGCCCGACGCCCCCAAGGGCACCCGTGGCATCTCGCTGTTCATCGTGCCCAAGTTCCTGGTCAACGCCGACGGCTCCCTGGGTGAGCGCAACACCGTGAAAGCCGGCGCCATCGAACACAAGATGGGTATCCGTGCATCGGCCACCTGCGTCATGAACTTCGACGAAGCCGTCGGCTACATGATCGCCGAGCCCAACAAGGGCCTGGAAGCCATGTTCACCTTCATGAACACGGCCCGTATCGGCACCGCCGTGCAAGGTCTGGCTCACGCCGAGCTGTCGTACCAGGGCGCCCTGCCCTACGCCAAGGAGCGCCGCTCCATGCGCGCCCTGTCTGGCAAGAAAGACGCCGATCACCCGAACGACGCCCTGATCTGGCACGCCGACGTGCGCCGCATGCTGCTGACCCAGCGCGCCGTGGCCGAAGGTGCCCGCGCCATGATCTACCACGCTGCCAAGCTGGCCGACAACATGGTGGCCGGTGTGGCCGAGGGCAACAAGGCCAAGTACGAAGAGTTCGACGACCGCCTGGGCTTCTACACCCCCATCCTCAAGGGCTTCATCACCGAAATGGGCCTGGAGTGCGCCAACATCGGCATGCAGGTCTTCGGTGGCCACGGCTACATCAAGGAGCACGGCATGGAGCAGATCGCCCGTGACGCGCGCATCTCCACGCTGTATGAAGGCACCACCGGCATCCAGGCGCTGGACCTGCTGGGCCGCAAGGTGCTGCTGCAGACCCGCGGCAAGTGCATCAAGGAGTTCACCAACGAGATGATCGCCCAGGCCAAGCCACACCTGCTGGACGGTGGCCCCATCGGCAAGATGGCCCGCCTGGCCTTCAAGCGCGCCATCCAGTGGAAGATGCTGACGCTGCGCATCATGCTGCGCGCTGCCAAGGACCGCGACGTGGTCAGCGCCGCCTGCAACGACTACCTGATGTACTCGGGCTACGCCATGATGGGCCACTTCTGGCTCAAGCAGGCCCTGGTGGCCAACGAGAAGCTGGCCAAGGGCGGCAAGGATTCGGCCGACTTCTACAAGGCCAAGCTGCAAACGGCCGAGTTCTACTTCGACCGCCTGCTGCCACGCGCCGATGGCCACAAGAAGGCCATGCTGTCGCCCACCAGCTCGCTCATGCAGATGGACAAGGAGCACTTCAGCTTCGTCTGACCCTGCACGGATGCGGCTTGCAGGCCGCATGACGACCAGCCCGCCACGGCCTCGCGCCCGGCGGGCTTTTTTCTTTGGGCATGTTTTGATTCATGCCGCTCTCCAGATAAACAAGGTAACCGGCATGACCACCGACAATCGATGAATTGTCGACATCAGCCCGGCCAAGTGGAATATCAGAAAAACAGAAGGTTGATGCCAGGCTGCCAGCCCATCGCCCCCGAATTCCCTTGAATATGGTTATTCATTTTTCGAACCCTGATTGAATCCCCCACCTCCCCAATAAGGGTATGCGATATTCTGAAAATCCACCTTTTCCATTCACAATCCCGTCAATATAGTTACGCAACGTTATCATTCCTGTGTTGCATCAACTCGATCAAACCGTCGTCATGTCGTCCAGTGCCGGCACGGCCGCCATATGAAGTCCCCTACCCCCACCAGCAGCAGCTCCCGCGTCTACCGGGGCGCCACAGCTGAAGACCGGCGCCAGCAGCGCCATGAGCGGCTCCTGGAGGCCGCGTTCGAGAGCTTCGCGCGGCACGGCATCACCCGCACGACGATGCGCGACATCTGCGCGGTGGCCCGCCTGACGGACCGCTACTTCTACGAGTCCTTCCGCAACACGGAAGACGCCTTCGAGGCGGTCTACCAGTGGCAAAAGGGGCAGTTGATGACACGCCTGACCGGCGCCATGCAGGACGCGCCGCGCAGCCTGATGGAACTGGCCCGGGCCGGCCTGCGGGCGTTCTACGAGTTCATGAAGGAAGACCCGCGGCGGGCCCAGGTGCTGCTGATCGACGCGTTCAGCGCCAACCAGCAGACGCTGGCCAAGTCGCAGGCCGCCATGGGCCAGTACGCCACCCTGGTCAACCAGCTGGCGCAAGAGCTCTACCCCAATATGCGGCAGCAGGACTTCAACATCGAGATGATGACCGGGGGCCTGCTGGGCATGACGCTGCAGGTGGGCATCAACTGGGCGCAAGGTGGCTACAAACAGCCCATCGAAGAGGTGCTGGCCTACAACCTGTACGCCTGGCAGGGCCTGGAGGCCTGGATCGGGCGGATGATTTCAGACGCCAAGGAAAAAAACATGCGGCGCCGCGCCACGGACCCCAAACCCGGCGAGTTTGGCGTGCCACCGGGTTTGGCCAAGGATTAAGCCACCAGATTGGGCCGCAAATTGAGCCCATTAAGCGGTGAATTTCGGCGCGCCCAGGCCCGCCCTCATCGCGCAGGCACATGGCCACCCCAGGCCCGGATTAACGGACACCGGGAAACACCCCTTCAGGATCACCAACAAACCCCTAGGGCGGGCTGCGCGCACGCACTTGAGGATTTGAATGTGCAGATATTCAGGTTAATCTGATGAAACACATCACCAGATTGATGCCAGCGCCCCCAGCAGGGGCCACAGGATCAGGCGCCGATCAGCCTGGCGAGGGCCCTTCCCCCTGGGAAGACAACCACTGGTGCAGGCCGGACCACGCGTAGATATTATGGTCCACCAGAATATCAACCGGGGTATCGAACTGCCGTTGAAACCAGACGGTGGCCGTGTGGACCACCATGCCGACAAACCCGCCCACCACCAATTCCACATCCAGCGCAATCGTGAGTTTCGGGTAGCGCGCCTTGAAGCGCTCGCGCAGCAGCCCGGCATATTGGCTGACACGCGCATTCAGATTATGGGGATTGGTCAGACCGGTGGTCACGGCATCCACCAGCAGAATCTGGGCGCGGCGCGCATCCTCTTTGATATATTCAAAAAAGGCTTTCAAACCCGCCCGGGTCTGCAATATGGGGTCATCGGGTTGTTGCGCCACTTGCAACATGATGCGCGCCGCGACATCGGCCGATAATTGTTTGTGCACGGCCAGGAATATCTCGTCGAGCGTCGCAAAATGCTCGTAAAAATACCGGTCATTCAAACGAGCCTGCGCACAGATCAGGCGCATGGTGCCGTGGCGCCAGCCATGTCGACCGAAGACGTCGAACGCGGCCTCGAGCAGCCGCTCACGCCGTTGGGCCGCACGCTCGGCCGCCGAAGCGCCACCGTAGCGGCGCGCGGTGTTCACATCAAGGGGGGCAGACTGCTGGCTCATGAAGGGCTCTGAAGACGACAGTCGCATCTTAGAGAGGATCACCCGGTCGGGCGACCCTCCGTTCACCCCGGCAGGAACAATGTGCGCCAGCCTGGCCGCTCAGGGGCCGCGCTCAGGCCGCCCAGTGGCGCTTCATGAAGTCGGCCTGGCGGTCCAGCGCCTTCACGGAGCTGGGCATCAGGCTGGCATGCGCCTGGAACACGTGCCAGCGCTTGAGGTAGATCTCCAGCTCGGATGTGCGGCCCGCAGCCGTGGCCGCCTCCACCGCCCAGATGGCGTTGTCGTACAGCACCTCATCGTCACCCACCTGGATCAGCGAAGGTGGCAGCCTGGACAGGTCCTGCGCCAAGGGGTTGCCCAAGGGGTGATCCGCCGGCACCTTCAGGGCCCGCTCGACATCGTCGCCCCAGGCCAGGCGGATCATCGGGTCGCGCGCCTCGCGCTCCTGGTAGGTCGAGTTGGGCAGCGGGTGCAGGCTGAACGCCGGCGACATCATCACCAGCGAAGCCGGCCCGGGCATGCCGGCCTTCATCGCGGCGATGGCGGTCATGAAGGTCAAGTTGCCACCAGCCGAGTCACCCACGATGGCGATGCGGCTGGGGTCGAAGCCTTCCTTGAGCAACTGCCGGTAGCAGGCCACACAGTCATCGAGCTGCGCCGGAAACGGTGCCTCCGGGGCCAGACGGTAATCCGGCACCAGCACCATCGCGCCCGTCAAGGCCGACAGGCGGCGGGTGATGCTGCGGTGCGTGCGGGGGCTGCCCGCCACAAAAGCGCCACCATGGAGATACAGGATGGCGTGGCGCGGCTTCTTCGACTGGCCCTTGGGCGTGATGCGCTCCACCGGGATGTGGTCGATGCGATCGGCCTTGACCTGTGCGCGGCCATCTTGCGGCATCAGCGCCGACCCGATGGCCAGCGAGGCACGCTGCACCGCGAACGGCCAGGGCGGGCCCAGGAAGGGCTTGAGGCTCACGCGCAAGGCCACGCGCATGATGGCCGCCACCACCGACTCCTGCAGCCCGGCGGGCGGCTGGTAACGGCGAATGACCGGGTGAGCCTGGGCCTGTTGGGCGACGGGATCGATTTGTGCAGCCGACATGGAGGGACTCCTGTGAAGCGTCATGCCCGGGCCATCAGCCCAGCATGCCCTTTTTGGCGAAGAAGGTGGTCAGGGGCTGGTACCAGGAGCCGCAGAAACGCACCAGCAGGTCCAGGAACTTGGCGTCCGGGCCCACGACCACACGGCGCTTGTTGCCTTCCACGGCGCGCAGGATCTGCAGCGCGGCGCTCTCGGCGCTGGTCGTGTTGAGCAGCTTGTCGAAACGCTCCTTGGCGGCTTGGGCGCTGCCGCCGGTCTTGGCGGTGATGCTGTGGTCCATCTTGGCATCACGGGCGATGTTGGTGCGGATGCCGCCCGGGTGCACGCAGGTGGCGCTCACGCCGCAGTTCTCGATGTCCAGCTCCTGGCGCAGGGCTTCGGTGAAACCGCGTACCGCGAACTTGCTGGCGTTGTACGTGCCTTGCGTGGGCAGCGACAGCAGGCCGAACAGGCTGGAGGTGTTGATGATGTGGCCCTCGCCGGCCTTCTTCAGGTGCGGCAGGAAGGCCTGCGTGCCCCACACCACGCCCCAGAAGTTGATGCCCATGATCCACTCGAAATCTTTGGGGCTCACGGTGTCCAGGAAGGCGCCCAGCGCCACGCCGGCGTTGTTGAACACCAGGTTGACCTTGCCATGGTCGGCCGCGGCCTGATCGGCCCAGGCGGTCACCGCCTCGCGGTCGGCCACGTTCACCTTGGCGGTGGTGACCTTGACGCCCAGCTTGCCGGCCATCTGGGCGGTTTCAGCCAGGCCGACCTCGTTGACATCACTCAGCGCCAGATGGCAGCCTCGGCGCGCCAGCTCCAGGGCCAGGGTGCGGCCCATGCCCGACGCGGCGCCCGTGATGGCCGCCACCTTGTTCTTGAAGTTCTTCATGTCTCTGCTCGGTCCGTTCTGTCGTGGTCAGGGCCCATCATCGAGTCGGAAAAGCGGCCCCGTGGCCCGTTTGCCCCACTCAAGTGAAGGTAGTTGATCAAGGCAGGCATTCCCCACATTGGCGTTGTCACGAACGTGGGGCAAGATGCCGCCTTGCGCAGCGCAAGTTAGCTGAACCATTGCCGGATCAAACCCGATATTTTGACAATGGTCAATTTCAGAAATAGTATTTGACAATGCCCGTTTCCAGAAACAGGGTTAACCCTGAAACACCCTCCACTCCGGGGACTACCGGGCGGCGTTATGGCGGCATCGACCCCGAAGAACGCCAGCGCCAGCGCAAGGCCAAACTGATCGAGGCGGGCCTGGCCGTGTTCGGCGAGCAGGGTTATCACAACTCGACCGTGCGGGACGTGTGCAAGCAGGCCCAGTTGACCTCGCGCTATTTCTACGAGAACTTCGATGGCATGGAAGCGCTGTTCAAGGCCGTGTACACCTCGGTGAACCGCGAGCTGATGCAGACCACCATCATGTCGCTGGCCAGTTGCCAGCCCGACCCCGAGAAGCTGGCCGAGGCGGCCTTGCGCAACTTCCTGGAGTTCATCCGCCAGGACCCGCACCGCGCCCGCGTGGCCCTGATCGACGCGCTCAATGTGGGCGAAGGCATGAACATCCTGGCCGACAAGGCCTCGCAGGACTTTGCCCAGCTGATTGCCGGCTTCATGCACCAGATGTTCCCCAAGCTGGACGCCCAGGGCAAACTCAACTTCAAGATACTGGCCAATGGCCTCGTGGGCGCCAACACGCGCATCGCCACGCAATGGGTGGCCGACCGCTGCAAGGCCCCACTCGAAGACGTGCTGACCAACACGCTGACCCTGTTCAAGGCCTGCATCGGCTACGCGCGCACGCTGGAAGCCGAGCTCAAGGACTGAGCCCCTTTACGCACACCCCAAAGCGCCACGGGGCAGCCCCAGCCGCCCCGTGTCTGCATCAAGCTGACAAAACGTCAGCTCGGGTCATGCCTCAACCTTCTTCGGAAGGCGAGCTGCAATCGGCTTCAGCCGGGTTGGCAGCACAACGCACCTTCTTGATCACCTTCAGGCCCTGCTTGTTGTAGACGCCCTGGCCGGTGATCGCGATGCGCGACTCACGCAGGATGTTGGTGTACTTCTTGACGTGGTCGGGCGACACATCCATCCATGTCGCGGCGGGGATGCTGGCATCGGCGTTTTGCACCAGCTTCATGGCGCGATCGAACTCGCCCACCCAGTGCTCACGCGACTTCTCGCCAAAACCAGCGGGGAACTTGGACTGGTTGAGCACCACCTGGTAGGTCAGGATCAGCAGCGGGAAGCGCGCGATGCCGCCCTTGGCGCCAATGCCCTTGTTGAGCTCCAGAGGCTTGTAGGCCAGCGTGGGCGCGGCAATCATGTCCACCTCGCCGCCATTGAACTTGGCCGACAGGTTGTTGATGTCCACGGCCACGGGCTTGCCACCCACGCGCTCCACCATCAGGGCCTGGGCCTTGTCATACTCCAGCGCGGCGATCCGCTTGCCGGCCAGCGCCTCGACCGAGTCGATCGCCCGGTTGTTGACCATCGGGTAGGCCGCACCGAAAGGCACGATGCCGCCTACTTCGTAGTTGCCCTCGACCATCAGCTTGGCAGCCTGCGGCGAAGAAAAAGTCTGGATGACCTTGCGCACCACGTCGTAGCTGGCGGGCAGGTCCACCTTGCCATCACGCACCACGGTGGTGGCGCCCAGGGAGTCAATGGCACCGGCCACCGCGTTGAACTCACGTGTGCGGAAGGCCGTGGCCATCAGCGCATCGCACTTGCCGGCGCGGAACTCGTTGACCGCCATGGCCTCGTTGTTGTACGCCTTGAGCTCGACCGTCACGCCGTTCTTCTGCATGGCCACGGCATAGTCCTTGGCCATGTTGAAGGCATCGCCGCTGGCGCCGATGATGTCGAACACGCACATCGTGTTGGCGGCCTGCGCAGAAACGGCAACTGCGGTCAGCGCCAGCGCGGCGCCAACGTGCTTGACAGCCTTGGCTTGGAATTTCATTTCGTTCTCTCCTGTGTGAGGGGACGGCCGCACGGCCGCAGTGATCACGTCAGGCCTTGTTCAGGTCGACGCCGGCGGATGCTAGGGGCCGCACCAGCGTCGATGTAACGACTTACATTCGCTTGCAGCGCGGCCCGCACGGTGCAGGCCACGTGCTCATCGGGCGATCAAGGCGCCTTCCCAGGGCCAGGCTGCGCGCGCCAGTCGAACCACTCGGTTACACAAGTGACGGGCGCCACCGTGTTTGATACCGGCAAAGCGACATTCGGCACATCAACCGCTCACTTGCGGGCCGATACCGGCTTGCGGCCCGGCGTGGCTTGCTGGCTCGCATACGTCACCTGGTGCGCGGCCAGGTAGTCCCGGATCATCTGGCGCACCACCTGCGAGGGCGTGAGGTCCTGGCTGGCGCACAGGGCCTCGAACGCGGCCTTCTTGTCAGGGTCGATCAGGAGCGTGAGGCGAGCAGTTTTGGATTCCATGATGGCGCGCAGGGGTCAGTCAAAACATTGTAGGAGGCAGCCCGCTCGCGTTCATGCGCAGCGTGGGCTTTGTGCGATGTGGGTAAAGGCGGCTTCCAGCTGGCTCCAGGCCGCATCGGGCAAGCCGGCCGGGCGCAGCGACGCGCCATGCTTGCCCGGCGAAGCCTCATGCACCGCCTGCAAATGCCCCTTGCAGGCAAACACGGTGGCGTTGTCCGCCTCAGGTTCAACCACCATCCGCACCTCACCCTTGAAGGCCGCCTGGATGCGCGCCACATAGGTGTCGAATTGCGGATGCCTGTAGTGCAGGTTGACCACGAGGATGCCACCGGGTTGCAGGGCCTCGTAGCAGTGCTCGTAAAAGCGCTGCGAACACAGCCTGGCCGGGATGCCACGGAGCTCGAAACCGTCCACCAGCAGCACGTCGTACTGCTTGGGCGGGCGGCGCACGAACAGCGCACCGTCACCTTGCAGCACCGTGAAGCGCTTGTCGTCCGGGGGGATCAGGAAGGCATCGCGCAGGGCCACCACGTGGGGGTTGATCTCCACCACCACGAGGCGGGTGCGAGGCAGGTAGCGGTGGCAGAACTTGGCCATGGAGCCCCCGCCCAGACCAATCATGGCGATGTGGTCGGGCCTGGGGTTGAACAGCAGGAAGCCCATCATCGTCCGGGTGTACTCAAGCACCAGGGCATCGGGCTGCATCAGGTTCATGCTGCTTTGAATGGCCGAGATCGAAAAGTACAAGGACTTGGAGCCCAAGGTCTCGGAAACAAAGGGTTTGACGAACTCGTCGGGGTCAAGGGTGTCGGGCATCCGGGGTCAGCTTGGGCAGCAGTGTTTATGCGCTTTTAATTATCATCACATTAACATGCAATGTGATCGCTGAATAAACGCCCACGGCCAGCGCTCGATCGAGCAGATGAACCACGTCCCCGCCAGCCAGCCTGGGTCAGGGCCACACCGAAGGCGAACTTGAAGTAGGCGCGCGGCCCCAGGCAAAACGGGCCGGTTGAGCCCCGCATCCAGAAGGATTGGCGCCGCGCCAATTCGAAGTGCGCTTCATCGCGCATCAGGCCCAGCGCGATGAGCAGGGCTTGCCGCGCGCACAAGCCCTTTGCTGACAAATTCATTTCAGTTCTGTTATCAAATCAATCTGGACGAATTCGGCGAAACCGCGACACCATATTCATCGCGCGCAGACCGCCAACCTCACTCGCGCCGCAATATACCCATATCAAACAGGCTCCGGGAGAGGCCGCACCCGGCAGCGCTGCCTTTTTGGCTGTGAGCGCCAATTTGTTATCTCCCCGCAATCTTGACGCGGTGACGCCACCCGTACAGGGGGAAGGTGGTAATACCCCGCATTTCACGAAACCGCCTATACCGCATGCTTTGCAGCGTGTGTTGATGCGGTTAAAGAATTTATTACCAAGCAGCCTGAAATGGTCTATTTGGCGCCACCAACTTGCGAAGGGGCAACCATGAGCATGGTGAACAGGTGGCAGAAGATAAGCTGCCATCAGCAGGGCATTTTTCATCTTGCCACTTTGGGCCGCCCCAAGCATCCGTGACAACCTCACCGTCAAACCAACTGAAACTCATACTGACATAGGAGTGCAATGCCATGAGTAAAATTCGCAAGGCCAGAATACTTTACCCGATCGCTTTTGCGATCATGACCATCGCTTCCGCACAAGCGGCACCGATCACCGTCAATGCAAATGAAACGTTTTCATTGAACGGCAACTATTACGCCATGAGTGGCTCGGCTGTCCTGGCATATTCTGGCGCCAAGATCGGAAACGATAATATTGCTGGCATTGTCAACAGCGCCATTGCGCCGGCCACCTATGACTCATTCCTGGGGACATCAACAGCGGCCATTACCAATGGCACGTTCGACAATGCAAGCGGGGCCATTCTGCAGGTGCAAGGCGCCGGGGGCGGGCGCCAAGTGGCCGTCAAGAATGGATTGATGACTGGCGGCACATTGGATGTGACGGACATGTCCTACAACTCCGCGACCAAGACGCTGTATGCGAATGTGCATGGGGTCGGCAATGTTGCGGGGGACCTGGGCACCGTCAACCAAATGGCCTTTTTTACCGTCAACTACGTCACCGGATCGACGCTCATAACCGGGGCAGGATCTTTCTCCACCAGATTGTCCGGCTTGTACTTGACCAGTACCGCCATGGATTACATCACCAAGGCACTGGGGCTGGGAAGCCTGGCCGCCAACCTCACAAAGGGTACGGATTTTGGCGTGATGACTTCCACATGGAATGTCAGCAAAGCGGCCGCCCCCATTCCCGAACCCTCTGCGCTCAAATTAATGGTTCTGGGATTATTGGCGGCCTATACCGTCAGCCTTTACAAGCGAGACAGCGCCAGGCCTTAATAGCCTGCAGACGAACAGCAAAAAGAGGCAACAAATACTTCGCGCCTCTCTCGCGGGCCATCACGAGAGCCCGCTTGAATGCCCCCATTATGGAGAAAGACATGCGTTCGATCAATTTTGCGATCAACGTCGCAACCCTCAGCATCGCGGCGATGCTTGCGACACCCGCACAGGCCATTGAAAATGGCCCTTCCCCCACCCTGGCCGATATTCAGAAAGACGGGCCTTATGCCGTCACAACACAACAAATCACGGGCAGTGGTTTTCGTGTCGGCACGATTTACGTCCCCACCGCCGCCGGCAAATACGCTGTCATGGCCATTTCCCCTGGATTCGGGGCGGCCCAAAGCTCCATGCAGAAGATGGGGCAACGCCTGGCCACGCACGGCTTCGTGGTCGTGACCATCTCGACCAACACCCTGCTGGACTTTGCGGCCAGCCGCGCCTCGCAACTGCTGGCCGTCTTGAAGGCCGTCACGACCGCTCAAACAGGCCCGGTGGCCGGCAAGGTCGACGCCTCCCGGCAAGCAGTTGGAGGCTGGTCGATGGGGGGCGGCGGCGCGCTTGAAGCAGCCGCGGCTGCACCTGACCTCAAGGCGACCGTGGCGTTTGCCCCCTGGGATTTCAGCGCCACGAAGTTCAAGTCCATCAAGATCCCAACTTGCATCATTGGTGCCACGGGCGATCAAACAGCCCCGGTCTCCCAATATGCCCAGAGGTACTACAACGCCATCCCATCCACCGTGACCAAGATGCTGGCCGTCATCAAGGGTCTGGACCATTTCTTTCCGACCACGGCATCCGAGCCAAGCAGCTATACCAACATCTCCTGGATGAAGCGCTTTGCTGACGGCGACATGCGCTACAGCCAGTTCCTGAATGCACAGGATCCAGCCGAAGTCAGCCTGACCTCGACAGGCCCGTTCTGACGCCGACGACCGGTGTCAAGGCACCGGTCTTTTCCAGCTCAAGGAAGGACAAGGCAACTGCCGTGGCACTGCAAAAACGCGTCTGGATGGGTGCATTGATCGCCTTGGCGATCGTGAGTGGCACATGGGTAGCCCGGCTCAAGCCAGCATCCGAATCCCATGCCCCATCGCGGCTGACCCAACCGTGGTGGTCGATGCCGATGGCGCCCCCTTCAGGCACACGCAACCAGGCGGCGCAATCTCAGGCAAGGGTGGCGGAGCCACCGCCCCCTGTCGCGGCCTCTCCACTGGATACCGTGCGTCCACCCGTCTTTCGCACCGATGGCCAGGGCAACCTGATCATCGACCCGCAAACACGCAGCGATGTCGAACGCGTTCACGCGCTTTACGCCCATGACGGCCCGAAGAAGCTGGAAGCCTTCTCCGCAGAGCTACCCGACACGACCAGGCGTCAACTCAAAGACCTCTACCAACAATGGACGCAATACGCTCAGGCCGTGATGCAAGCCTTTCCCGCAGAGCCTTCAGCAGACTCGCTGGAAGAGGCCAGGCGTCAACTGGCTGAGTTGAAGCAGATGCGCCAACAGTACTTCGGTCCAGAGCGAGCAAAGCTCATGTTTGGCGAGGAAGAAAACGTGTCCGAGGAACTGCTGAGCCGCATCGAAGCAAACAAGGCGCCCAAGATGTCGTTTGACGACAAGGTCAAGCAGGCTCAGGACGAACTCGCCCAAGGCCAAGGCACCGCGAAATCAAGCCGCCCTTGAGTCGAGGCGAGCGCCGCACGAAGCGCTCGACGATCAGGCGGCGCAACAAGGCCCATCAGCAGCGGCAGCCTACGGAAGACGACTATCAGGCATCTTTGTGGTGGGCAACCAGTTGTCAACGTCTGCGACCTTCTTCAACTCAGCCATGTCGAGGATGTGAATGCGCCCATACGCCAGCCGAACCAGACCGCGAGCCTTGAACTGCCGCAGTACCGGGCTAATCGATGCCCTGGACATCCCCACCATTTGAGCCAAGGTCTCTTGGCTCAGCTCCAGAGAGTCTCTGGTGGCACTCAAGGAGCCCAGCCCCATCGACGCGAAAATCAATCGGCGAGCCAACCTGACCTCGACTGAAGCTCTGACCAACTCATCCAAGGCGAGGAAGGTCCAGCGCAACTTTTGCGTCAACAACAACGCAAGGTACCGCCAATAATGCGGCTTCTGCTCCAGGAGCCTGGTCAACAGCGTCTGTGGCAGGTACAGCAGCGTGCAATCGGTTCCTGCCTCCACGTTATGTGTCCGGCACAAGCCGTCGAAAAGCCCGACCTCGCCAAACCATGCGGGCGCGTGCAAGGGCGTCAACAAGCCCTCGCTACCCGGCTCCAGTTCGCTGAACACCCACAGGCTACCGGCAAGCAAGCCGTATAGCCCTGAAGGCGCATCCCCCCGAGAAAACAACCGTGTTCTCGCCTTGATATGTTTGATCAAAGCGATACCCTGCAGATCCGTTTGAAGCTCCACAGGCAAGCCGGCAAACCAGGGATCACCGCGCATGATCTCAACAACATCCGCCAACATATCAGGATCACGATCCGAGTTTCGACATGCGCCGCGAACCACGGCATACACAGTCAGGTTGACTGGTCATGCTACGCCTCCAAGACGCGTTTGACCAGACTTTGGCAACCTCGGAAAACACCCCCCTGAGTACAGGAAGGGGAATCCCGGAATTGTTGATTTTCGCGCAGACAGGTGACCTGGATATGGCCATCCTGACGGGAACCCTCAAGGCCTCGCAACGAACCGTCAGGTCCCCTTCCCATGAGCAAAGCCCACCCGCAAGACAATGCCGCACATGGCACAGGCGCGCCACTCGCGGCTGCACCTCAGAACACCTTCGACATGGTCACGGCAGGCGCCGGCAGCGCCCCCGACGCAACCGCTCTGTCATTCTTTCTCGACGTGGAGAACCATAAGCGACCATTCAAATGGACCCACGCCGAAATCAAGCAGCAGATCGTACGCGCAGCCAACGCCTTTTATCGCCATGGCCTGAGGCGCGGCGACGTCATCGCGATGGTGCTGCCCAACATGCCAGAGGCTCACTGGACGATATGGGGCGGCGAAGCAGCTGCCATCGTCATGCCCGTCAATCCCATGCTGGAGCCAGACACGATTGCATCCCTGCTGAAAGCAGCAAACGCTCGCGCAATCGTCACGCTCGCGCCTACACCCATGGTCGATCTGTGGGAAAAAGTCACGGCACTGCTACCCAAGGTTCCGTCCGTCCGAAAGGTCTTCACAGTCAGTCCACTTGACTATCACCTCGGTGTCCTGGCCCCCATCCTCAGACTGCAGGCCAGGCTGAAAACGCCCAGGACCGCAGGTCAAGCAAAGGTGTACAGCCTCACTCAAGAGATGAGGTGCTCGCGAGATAACGACCTGGTCTTCGCGCCACCGTGCCTTGACGACATCGCATCCTATTTCTGCACGGGCGGCACGACCGGCGCCCCAAAGATCGCCAAGCGCACACACCGCACCGAGGTCAGCAACGCCAGCATGGTGGCACGCGTTCTCTCAGGAGAGCTGAACCCCGGTGCCGTCCTTTTTTGTGGCCTGCCCCTGTTTCATGTCAATGCGCAGTTGGGCAGCGGCTTGGTCCCGTGGTCGCGTGGTGCACACGTTGTTCTGGCGACACCCCAGGGATACAGGGGCAAAGATGTCATTCAACGGTTCTGGGAGCTGGTTGAGCATCACCGCATCGTGTCCTTCTCCGGCGTGCCCACCGTCTACACGGCCTTGATGAACGTCCCGGTCAACGGGCGATCCTTGGCCAGCCTCAAAGTGGGCATCTGTGGCGCAGCGCCGCTTGCCTCACAAACCATCAAGACATTCGAGGCCGAAACAGGCGTCAAGATTCTGGAGGGATACGGCTTGACGGAAGCAGGCTGCGTATCAACGCTCAACCCGAAAGTTGGCGGCAAGGCAGGCTCCATCGGCTTATGCCTGCCAGGCCAACGCTTGATCAGCGTGATTCTGGATGAACAAGGCCGCTATGTACGCGACGCTTCAACTGACGAAGTGGGCGTCTTGGCCATACACGGCCCCAATACCTTTGCCGGCTACCTGGATCCCATGCATAACGACGGCATCTGGATTCATCGGCCGGAACCATGCACCGGCCGCATTTTGCGATGGCTCAATACCGGCGATTTAGGGCACATTGACAAGGATGGCTTTGTCTTCTTGAACGGAAGAAAAAAGGACCTGATCATCCGCGGCGGACACAACATCGACCCACGGGAAATCGAAGAGGCCCTTCACAAGCATCCCTCCGTTGCCCAGGCTGCCGCCGTGGGCCGGCCCGATGCGCACTTGGGAGAAATTCCCGTTGCCTACATCGAACTTCGGCCAGGCTGCCATACAGACGCCCAGGCACTGGCACAACACGTGGCAACCCATATCGGTGAACGAGCGGCCATTCCCAAACGCATTCATGTTCTAAAGGCACTACCCACGACTGCTGTAGGAAAAGTCTTCAAGCCAGACTTGATCAAGCTGGAAATCGAGGATGTGGTGCGAACCGAAGCTCGAAACGCGAATGTCACCCTCAATCAAATGCGAATTGAGCAGGACCCGCGCCGCGGCTTTGTGGTCATCTATGACGCGCAAGATTCATCCGAGCTGTTGCAGGACGCGCTAAGCCGCTACACATTCGGCGCAGCACCACTACAGCACACCCCGGCGAGCACGCCGATGTCACTCATCTAGAGTGGCTGGCGCCATTCATCAATCGATGGCATTGATGGTCAAGCTGCCCGATGGCGAAGCCGGAACAATCCACAGCGACACATGGCGCTCAGCCGCTTGATGAATGACTTGACTGAAGTCATGCAAGAACACGACATATTGAAACGGGCAACCGTGCACTTTGCCAACAGGGTGCGGGATTGATGGCATGAAACTCAACATCAAACTCCTGACTGCTTCTTTGATGGGCGGTCTCTTGATCCTGCTTTCCGGATGCGATGACATCGGCCCGCCGATGACCCGCACCGCACTCAGCATAGAGCGCTGGCGATCCGATCTCCAGCGCAAGGAAATCGATCTCCCCAATGGCGCGCATATGGCCTATCTTGAGGGCGGCAAAGGCGCCCCCTTGGTCCTGGTCCATGGCTTTGGCACGGACAAGGACAACTTCACGCGTGTCGCGCGTTGGCTCACACCGCATTACCGCGTCATCATTCCCGACCTCATTGGGTTCGGCGAATCATCGCACCTGCCTGAAGTCGACTACCGCTTTGCAGCACAGGCCGCGCGCGTGCACGACTTCGTCCAGTCACTCGGCCTGAAACGTGTGAGCCTGGGGGGCAACTCGATGGGCGGCGCCATCGCGCTGAGCTACGCGGCACAGCACCCGCAAGACGTGGAAAGCCTGTGGCTGCTGGACCCCGCAGGTATCGCCGAGGCACCATACGGAGACTTGGCCCGAACGCTTCTGGCCGGCAAACCGAACCCGTTGATCATCACGAAAGAAAGCGACTTCCCGGCCATGATGCAGTTCGCCATGAGCGATCCGCCTTACCTGCCAACGCCTGTGATGAATGTCCTGGCCCGGCAACGCATCGCCAATCAGTCGCTTGAGCGAAGTGTGTTCAAACAGATCGCGCTGGACTCCGTCAGCAAGGAGATCCGCGGGCTCACAACGCCCACGCTGATCGTCTGGGGCGCGGAAGACCGCGTGCTGTCAGCAGGCGCTGCCCCCGTGCTAAGGTCGCTCCTGCCTCGTTCAGAAGCCATCATCATGCCGCACGTCGGCCACGCGCCCATGATTGAACAGCCCAGGCAGTCCGCCGAGGACTACCTCAGATTCCGTGCACGGATCGATGCAAGGAGCCTTCTGTGAGATGGCGCCCCGGCGCCGGGCATCAGCGATTGGACCTTCACAGAAGAAGCCTGCCTATTCAGTTTGGCGTGTCAGGCCCAGCAGACCATTGCGCAAGTCCGCAGAGGCATCCGGCCCGATGAACATGCGCAGGAAGATTTGGTAGGCCAGTTCACTGGGGATAGGGCGAGTGCCCAGCGGCCGATCATTGAAGGTGGTCACGATCCCCTTGCCGGGTACCCAGTCGATGTTGACCACGTCGCCAGGCGCCACGCGCTTGACCTCCGCGTAGATGCTGCCGATCTCGGCTACGGTGTCGATCAACTGCTTGAACTCTGCCTCGGTCGCGGTTTTCTGGAAGTCAGAGATGAACATCCGGGAGATCGTCGAGGATGTAAAGTCCCGCAGCACGTGCAACTGGATGCGCTTGGCGCCACTGGCCCGATAGACAGAGTCCGGCACGGTCAGTCTTTCCGGCAGGTACAGGGCCACCACATTGGCCTTGAAATAGCCGCGTTTGCGCAAAGCCGCGCCATTGAGCACAAGGCGGTTGCCTGCCACGGTCGCCACGGGCTCCACCACCACACCCTCCACCTTGACCATGGCGGCATGAGCCGCTGGTACCGATGCCAGCACGGCGCCCGTCAGCAGGCTCGCGACCAGCCCTTGCCTGCCCCAGCCCAGAATGCACACACGGCCTGCAAGACCGCGCCCGACACCATATTTGGTAAAGCTCAACATCTGCATGCTCCTCGCGACGAACAGCTCATGACCAGGCGCGCGATTGGAATCAAGGAAACACATCGACGACCTCTGCCAGTCGTTCAGCCGGTTGCGGCAAGCTTTGCGAAGCTCCTGCACCTTTCTCAACCAGGGCTGCGTTTTGCTGCGTCATCTCGTCCAATTGACCAATGGTTTGAATGACAGACGTCCACCACCTACAGATAGCCCGTCGCAAGCAGACCTGCGTTGTGGCAAACGTGAAGAAGCGCCCCCGGCCAGATGGAACCCCAGCGATCACGTTGACAGCCATAGATCAAGCCGGGCACCAGAACGGCCCCCGCCAGCCAAGGTGGCTGGCGCCACAGATGAGCGGCCGCAAACAGCAGCGCCGTGATGACATTGGCCCCGCTCAGGCTCCCCATATGGAAGCCAGGGAAGCGTCGCCTCAAAGCGCCCTGAATCACCCCTCTGAACAGCAGCTCTTCACACACTGGCTGAATGACGGCAACCGAGAGCAACACACCCGCATCACTGCCAGCAGGCGCCGCATGGATGTGAAGCCACGATGCCAGCACCCACACAGGGATCGCCAGCATCAGCGCGGCCACGAAGAGCGGATCCCCCAGCCAGGCACGCCAGGCACTGTCGCTCACGCACCTTGCTCCAGGTAGCGCTGCGCATCCAAGGCGGCCATGCAACCCGACGCCGCACTGGTGATGGCCTGGCGATAAACATGGTCCTGAACATCACCCGCGGCAAAAACGCCGGGGATGCTGGTCATGGTGGCGAAGCCTTGCCCACCGCCTTGGGTCAGGATGTAGCCATCACGCATTTCCAGCTGCCCACGGAAAATATCGGTGTTGGGCCGATGGCCAATGGCGATGAAACACCCCGTGAGCGACAAGGCCTGAAGGTGACCATCCACCACATGGCGCATCCGCACACCCGTGACGCCGCCAGCGTCACCCAGCACCTCATCCAATTGCATGAAGAGGTGCAACGCCACGCGCCCCTCGGCCACTTTGGCGAGCAGCCTGTCGACCATGATGGCCTCGGCCCTGAAGGAGTCGCGCCGATGAATCAAGTGCACCTTGCTGGCGATGTTGCTGAGGTAAAGGGCCTCCTCCACTGCCGTGTTGCCCCCGCCCACCACACACACCTCCTGCCCCTTGTAGAAGAAGCCGTCGCATGTGGCGCAACCGCTGACCCCCCGCCCCATGAAAGCAGCCTCCGACGGCAACCCCAGGTAATTGGCAGAAGCGCCCGTCGCAACGATCAGTGCATCAGCGGTATAGACGCCCGAGTCACCTTTGAGCACGAACGGGCGACGAGACAGATCCGCCTCATGGATGTGATCAAACACCATGTTCGTGTTGAACCGAGCAGCATGCGCCTCAAAGCGCTGCATCAATTCCGGGCCTTGTACACCCAGCACATCAGCGGGCCAGTTGTCGACCTCCGTGGTCGTCATCAACTGCCCGCCTTGCGCCAACCCGGTCACCAAGGTTGGCGCCAGATTTGCCCTCGCGGCGTAAATCGCCGCCGTATATCCAGCGGGCCCGGAGCCCAATATCAAAACCTTGCTATGCATACCACCTCACACGAATAACATCCGTTTGAAACGAAACAATTAAATAGAATTCCAAAAGGGGCTTCCGTGCGCCTTGAGTGCGACCTTGCTCCGCCGCACCCTGGCGTCGTCACGCCTCTTGCTACCCAATGTATGGCTCGAAAATTGCGCCCGGATTTCCGCGGAATTACATTTGCGTAAGCTAACGAATAACCCTAGGGTTGATGCCGCCCCGCATCCCGGTGCCAAACCAACACACCGTTTGAATCAAACACCAGAATCTCCAAACCCATTCTTTTTTCTGGAGATTCAGATGAAATTTGCATTGCGTCCCACACTGGCGCTGCTCTTGGCCTCAGCCAGTTTCGTGGCCTCGGCCGATCCGCTGTCGCTGGTCAGCGAATTCGGGCTCGGTAGCGGCTTCCAGGCCACGGACATCAACGCCCTGGGCACGGTAGCCGGCCTGAACGGATACGACAACAGCGTGCAGGTCTGGCAAGCAGGCCAATTCACCACGCTGGGCACAAGCCTGGACACGCTGGAAGTGGTGGGCATCAACAACCAGAACACCGTGCTGTTCAACAGCGTTGACACCAACGGCGGCCTGCACTACACGGTCTGGCGTCAAGGCGCCACGCAGGCCATGGGCAACGGCCTGGCGAACCTGACCCTCAATGGCCTCAATGACGCAGGCACCGCCGTGGGCATGACCATGGCCAACGGTGCCATGGCATGCGGGGTGGCCATCGGCCCAGCAGGCTCAGTCAGTGGCACCACCTGCGTCAACGGCGCCCACGCGGGCTACATGGCCATCAACGGACAAGGCAATCGCGTCCTGAGCACCGTGGATCCCAACAACGGCCAGGTCCAGACCTTCCTGGAAGCGGCAGGGCTGCGTCAATCGCTGGCCCCCATGACCTCCGTCGCGGGACTCAATGACCAAGGCAGCACCGCAGGCATCAGCAACGGCCGCGCCGTGGTGATCAATGCAAGCGGCCATGCCACCGACGTTCTGGCCGGTTACGCAGGAGCGAGCAACGCCCGCATATACGACATCAACAACCTCGGGCAGATCGTGGGCCAGTTCGTTGACAGCAACGCCAACACCCAGGCCTTCCTGTGGGACGACAGCCATGGCGTGACCTTGCTGAATGCCAACCTCGCCTCCCTGGGGCTGCAGCGCCTTGACGACACCCAAATCGGGCTCAACGATCAGGGACAACTGGTCATGACCGTCTATGACACGGGCAACAATGACCTGGGAACCGTGATCCTGCAATCGAGCCCCCCTGCCGTCCCCGAGCCCGCCATGTGGCTGACGATGGGGCTGGGCCTGGTCGGGATTGCGCTGACACGAAGCAGGCCCACCAAGGCCCGAGGTGTCTGAACCCTGCAGCCAAGCCTGTGCCACTGATGCCCCGCCAAGCCCCTGCACCGGATGGGCACGTGGCGGGGCTCATGGTGTTGAACAGTCGAGCCTACGTGAAACACCTCTGGTGAGGACAAGCAGAATCCTGCAGGATGTCGACAGCCGCCCCAACAAGGCGCGCCATGCTCAAGGGTAGGCCGTGACCTCAAGGTAACCCGTGCGGCTTGACATGTTGGGGCCCTCTGCCGATCAGCGCCCCCCTGTCACCACAGGAACGGCTGGCGCTGCAGCCAACAGTGAGAACAGAAGTGAAACTCCTCGTCGTTGAAGACGAAAGCAAGACGGGCGAATACCTCAAACAAGGTCTCATGGAAGCAGGCTTCATGGTGGATCTGGCCCGAACCGGGCTGGATGGGCACTATCTGGCCATGACAGAAAGCTACGACCTCATCCTGTTGGACGTGATGCTGCCTGACGTTGATGGCTGGCGCATCATTCGCTCACTGAGAGAGACCGGCAAGCTCACACCAGTGATGTTCGTCACCGCCCGAGACAGCATCGAAGACAGGGTCAAAGGCCTGGAACTGGGGGCAGACGACTACCTGGTCAAGCCGTTTGCCTTTGCGGAGCTGCTGGCCCGGGTTCGCACACTGCTGCGCCGTGGTCATGCACCGGTGCAGTCTGATGTGCTCCAGATTGCCGATCTGGCACTGGACCTCACCCGTCGTCGCGCAACCCGATCGGGCCACCGCATCAGCCTGACAAGCAAGGAATTCGCCTTGCTGGAGCTGCTGGTCCGCAGACAAGGCGAAGTGCTCCCTCGCTCGCTGATCGCCTCGCAGGTGTGGGACATGAACTTCGACAGCGACACCAATGTGATCGAAGTGGCCATCCGACGCTTGCGAGCCAAGATCGACGACCCCTTCGAACCCAAGCTGATTCGCACCGTGCGAGGCATGGGGTATTGCATGGAGGCGCCTGATGGAGACTGAGCGCCGGCGACGCAGGCGGCCAGTCTCACTGACATTGCGTTTGACCACCTTGATTGCCATGGCCATCGCCGTGACCGTCATGGGCTTTGGTTGCCTGATTGAACGCACCATTGAGCAGCGCTTTGCCGAGCAGGACGCGGAAGAACTCGATGTCTTCGCCACCACGCTGCAGCACTTGCTGCAAACCTTCATGCTGGGGCAACCCACCGCCGAGGTGGACCAACGCCTGGCTGGCGCCATCAAAGGGCGCCACAAAATGTTCTATTGCGTCGTGGACAGCGCAGGCCACCCCGTCTTCGCCACGCCCGACTTCAAGGTCACGAACGTTGACTGGCCCAAGCCGATCGGCGAGCGAGTCAGCAAAGACGCGCTTCGCGTCTGGCGAGTACAGGGGCAGGCCTATCGTGGCGCGCTCGTTCTCGTTGCGCACCCCGTGAGCGGCAAGGCGCCATACCAGGCCGTGGTCGCCACGAGCATGACGTTCAACGAAAATTTTTTGAACAGCATCCATCGCACGATGTGGACTGCCATACCCGTTATCGGGCTGATTGCAGTCCTGATCGCCTGGTTGGTGATCTACACCGGGCACGCCCCACTGAGAAGCATCAGCGCGCGTATTCGGAGTGTGTCAGCAGAGCGGCTGGACATTCAGCTTGATCCTGAACGCGTCCCCATTGAACTGGCGGAGTTGGCCAATTCCTTCAACGCCATGCTCAAGCGCGTGCGCCAGGACTTTCAGCGTCTTCAAGACTTCTCGGCTGACATTGCGCACGAGTTGCGGACCCCCATCACCAACCTCATCACGCAAACTCAGGTTCTGCTCACGAAAGCTCGCTCGATTGAGGAGTACCAGGAGGTGCTCTATTCCGACCTGGAGGAATACGAGCGGATGGCCAAGATGGTGGGCGACATGCTCTACCTGGCCCAGACAGACAACCACCGCATCAAACCTGAATTCAGCCGAGTCAACCTCGCCCAGGAGGTGACCGACCTGTTCGACTACTTCGAAGCCTTTGCTGAGGAGCGTCAGGTTCAACTGTCCCTGAGCGGGCCCGCCACCTGGATCCAGGGCGATCGGTTGATGCTTCGTCGTGCATTGAGCAATTTGCTGTCCAATGCCATCTTGCACACCCAAGCCAATCAGACCATTACCGTCACGCTGCTTGAAATTGGTCAGTACGTGCACGTGGAGGTGGTCAATCCAGCCCCGCCTATTGCGCCCGAACACTTGCCCCACCTGTTTGATCGCTTCTACCGCGTTGACCCATCCAGACAGCGCCAGGGTGAAGGCGCGGGCCTGGGCTTGGCCATCGTGAAATCCATCGTGGAGCTGCATGACGGCCGCATCACCGTCACGTCGGCCAACGGCATGACCGCCATTGAAGCGATCTTGCCCAAAAATGGCTCGTCAGGCCCCCGCTGAAGCCAGGCTGCGCAAGAACTCCTCCACCCGCTGAAAGCCGACGACTCGCTTGTCTGACAACTCGCGCCCGTTGGCGTCAAAGAACACGACGCCCGGCGGGCCAAAGAGACTGAAGCGCTTGAGCAGCCCCTTGGTTTCAGCGTTGGTCTCGGTCACATTGGCTTGAATCAAGACCACCTTGGCCAACCTGTCCTGGACACGCTTGTCCGAGAAGGTCAGGTGCTCCATTTCCTTGCAAGCCACACACCAATCCGCATAGAAGTCAACCATGGCCAACTTGCCCTGCGCGGACGCCTCCGCCAATGCCGCCTCCAGGGCAGCCGCGTTGGCCACCGTTCTGAATGGCAACCCAGCCTTCTTGTCAGTGGTCGCCGAGGTCGTTGCGGCAACGGCCGAAGACACCGCGCCCCCCCTCACCTCACTCAGTGGAGCCCAAGGATTGGTCGCACCGGTCAAGGCCCCGACGAGCTCAAAGAGCCCCAACACCACGAACACGGACCCAAGCCCCTTGACGGCCCGGTGCCGCACACTGGACTGAGGACCAATGGCGTCGAAGGCGCCAAACAACGCACCCCCCAAGGCCAGCCACACCCCCAGCAAGCCAAGCAAGGCCATGGAAGGCAAGACGGGCGATACCAGCCACAGCGCCACACCCAGCATCACCATGCCGAAGAAGGTCTTGACCGACTCCATCCACATGCCCGTGTTGGGCAACAAGGAACCTGCGGACACGCCCACCAGCAACAGTGGCACGCTCATGCCACAGGCCAGTGCATAAAGCGCGGTGCCACCGAACACCACGTCTCTCGTCTGGCTGATGTAGAGCAAGGCACCGGCCAGCGGCCCCGTCACGCAAGGCCCGACGATGAGCGCGGAAAGCAGGCCCATCAGGAACACGCCAATCAGGCTGCCCCCCTTCAACTGAGTGGAACGCGCCGTCAGGTGGCCTTGAATGAAGCTGGGCATCTGCAATTCATACGCACCAAACATCGACAAGGCGAAGGCCACCAGCATCAAGGCAAAGACGGAAAGGACAATCGGGTTTTGCAGATAGGACGCCAACCCCTCGCCCAGAAGCCCTGCAGCCACCCCCATCGCGGTGTACACCAGCGCCATGCCTTGTGAATAGCTCAACGCCAGCACGAAGCCTCGAACTCGCCCGACGTCCGAGCCCTCCCCGACGATGATCGACGACAGAATGGGCACCATGGGCAAGACGCAGGGGGTGAAGGACAGCAACAAGCCCGCCAGGAAGAACACACCCACGATCTTGAAGAGGTTGCCGGAGGCCAAGGCACGCTCAATGCTGGAGCCACCATCGGCCGCCTTTGGTGGCAACGCATCCTTCACAACAGGTGCGCTCGCCGACGTCGCCAGCGCAGCCAAGCTGGCAGCGCCTTCAGGCTGGGCGGCAGCCCCTCCCGCCACCTCTTCGGCCTGCGCCAACTCAACCGATGCCAGCCTTCCATCCACGCCCGGTCGCACCCTCAGGTACAGCACCTGAGGCGGGTAACACAAGCCATCATCGGCGCAGCCCTGGTAGCCCACCATCACATACCCTTTTGACTTGAGGCCATCAAGGACAGGCAGGCTGATGCTCAGATGGTCGTAGTAGACCTCCTCGACCTTGCCGAAGGTTTCGTCATACTGCCGCTTTCCAGGTGGCAAGAATGGGGTGCCCAGTTTCATCGCATCTGAGATCGGCTGAAACGACAGCCGATCTCGATACAGATGCGTTCTCGGCGCAATGGCAACCTCGATGCGCACGTCGTGGCCAGAGGGCGCCACGCTGGCCTCAACCTTGAACGCGTCCTCGACAGCCAAAAAGTCGTCACCAGCGTGCGCGTTCACGCAAAAGGCTGTCAACAACGCCAACAGCCCAACCAGCCCGGCGCGAAGCCCATGAGCCGTCCATATCCTCAGCATGTTCGATACCCCGTTCTCAAATGCAAATACGTTCTTGAACTTACTCATGGTGCACCTCTGCAAACCTGCCCAGACTGATCCACGCCCAGCCACGTAACCCCTTGCGAGCGCAAAAACGCCGGGGCCTGATCCTGCTTGAGCATGGCAATCGTGCTCAAGGCACCGGCTGCTGAGCAAACCGATGACACCACGCTGATGGACCGCCAGAACATCACCGGCATCAGGGTCCACGGATGCAGGATGTGGCAATACCGGTGCCCATCGACATCCATGTAGCGTTCGTAATCTCCGCTGGTCGCCATGGCGCCAGACGACAGCTTCATCGTGGCAATGGCGTGATCAGCCTCACGTGGGTGCGCCACACCGATATCCCAGGGCTCACCATCCGGCCTGGGGCCCATGAGCCGGATGTCTCCACCCAGGTTGACGTAGCCATGGCGAACCCCTTTGCCCATCAAAAGCGCAGCGGCCCGATCGGCCGCGTACTCCTTGCCAAAGCCGCCAAAGTCGATCTCCATGCCGGGGCGCGTCAGGCGCACGCTGGTGGAGGAGATCTGCACATCGAACACGAGCTCCAGCTGACGCCAGCCAACCAGCGGGCGCAACGCTTCCAGTTGGGCCGTGGAGGGCACGCGCCCAGACTTGAAGTCCCATGCCCGCCTCAACACGCCGCTGGTGATGTCAAACAGCCCTTCGCTGAAGTCCCAGAGCTTGTCTGCGTAGGCCATCAGTTGTGCGGTTTCGTCATCCAGGACGATGAACTCGCCATTGCCCGCAGCGGCATTGATCTGGCTGACGATGCTGTCGCTCCGGTACCGGGAGTACTTGTACTCGATGCGCAGCACCTCTCTGATCGCCAGCTCGGCAAGCGCCCTGGCCTCGTCCATGGGTACGCCGGCAAGACGAATGTCCCCACCACACCCCATGGCCAGGAAGCGGACGCCCAGTTCATCATCCAACTGCTTCATGATCAGTAACTACGCTTGAGTCCCCACTGCACACTCATCGCCTTGAACGGATCCAGCCCAGGGGACCCATTACCACCGGCACGCCAATCGGCTCGCTGCTCATACCAGTCGCCGCGCAGATCGGTTGACCAACCCTTGGCAAACTTGCAGGTGACTTTCACGCCCATCGTCCTCGCGCCAAACGCGGCCAGACGCTGATCCGTTGCCAGGAACTCCTGGTCGCTGTCAGGCGAGTTGTGTGTCCCCGGAACAGGATCCAGATAGAAGTAGGCCGCGCTTTGCGTGTAGTAGCGCAGCAAGGGCGTCAATTGCCACTGCTCATTGAGGTTCTGAACCCACTCGATCTGCCATGTGTGAGAGCGCAAGTCCCACGTGTCAGAGTAATGTCGGTAGCTGGCTCGCAGTGTCGCGTCAAGCGGCTCGACGTGGTGGTTCCATCGCAGCAACTGGGTCAACTGCTCACGCCGGCGTGGTCGTGAGTCACCCTTGTAGCTGTCGGAGAAATAGCCCGCCCCCACGCTGAAGCCGACATTGAACTGGATCAGGTCCGTCTGGCTCAAGGCCTGGGTTACCCCAAGCAGATACTCGTTGGTGCGCTTGCGCTCGTGCAATGAAGCGCTTTCGCGCGACGTGATCGTGTCCTTCGACACCGCAGCACCAACCGCCCACGTGGTGTTGTGATCGTCGCTGGAGAAGCTGGCGTTGAGCCCCGCCGACTCCGACAGGTAATCATGCTCCTTCGATCTGCTCAAGGAGAAGCTGTAGGAACTGCGTGGCAGATAGTAGGTCACGCTGCCATTCAGCGCCGTCCGGTTGTCATGCATGGACGCTCGGGACGGAATATAGGTATAGCTTCTGGGCGAGGCTCCCGAGACCGCATCGTTGACTGCGGTGGCCGACATCGACCACTGCGAGCCCAACGGCGCCTCAATGGACACCGCCGGTGCATGCACCGTGATGCGGTCATGGCCAGGCTGCTTTTCCTTGTAGTACAGGTACTTGAAAGCCAGGGTCGTTTGTTCGGGCGGGTTTTCCGCGTGGGCAGGCGAAGGACACAAGCCCGGCAAAGCCAGCGCCGCGACCAGCACCGTGCCGGTCATCGAGCTGAGCGCCTTGAGATCAGTTACAGCCACAACCACCCCCACCTACGCCATAGCCACCGGATGAGCCCTCTTTGCTCCCCAAAATATGCTGGGTAAACTGGGCCTCCAGCCCGTCGCTGTCCATGGTCATTTCAGGTTTGGCGAGCAGGCTCTTTTCCCAGGGTTGGGGCGGATTGATCAGGCCTGCGCAAGCGGTCAGTGAACCCATGGCGATCAGCGCGGCGAGGCAACGCGCCACGCGCATCAGGTGCTGTTGCCCGTGCTTCACTTGCTTCCCCCGGCGCCTTTGAGCGCGTCCTGGATCAAGGCCTCCAGCTCTGCGCCATCGTCATGCCGGAAGCCGGAATGCACCAGCACCACTCGACCATCCGGGCCAACCAAATACGACGACGGCATGCCCTTCACCCCGAACTTGCGTGGTGACTCCCCCTTGCTGTCGAAGGCCACCGTGAACGATGCCGGCGTGCCTTTCAAAAACGCTTGCGCGTCTGCCATCTTCTGATCCAGGTTGACGGCGATGATCTTCAAGCCCTTGTCGCCGTACTTCGCCTGCATGTCGTTCATCCAGGGGAAGGAGTGTTTGCATGGGCCGCACCATGAAGCCCAGAAGTCAACGTAGACCACACTGCCCTTCAGATCGGCAGGCGAAAGCCCACCGCCGCCCATCTTTTCCCAATTGAATGAGGGCAGGCTTTGCCCAACATCCAAGGCGTGCGCCGACAGGCACAACACACCCAAAGACAAGGCCACCAGACGGGACTTCAATCGATACATGTCGTTCATTGATAGATTCCAGAGGGAAAGGGGTTGAAGACGAGCACCCTGCCAGTCAGGGGCGGCGCGATCGGCCGCAGCTCACCACCAGGGCGACCACGGACATGAACAGCAACATGGGGTCAAAATCGGCCGAGGGGCCGACGATGGCGCAGCCACCTGCCCCGTCGTTGCTGGCTTGCGGCGTCGACAACGTGCTGGCCGCTGCAACAGAAGCCTCGTCAGCCTCTACCGCCAGGACCTGTGCACCCGCGCTGGACTGGACCTGGATGGAAGCCGACGCGGGCCCGCTGACCATCACAGCCAGCAAACATTGCTGCCCCGCCTCCAACACGTCACCCTTGTTGCAATACCCGGGGCCACTCGCCAGACGAACATGGTCGCTGGCATCGTTCAGGCTGATATCTCCGACCGTGACGGCCACACCGCCTGCGTTGAGCAAAGTGCTGGACCCGGCATAGCTATGCCCGGCCTCGACATTGTTGAACTTCAGCGCGTTGGGAGACAGGCTGACCGCCGACAAGCTGCCGATCAGAGGGATGCGCAAAGCAGGTGAAGCAGCTTGCAGGGCCCCACCCCTTGCATTGATGGCATCACCCTGGATCACCAGCACGGCGTCCTGCTGAGATGCCGATGTCGCCTCATAACGCACCTGAATCTGGCACTCGCTCACGGCCAGCGCCGTGGCCTTGGTTTGAGGGCCTCCGATGACCAGGCCCGAACAGGCTGATGAATCGATCGTGAATGAGGCCGCCCCCGAGCCCTCCAGCGTGGCACTGCCCAAGCTGAAGTACAACCCGCCGTTGTTGCTCAAGGTGACGCTGCGCGCGTCGTTGCCGTTCAGCGTGGCGCCGAAGCTGAGTGATGGCGTATTGGCTGCAGACATGGCAGACAGATAGGCTGCGATGTCCGCGTACTCGCTGGCGGAGAAAATGCCAGCCAGCTGCCCCATGTCCCCCGTGTTGTTGTCCACTGCATGCTGGATGACATCCGGCTGCCCTGAACCGGTGAGCACATTCGATATGTTGCGTGTTGGGTCCACGTTGTGGCACCCACTGCAACTCGCCCCTCCCGTTCTGGCTTCATCGTTGTAGAGCTGCTTGCCGTTCACGGGATCCCCTGCGGCGAGCGCCTCGCCAGAGCCCGCCAGCAAAACCAGCGTGAAGGCAAACAGATGACTGCGAACCTGACTGCGATACGTCGTCATTGACTTGTCCATTGATTTCAAATGCCGCCGAATTGGCTGAGCCTGCCGGTGAACCAGGCCACGTGTCCGACACGCAACCCGGCTCAATCGGCTCAGCTCACTCGATCAGTCGCAGCGGTGCGACAGGAAAGCCAGCAGGCTCGGGCACGCAGCCTTGGGGGGGCGAGGAGAGCTGGTGACAGGCACCACCACAGGCGTCGCGCTGGCGTTGCTGACAACGGTGATCTTGCTGTTCAAGGTGGAGGACATGACGAGCGATGTCACCTTCATCGTGCAAGACTGACCAGCGTTGAGCGTGAACGGCACACGGTCACACGTACCACCTTCCGGCACCTGACGAGACAGCAGCATCACAGGCAGGCTGGCAGCCAAGGTCGTCACCTTCAGTTGGCCCGAACCTGTGTTGGACACGGTAAACACCTGCGGCTGCATGAAGAGACCAGTCTTGGCAGGGATCAGGTTGATGGCCAATGGCGCCACCGTCATGGCCGGCACGGCTGGTGCCACCCCGGTTCCCGACAGCGCAATCGCACCAGGTCCTGTTGCATTGCCGAGCACGGCCAGGGACGCGGTACGAGCGCCTGCTGCAGCGGGCTGGAAGGCCACGCCAACAGAACAGCTTGCACCTGCGGTCAGGCTTGTACCGTTGGCACACGTCGAACCCGTGATCGTAAAGTCATCCGCATTGGCACCGGACTTCTGAATCTGTGTCAACGTGGCATTGCCCGGCCCTGCATTGCTCAAAACCAGCGTTTGAGTCGATGCGACGGAACCCACATTGGTATCCGCGAAGCTCAAGCCGGTCGCCGAGGACTGCCATGACAGCACAGGCAAGACCACAGCCACACCTTGCGCGGACAGGCCGATCCTGGTGGGCGAACCTGCAGCGTTGCTGACAATCGTCAGCGTGCCGCTTGCGGCGCCCGCCGATGCGGCGGAGAAGGTGGTGTTCACCGTGCAGGATGCACCCGCAGCCAGAGAGGCCCCGCAGTCATTGGTTTGCGCAAAGCTGCTCGGCGTGGTGGCAATCGACGAGACGCTCAACGCGGCATTGCCCGTGTTCTTGATGGCAAGCGCCTTGGCGGCCGAGGTCTGGCCCACGGTCACGCTGCCCAGATCGAGCTGACCCGGCGTCACGCTGACCAGCGGGGCAGGCGCTGCGACGGCCGTGCCACTCAGTGCCAGGGTGGCCGTCGGGTTCGACGAGCCGCTGGTGTTGATGGTCAAGGTTCCAGTACGCGTACCCACGGCGGCAGGGGAGAAGGTCACCTTCGCCGTACAGTTGCTGCCCACAGCCAAGGACGCACCGGTGGCGCAGTCGCCGCCCACAACGAAGTCCGCGCCATTGGCGCCCGTGATGCTCATCGATGACAGGGTCAGCGGCGCGGCACCGTTGTTGCCCAGGGTCACGGCCTGCTGGCTGGTGCCACCGATGGCGGTCGACGCAAAGGTCATGCTGGACTGATTCAGCGTCAGGGTCCCTTGGGGGGCGGCATTGCCGATCCCGTTGAGGGCCACCATGCTGGGGCTGTTCGTCGCGTTGTGGGCGACGTTCAGGGTGGCCGCACGCGAACCCGTTGCCGAAGGCTTGAACACGAGCTTGACGTTGCAGCTGTTGTTGACGGCGACGGTCCCGCCGTTGGCGCACGTCGAAGTCGGGTCAATCTGGTAGTCGGCGGCGGCCGCACCACTCAGGTTGATGGACGACAGTGTCAGCGCGGCTGTGCCGGTGTTGCTGACCGCGACGGTTTGCGCAGCGCTGGCCACGCCGATGGTCTGACTGAAGGACAGGCTGCCAGGGGAGACCTGCGCCACCGGGTTGGCCGCGATACCGGTACCCGACAGGGCCACGGCCAAGGGCGAGCCCGAGCCGTTGTTGGTGATGGTCAGGCTGCCGCTGCGTGCGCCGGCCGCCGTGGGCTTGAAGCCGATACCGACGGTACAGCTCGCACCCGGCGCCACGGTGGCGGCTGTGGTGCAGGTTCCACCGGTGATCGGGAACTCGGACGTGCCCGTGGCGATGGCGCTGAACGACAGATTGGCCGTACCGCCATTGGAGACCGTCACAGACTGCGATGCGGCAGACGCGCCAACCACGATGGATCCGAAGGACAGGTTCTTCGTGGATACGCTCGCAGAGGGCGCGGGGGCGGGGGCGCCGGTGCCCGACAAGGTGGATGAGACGTTGCCGACTGCCGAGGTGAGCGACAGGCTGGCACTGCGCGTGCCAGTCGCGGTTGGCGTGAAGCCGACCGTCACCGTACAGCTGCCGCCTGCGGGCACGGCGGTGGCGGTGGAGCAGGTCCCGCCCTTGGTGAAGTCACCTGGATTGCTGCCCGCCAAGGTGATGCCTGTCAGCGTCAGGGGCGCGGCGCCGGCATTGCTGACGGTCAGCGTCTGTGCCGTGCTCGATGTCGTCAGCGCCGTGGAAGCAAATGTGACGGAAGCCGGTGCCATGGCGATCTGTGCCGCGGGCGCTGGCGTGGTGCACGTTCTGGTCGTGGCGTTACAGGTCGCCAGATAAGCGGCCATGTCCGCCACTTCCGAGGACGTGAACTTCCCCTTGAACTCCCCCATGCCGCCCACGTTGTTGTCGATGGCCGTCTGGATCGCACCGGGGTTGTTGGCACCATTGAGAATGAAGCTCACATTGCGGGCGGGGTTGGCGTTGTGGCAGCTCGCGCAGGAGTCATTCCAGAAGGTCCGAGTGTCGTCGTTGTACAGCAGCTTGCCGTTGTCAATACTGGCGGCGTACGCCGTTGTGGCTGACGCCATCGACAGCGCCAGGAGCGACAAACTGAAAGCTGTTTTACCCATAGAACGCACACCTGCACGCCCCATATCAATCCTGCTCATGGTTGATCCTTCACAAATTAGTTGCATGACATAACCAGTTGATGCCGGCGTGCAAAACCTATTTATATAAACAAGTAAGCAGCATCAACAAACGTGGCCAATCATGCGGTGCGGATCACATCACGTCATACGGGATAGCACCAAACTCCCCCTGTACAAGTGATACCACTCACGCTGGATTACATGAATATAACAATATAGGTGACATTTACTTCATCAAGCCACATCACCCTGGCGTAGACCCTCACTGCTCGAGCGAGACTTGTACAAATCGCGTCAGGCGAACAAGTCAGAACACATCGACCGGAGTTATTTCCACAACGATCCAAATCATTCAAATCAATCAAATCAATCAATTAAAAACGCAACCAATTCAAAACCACCCACGTCGTCATCAAAAATTAAAAACACCCGACTGCCCCCATTAATCCAATCTGGCAACCCACCCCTTTCAAAAGCACCCAAACCGGGCCAGGCATATCACCCTCCATGCGGCACAGATACGGTGCAAATGAATCCTGTACGAGGCACACACATCGAACGACGCACGCCCCGCCCTGCTCAAATTAATTGCGCGATGCTCTTGTTTGAAACAACGATGCGCCAGGGCGCTTGGGCGGCGGCCACTGCTGAAAAAGGTGCAGACATGAAACCGGGTACCGGGGAATAGGCAGCGACTCGTGCCCCGCCCCAAGTACCTCATGCGAATCAACAGGGAAGCCATCGGCAGCCAGCGCGGGCGTGCGCGCCAAGGCCCCGCTCCCGGCCAGCCCGACAGGTGACAGCCTGTTGAGCGGAAGATGACAAATCCGTCAGCAATCGGGCGGCATGCTGGTTATGCAGCCTCCTGCGCCAGCAAGAAGGCGAGCAGGAAAGCGCCAACAACCGCGCCCCAGGCCATTCAGGGGCCTTGTCTTGCAGGCGCGGAGTCGTTCAGTTCGAGTCGCCCACACCGACCCCGGCCTGCATCGCCTGCTGGTCCGCGTGGTAACTGCTGCGCACCATGGCGCCCACGGCAGCGTGCGTGAAGCCCATCTTGCGGGCTTCTTCCTCGAACATCTTGAAGGTATCAGGGTGCACATAACGGCGCACCGGCAGGTGGTGGCCTGAGGGCGCCAGGTACTGGCCGATGGTGATCATGTCGATGTCGTGCGCGCGCATGTCGCGCATCACCTGCAGGATCTCTTCATCGGTTTCACCCAGGCCAACCATGATGCCGCTCTTGGTCGGGATGTCCGGGTGCAGGGCCTTGAACTTCTTGAGCAGGTTCAGGCTGAATTGGTAATCGCTGCCCGGGCGCGCTTCCTTGTACAGGCGGGGCGCGGTTTCCAGGTTGTGGTTCATCACATCCGGCGGCGCGGCCTTGAGGATCTCCAGTGCGCGCTCGTCGCGGCCGCGGAAGTCAGGCACCAGGATCTCGATGCGGGTGGCGGGCGACTGTTCGCGGATCTGCTTGATGCACTCGACAAAGTGGCCCGCGCCGCCGTCACGCAGGTCATCGCGGTCCACGCTGGTGATGACCACGTACTTGAGTTTGAGCGCGGCAATGGTCTTGGCCAGGTTGGCCGGCTCGTTGGCGTCCAGCGGGTCGGGGCGGCCGTGGCCCACGTCACAGAAGGGGCAGCGGCGCGTGCACTTGTCACCCATGATCATGAAGGTGGCCGTGCCATGGCCGAAGCACTCGCCGATGTTGGGGCAGGAAGCCTCTTCACACACCGTGTGCAGCTTGTGCTCGCGCAGGATGTTCTTGATCTCGTAAAAGCGCGTGCTGGGCGAACCCGCCTTGACGCGGATCCATTCCGGCTTGCGCAGCACTTCCTCCGCGGGCACCACCTTGATGGGGATGCGGGCCGTCTTGGCCTGGGCTTTTTGCTTGGCGGTGGGGTCGTAGGCCGCAGCAGGGGTCTGGCCGGCGGCGGGATCAGCGGGGGTGTTTTCTGTGGACATGGCAACGCTTGACAACAACGCCCGGCTTTTGGCTGGGCCACCTGCCACTTTAGCCGATTGGGGCCCGTGGCGGGGGAAAGCCACGGTGTGGAAAGCCGCAGGCCGGTGAATCAGGCACGCGGACACGGCCCGTGGAGGGTGTGGAGGGTGTGGAGGGCGTGCAGGCAGGGCCAGCGCCTGGCGTGCAAGGTGGGCTCAGGGTGCCAGCCGCAGGTCCAGCTGATGGGCCTGCACGGCCGCCACTTCATCCCAGCCCACGTCCACACCGATGCTGGCCAGGTCCACCGTGCGCAGCCCCTGGTAACCGCAGGGGTTGATGCGGCCATAAGGGCGCAGGTCCATGGCCACATTGAGCGCCATGCCGTGGTAGGTGCAGTGCCGGCTGACCTTGATGCCCAGGGCGGCGATCTTGCCCAGGCCCTTGAAGGGGTCACGCGGGTCGGCGGGGGTGCTCAAGGCGGCATGCGCGAAAGGGTCATCCAGGCGCACGTAGATGCCGGGGGCACCGGCCACACGGTGCCCGGTGACGCCAAAGTGCGCCAGGGTGCGGATGATGGCTTCTTCCAGCCGGTACACGTACTCCTTGACGAAGTAGCCGCGGCGCTGGAGGTTGAGCAAGGGGTAGGCCACGACCTGGCCCGGCCCATGGTAGGTCACCTGCCCGCCCCGATTGGTCTGCACCACGGGGATGTGGTCGGGGCCTTCGGGGTTGAACAGCACGTGGTCGGCCTTGCCGGCCAGGCCTTGCGTGAAGGTGGGCGGGTGCTGGCACACCCAGATTTCATCGGGCGTGTCGGCCGTGCGGGCATCGGTGAAGGCCTGCATGGCCTCCATCGTGGGGGCGTAGGGCACCAGGCCCAGGTTGTGGATGATGGTCGAGCTCACGGGTGCATTTTGACACCCATGCCGGATGCCATCAGGCCGAGGCCACGCGCTGGAACAACTGGCCAGGCAGGCGGGCCACCTGCCCCATCAGCTCCAGCTCCAGCAGGCGGGCGCCCAGGTCGGCCGCGCCCCAGCCCGTGCGGGCCGACAAGGCATCCTGGCTGACGGGGTCGTAGCCCATGGCGGCCAGGATGGGGTCTTCATGCGCCGGGGTGGTGGCGTCTGCATCGGCTCCTGCATCGGCACCTGCATCGGCGTGGCGCTCATCTGCACCGGCGGGCAAAGGCGTGCCCAGGGGAACGCCCTCCAGGCGCAGTTCTTCGAGCACGTCTTGCGCGGTCTCCACCAGCTTGGCGCCCTGCTTGATCAAGGCGTGGCAGCCACGCGCGTGTGGTGAGTGGATGGAGCCGGGGATCGCCAGCACCTCGCGCCCCATCTCGGCGGCCAGGCGCGCCGTGATCAGCGAGCCCGATTGCACCGCGGCTTCGACCACCAGCGTGCCCCGGCTCAAGGCCGCCACGATGCGGTTGCGTTTGGGGAAGTTGGTGGTGAGCGGCGGCGTGCCCAGCGCGAACTCGCTGAGCATCAAGCCCTGCTCGCCCAGGCGGTGCGCCAGGGCCTGGTGCGCCTTGGGGTAGACAAGGTCCAGCCCCGTGCCGACCACCGCGATGGTGCTGCCCAGGCCGCCGTCCAGCGCACCGGTGTGGGCGGCGCCATCCACCCCCAGCGCCAGCCCTGACACCACCGTGACGCCCGCCTGGCTCATGGCCTTGGCAAAGGCGTAGGCGTTGTCCCGGCCCTGCGGGCTGGGGTGACGGCTGCCCACCACGGCCACGGCGGGGCGCGTCAGGAGTTCCAACCTGCCTTGCGCGAACAGCAACAAGGGTGGGTCTGCGGCCTGCAGCAGCATGGGGGGGTAGGCGGGATCGGCCAGACTCAGCAGGCGCCGCACCATGCGGCCACTGGCCAGCTGAGGTGACTGCGCCAGCCAGGCCAGGGTGGCGTCCACCTGCTCGTCCAGCCCTTCGGGCTCCTTGCCCAGGGCCGTGCGCTCGCGCTTGCTCACCAAGGCAGCCAGGGCGGCCTCGTCCGCGGCAAACACCGCCTGGGGTGAACCCAGCGCGGCCAGCAGCTTGCGGGCGCTGCCGGGGCCAACGCGTGGCGTCAGCACCAGGCGCAACCAGGTGCGCAACTCCTCCCGCTCCATGCACTCCCTCTCCATTTTTTCTTGTCCGTCTTCCATCCAATAAACAAAAGGGCAGATTGGAAAACCCAAATCTGCCCTTGTAACTCAGCCGCATCCGCACCGCTGAAGCTCAGGCCCGTCAAGAGCCCGACGCGGCCTCGTCAAGGCTGCGTGAAACGGTCGCCCGCCTTGACCGGCTCCTTGACGTTGAGGATCAAGGCATAGGACACGCGATCAAACACGCGGAACACGAACAGCAGGCCATGGCGTTCGTCCGGCAGGGCCATCATGGCCTTGTCGTCGCTGGTCTTGTCGCGCATGGCCACACCCGCGCGCCACAGCGCCAGCACGTGGCCACGCTCGATGCCGTCCTTGGCGCCCTTGTTGAGGGCCACGATCTGATTCTGGCCGGCGGTCAGTGCATCGCCATAGATCGACACGATCTGGCCGGAGATGTCCTGAGCGGGCGCGTGCGGCACCATGTTGGTGTACTCGCGCGGCGGCACGGGGGCCAGGCGGTCGCCCACCACAGACTCCTGGCGCAGGCTGGTGATGGTGAAGGTAGAGGGGATGACCACCGGGCCGCCATCGGCGCCGGTCCCTTCCGCACCCTCGCGCGTCATGGTGGCGGTGCCCACGTACTGCGCCTCATAGCCCAGCACTTCGTGCGTGGTCGGGTCGCGCAGGGGCTTGGGCTCGCGGAACAGGCGCCAGTCACGGCGGTCACCCAGGTCACCGCGCACGTAGGCGGTTTCACCGCGGGACAGCACCACGCGGCCCTCTTGCGTGGCCACCACGCGGGGCGCCTGCAGCAGCTCTTCGCTGGTGTCGAACACCACGGCCTCGTTGAAGAAGGGCTCCAGCAGGTGCACGCGCACGCTGCTGATGGCGTCGTCCAGGCTGCCTTCACGCACGCGTGGCGACAGCTTGACGGTGCCGCCCGAGCCCACAACCGGCTCACCCACGCGCAGGCGGGCGCGGCCATTGCTCTTGTCCAGGTACAGCATCTGCCCCGGGAAGATCAGGTGCGGGTTGCGGATCTGCTGCATGTTCATGCCCCAGAGCTCGGGCCAGCGCCAGGGGGTCTTCAGGAACAGGCTGGAGATGTCCCACAGGGTGTCGCCGCGCTTGACGGTGTAGGTGTCAGGCGCATTGGGCGACAACTCGGACAGGGGTACGCCGGCTTCGGCCACCTTGGCGGCCGTGGCCTTTTGCTGCGGGGTGATGGGGTAGTTGGGGAAGCCCTCGGCATGCGCCGTCGTGGCCAAACTACCAGCCAGCACGCCCAGCGCAGCAAGCGCCGATACACTCAGGGCGCGGGCCTGGCGCACAAGGGCGGGGCCGCCAGTCTGCGTGATCCGAGCCGTACGGGACAGCGATCGCTGGGTCATGAAAACAGTCTCCAATTACCGTTCAAAGAGATTCCCGCAGACAGGGGCTCCTCAAATTCGGCAAAATCTGGTCAATGATCGTTTGATTCTGCCCGCAAAACGAAGGCAGTCGCAACGAAAATTGCCCCGTGTTACCAGTGGTTGCCGAGCCATTGGCGGCCGGGTCGTTGCGCCGCTTCCACAACGATATTGTTGATTTCCCTCGCTGAGACAAGAGCTGACCATGGCCCTGCTGCCCATCCTGACCTACCCCGACAACCGCCTGCACACGGTGGCCAAGCCTGTTGCCCAGGTGGACGACCGCATCCGCCAACTGGTTGATGACATGCTGGAAACCATGTACGAAGCCAAGGGCGTGGGCCTGGCCGCCACCCAGGTGGACGTGCACGAACGTGTGGTCGTGATCGACACCAGCGAAGAGCGCAACAAGCCGCTGGTGCTGATCAACCCCGAGATCACCTGGGCCAGCCACGAGATGCTGACCTGGGAAGAGGGCTGCCTGTCGGTGCCGACCATCTACGACAAGGTGCACCGCCATGTGCGCGTGAAGGTGCGCGCGCTCGACCGCGACGGCAAGACCTTCGAGCTGGAGACCGACGACGACCTGCTGTCCGTGTGCGTGCAGCATGAACTCGATCACCTGCTGGGCAAGGTGTTCGTGGAATACCTGTCGCCGCTCAAGCGCAACCGCATCAAGGCCAAGATGCAGAAAAAGGCCCGCGAAGAACGCACGCCGGCATGAGCAAGCTCCGAGTCGCGTTCGCCGGCACGCCCGAATTTGCCAGTGAAGCCCTGCGCGCCATCCTGGCCGCAGGCTTTGACGTGCCCCTGGTGCTGACCCAGCCCGATCGCCCCGCTGGCCGCGGCATGAAGCTGCAGGCCTCGCCGGTCAAGCAACTGGCCCAGCAGCATGGCATCACGGTGGCGCAGCCCCACAGCCTGAAGCTGGACGGCAAGTACCCCGATGAGGCCAAGGCCGCGCAAGCCGCCTTGCAGGCCGCCGCCCCCGATGTGCTGGTGGTGGCCGCCTATGGCCTGATCCTGCCTCAGTGGACGCTGGACCTGCCTCGCCTGGGCTGCCTCAACATCCACGGTTCGCTGCTGCCGCGCTGGCGTGGTGCGGCCCCCATCCACCGCGCCATCGAAGCCGGCGACGCGGAGACCGGCATCACCATCATGCAGATGGACGCGGGCCTGGACACCGGCGACATGCTGCTGGTCGAAAAGGAAGCCATTCGACCGGACGACACCACCGCCTCGCTGCACGACCGCCTGGCGGCACTGGGCGGACGCCTGATCGTGGAGGCCCTGGAATGCGCGGCCTGCAGCGGCCTGAAGGCCACGCCGCAGCCCGCTGAAGGCGTGAACTACGCCCACAAGATCGAAAAGGCCGAAGCCGCCATCGACTGGGCGCAGCCTGCATCGCAGATCGCCCGCCGCGTGCGGGCCTTCGACCCCTTCCCCGGCACGACTTTCCAGTGGCCTGGCGAGGAGGACGGCGGGGCAGACACCACCCGGGACACCATCAAGGACATCATCAAGTTATGGGCCGCCGACCTGGTGCCCGATGCCAGCGGCACACCCGGCCAGATCCTGCAAGCCCAGGGCGACACCCTGGTGGTGGCCTGTGGCGAGCAGGCGCTGGCCTTGCGCACGCTGCAGAAACCGGGCGGCAAGCGCATTTCCGCACGTGATTTCCTGCAAAACGCAAGGACCATCCCGTCAACCCTGGCTTGAACTTTCGGGCCGTGCGCCCATCTAATTTGCTGCCACCATGAGGTGGTGTGTCCCCATTCGCGGGTCAGGAGGCCCGACAAGATGTTCAACATGATGAAAACCGCCATCCTCATGGCGGCAATCACCGCCCTGTTCATGGCCATTGGCGGCATGATCGGTGGCCGCTCCGGCATGATGCTGGCGCTGGTCGTCGCCCTGGGCATGAACTTCTTCAGCTACTGGTTCAGCGACCAGATGGTGCTCAAGATGTACAACGCCCGCGAGGTGGATGAAACCTCCGCGCCGCGCTTCTACGCCATGGTCAAGGAGCTGGCCCAGCGTGCCCAGCTGCCCATGCCCCGCGTCTACCTGATCGACGAGGCCGCGCCCAACGCCTTCGCCACGGGCCGCAACCCCGAGCATGCGGCCGTGGCCGCCACCACCGGCATCATCAATGTGCTGACCGACCGCGAACTGCGCGGCGTAATGGCGCACGAGCTGGCCCACGTCCAACACCGCGACATCCTCATCAGCACCATCAGCGCCACCATGGCCGGTGCCATCTCGATGCTGGCCAACTTCGCCGCCTTCTTTGGTGGCCGAGATTCGGAAGGCCGCCCCGCCAACCCGATTGCCGGCATCGCCGTGGCCATCCTGGCCCCTCTGGCCGCCAGCCTGATCCAGATGGCCATCAGCCGTGCGCGCGAGTTCGAGGCCGACCGCGGCGGCGCCGAGATCAGCGGGGACCCGCAGGCCCTGGCCAGCGCCCTGGAAAAGATCCACCGTTATGCGCAAGGCATCCCGCTGGAAACCGCCGAAGCCCACCCCGAGACGGCGCAGATGATGATCATGAACCCGCTGTCGGGTGGTGGCCTGCGCAGCCTGTTCTCCACGCACCCGGCCACCGAGGAGCGCGTGGCCCGCTTGATGGCCATGGTCCGTTGAACATTCAATCGTTACCCAGCATGACAAAGGGCGTGACAGTCTTCACGCTCCGGGCAGCCCTTGCACCACGCAAGGGCACCACCCCCTGATTTGAGGGTCAAGCCCGCCAGCACCCGTCCGATACACCGACAACGCGCTTCGCCTGCCAAGGCGGGCAACGGCATGTCAAGGACACTGGATGCTGATCGACATTCGCAAGACAGAAGAAGAATCGCAATGGCTGCATCGCTGCGCGTGGGCGGTGCTCGTCGTTGGCTTGCTGCTCAGCGGCTTTGCCTGGTGGCGTACCAGTGACCGCATCCAGAAAGCAGCTGACGCCACCTTTGCCCAGCAAACGGCCGATGTCACCGAGCACGTCGACCAGCTTGTGGACCACTATCTGGACGTGCTGCGCAGCTTCCAGGCCATGTACCTGGTGAGCGAGAAGGTCACGCGCCCGGCCTTCCATCAGCACTACATGAACATGAACATCACGTCGGAGTACCCGGCGTTCGTGGCGGTTCAGTATGCGCAATTGATCGGCCACCCGGACAAGGCCGGCTTCGAGGCCGCCGTGCGGGCCGATACCAGCCTGGATGCGCAGGGCTACCCGGGCTACAAGATCCTGCCCGAGGGCGAGCGCGCGCAATACCTGCCCGTGCTGTTCAACGAACCCATGACGCCCAACAAGCGCGTGCTGGGACTGGACGCGGCTTTTGATCCAGCCCGGCGCGAGGTGATGGAACGCGCCCGCGACAGCGGCCTGGCCCAGGTGTCTGCGCCCATGAGCACCGTGCAAGGTACATCCGACCACCAAGGCATCATCGTGCGCGTGCCGGTCTACCGGCCCGGCACGCGCGTAGATGACACCCACAGCCGCCGTGCCGCCTTTGTCGGCCTGATCAGCGGCGTCATCCGCACGGCGGACCTGATGAAGCAGGCTGCCCAGCTCAAGGACTGGCAGCACCTGCACTGGACGGTCAACGACATGGGCTCGGACCTCGACCCGGAACGGGCCACGGCCCAACTGGTGTTCGACAGTGCGAGCGAGATGGACAAGGGCTACCGCAGCGCGGCCACCAGCGACGACCTTGACCGGCGCACCACGCGGCTGGATCTGGGTGGCCGGCATTGGGAGATGCGCTTCGTGCGTGAACCCGTGCGCGCGCGCACGCAGGCCTACCCGCTGGTCTTGCTGCTGGGCGGCATCCTGGCCTCCATCGGGCTGTGGTGGGCCATCCGCAATGCGGCCAACCGCCATGCCCTGGCCGCCTCGATGGCCATGGACCTCAGCCAGCAGGCGCGTGACAGCGAAAGCCGCCTGCGCTCCTTGCTGGACAACACCGTGGACGGCATCCTGACCCTGTCGCCTTCCGGCGAGATCCTCGGCGTGAACCGCGCCATCTGCCTGATCTTCGGCCATGACGAAGCCAGCATGGTCGGCCAGCACCTGAGCCGGTTGCTGCCCTCTGCCGCCCAGGTGGGCCAGCCATTGCGCATGGACGCCTTCCTGCAAGCGCAGACCGTGGGCATCGACGGCGTCGGACGCCGTACCGAAGGGGTGCGCGCCAATGGGGCCGATTTCCCCGTGGACATGGCCGTTAGCAGCATGGCGCTCAATGGGCAGACCCAGTTCATCGCGGTGCTGCGTGACCTCTCCGCGCAGGTGTCGGCCGAAAAAGCCATCCTCGAAGCCCAGCGCCAGCTCAATGAAGTCGACGAGATGCGGCGCGTCATCGTGCACAACGCGCCGTATGCGATCTTCGTGCTCAACCCGCAAGGGGTGATCCAGACCGTCAACCCGGCAGGCGAAAAGCTGCTGGGCACCAAGGCGCAGGATCTGGTGGGCCGCTGCACGACCCGGCGCTTCTTCGATGCCGACCAGGTGAGCGAGCGTGCGCGCATGCTGGCCTTGCGGCTCAACGAGCCGGTCCGGGAGCTGGATGTGCTCACGCATCTGGCGCACGAATCGCCCGGCCTGCCCAGTGAATGGACCATGCGCCGCGATGACGGCAGCTTCCTGATCGCCGAGATCACCGTGACCGAGTTGAGCAACGAGTACGGCCAACGCAGCGGTTACCTGGCGATGGCCTACGACGTGACCTCGCGCCGCGATGCCGAACACCAGCTGCAGCACATGGCCCAGCATGATGCGCTGACCTCGCTGCCCAACCGCAATATGCTGCAGGAGCAGCTCAAGGCCTGCATGGGCATCGCCGAGCGCCACGGGTACCACATGGCCATGATGTTCCTGGACGTGGACCGCTTCAAGAAGATCAACGACAGCCTGGGCCACCATGTGGGCGACAGCGTGCTGGCCGAGATCGCCCGCCGCCTGCGCACCGGCATGCGCACCTCGGACATCGTGGCCCGCCTGGGTGGCGACGAGTTCGTGATCCTGCTGCCCCAGATCACCGCCGTGGAAGACGGCGAGCGTGTGGCGCAGAAGGTGCTGGACCTGTTTGCCGACCCGCTGCGCATCGGCTCGCACGAGCTGCGTGTCACGCCCAGCATCGGCCTGGCCATCTACCCCGAACATGGCGCCGACACCATCACGCTGATGCGCCACGCCGACCTGGCCATGTACCAGGCCAAGAGCAATGGCCGCAACCGCGTGCAGCTCTACAGCGACAAGATGCAGGCCCCGACGGCCGAAGCCCTGGTGCTGGAAAACGACCTGTACAAGGCGCTGGAGCGCGACGAGCTGCGCCTGCACTTCCAGCCCCAGTTTGATTGCGCCACGGGCCGAATCAGCGGCGCCGAAGCCCTGCTGCGCTGGGAGCATGGCGGCAAGCTGGTGCCCCCATCTGACTTCATCCCCCTGGCCGAAGAAACCGGCCTCATCGTCGCCATGGGCGAGTGGGTGCTGCGCCGCGCCTGCATCATGGCGCAGCAATGGCGCGAGCGCTCGGGCTGGCCGCTGCGTGTGGCCGTGAACCTGTCGGCCGTGCAGCTGGACCAGGCCGACATCCCCGGCCTGGTGGCGCAGGTGCTCAAAGAAACCGGCCTGCCGCCCACCGCGCTGGAGCTGGAGATCACCGAGAGCGTGGTGGTGCGTGAATCGCTGCGCGCCGCCGACATCCTGACGCAATTGCGCGCCGTGGGCGTGAGCATCGCCATCGACGATTTCGGCGTGGGCTACTCCAGCTTCGCCTACCTGCGCGAACTGCCCGTGGACCGGCTCAAGCTGGACCGTAGCTTCCTGTCGTCCATCCCCGATTCGCCAGGCGACAGCCGCCTGGTGGCCGCCTTGATCGCCATGGGGCACCGGCTGGAGGTGGGCATCGTCGCCGAGGGCGTCGAAACGCCCGAGCAGGCGGCCTTCCTGGTCACGCACGGTTGCGACGAGGCGCAGGGCTACCACCTGGGCCGCCCCATGAACGAGGCCGCCTTCGAGGCCTTGTTGATGGAGCACAGCCGGGCGCAGGCGCTCCAGCCCGCCACCCCGACCGAGCGCAAGGCCACGGCGCCCGCCGCCAAGGAGCCTGAGCCCCCCACGTCCGAGCGCACAGCCGCCAGCCCCACCTTGATCGACTGAAGCTCGACTGAAGCGCGGCATGCCCTTGGCACGGCGCGGCATCCCTACAATGCCGCACCGCACCCGCGTGGCCCCGCCACGCCCGATGCCGACGCCGACATGACCGCATCCCTCGCCCACGCCCCCCACTCCGCCCCCACGTCCATCCTGGACGACAGCCGTACCGCCGCCGCCCTGCTGGTGCTGCACCTGCTGCTCTGGACCGCCCTGCCCCTGCTGGTCTCTCGCAACCTGCCACTGGACGTGGTCGAGGCCCTGGCCTGGGGACGCGAATGGCAATGGGGCTATTACAAGCACCCGCCGCTGTCAGGCTGGCTGGCCGAGCTGGCGCGCGTGGGCCCGTCGAACTGGCGCCTCTTCTTGCTGGCCCAGCTCATGGTGACCGGCGGCATGGCCGCGAGCTGGGCCCTGGGGCGCGAGCTGCTGGGCACGCGCCTGGCCACGCTGGGCCTGATGGCCACGGAGGGCATCCATTACTTCAACATGTCCAGCACCGAGTTCAACGCCAATGTGGTGATGTTCCCGATGTGGGCCTGCGCCACCTGGTGCGGCTGGCGCGCCTTGCGCAGCGGCAAGCTGGGCTGGTGGATGGCGTTGGGGCTGTGCTGCGGGCTGGGCGCGCTGGGCAAGTATGTGTTCCTGCTGCTGCCCGCCTGCCTGGTGCTGTACACCTGGCTCAATCCGGTGGCACGCCGGGCCTGGCGCACGGCCGGGCCCTGGGCCGCTGCGTTCATCTTCCTGCTGGTGATCGCGCCGCATCTGAAATGGGCCGTTGACCACGACTGGGCCACGCTGCACTACGCCATTGGCCGTGGCCACAGCGACACGCTGGCGCAGCAAGGCAGCTGGCGTCAGGAGTTCATCAACTTCGTGCTGGCCCAGACCTTGACCTTGTTGCCCGCCTGGGCGCTGGTGCGCACCCTGGGGGCCAGCCAGCCCGTGGCCCGCCCCTCGCACGAACGCTGGCTGCTGTTCACCCTGGGCCTGGCCCCGCTGCTGCTCATCATGCTGGCGGCCACCCTGGCGCAAGCGCAGATGCTGCACATGTGGGCCTCGCCCTTCTTCCTGTGCGCGGTCCCGCTGTGGCTGGCCTGGCGCCAACCCGCCTCGCCGAACGCCAGCCAGCTCACCCGGTTCACCTGGGCCTGGTCAGCCTGGATGCTGATCACCGTGGCCATCTTCTCCAGCACGGCCCTGCTCGGCCCGCAGAAGAAGCACAAGCTGGACCGCACCGGCTACCCGGGCCTGGAGATCGCCCGCATCCTGACGGCGAAATGGCACGCGCAGACCGGCCGGGATCTGGCCATCGTGGCCGGCGAAGAGTTCGTGGCCGGCACGGTGGCCCACTACAGCCCCGACCGCCCCTCGGTGTTCTATGACGCCGATTTCAGCGAATCACTGTGGCTGCGCCCCGAGCAGGTCGCCCAACAAGGTGCCTTGTTCGTGTGGCCGCTCAGCCGTGGTGAAGCCGATGTGGGCAAGCTGCCCGCCGACAGCCGCGAGCAGGTCACGCCGCTTCTGGCGCGCTACCCAGCACTGCAGGTGCAACCCACGCTGCTGGTGCAAAGCCACTGGATGGGCAAGGCCTACACGGTGGCTGTGGCCTGGGCGATCTTGCCGCCCGGCCCGGCTCAGAACTTCTCGGCCCGGTAAATGTAGGGGCTGCGCAAGGTGCCGAAGGTGAGCCGCGCACTCGGGTCCTTGTCGTAACTGCTGGAGCACGACACCCCACCCAGGTAGCCGCTCAAGGCATTGAGCGGTGCGCCGGCCGTGGCGGTGGCGCTCACGCAGTTGTTGTCGCTGGCCCCCATCTTGATCGCCACATTGGAGGCCGTACTCGCGTTGAGCATCAAGGCCCCGACACCATTGGACAGCGTGGTGCTGCTGTTCTTGGCGGAGGGCCTGGGCAAGGTGCTGGAAGCAATCGTGCCGGTATTGAAGTTCACGACCGTGCACACATCATCGGTATTGGTGACGAAGGACGAGCCGTTCCAGTACTGGGCGATGACCTGCATCGAAGCGGGTGACACCGCCGTGCTCTGCCCGTCGGACAACTTGAGCACGCCGTAGCGCAGCTTGGTGGCGGCCGAATCGCACGACTGCGTGCCCGCCGCGGCCACGCCATTGCACGTGGTGATGTTGGCGTCGCTCGACGTCACCCGCACCTGGAAGGACTCGTAGCTGGGCGGCGATGCAGACGAAGGCGACAGCCCGGCAGGCCGCGTGGTGGTGGTGGACGTGGCGCTCAGGGCGTACTCGCCGCCGGTGGCCAGACCATAGTTGGCATCGGAAACCCAAGCGGGCGACCCGATCGTGAGCGGGTTGATCGTGCCTGCACCGCTGTTGAGCTGCGAGAAGGTGAAGGTCGGCTTGCCCGGCGCGCTCGACGTCAGGCGGGTCATGCGGTTGCCCAGGGCGTTGAACGCGTCGATGGTCACGCCATACGTCAGCGGCTGGCCGAAGTAGGTGAACTTGCTGTTGCAGGCCGGCGTGATCGTGTGCGTGGCCGTGTAGTGGTGGGCGATGAAGCTGGGGGTGGTCACACTGGCCTGGTTGGCGATGTTGCAGCCGTACTGGCCACCGGACAGCACGTTCGAGCTGGAGTTGCTGATGCAGTCGGCACCGGCCACGTCACCCGAACCCGAATTGGCCACATAGGTGTTGTCCACGATGGCGCCTGCGGGAATGGTCAGCGGGCCGAAGTCGGCGTAGTTGAAATTGCTGCCACTGGCGACGCCGGACACCGCCGCGCCAAAGCTGCCGCTGAACGAGCCCCCCGCTATGGCCAGGGACTTCCAGTCCGTCACGCCCGTCGTGGTGATCGAGGGTGTCCCGGTGTAGCCGGTGACGGTCGTGCCACCACTGTTGACGGCCTTGACCGTCATCGTGTAGTTGCTGCCGGCGGCCTGCGTGGCCCCGCTGGCCGGCGTGGAGCTGACGGTGAAGGATGAGGGGCGAATCGTGAAGGAGTCGATCGAACAGCTTGTGGCCGATACGCCCTGGCTGGAGTTGTAGCCATAGATGCGCACCTTGGCTTTGGCCACGGCCTGCGACGCGGTGAAGGTGTAGGTCTTGCGGCCGTGCTCCGAGCCGGTCCAGTTGTACGACATGCTGGTGCCGCCGCCATAAGCGCCAACCCCCCCGGTGCCATTCGTCACGCCGCTCACCTGGTTGGCATCGCCCACCGTGCCGCAGCTGCCGCCCGATTTGGTCAGATCAACGAAATCAATGTAGGACTGGCCCTGCGCGTAGACCGTGCCGTAAAGAAACCCGGCGTACACGCTGCTCTGGATGCTGGTGTTGTCCGTCATGTAGACGCCCGCCAGGATGTCCAGGCTGAAGGCGACGCCCGCGACCTTGGTATAGATCTGGGTGTTCGCCGGCACCTTCGTCGGGAACGCCGTGCCCACCTCGGTGGCGTCCAGGTAGGCGCTCTTGACGCCCAGGGAGGCGCAGCCCGCGAACACGAACGGCACCATCAGCATGGCCAGGAGGATGCGCGTCATGCGGCGCTGGCCCAGGCAGGAGGCGTATCGAAGCATCGTTTTCATGTTGTCATCTCCGGGTTCGCGTTGGCCCATGGCGCATCCTGGTGGGAAGCCGGGCCAGACGACTCATGGATACTGCACAACCATCTCGACCTGCCGTTCAACGTAGCTGACATTGGGCGATACCGTATTAGGGCAAGCCCCGCCAGACGGCTGATTACAAGCAGTTGCCGTGATTTTGTACAGCGGCGCCTTGGAGTTGTCGCAGTTCACGGTCACCGTGATGCCCTGCAGCGAGGCCGCCGTGGCAGGCAAGGTGTTGGTGGTGGAAGCGGCACAGGTGCCACTGGCCTGGGTCACCTGATAGGCCCCCCACTCCAGGCCACTGCGTGCGGCCATCAGGGTGCGGGCGCCCTGGATGTCGGCCGCCGAGCCCAGTTGCTGCATCGGGATGAAGCTCGCCGCGAAGGCCCCCAGGCCGGCCAGCACGACCAGGATGATGATCGCCGTGATGAGCGCAAAACCGCCTTGCACCTGCTGTTTCATGGTGTGTTGTCCACGTGGATTTCGCGCATCAACGTGACGCTGTCGACCCCGGAGGTGTCCGTCAGCGTGAGCGACACGATCAGGACGCCGAACGTCTGCGCCGACGCGGGGTAGCTGACGCTGCAGCCGGCATTGCTGGCCACGGTGGTGGACGAGCCCCCGCCGGTTGCCGCCGCCACCGCCGCGGATGGGGTGCCATTGAGGCCATAGTTCCAGTAGCGCTTCATCGTGCCCTTGCTGGGCGCAATCGTGCACGCGTACATGACTGCCTTGGTGCCGCCCGGCACGACCTGAAAGCGCGTGGTGGACGGCGCGGGAAAGCCAAACACATTGAAGCCGCTGCCACCCGCCGCCAGGGTCAGCAGGCTGCCCGCCAGGCTGGTGACACGGGTGATGTTGCAGTTCGACAGCGAAGCACAGGCGTAGGCGTTGTACTGGCTGGTGGTGTCGTTGTTGTTGGTGTTGTTCAGGACGATGTAGTCGCCCACCGCCAGGGACGGGTTGCTGGGCATGGGGCTGGTCACCGTGAGCTGACAGTTGGCGGGCGTGACCAGGCAGGTCGTCAGGCCGGCAAAGAAGCCCGTGCCCGTGGAGAAGGCGCCCCCACCGCTGGCCGCGATGTATTCGATGTAGCAGGTCCCGGACACGCACGAACCCACATTGCCGGCCGAGTCGGAAATGCGCAGGCTGTTGGGCACGCCGTGCCGCAACTCCCGTGTCAGGCGGCGCAAGGCGAGATCGGCCGCGTCGGTGAGCTCGGCGCGCCGGGCCGAGTCGAAATAACCTTTGACCGGCCCCATGATGATCTGCGCGACGATGCCCGCCAGGATGCCGGTCAGCACCATGGCCATGATCATCTCGATCAGCGTGAAGCCTGCCTGACGCAGCCTCGATCGGGTGGTGGTGCGGGCGTGGTTCATGGCGCGATCATCGGCGCGGGGGACCAGCGCGTCCGGTAGGTGTCCAGGCGCAGGCTGTCGCTGCCATAGTAGACGGTGACGGTCACGCGCAGCACATTCATCGTCGCCGCCGTGGCGTTGGAGCTGGTGCCCCACAGGCTTTCGGGCGTCAAGGCCACGGTGGCCCAATAGCCCACGGGCGCACCGGTCGTGCTGCCGGTCAGGTCGGGTATCGCCGTGGACGCCGAACCCAGCGTCAAGGTGCTGCATGTGGCCGCGCTGGGCCCGGCATTGCTGCAGTAGTTGCCCAGGTTGTTGAAGTTGCTGCGCGGCGAGACCCCTGCGGTCGGGTAGCCAAATTGCTGGTAACTCGATGCGGGCGTGCACTGCGCCGTGGTCGTGGCCGTGGGGTTGGTGTTGGTCACCGGGTCGCAGGCGCTGAAAGGCATCTGGTCGATCTCGTCGAGCAGGCCTTCGGCGATGGTCAGCATCTGCTTGCGCACCATCGGGTCGGCGCTGTGCAGCACGCCCATGTCCAGCATGGACACCACCCCGGCCAGCGCCGTGCCCACCACCATGATGAAGATGATGAGCTCGATGAGCGAGATGCCGCGTTGCGTTGTCGGGTCAGTGGACATAGCCGCTTTCCGCTTCCACCGTCAGGGTGGACGACTGGCTCACGCTGGCATTGGTGATCGTGATCGTGGCGGGTGCCCCGGTCACCGGACGGCCTTCGGCGTCGAAGTCGAACGACACCACCGGGCTCATCGTGACGCTGGTGGGCGCCGTGACGACGTTCGAGCCGGAGGGCAACAACAAGGTGCTGGGGCAGTTGCCGTTCGTGTGGTTGACCGGCAGGCCGGCGTCGGACGTCACCGTGATGGTGGAGGCCGCGATGCTCACGCACACGTGCCGGCGCTGGGCCACGGCGATCTTGCGTGCGTAGTCGATGGTGGCCTTGACCTGATCCTTGAAGCCCGCCGATTGCAGGGACATGACCTGGGTGAGTTTGGGCAAGGCAAAGAAGGCCATGATGCCGATCAGGCTCATGACCGTCACGAGTTCAACCAGCGTGAACCCGCTTTCGCCCCTTGACTGCCACGCTTTCACCACAGGCGCTCCATCCAATCATGACCCCGGCTCCCTCTGAAGAGGCAAAGCCGGAACTGAGACCCATTCTGATAAAAGTTGCAAATCCAAAACTGCCGAATAAGCCCGGTATCCCCTGCCAGACCTGCGCGCAAAAGACACAAGCCACCCGAACCAGAACGCACGCTGGTTGGGGTGGCTCGCCAAAGCCAGGCAGGATCGATCAGTTGATCGTGCGGATGCCCGTGAAGGTGGCCGTCTTGGTGGCGTCCGTGTCGTCCGTGAGCGTGCAGGTCACGGCCGTTCCAACGGGCGATGCGATGGCGGCAGAGGTCACGGTGTAGCCGGTCAGGGGCGTCTGCATCAGGTTGCTCACGTCGGTGCAGTTGGTGATGGCCACGCACTTGCCGCTTGCCGCAACCTGGCCATTGGCCGCGCAACCCGCGTAATTGACGGACATGGCACTGTTGGCCGAGCCTGCCATGCCCTTGACGGCAGCCGTCTTGGCATCGCCACTCAGGTCAATGAACTTGGGCAGGGCCGTGGCCGCCAGGATGCCCAGGATGACGATGACCACGATCAATTCGATCATGGTGAAGCCGGATTGGTTGCGTTTCATATCAGTACCTCGCGTTTGGATGAAGGCCGTTTCAGGGTAGCCGGTCGTGCAGCCCGGCGTTATCAAAATTGCACGGTTGAACACGTTTTCGTCCACTTCTTGGCAAGCTTTAGCATTGCCTCGAATTTGTTTGGTCATGGATTTCCGGCAGAAATGCCCGAAAACGCCAGAGTGTTGCCGGTGCTGACCTGCGTCATCGTGCAGGTGCCCGTGCTGCCATTGCTCGTGGTCAGATCAGTGTGCGAAATGGTGTACTCGGTTGCATCGATCGGCTGCACCATCACGGCGATGATGTCGTCGCAATAGCGCACCGTCTTGCACTTGGCCGCGTTGGCGCCACTGGTCGAGTGGCCTGTTGCCGAACACCCGCCGTAGTTGACCGTCATCGCACTCGTCACCGTGGCCGTCATGCCTTTGAACGCGGCCGCCTTGGCATCCCCGGACAAGTCCAGGAACTTGGGCAGCGCCACGGCCGCCAGGATGCCGAGGATGACGATGACCACGATCAGCTCGATCATCGTGAAGCCGTCTTGCTTTTGCTTCATGTTGTACGCCTTTGATCAATGATGCTTCATGGCCGCGCTGCCCAGGTTCCACATCGGCAGGAACACGCCCAGCGCCAGGATCAGCACCAGGCCGCCCATGAACACGATCAGGATGGGCTCGATCTGCTGCGACAGCGTCTTGAGCGAGTACTGCACCTCTTCGGTGTAGAGCTCGCCCACCTCTTCCAGCAGTTCGTCGACCATGCCGGTTTCTTCACCGATGGCGATCATCTGCAGCACCATGGGCGTGAAGATGCCGGTACCGGCCGCCGCGCGCGCCAGGGTTTCACCGCGCATGATGTGGTCGCGCATCTGATCGATCTGTTGCGTCAAATAGGCGTTGTCCGCGGTTTGCGCCACGCCGATGAGCGCGCGCTCCAGCGGCACGCCGCTGCGCAAGGACAGGGCGAAGGCTCGCGTGAACCGTGCCAGTGCCGCCTTGGTCACGATGTTGCCCACCACCGGGATGCGCAGCACGATGCGGTCCCACTCCAGCTTGCCCTCTGGCGTGCTCTTCCAATGGCGCCAGATGAAGAAACTCGCCACCGCCGCCCCGAGAAGGGACCAGCCGTGCTGGATGGTGAAATTGGAGGTGGCCACCAGGATCTTGGTCGGCAAGGGCAACTCGGAGCCCAGCGACTTGAAGACGTTGGCAAAAGCGGGGATCACCATGATGTTGATGACACCCAGGGCGCCCACCATGGCCATGACCACGAAGCTGGGGTAGCGCGTGGCCGACTTCACCTGCTGGCGCATGAACAGCTCGAAGCCGATGTGCTCGGACAGGCGCAGAAAAATTTCTTCCAGGCGGCCGGATGCCTCGCCCACCTTGACCATGGCCACGAAGAAGCCATCGAACACCTTGGGGTGCTGGGCCATGCAGGCGGACAGCTCCACGCCGCCCTCCAGGTTGCGGCGCAGGTCCAGCAGCACTTCCTTGAGCGTGGCGTTCTGCGTGGTCTCCTGCAGGCCGGCCAGGGCCCGCAGGATGGGCACACCCGCCTTGAACAGCGTGTAGAGCTGCTTGGCGAACATCATCACGTCCATGGGCAGCACTTTGGGCTTCATGAACTCCGGCGTGGCCATGGCCCCGCTGGGCGCCCCGCCCCCGGCGCTGGGCGTGACCGGGCCATCGGGCGTGATCTTCAGCGGGACCAGGCCTTTGGCTTGAAGCTCACCGGCCAACGCCGCAGCCGAGGCCGCGTCCTGCGTGCCTTGTATCGAGCCGTGCGGCCCTTTGGCCACATAGGTGAAGCGACTCATTCGTCAACCTCGGCGCTCACCCGCATGGCCTCGTCGACCGTGGTGCGGCCTTCCACGACCAGCCGGGCCGCATCACGGCGCAGCGTGTGCCCGCCCATGTGCGCGCGGGCCGCCTTGGCAAACACGCCGGGCTCGGGGTGGTTGAGGGCGTCGATCAGGCCCAGGTTCATCTCCAGGAACTCGTAGACACCGGTACGGCCGCGGAAGCCGGAGTGGTTGCACTCGGGGCAGCCCTTGCCGAACTTGTAGGTGGCGTTGTCAGCCTCCGCACCCAGCAGGCTGCGCAGCCAGGTGTGCTCCTGCGGCGTGGGCTCGTGCGGCACGGCGCAAGCCTGGCAAAGCGTGCGCACCAGGCGCTGGGCCACCACCAGTTGCAGCGACAGGGCCACCATCCAGCGGGGCACCCCCATGTCGATCAGGCGGGCCGGCGTCGACGCCGCATCGTTGGTGTGCAGCGTGGACAAGACCAGGTGACCCGTCATCGCGGCACGCAGGCCGATCTCGGCCGTGGCCTTGTCCCGGATTTCACCCACCAGGATCACGTCCGGGTCCTGACGCAAGGCGGCGCGCAGCACACGGTCAAAACCCAGGTCGATCTTCTCCATCACCTGCACCTGGTTGAGGCCGGGCAGGCGGTATTCCACCGGGTCTTCCACGGTGATGATCTTGCGCTCGGTGCTGTTCAAGGCGTTGAGCGCGCCGTACAGGGTCGTGGTCTTGCCGGAGCCGGTCGGGCCGGTCACCAGGATCATGCCGCTGGGCTTGTCGATGGCGCGGCGCAGCGCAGCCAGCATGGGCGCCGGCATCTTCATCTTCTCCAGGTCCAGCATGCCGGTGCTCTGGCTGAGCAGACGCATCACGACCGACTCGCCATATTGCGCGGGCATGGTCGAGATACGGATGTCGACCGTGCCATCTTTGAGGCGCACGGCAAAGCGGCCGTCCTGCGGCAGGCGCTTCTCCGAAATGTCCAGGCCCGACATCAGCTTCAGGCGCAGCGCCACGGCACTGGAGATCTTGGGGTCGGCTTCTGTCTGCACATGCAGCACACCGTCGATGCGGAAGCGGATGCGCAGCTGCTTTTCCTGCGGCTCGATGTGGATGTCGGAGGCGCGCAGGCGCAATGCCTGCTCGAAGACCGAGTACAGCAGGCGCACCACGGGCGCGTCTTCATTGCTGGTCGAGTCCACACCCAGCAAATCGCCCAGATCGGTTTCCGCGCCAGCCAGCTCGGTGGTCAGCTCGCGCGCCAGGCCTTCGATTTCTTCGGTGCTGTGGTAGACCCGGTCCAGCGCGGCATGGAGGTGCGTCTCGGTGATGACGGCCAGGTCGATGCTGCGCTTGAGCAGGCGCCCGATTTCATCAAAGGCGTAGATGTCCGTCGGGTCGGCCATGCCCACCATCAGGCCGCTGGGAGGGTCGTCCAGCACGATGGCGTGCATGCGCCGTGCGTGGGCTTCGGGCAGCAGCTGCGCGAGCTCCGGCCGCAAAGGGAAGTGCGCCAGGTCGATGTAAGGCGCACGCAGCTGGCGCGCCACCGCCTTGGCGATCTGCGCTTCGGTGATCCAGCCGTGGTCCACCAGCACCTGCCCGAGCTTGCGGCCACTGCCGCGCTGCTCGCCGAGCGCCTGGTTCAACTGTTCTTCGGTAACGAGCTTGTCCTGGACCAGCAGGTCACCGAGCCTGAATTTTTGTGGGCGTGACATGGCCTGCCCCCCTTAGTTGGACGCGGTTTCCTGATCCAGCAACGGCGTCGCAGGGACCACCGGGTTGGCGCCATTGCCATCGTCGCTGATCACGGTCGGCTTGATCAGGATGACCAGCTCGCGCTTGGTGTTGCTGGTCGATTTGTAGCGAAACAGGTTGCCCACCACGGGGGCATCGCTCAGGATGGGCAAGCCGGCCGTGCTGCTGTTGCCCGACTGCTGCATCAGCCCGCCGATGGCCACGATCTGGCCATCACGCACGCGCACCATGCTGTCGGTCTCGTTGATCGAGATGGCCACGCCAGGCACCTGGTAGGTACCGGCATCGCCCAGTTGCAGCGACAGGTTCTTGGTCGTGGCCACGCTGATGGCGGGGTGCACATGCAGCATCACCGTGCCGCTGTCGTCGATCTGTGGTGTCACGTCCAGCGAGATGCCGCTGAAGTAGGTCTTGGTGCCCACCGTCGGCGAGTTCACGGTGTTGCCATTGTTCGAGGTCGTGACGTTGTTGGTCACCGAGGTCACGAAGGTGTCGTCGCTGCCCACCTTCAACACGGCCTTCTGGTTGTTGAGCGCGGCGATGCGGGGGCTGGAGAGCACCTGCACATTGCCCTGCGTTTCCAGGAAGGAGAGCAGCGCGGCGAAGTTCGGCGTCTGGATGGCCAGGCCATAGAAGCCCTTGCCGGTGCTGGTCGAGCTCACACCCGTGCCCGGCGTGACCGACACATTGCTGTTGCTCAGCACGGAGCCCGTCAGGGTCGTGCCCGGCGCCAGGTTGAGCAGGCCCAAATGGCCGTCCACACCTTGCGAGCGGAAGGCACCCCAGTTGATGCCCGTCTCCGAGCCCTTGGACAACTGCACCTCGACGATCTTGGCTTCGAGCATCACCTGGCGTTCGATGGTGATCTGCACGGCACGCAGGTACTCGGTGACCTGGCGCAACTCGGCGGGTGTCGCGCGCACCAGGATCACGCCGGCACCGGCATTGATCGTCACGCTGCGGCCATCCTTGCTGCCGATCATCGAGGTGAGCGATTCGCTCACGTCCTTCCAGAAGTCCGCATCCGAGGTGGTGCGCACCGACGAGGTCAGGCTGTTGCCGCCACTGCCGGTCGTCCCGGTGGGCGTGCCGGTGCTGCCCGTGGCGCCCGTGCCTGAATTGGCGTTAGCACCCGAGGCATTGGCCTGCGCGGCCGACGAGATGCTCAACTCCGACGAACCAACGCGGCGGCCGGGCAGGTAGTTGATGCGGTACAAGCGCGTCTGCACGGTGTTCGACGCCACGAACACGCGGTTGCCGGTGATGCGGTAGTCATAGCCATACATCTCGCGCAGGGTGTCGAGCGCTTCGTGCATAGTGGTGTTCTTCAAGGTCAGGCTGATGGTGCCCGTGATGTCGGGAGGCACCAGCATGTTGTAGTTGCTGCCGGCACCGATCTGCGCAAAGACCTGTGCGGCCGGCGCATTGCGCACGGCCAGGTCGAAACGGGCCTCACCCTGCCTGGCGCTCGCCGGCCCTGCGGCCGGTGGGCGCGCCTGCAAGGCCGCCTGCATCTGCGACAAGTTCAAGCTCGTGCTCATGCGGCCGGCCAGTGCGAGGGACTCGCCCAAGCCCGACTCATCGACATTGGCAGCATGGGCCCCGCTTCCCCCAGCCATGCTCAAGCCCAGAACCAGCGCGCCCGGGATGGTGTGCAATGACTTCATTTTCTTTCCTTTCGACCGCGCTTGGCGGCACGGGCAGCAGCCCTGCTTGATTCGATCACGTCGGGCAGCACCAGCCGCCTGGATTCTTTCGGGCCCTTGAGCTGAACCGCGTCGTGCGTGATGGCCACGACCGTCATGCCCCGTACCTTGTCACCCACCTTCACCACGTCTTCACCCACCACGGCCACGCCCTCGCCCGTGGCCAGGTCGATGCGAATGGCCGTGACGGTCAAGGCGCGGGCGGTGGCCTCGGCCTCGGCGGCCGCTGCACTGGCGGCAGAGGCCGCCGCAGCCGCTGAAGCGGCCTCCTCGGGCGAGCTGCCCGTCGCCGCGCCCAGCTGGTGTGCCCAGACGCCGGGCGGCGGCCTGGTCGGGTCACCCACGCCGCGCAGATCCGGCTCGGCGGACATCGCCAGCAAGGGCAGCAGGGCCAGCAGCGCCAGCCAGCCATTCACGCAAGTGCGCACGCTGTGTCTCATGGCGAGATCTCCAGGGCATCCCGATCGGGGCTGAAGGTGTGAACACGCATGTTCAGGCTCACCACCCCACGGTCATTGGTCTTGAGCGTCAGCCCGTCCCACAACAATTTGCGAGGCAAGGCCTCCACGCTGCGCAACCAGGTCAGCACCTCGATGAAGCTGCCCGACACGCCCACCTCCATGCTCTGCCTGTACAGCATGGATTGCGACAGGGCCACGCCGGGCACAGGGGCGAACTTCACGTCTTCGGGCGGCAAGGTCCGCATCACATCCAGCTGCAGGCGCCCGTTCTGAACCAGCAAGCCCTCCAGCAGGCTGCGCATCTCGCGCGCCGAGATCAGCATGGCCTGTTGCTGGGCCAGCGCCTGCTTGCTGCGCTCGATGCGCTCCTTGATGCGCGTGATTTCCTGCTTGGCCTCGACTTCCTTGAGGGCCATGTCCTGCTTGCGGCGCTGGGTTTCCAGCACCAGCGCATCACGGTCGGTATGGGCCGCCTTGCTGCGCTTGCTCGCCTCGGCAAACTGCTTGAACGCCGGGGTCACCAGGGTCGAATCGAGCACGAACCAGATCAGGGCGACCACGGCCACGATGATCAAGCGGCGCTCATTGAGCAGGCGCGCGTCAAACAGGCGGCGGCCCTGTCGCCAGCGGGTCTGGATCAAGGGCACCAGGGTGCGATGCATTGCACTCATTTCTTTTGTGCCTCTCTGTTGGCTTCTTCGGTCGCCCGGCTCACCGCGCGCAGCGCGGCTTCGCGCGTGGTCGTGTCGCCCTGGTCCTTGCGCAGGCCCTTGAGCGTGAACTGCACCACGCCTTCGACCATGCCGCCGGTGCCGTCCACCGCGGTCATCTCCAGCTGCGCGAAACGGCGGCCCTTGAAGCGCTCCTCGGCACCCAGCTTCTGCAGGTAGCCGGGCAGCACCGACGCACTGGTGGTGCGGCCCGTCAGCACGATGTCGCTGCCATCACCCTGCACACTCAGGCCGGTGATCCACACGCCGGGATAGGTCTGGCGGCCCAGGGCCATCAGGTAGTCCGAATAGCCTTGCGAAGCCCACACCATGCTGCCCTGCAGGGCGTCCTGCACCTGGCGCTGCTGCGCCTCCTTCTGGCGCAGGCCTTCCAGTTCCTTCACGATGGGCGAAGGCGGGTTGGCTGCGGCGGCCATGCGCAGGACGTTGATGTCCTGCTCGGTCTGGGTGGCGCGCATGCCGATCGCACTGGCTGCCGCCCGCAGGCCCAGCCCCGCCACCAGGCCCAGCGCCAGCACGCCCGCAGCCACACGCACGCCCAGCAAAGCCCCCCAGGGCGGGGCCTGGCCCAGCACGCTGTTGGGGTCCAGCAATTGCAACTGCACCCGTTCGGCAAAATTCGCATGGGCACGCAAGGCCGCGCCCAGCACGCACAACTCGCTGAAGGTGGCCCCTTGCGCCAGCACGTCGGCGCGCTCGCCCAGGGCGTCCAGGTCAAACCATTGCCGCAGATCCATGGCCGTCAGCGGCACGTAGATCAGCTCGGACAGCATCTCCAGCGCGCCTTCACCGCAGCCGGGAGGCAACGCCACCGTCATCGACGACAGGTGGACCTGGCTGTGCATGCGCTCGAAGGTGTCCACCGTGCGCAGGATTTCCAGGGCGGCACGGCTGAGCGCTGCACCGCGCGTTTCTTCGTCACCGGTCACCGCCGACAGCGTCACCTCGATGTGGCGGGCCATCAGCAGCTCGCCCTTGAGCGTGATGACCAGCATGCCGTGCGCGTCGCCGAACACCATCAAGGCATGGGCTTTTTCGCCCTCTTCGGCCAGGGCGCACAGGTTGCGCAAGGCCGTTTCCGGCACGTCCAGGGCCGTCCAGTTCAGGCCCAGGTCATCCGCAGCGAGTTCGATGGTGGTGTAGTCCGCGCGCGAGATCAGGAAGCTCATCACGGCGCTGCTGCTGCGCAGCGTGCTCTGGGGCACGTCCAGCACATCGAGCACGGCGTCGTCCACCGGAAAGTCCACCTGCTCCTTGAGGTGCCAGCGCATGGCGTCGCGCAAGTCCCCGCGAGGCACGTCGGGCGTGTCCGTGGCGAGCATGCGGTAGTGCTGGCGACCCAGCACCCCCACCAGCGAACAGCCCCGCAGGCGCTTGGCAGCCTGCAAGGTGCGCAGCCCTGCGCCGATGCCATCGGCCTCGCCCTGCCACATCCAGCTCACGCAGGGGCGGCCCTCGGCGTTGTACGCCACTTGCGCAGCGTGCACAGCCGATCCATCCTGGATCACCGTGACCCACTGCGAACCATCATGTGACTGGCGTCGAAAAAACATTCCGCACTCCGAGACTCTTACATCGGAATGCTGACAGAAGGGATTCCACCAAGTGGAAGGAATAAAGGCGGGTTCGTGTCGTATTTCTCGGAAGCCTGTTCCGAGGGACGAACCCGCTTCAGCTCAGCAGGCGCGCAGGGTCGGCGTCGAGCTTGGCCAGCGCTTCACGCGTGGCGCGGGTGGTCAATGGCTCATCTTCAACAGGCACGAGCAAGCCGGCCTGCAGGAAGGCGGCCAGGCGATGCAGCTGGAACAGCACCCCGCGACCATTGGGTGACACGAACAGGATCAGCTGCTTTTGCAAGCCCTGCCAGGCCAGCTGGACCGATTCGGTGTGGCCGCGGTAGTCCAGCTTGAACCAAGCGCCCACCTGCAGGTCGCGGGCCCAGCCCATCATGGCCGGCGTCGGCATCGTGCCGCCTTCTGCCACGATCTCCAGGTTATCGCTCTCATGTCCAGACAAATCACGCAAAGTCTGCTCATCAAGCTCGACCTCGCCGATGTCAGGCAAGACATCAGACAACGATTCCAGGCGGTCGGTGACCGCTTTCAGGTGCGCCGCCGACAAGGCCGCCGAGCGGGCCGAGAAGGCCGCCGCGAGCGCCGTGTTGAGCGACTGGATGTGCTCGTCCTGCTTCTCGACCGCCACGCCGGAGCGGGCCATGCCTTCGCGCACGGTTTTCAGCAGCGGCGGCAGGCGCATCAGCACATCGGCGCGCTCTTCGCGCGAGGTCTTGGCACTGGCCGACCAGATCAGATCAGCGGCCGCCTTCTTGAGCGCCCGGGTTTCATCGCTGGACTGGCTGGTCTGCACGGCGTTGTGCGCCAGCACATCGGCCCAGACCTTGAACAGGAACTCGCGCACGCCTTCGTGCACCGGCACGCCTTCGAGCATCTTGCGCAGCTCGATGGTGTACTGGATGGCATAGGTTTCGCGCTGCTCAACCTGCTGCGCCAGCGAGACCCCCTTGCGGCTGGCCTCGTTGTGCTCGCGGAAATAGCTCTCCAGAAAGCGCTCGAACTCGGTGAGCACCGTCTGGAACACGCGCCGACCGGTATCGGGGTAAGCCTCCACCACCTGCACGATGCGCTTGATTTCGCGGTGCAGGGCGTCGTCATGCTCCTGCGCGCCGGACACGAAGCCCATCACGCAGGCCCCCATGCGGTCGATCAGCACGCGCGCCGGGTGGCTGGTGGTGGCAAAAAAGTCCGGCTCGCTGACGGCCACGCGCAACACCGGCATCTGCAAGCGTGCGAACCACACCCGGATGGCGGCGGGCAGGCGCTCTTCCTGCAGGATGGCCTGGAACAACAGGGCCACGATCTCGATGGTGGCGCGCTCGACCGGCGTGGAGGCCGCTTGTTTGAGCGCCTGCTTGCTCTGTTGCAGATCCTGAAGCAAGGCCGCGGGCGTGCTGACCATCTGCCCCTGCTGGTCCTCGGCATGCCGGCGCACCACCTGGTCCACCGCCTGGATGGCCTGCCCCAGTCCCGGGCTGAGGGCCACGGGCGCCTGCACGGGTGCCGTTGGCGCAAAACCGGGCACCTGGCGCGAGACCACCTGGTTGAGCTTGCTGAGCACCACCTGCTGCTGCGCGGGGGCACGCATGCCCGGGGTTTCCGTCAGCATGTGGGTTTCGTCGTAGGCCTGGCCCAGGGGCTGCAGGCCGCTGTTGCCGGATGGGGGCTGCCCCACCCCCGGCCCACGGTGCGGCGCGGGGCCGCCCAGGCCGCCCGGCGCGGTGGCGCGGGGCTGGCCGCTGTCACGCGTGCGCTTGATGAAGGGGCGCAGGTCGATTTCCGGGCGCACCCCGTGGTCCAGCAACACGCGGTTGGCGTGGTGGTAGGCCTCCTGGGCCCAGTGCGACACCTCGTTTTGCAGCACCGTCTGCAGCGTGGCCCAATGTGCGATCGTCATGCCGGCCGCCAGCCAGCCCTCGACCACGCCCTTGGCCAGCCATTGGGGTGCCAGCACGTCCACCTGGCCATTGGCCAACTCCACCTGCCCGCCCACGGCTTGCAGGCGCGCATTGAGGTCGGTGTACTCCTGCCCCGTCAGGTCGGACACAGCCTGCGACAGGCGCGAGGCCGTGAGGTCACGGTCCATGTCGCTGTCGTCGACCAGGCTCAAGGGGATGTCGATCTTGGGTTCACCGTTGCCCAAAGGCCGCAAACTAACCGGCCGCCCGGTGCGCAGGTCGCGCAGGGCGTCGTGGATGCGTTTGTCGATCTCGGCCTGCCAAGCCGCGGTGGCGCGGGGCAGGTCCAGCACCAGATCCTGACGACGCTGGCGCAGCGTGGCCTCGGCCGACTGCATGGACAGCATCCGGGCACCCTCCAGCGAGGCCTGCACCAGGGCGCCCACGCCTTTGGCCAGGGACTCCAGGAAGCAGACGCGGGCCGTCAGCGCCAGCGCGCGGTGTGAACCAACAGTCATGGATGTGGCAGTAGTGCAGCCGGCCGGGTGACAGCCTCCCCGGCCAGGCTGGATTTATTCAAATACTGCCAAAGACTCTACACCACCGCGCCGGCGTGCGGATCGTTGGGATCGAGGTCTTTTTTACCCGTTTTAATCAGATCCTCACGTTTGACGCCCAGCCACATCGCGATGGCCGCGGCCACGAAGACCGACGAGTAGATGCCAAACAGGATGCCGATGGTCAGTGCCAGCGCAAAGTAGTGCAGCGTCGGGCCGCCGAAGATCAGCATGGCCAGCACCATCATTTCGGTACAGCCGTGGGTGATGATCGTGCGGCTCATGGTGCTGGTGATGGCATGGTCGATCACCTCGTGCGTGTTGAGCTTGCGCATGCGCCGGAAGGTTTCACGGATCCGGTCGAAGATCACCACCGACTCGTTCACCGAGTAACCCAGCACCGCCAGCACCGCCGCCAGCACGGAGAGCGAGAACTCCCACTGGAAGAAGGCGAAGAAGCCCAGGATGATGACGACGTCGTGCAGGTTGGCGATGATGGCCGCGACCGAGAACTTCCACTCGAAGCGCATCGCCAGGTAGATCATGATGCCCAGCACGGTCACGCCGAGTGCCAGGGCGCCGTCGTGGGCCAGCTCGTCACCGACCTGCGGGCCGACAAACTCACTGCGTTGCAGGTTCACAGGCTGGGTGGCACCCGCCTGGCAGACCTGGGTGGGGCCCTTGTCGGCATCCTGCTTGGTGACCTGGCCACCTTCGGCCGTGCACAGTGCACCGAACACCTGGTTGACCACGTCACCCTGCTTCATGCCGGCGCGCAGCGGGATGCGGATCAGCACGTCGCGCGAGGAGCCGAAGTTCTGCACCTGCACCTCGCCGTAATTCAGCTTCTCGATGGCGGTGCGCGCCTTGGCGATGTCGGCGCTCTGCGCGTACTGCACCTCGATCAGCGAGCCACCGGTGAACTCGATGGACAGGTGCAGGCCACGCGTCGCCAGGAAGAAGACGGCGGCCGCAAAGGTCAGGAAAGAAATCGCGTTGAAGACCAACGCGTGGCGCATGAAGGGGATGTCGCGCTTGATGCGGAAGAATTCCATGGTGTGTGCTCCCTCTTATTGCTGGGCTTTCCAGACCTGCCCGATGGACACGCTCTTGAGCTTCTTTTGACGGCCATACCAGAGGTTGACCAGGCCGCGCGAGAAGAACACCGCGGAGAACATCGACGTCAGGATGCCCAGGCAGTGCACCACGGCAAAGCCCTTGACCGGGCCGGAGCCAAAGGCCAGCAGCGACAGGCCGGCGATCAGCGTGGTCACGTTGGAGTCCAGGATCGTGGCCCAGGCGTGCTCGTAACCGGCGGCGATCGCCGACTGCGGCGCCGAGCCGTTGCGCAACTCTTCGCGCACCCGCTCGTTGATCAGCACGTTCGAGTCAATGGCCATGCCCAGGGTCAGCGCAATGGCGGCGATACCGGGCAGTGTCAGCGTAGCCTGCAGCATGGACAACACGGCCACCAGCAGCAGCAGGTTGACCGACAGGGCGATGGTCGAGAACACGCCAAACAGCATGTAGTAAAAGATCATGAACACCGTGATCGCGGCAAAACCGTAGATCAGGCTGTTGAAGCCCTGCGCGATGTTCTCGGCGCCCAGGCTGGGGCCGACGGTGCGCTCTTCGATGATCTCCATCGGGGCGGCCAGCGAGCCGGCGCGCAGCAGCAGCGCGGTGTCATTGGCTTCTTCCGTGCTCATGCGGCCGGAGATCTGCACGCGGCCGCCACCGATCTCTCCACGGATCACCGGCGCCGTCACGACCTCGCCCTTGCCCTTTTCGAACAAGAGGATGGCCATGCGCTTGCCCACGTTTTCGCGGGTGATGTCGCGGAAGATGCGGGCGCCACGGGCGTCCAGCGTCAGGTGCACGGCGGCTTCGTGGTTTTCGTCGAAGCCGGCTTGCGCGTCGGTCAGGTTGTCACCCGTCAGGATGACCTGGCGCTTGACGATGACGGGCAGGCCACCACGCTCCAGATAGCGTTCGTCGCCAAAGGGCACGGCGCCAGCGCCGCTGAGCGCGGCCTGCGCTTCGGTGCTGTCATCGACCATGCGCACTTCCAGGGTGGCGGTGCGGCCGATGATGTCCTTGGCCTTGGCGGTGTCCTGCACGCCGGGCAGCTGCACCACGACGCGGTCGGCGCCCTGCTGCTGGATCACGGGCTCGGCCACGCCGAGTTCATTGATCCGGTTGTGCAGGGTGGTGATGTTCTGCTTGATGGCCTGATCCTGGATGGCGCGCTCGGACTTCGGGGTCAGCTTGCCGACCAGGGTCAGGTCACCGGATTCATCGGTGCCGTCGGACCAGACCAGGTCCAGCAAGCCATCGTTCAGCACCGGGCGGGCAGCCTTGCGGCCGGCCTCGTCACGGAAGCGCACGATCACCTGCTGGCCGTCACGGCGGATGCCGCTGTGGCGGATGTCCTTGTCGCGCAACAGGGTGCGCATGTCACCGCTGAGGCTCTCGAGCTTCTGCGTGAGCGCGGCCTTCATGTCCACCTGCATCAGGAAGTGCACGCCACCGCGCAAGTCCAGGCCCAGGTACATGGGCTGGGCATGCAGCGCACGCAGCCACGAAGGCGAGCGCGACAGCAGGTTCAGCGCCACGATGTAGTGCGGGTCCGTGGCGTCCGGGTTGAAGGCCTTGATCAACAGGTCCTTGGCCTTGAGCTGGGTGTCGGTGTCCTTGAAGCGGGCCCGCACCGAACTGCCGTCGAACTCGACGAAGTCAGCCGTCACGCCGCCATCCTTGAGGGCCGACTCCACCTTGGCCACGGCCTCGGCATTGAGCTTGACCGTGGCCTTGCCACTGGAGAGCTGCACGGCCGGCGCTTCACCAAAGAAGTTGGGCAAGGTGTAGATCAGGCCGATGAACAGGGCCACGGCGATGATCAGGTACTTCCACCAGGAATAGCGGTTCATGAAATCCTCGACTGACTGCCCGCTTGCGCGGGTTGCTTCTTATTTGTAGGAGCCCTTGGGCAGGACCTGGACGATGGCCACGCGCTGCAGTTGCAGCTCCACGCCATTGGCCACTTCCACGCTGACAAAGGTCTCGCCGATCTTGGTGATCTTGCCGATCACGCCACCTTGCGTGACGACTTCGTCGCCCTTGGCCAGCGCGTCGAGCATGGCCTTGGTCTCTTTCTGGCGCTTCATCTGCGGGCGGATCATGACGAAGTACAGGACCACGAACATGAGGACCAGGGGCAGAAAGCTCATCAAACCACCCTGCGCACCTGCGGCAGGGGCAGCGGCCTGGGCATAGGCTTCGGAAATAAACACGGCAATATCCTTCAAACAAAGGGCCGAGGCACCTCACTCGGCAGAGTGACAGGCGCGCCGGCCAAAACCGATCGATTGTATGCCGCGGGCGTGACAGCCCGCGCCGGGGGCTTACAGCACGTACTTGACCAGGGGGTGGGCGGTCAATCCGCGGTAGATGTTGTCCAGTTGCGTGCGGCTGGTGGCCGTGACGGTGATGGTCAAGCCCAGGTAGTTGCCGCTGCTGCTGGGGCGGCGCTCGATGGTGCAGGCGTCAAAACCCGGGTCGTGTTCGAGCACGATGGCCACCACGGCCTCCACGAAGGTTTCCTGGTGCGCGCCCATCACCTTGATCGGGAAGGCGCTCGGGTACTCGATCAGCGACTGCTCGGGCGGGATGTACGGGTTGGCGGGGGTGTGATCTGGCTGACTCATGTCGGCCTCCTTCTTCTACAAAAACCGGTGCGAAACAACTTACTGGATGCCCAGGCGAACGGCATCCCACATGCGGCCCAGCCAGCCTGCGCTGGGCACGGCCTCCAGGGCCTGCAGCGGCAGCGTCTGCCAGGGCTGGTTGCCCAGGGTGATCGTCAAGGTGCCCACCGTTTGCCCGCGGGTCAGGGGCGCCGTCAAGGGGTCATTTCGCGTCAAGCTGGTCTGCACGGTGCGACCCTGGCCGCGCGGCACCACCACCAGCACGGGCTGCGTGGCCCCCAGCCGCACCGTGCCGGACTGGCCCTTCCAGACCCGGGCCGTGGCCACACTCTGGTTGGCATCGAACAGCTTGACCACGTCAAACGCACTGTAGCCCCAGTTGAGCAGTTTCTGGCTCTCGTTGGCCCGGGTTTCAGGCGAAACGGCGCCCAGCACCACACTGATCAGGCGCCGCTCGCTGCCCTGCGCCGTGCGGTGTGCGGTGGCAACCAGGCCGTAGCCGGCCGCATCGGTGTAGCCGGTCATCAGCCCGTCCACAGTCGGGTCGCGGTGCAGCAGCAGGTTGCGGCTGAGCTGGCGGTAGCCGTTGTAGCTGAACTCCTTGAGGCTGAAATAGGCCAGCGCCTGGGGGTAATCGGTGAGCAGGCGCGCGGCGATGATGGACAGCTCGCGCGCGGTGCTGACATGCCCCCGGGTGCTCAGGCCCTCGGGGTTGGCGAAGTGGGTGGCCTTCAGGCCAAACACCTGGGCCTGGCGGTTCATCATCTCGACAAAGGCCTCGACCGAGCCGGCCACGCCTTCGGCCAGCGCCACGGTGGCGTCATTGCCGTTTTGCACCACCATGCCCTTGATCAGGTCGTCAACCTTGACGCGGTTGTTGACCTCCATGAACGAGCGCGAGACGCCGTTCATGCCGGTGCGCCAGGCGCGGTCCGAAATGGTCAGCTCCTTGGTGGGGCTCAGCTTGCCGTTTTGCAGGGCCTGGAACACCAGATAGGCGCTCATCAGCTTGGTCAGCGAGGCGGGCTCGACGGGCGTGTCGGCATTGCGCGCGGCCAGGGTCTGGCGCGAGCCCATGTCCTGCAGGATGAAGGCGCGCGCGGCGATCTCGGGCGGCAGGGGCATGGCCACGGCAGGCTGCGAGAACATGCCGGACGCCACAGGCGCCGACACGACGGGCACCTGCGGCGCGGGCACGGGGGCTTTGGCCGGCGAGGTGCTGGCGGATGCCGATGCGGTCAGCGCGGTCAGCGTCAGAGCCAGCATCAGGGCGCGGGGCATGGAAGGGATGGTGATGGGCATGCGTCGATATGGGGTCCATTGGCCGGAAATACAAGGCCTGCAAAAACGGGGATGAGGGTCAACACACAGCGTATTGACACGCGATGAGAAGCTGAAAGCAAAAGATGCGCAGACGCGGGCGGGTGGATCAGGCAGGCAAACCAGGGCCAGGCACTCAGCCCCCGCTGGCCGCCACCGAGGCCGCCTGCAGGTGCCGCAGCACCACCTCGCGCAGCCGCGACAGCTGCCCATGGAAGAAGTGCCCCGTTCCCGGGATCACCGTGACGGGCACCGCTTGAGGGCGCGCCCATTCCAGGATGCTGGCCAGCGGCACGACGTCGTCCTGCTCGCCCTCCACCACCAGGGTGTGCACCGGCACCTGCGGCACCTCGAAGCGTGACACGGCCGGGCTGACCAGCACGAGTTGCGCGGGCACCTCAATGGCCGGCTGGTTGGCCGCGGCCTGGGCCAGCCGGGCGTAGACCTGCGCGGCCACATAACCGCCAAACGAGAAGCCGGCCAGTGCCACAGGCAGGCCACGCATGGCGGGATCAGCCTGGAAATGCCCCAGCACGGCCATCATGTCCACGGTCTCGCCACGCCCTTCGTCCCAGCTGGATTCGGACTGGCCAACCCCGCGGAAGTTGAAGCGCACGGCCCGCCAGCCCGCCAGCACAAAAGCACGCACCAGGGTGTGGACCACCTTGTTGTCCATGGTGCCGCCCATCAAGGGGTGCGGGTGGGCGATCACGGCCAGGCCGATAGGCGGGCTTTGAGGGTCTTCAACCACCACCTCGATCAGGCCGGCGGGCCCGTCGATGGTGCTGGAGGCGGGGCGTCCAAGCATGGTTTTGGGCTTGACCGCGGTGGCTCAGCGACCCACGTCCGGTGGCAACACCAGGCGCTCGACCACTTCACCCTTGAGCAGATGACGGTCGACGATCTCGTCGATGTCGGTCTTGTCCACAAAGGTGTACCAGGTGCCTTCGGGGTAGACCACGGCCACGGGGCCGCCGGCACAGCGGTCCAGGCAACCGGCCTTGTTGACACGCACCTTGCCCGGCCCGTTGGCACCGGCCTCGGCAATGCGCTGCTTGCAATGATCAAAACCGTCCTTGGCCGCGTGGTCGCCGCAGGAGGCCTCGCCATTGATGCGCTGGTTCAGGCAGAAGAAGATGTGGCGCTGGTAATAGCTCATGGCAGCATTTTAGGTGTTCACTCGACGGCATCGGGGTGATGGGTTTCTCGGCCTGCCAGGCGCCCGATCAACCAGACCAGGGCCACGTAGGGCCACAAGATCCCCATCCAGCGCGACAGCCCGTGGAAGCGGATGAAGCGCCCGTTTTCCCAAGCCTGCAGCGTTTGCGCATAGTAAGGGTCCATCGGGGCCAGGTGGATGAGCCCGATCAAGGACAGCACCATCAGCACGCCCAGCACGGCACAGGTGGTGCGCGAGCGACCGACCAGCACCGCACCCCCCAGGGCGCCCAGCAGCATCCCGATGGCAGAGGGCAGCGTCAACCAGCTGAAGGCGTGGGTCGGCCCGAAATTGAGCCCGGCCGACAAGGACGTCACCCCGATGCCCAGCAGCACCAGCACCGACATCAGCGCCAGCCGCAGCGAACGCGGCCGCGCCACGGCACAGGCCACGCACATCGGCACCAGCAAGCCGGTGGTCGTGGTCAACGTTTCCACCACCGGCAGCCAGCTGGAGGACACCACGGCCGAGTGGAACGAGGCCCACATGGTCAGCGGGTCAGCGGGCAGGATCCATTCCTGCAAGGGCGTGTCCTGCGTCCACTCCATGAGGGTGATGCGCACACGCGGCAACAACTGCCCCTGCCCCAGCGGCCAGGGCGTGGGATACAGCAAGCCCAGTGGCCACATCGACAAGAGCGCCAGCCCATGCCCGGCCTGCGGAATGAACCAGCGCTCGCGCAGGCGGTGCCAGAGGTCGACCAGGCCCAGCGCACTGAGGGTCAGGGCCGCCAGCGCGCCCCAGGCCATGCCCAGGGTGTTGAGCATCCAGTCGGTGATGGAGGGCACGCGCGACGGCAAGGTGTACTGGATCAGCTCGACCAGGTAGGACATGGCCGAGCCAGCCAGCACCGTGAGCAGGGCCGCCGCCAGAGGCCCCCTGCCGCTGCGCAGGTGGGCAATGCCCATGATCAAACCAAAAGGCAGATAGCCCAGGATGTTGGCCACCAGGTCGTTGGCCACCTCGAAACCCAGCTTGGGCAAGACCCAGTGGAAGACCTGGCTCTCGGGCCAGCGCCAGCCGCTCCAGGGGAACAGCGAGGCGTACACGATCAGGGCGGCCGCCACCCAGGTCAAAGGCCATGCGGAACTGCGGTGCACGGACATGGGCCGACACCCGCGTCAGGAGATGACCGGCTTGAGCACCACCAGGCACACGATCGTGGCAAACAGCAGCACCGACACCTCATTGAACACGCGGAACCAGCGGTGGCTGCGGCGGTTGGCCAGCGACTCGAAATCGCGCAGGATCCGGCGACAAACGTGGTGATAGCCCACCACCCCTATGACCAGGATCAACTTGAGGTGCAGCCAGATTTGCCCGCCGCCCTTGCCCATGCCAAAGTAAAGCCACAGCACGAGACCGAAGGTCAGCGCCGGCACCATCAGCAGGCTGCTGAAGCGGTAGAGCTTGCGGGCCATGAGCAGCAGGCGCTCGCGCTCGGCATGGCTGTCAGACGGCACCATGGCCAGGTTGACAAACAGGCGAGGCAGGTAGAACAAGCCGGCAAACCAGCTGGCCACGAAGATGATGTGCAGGGCCTTGACCCAGAGATAGGCGTTGCTCATGGTGGGATTATGAACAGCTGCCTGCACGGCCTCGGGTTACCAAATGCCACGGTAGAAAAAAAAGAGCCCCGGCGCGAGCCGGGGCTTTCAAGCCTTAACGCTGTCATCACGGTAAGGCACCTGCTCAGGGAGGAAAAGCAGGGAATGAAGGCCTTGCGGCGTATCATTCAGGAACAATTATAGATGGGATCGGGTGGCATGTCTCCAGGCCATGTCCGGAAAAACCCTTTTCGGACGTGTTTTTTTGCGCGCTTTGCATTCCTTCACAGATTTTTAACGTCCGACCAAAATGAACTTTTCGCAGCATTTCCCCCAGCACCGCCCACGTCGCCTGCGCAAGGATGAGTTCACGCGTCGCCTCGTAAGAGAGCACGCACTAACATCTGCCGATCTGATCTACCCCGTGTTCGTGTTGGACCAGGACGACGGCACACAGGCCGTCTCCTCGATGCCCGGGGTAGCCCGTTTGGGGCGTGGCCCGTTGTTCGCCGCGGCCGAGCGCTGCGTTGAACTGGGTGTGCCCGTGCTGGCCCTGTTCCCCGTGATCGACGCCAGCCTGAAGACGCCGGACGGCCAGGAAGCCCTCAACCCCGAAGGCCTGGTGCCCCGCACCGTGCGCGAGTTGAAGCAGCGCTTCCCCGAGCTGGGCGTGATGACCGATGTGGCGCTGGACCCCTTCACCAGCCACGGCCAGGACGGCCTGCTGGATCCAGATCCCAAAAACAACGGCTACATCCTCAACGACGAGACCGTGGCCGTGCTGACGCGCCAGGCCCTGGTGCAGGCCGAAGCCGGCGTGGACATCGTCGCCCCCAGCGACATGATGGACGGCCGCATCGGCGCCATCCGCAACGCCTTCGAGTCGCAGGGCCTGATCCACACCCGCATCATGGCCTACAGCGCCAAGTACGCCAGCGCTTTCTATGGCCCCTTCCGCGATGCCGTGGGCTCGGCGGCCAACCTGGGCAAGAGCAACAAGAAGGTCTACCAGATGGACCCGGCCAACAGCGACGAGGCCCTGCGCGAAGTGGCCATGGACATCGCCGAGGGTGCCGACATGGTGATGGTCAAACCCGGCATGCCCTACCTGGACATCGTGCGCCGCGTGAAGGACGAGTTCAAGGTGCCGACCTTCGCCTACCAGGTCAGCGGCGAGTACGCCATGATCAAGGCCGCCGCCCAGAACGGCTGGCTGGACCACGACGCCACCATGATGGAGGCGCTGCTGGCCTTCAAGCGCGCTGGCGCCGATGGCGTGCTGACCTACTTCGCGCTGGACGCGGCCGAGAAACTGCGCGGCTGAGTGCGCAACTGAGTGCGCGGCTGATCCAGGCACAAGCGCAGACGGGCAGGCCGATGCCTGCTGGTGCGCCTGCTCAAATCGCATAAGCTCTCGGGTGGAGACCCGGGAGCCGGTAGTGCGTTTTTTCCTGATCAATGACAACTTCACCGAACTGACGGACTGGCCCAAGGCCCTGCCGGCCCACGGCTTCTTGTGGGTGACGACCAGCCGGCGCGTGTTCGAGGTGCAACTGCCCCAGGTGCAGCAGCACCTGCATCGCCTGGCAGGCGGCACGCTGGTGGACCTGCACATCTCCGATCTGCTCAACCCGCAACTGCCTTCGCAGTACGACTACACCTCGTGGTACGACTTGCTGGTGTTTCGCCGCCTGGCCGCCGGCCACGGCACCGAGCGCCTGTTCCTGGATGAGGAGCGCGGCACCGCGTCGAGTGCGCGCCAGGCCATGGCGGCCATCGACACCAGCCCCGTGGGTTTTGCCCTGTTCGACCGCGTCTTGCTGACCGTGCACCCGGCCGATTGCTCGGTGCGCGACTTCTTCGAGGCGCGCCTGAGCCAGATGATCCCGCACCCGCCGCGCCAGGATGCGCAGGACGTGAGCGTGCTGGCGCAAGGCCCCAGCTATGCCAGCGAAGTTGCGCAAGCCAGCTCAGGCCAGGCCGACGCCCAGACCGACGACAACGTGCTGCCGCCCGTGCACGACCACGGGCTGGACCACGCCCAGGTGCCGCGCCACGAGGGCCGCGGCAGCACCTCGCGCCTGCCACCCAACCCGGCCGACCTGATGCTGCGCATCGTCAACCACATGGTGGACAGCTACCTGGACTTGCGCCGCCTGCTGACCAAGCAGTTCGGCTACCTGCAGCAAGAGCTGCTGAGCAACCGCAACCAGTTCACCAACTGGCAGGCCCTGCTGGATTCGCGCAATACCCTGCACATGCTGGAAGACACCTGCGAGGACCAGCGCAGCGCCGTGCAGGAATGGATCGACGCGCTGGAAGAATGGCCCATCCCGACCGAGGCACAGGCCTCGCGCGAACGCGAGCTGCTGCGGGTGCGCTCCAAGGACGTGCAAGAGCACATCGAGCGCGTGCTGGGCCATGTGCGCCGGCTGGAAAGCTCCGCCGAAAGCGCCGTGCAGATGCACTTCTCAGCCCAGGGCAGCCGCACCAACGACATCATGCGCACGCTGACCGTGCTGACGGCCGTGTTCCTGCCGCTGAACCTGATCACCGGCGTCTTCGGCATGAACTTCGACGCCCTGCCCCTGATCCACGCCAAGGTCGGCTTCTGGATCGCCTGCGGCCTGATGGTGCTGGTGGGGATCGGCCTGGTGTGGTGGTTCCGCCGCCAGCGCTACCTGGGTGACTGATCTGGCACGCTGATCTGAAGGGGCTGATCCAGGAGTCTGTCTGATCCAGGCGCCTGATCTTGACGATCAACCCCGGCTGCGCATGACCTCGCGCGCCAGGCACAGGTCATCCCAGGCCAGGGCCTTGTCAGCCGGGCTGCGCAGCAGATAGGCAGGGTGGTAGGTCACGATGACCGGCACACCGGCCACCTCGTGCACCCGGCCACGCAGCTTGCCGATGGGCTCGGCCGACTTGAGCAGGGACTGCACGGCAAAGCGCCCCATGGCCAGGATCACCTTGGGCTGGACCAGCGCGATCTGGCGCAGCAGATAGGGCTCGCACTGCGCAACCTCCTGCGGCTGCGGGTTGCGGTTGGCCGGCGGGCGGCACTTGAGCACGTTGGCGATGAAGACCTGGCGGGTGGACTCGGCCTCGGCGCGGGTCAGGTCCAGCGCGGCGAGCATGCGATCGAGCAGTTGCCCGGCCCGGCCTACGAAGGGCTCGCCTTGTTTGTCTTCCTGCTCGCCGGGGGCTTCGCCCACGATCATCCACTGCGCCTGCTCGTTGCCGACACCGAACACGGGCTGGGTGCGGCTCTGGCACAGGCTGCAGGCCTGGCAGGACGCGACGGCTTCGCGCAAGGCGGGCCAACTCATCGTCTCGACGCCTACAGGGCGGGGGCCGAGCGGCACCTCGATGGGCTGGGCGCTGGGTGAACGGGCGGGGGCGGCGGGCGGCCGGCCAGCAGGGCGGGCACTCGATGACCCACTTGACTGCCCACCCGCCTGGGCAAACGGCGCGGCCGTATCGGCTGGTGCAGCCGTACCTGCGGCACGCTGAATCGCCTCTTCGGCCACCGCGGCGACTCGACGCATGGGCTGATCCAGATCGGCGGACTGAGGCGCGGCAGCCTGCGCCGGCAGCGCCTCAGCAGGCTCGACCGGGACGGGCCAGAACGGCGGGATGCCCATTTCGCGCAGCATGGCGCGCTGGCGTTCAGTCCAGCTCATGGCGCGCCCCGTTGATCAGGTCGATGTCACGCTTCATGACGAGCGCGTCTTCACGGCCCAGGGCCGCGGGGTAGTAGTTCTTGCGCACCCCCACCTCGACGAAACCCTCGCGTCGGTACAGGGCCAGGGCCGGCTCGTTGCTGGGGCGCACCTCCAGCCAGAGCAAGGCGGCCCGGCGCTGACGGCAGCGCTCGTACAGCACCGAAAGGAAATCGCGCGCGATGCCCCGGCCATGCAGGTCACGCGCCACGGCGATGTTGAGCAGGTGGACCTCATCGACGCCATCCATGGCCACGCACACGGCCACCACGCGGCCGGTGTCGGCCTCGCAGCGCACGCGCGCCCAGTAAGCGGCGCGCATGGACGAACGGTAGTTGTCGTCGCTCCAGGCATGGACCGGGTGCAGGCAGGCCTCGTGCTCCATGGCCATCACGGCCGGGATGTCGGCCTCGGTCATGGGGCGGTCAACGTAGCGGGTCTGCAAGATCGTCATGTCAGGAGTCAATGCGAAGGCCGCATCATGCCCCAACTGCGGGCGCCGCTTTCGCCGCCTGGCGCTCGGCGGTCGTCTGGGCCACTTTGTCACGCACATACAGCGGCAGCGCCAGGGCGGCATCCAGCTTGTCGCCATGCTGCCAGGCGCGTTGGGCCAGTTCGGCCAGCGCAACCCCTGCCGGCAAGGCCGGCTCGCCATGGGCCAGCCATTGCGCGGGGTGCAACGCCGCCAGCTTGTCGGGGTAGGCGCGCAAGGCGTTGCCTGCCCAGCGCACGCCGGCCTGGATGGCGCCTTCGGGCGCCCAGCGGTGCAAGGGCTCGTCCAGCGACCACAGTTGCGCCGTCTGTTCGATCTGCCATTGCGTCCCGTCCCAGCGGAAGGCGCCCACGTAGAGTTCGTCCATGCGGGCGTCCTGCAGCACCCAGACCACGTCGCCCGCCGCAAGCGTGGCCGGTGCGGCCTGGCGGGCGTGTTCGGCCACGGCCATCAGGGTGTCGAGCGCGATCACGGGGCAGCCCAGCGCCAGGGCCAGGCCCTGGGTGACGGAGCAGGCCGTACGCAGCCCGGTGAAAGCGCCCGGGCCGCGCCCGAACGCGATGGCGTCCACATCGGCCCAGGTTTGACCCGCCTGGCCCAACAGGCCTTGCAATGCGGGCAGCAAGCTGGCGGAAGCCTGGGCGCCGCCGGGCAGATCCAGCGCGTGCACCGTGGTGCCCACGCTCAGCGCGGCGTGGATGCGGTCGGTGGCGGTGTCAAGCGCCACCAACACGGGCGCGACGGAAGCAGACGAAGACATGAGCGGGAGTGTAGGGCTTCTATGATCACCGGCATGACCCGACTCCCCCTGCTCGCGCTGTTCGCCACCGTCGCCACCGTTTTGCCTCAGCTCCACCAGGGCGCCTGGGCAGCCGAACCGGCCTCCACCTTGCCACCGGCCATCGCCTCGGCGCTGCAGACCGCCGGCGTGCCCGCTGAAGCCGTGTCGCTGCTGGTGCTGCCGGTGGATGTTGGCCCGGCCCGCCTGGCCCACCAGGCGCAGACCGTGCGGCAGATGGCGTCAGTCATGAAGCTGTTCACAACCGGTGCAGCCCTGAGCACGCTGGGGCCCGCCTATGTGTGGCGCACGGACGTGGCCCTCGGTGGCCCGCTCAAGCCCAATGGCAAGCTGGATGGGCCGCTGGTCCTGCGCGGCAGCGGCGACCCGGGCCTGGTGCTGGAAAACGTGCAGCTGATGATGGCGCGCTGGCGTGGCGCCGGGCTCAAGGACATCAAGGGGGATCTGCTCATCGATCGGGGGGCGTTTGAGGTGCCGGCGCACGACCCGGCGGCCTTCGATGGCCAGGGCTTCAAGCCGTACAACGCGGGGCCCGATGCCCTGCTGCTCAACCACCAGTCGGTGATCCTGCATGTCATGCCTGATGCGGCCCGGCCCGGGCAGGTGCGGGTGAGCATGGAGCCGGCGCTCGATGAGGTCCGCCTGCAGGCCCGCATCCAGCTCAAGGCCACGGGTGTTTGCGGTGATTGGCGTGAAGCCATGAACCTGGACATGCGCCCGGCCAGCGGCTGGACGCAGCATGGCCTCCGCCCCTGGGTGCTGTCGGTGCAAGGGCCCTACCCCGCTGCCTGTGGCGCCAGGGACTGGCCGGTGCTGTGGCAAGGCGAAGGTCCGGGTGACTACGCGGCGCGCCTGCTGCATGCCACCTGGCGCCAGCTGGGGGGCAAGCTGAGCGGCGACATCAAGGCGGGTGACTGGCCGGCAGACGCCACCGTGTGGCAAAGCTGGGCCTCTGCCCCCCTGGGCCAGCAGGTGCGCGACATCAACAAGTTCAGCAACAACGTGATGGCGCGGCAGCTCTTGTTGAGCATGGCCCTGCCCCATCTGCCTGCGGCGAGCGCGGGGGCCAGTTCGGCCGAGGTGCCGGCATCCGGGGCCACGCCAGGGCCCGCGTCAGGGCCCGCATCAGGCCCGGCCACGCTGGACAAGGCGCGTGCGGTGGTCAGCCAGGTGGTGCGCCAGGCCACACCAGACGGCAGCGGGCGCTCGGCGTGCGAAGGCGAGGCCCTGGTGCTGGACAACGGCTCCGGCCTGTCACGGCTGGCGCGCAGCAACGCACGCTGCCTGGGCCGCTGGCTGCAAGCCATGTGGGCCAGTCCGACCATGCCCGAGTTCATCGCCTCGCTGCCCATCACCGGCCTGGACGGCACGGCCCGCAAGCTGCAGAACGTGAGCGGCCGGGCCCACATCAAGACCGGCTCGCTGGATGGCGTGGCCGCGCTGGCCGGATATGTGGAAGGCGACTCAGGCCGGCGCTGGGTGGTGGTGGGCGTGGTCAACCACCCGCAGGCCGATGCGGCGCGGCCGGCACTGGCGGCGCTGCTGGAGTGGGCGATGAAGGACCAATGAGAAACGGCCCGTCAGGCATGCCTGAGGGGCCGTTCGGGCGCGTGATGGCGTGAGGGTCAGAACTGGTTGGCAGCCCGGTTGTAGGCCGACACGCCGATATTGCTGTGCAAGACCCAGGCCGGATGGGTGTCGTCAGCCCAGAGGTAGGTGGCGGTGCTGCCATTGGTAACGAAACCCAAGGCGTTGCAGAACTGCACGGCGCTGTTTTTGGTGCCGTCAGGCTGGACCATCTTGGAGGCATCGCAGACGCGGTCGTTGACGTACGAGGAGTTGGTTGCCAAGAAATCCGTCGTCTCACGCGGGTCAATGAAGGCGACCTTGCGCCCCTGGTAGACATAGTCCCTCAAGCCGGTCAGCAACAGCGCGTCATTGAACTCCTTGGCCATGCGTTGCAAGTCGCCGTTGCAGGTCGACACGCCGCTGTCGCAGGCCGGGGTGCCCGTGATCGCGGCCTTCTTATCCTTGCCGTAGGGCGAGTAACCGAGGTCGGCCGCGCCGATCACGACCACCTTGGCTCCCGTGTTCATGACTTGGATGACCATGTTGGCCAACAGCTGGGCGCGGTTCCTGATCTCCAGCACCTTCGCGTCGATCGTGCCGTAAGTGCCGCTCTCATAAACTTGGATGATGTCGTTGTGGCCTGCCCAGATGGCCACCAGTGTCCCATCCCCCAACTCGGAAGCGTTCAGACTGGCATTGATCTGCGTCTGAATATCAGCCACGTAGGCGCCATAGGTTGCGTGGGTGACCGCACCGGCGAGGTCCTTGGTGCAATCGGCCTGGAAGCCCTTGCCAAACGCGTGAGCGAGGGTTTGCATCCAAGTTGCAGAAGCGGAGCAGTCATAGACAACATCCAGGCTGCGCTTCATCGGAAGGCCATCGGTCGTCGTTCCCGACACGGTGTTGGAGCCCGTGCCCACGGCAATCATGGTCAGCAGGTTGAAGTCGACCGGATCCGCGTGGGTCAGGCGATAGGCCGTGCCCTGAGGGGAGTTGGTGTCGGTCGCAACAAAGTTCGTTACGCTGGTAAACAGGTCTGTTGTGGAGGAGGCGTCACACACCGTCGTCGCGGTCTGGTTGCCGCAGAAATAAACGGTTCCTGGCAACACGGGCGTCGAGTTGACCGTGTAGACCAGGCCGTGGATGGTGTAGGAGGTATCCGTGTTCACTGTCGCGGTCGTGAACGCACTGTTTTCATCCCCGAACACCACAATGCGATCTGGCTGGTAATCCTTCGCCCGACTCCCGCCACCACACCCCACCAGGTTCATGGCGGAACAGACCACGGCCGCGGCGCCAAGCAGGCGCAGCGACACGGGCATCACAGAGGCAGGGAAACGAAACATGAAATCTCCGTCAAACGGTCGGGTCAGGGCACTCAGCCCCAGAGCATAACGGTGCACCGGGGCGTCGCGAAGTCTGCCACGTAAAGTAGGGCAATCGGGCTGGCAGGCCTTTGAATCGGCCACGAGCCCCCATTATCAGGACGCTGCTGGCAGGGTCAGGATGCCGCAGCGCGGTTGAGTCGATCGCGCACGCCGTCCCAGGCGGGGTCGTCGGGCGGCGTCTCCACCCAGATCAGCTCCACGCCGGTGGCGTCCAGCTCGCGCAGGTCGGCGAACAGGTCGTGCGCGGCGGTGGCGGCGTCACCCGGCATGGACAGGTGGACGATGGCCTTGTGCTTGGGGCGCCAGGCCCACAGGCTGCGCGAGTACACGGCGATGCGGGGCGCTTGCTGGGGGTCGCGGATGACGGCGGCGGAGAGCTCGGGCTCCATCACGTCCAGCGCGGCGTTGAGGCGTTCGTCGTCCATCAGGCGCACCTTGGCGCGCGGCGCGTAGTGCGACTCCAGGGTGCCGGAGGCCTTGGGCGCGAGCGGGTCCGGCGCCTCGGGGCGGGACCATTGCACGGGCTCGCCGGCCACGGCTTCGATCTCGGCCAGGGTGAGCTTGCCGGGGCGCAGCAGCACGGGGTGGCCGCGCGAGCAATCGATGATGGTGGACTCGATGCCCACGCCGCAAGGGCCGCCTTCGAGCACCCAGACTTCGTCCAGGCCTTGGCCCTGGCCCTTGAACTCTTCGACCACGTGTTCGGCCCGCGTGGGGCTGATGCGGCCAAAGCGGTTGGCGCTGGGCGCGGCCAGCCCGAGGATGTCGCGCTTGGCGCATTCATCCAGCAGGGCGCGGGCCACCGGGTGATCCGGGCAGCGCAGGCCGATGGTGTCATGCCCACCTGCGGCGGCCGTGGCGATCTCGGGGTTGCGGGGCACGATCACGGTCAGCGGGCCTGGCCAGAAGGCTTGGGTCAGGCGTTGTGCGACGGGCGGAAATGCCGAGACGAAGCTGAAGGCGGCGGCCTGGTTGGGCACGTGCACGATCAGGGGGTGATCGGCCGGGCGGCCCTTGGCGGCGAAGATGCGCGCCACGGCGGCATCGTCATCGGCGCGGGCGGCCAGGCCGTAGACCGTTTCGGTGGGCATGGCCAGCAAGCCCCCGTCGGCCAGCCTTTGTGCCGCTTGCTCGATGGCATCAGCTTGGTGTTGGGGATCGAGCAGGTGCATGGTGGGTGGTCGGGTGCTGGGCGATCAGAAAGGCGTGATGCCCAGGATGGCCGCGGCCTTGAGCGCCACCTCGCGTGCCGCAGCCGGTGTGGCGCCGGTCACCGTCAGGTGGCCCATCTTGCGGCCCTTGCGGGCTTCGGTCTTGCCGTACAGGTGCAGGTGCGTGCCACTGAGCGCCAGCACGGCGGCCCAGTCGGGCTCTTGCTGCTCGGTCGCACCAGCGGGGAACCACAGGTCACCCAGCAGGTTGAGCATCAGGCAGGGGCTGTGCAGCACGGGCTCGACCAGCGGCAGGCCGGTCATGGCGCGCACTTGCAGCTCGAACTGCGACACGTCGCACGCGTCGATCGTGTGGTGGCCGGAGTTGTGCGGGCGCGGGGCCATTTCATTGGCCACGATGCGGCCGTCCTGCAGCACGAAGAACTCGATGCACAGCACGCCCACGTAGTTCATGGACGCGGCGATCTTGTGGGCCGAGGCATAGGCCTGCTGCGACACGGCTTCGGTCACATTGGGCGCGGGCACGGTGGTCACGGCCAGGATGCCGTCGCGGTGCAGGTTCTGCTGCAGCGGGAAGTGCACGACCTGGCCGTCGCGGCCACGGGCCACCAGCACGCTGACTTCATAAGCCAGCGGCAGCATCTTTTCGAGCACGCAGCCCACGCGCTGCAGTTCGTCCCAGGCGGCGATGAGCTCGGCGCGGGTCTTGACGCGGATCTGACCCTTGCCGTCGTAACCCAGGCGCGCGGTTTTCAGGATGCCGGGCAACAGGTCGTCGCCGACGGCGGCCAGTTGCTCGGGCGTTTCGATCAGGGCGTGCGGGGCGCAGTCCACGCCGCAGCCCACGAAATGGGCCTTCTCACGGGCGCGGTCCTGGCAGATGGCCACGGCGCTGCCGGCCGGGGCCACGGGGCGGGTCTCGGCCAGCTTGTCCAGTGCCTGGGCGGGCACGTTCTCGAACTCGGTGGTGATGGCGGCCGATACCTTGGCCAGCTCGGCCAGGCCGGCGGCGTCCAGGTAGGCGGTCTGGATGTGCTCATGCGACACCAGGCCGGCCGGGCTGCTCGGGTCGGCGTCCAGCACGGCGGTGCGGTAGCCCATGGCCTGCGCAGCGTGCACGAACATGCGGCCCAGCTGGCCGCCGCCCATCACGCCCAGCGTGGCACCAGGCAGGATCACGTCTTTGTTGACCGTCATGCCTTGGTGTCCATGGTCAGGTCCTGGGTCATGGCACGGGCCACTTCCGTCTGGCGGGCGCGGAAGGCGTCCAGCTTGGCGCGCAGGGCGGCGTCACCGTTGGCCAGCATCGCGACCGCGAACAGGGCCGCATTGCCCGCACCGGCCGTGCCGATGGCGAAGGTGGCCACGGGGATGCCTTTGGGCATTTGCACGATGGAGTGCAGCGAGTCGACGCCTTGCAGATGGCGGGACGGCACGGGCACGCCCAGCACGGGCACCGTGGTCTTGGCGGCCAGCATGCCGGGCAGGTGGGCCGCACCGCCGGCACCGGCGATGATGGCGACCAGGCCGCGGTCCGCAGCGGCTTCGGCGTAGCGGAACATGTCGTCCGGCATGCGGTGAGCCGAGACCACCTGCGCCTCGAAAGGCACGCCGAACTCGGTCAGAATGTCGGCAGCATGGCGCATGACGTCCCAGTCGCTGCTGGAACCCATCACCACACCCACTTTCACAGTGTTCACGCCAGTCGTGTCAGTCACGGCTTGATCCTTTTTCGTCAAATCGACTCGTCAAACCCCGGATTTTAGGCGTTGGCACACTAACCGCCCACCTTCATCCTCGCAAAGATCTGCCCACCATGATCGACATCACGCTCGAAAACTTCGAATCCGACCTGATCACCACCTCGATGCAGGTTCCCGTGCTGCTCGACATCTGGGCCGAATGGTGCGGCCCCTGCAAGGCCCTGGGCCCCGTGCTGGAGCGGCTGGAAGAGGAATACGCCGGCCGTTTCGTGCTGGCCAAGGTCAATGCCGACGAGCAGCAGGAAATCGCCGGCCAGCTGTCGCAGATGTTCGGGGTGCGCTCGATCCCGTTTTGCGTGATGTTCGTGGGCGGGCAGCCGGTGGATGGCTTTGTGGGCGCCCTGCCCGCAGAAAAGATCCGCGAGTTCTTGAGCAAGCATGTGCCGGGTGAAGGCGAGATCGCGTCGGCCGAAGAGACGGCTGAAGCGGAGGAACTGGCCGAAGAGGGCGACACCGACTCGGCCCTGGCCAAGCTGGAAGACGCCCTGTCCAAGGACCCGAACAACGACGAAGCCCGCTATGACCTGATCAAGCTGCTGCTCGGCGAAGGCCAGGTGGAAGCGGCCAAGCACGTGTTCCTGCCGATCGCAGGCCGCGCCACGGGCCCGGTGCCCGAGCAGCGCCCGCTGGCTTTCAGCCGCTACATCTCCGCGGTGCAGGCCGCGCGCCAGGGCCGTGCCCCGCAGGAGCTGGAAGCGGCCATCAGCGCCAACAAGCGCGATTTCGAGGCGCGCTTCGAGCTGGCGCAACTCTTCTGGGCGGCCAGCCAGCCCACCATGGCCATGGACGAGCTGCTCGAGATCATCATGCGCGACAAGGCCTGGAACGAGGAGCTGCCGCGCAAGACTTATGTCGCCATCCTGGAGGTGATGACCAAGCCGCAGCCCAAGCCGGTGGCGGGCAAGCCTGTGGCCGGCGCGCCGGGCGCGCAGGACAAGCCCAAGCTGGAGATCTCGGGCAAAGTCGAGATCACGGGCAATGACCCGGTGATCGATCAGTACCGCCGCAAGCTGAGCATGGCCTTGTTCTGATGGGTGGGCGCTCGGCCGGGCCGAGCAGGCACATTGGCGTGTAAACACCTAGTGTTAAACCGAGGGCGCACCGCCTAGCATGGTGCGCACCCATCGGTTGACGAACACGAGGAAGACAAGCCATGCCCACGCCACCTGCCCGCCCGAAATCAGCCAGCCCGACGCACGCCTTGACGCGGATCACCCTGTGCGTCAGCGCCCTCACGTTCTCGCTGGGCACTCAGGCCTCCGACTTCGAACGCGGCCCGGCGCCGACGCCCGGTGCGCTGGAGGCCAAGGGCCCGTTTGCCATCGCCACGGCCACCATCGCCAAGCCCGAAGGTTATGGCAGCGCCACCGTCTACTTCCCGCGGGACACCAGCCAGGGCAAGTTCGGCCTGGTCATGCTGACCCCGGGCTTCCTGGGCGTGCCGGGCTACTACCAGTGGCTGGCCGAGCGCGTGGCCTCGCACGGCTTCGTGGTGGTCAACATCGGCACCAACACCATCTTGGATGTGCCGGATGCGCGTGCCCGCGAAATGGCCGCTGCGCTCAAGCAAGTGGCCAGCCTGGCTACCCTGCCGGAGACCCCATTTGGCAGCGCCACGGACACCAGCCGCCGCGCCCTGATGGGCCACTCAGCGGGCGGCGGCGGGACGCTGACTGCCGCACTCAAGGACACCACGCTCAAAGCCGCGATCCCGATGAACCCGGCCACCACGGGCTCGGACTTCTCCGGCATCACCGTGCCCACGATGATCCTGGCGTGCGAGAAGGATGCCATCGCGCCCAACAAGACCTTCTCGGCCAAGTACTACGCCACGCTCAATCCCCACATCAACCACGCCTACCTCGAAGTGGCGGCGGCCGACCATCTGTGCCCGACATCGTTGGCCAAGGCCAGCGTGCAGAACACCGTGGGCAAGACCGTGATCAGCTGGCTCAAGCGTTATGTCGATGAAGACCAGCGCTACGAGCCCTTCATCACCGGTGCCAGCGCACCGACCTATTCCAAGGTCGATGTGCAGATCGGGCGATAGGCCAGCAGGGCCGGTGACGGCGCAAAGCTTTCATGGACAATGGGCCGCAGCTTGATCCGCCCAAGCACCCCAGAACATGTCCATGAACGTGCCCTTGAACGCACCCGAGATCTCCACGGAGCTTGTCGCCCTGCCGGCCAACGGCACCGAGCAGCCCTTCCTGAACTGCCGTGTGGCCGGGCCGCGCGGTGCACCGCTGCTGCTCTTCCTGCACGGCTTCCCCGAAGCCGCCTTCGTGTGGGACGAACTGCTGGCCCACTTCGGCGCGCACTACCGCTGCGTGGCGCCCAATCTGCGCGGCTATCCGGGCTCGTACGCACCGGCCGATGCCAAGGCCTATCGCGCGCAGGTGGTGCTGGGTGACCTGATCGCGTTGATCCGCCAGCAAGCGGCCACGCCGGAGACACCGGCCGCGGCCGTGATCGCGCATGACTGGGGCGGCGCGCTGGCCTGGGGTCTGGCTGCGGCGGCGCCGCAATGCATGCAAAGGCTGATCATCCTCAACGCGCCGCACCCCGGGCTGTTTCTGGCCGCCCTGCGCGATGACCCGGCGCAGCAGGCCGCCAGCAGCTACATGAACCTGCTGCGCACACCCGGCATCGAAGCGCAACTCGCCGCCAACGACTTTGAGCAGATGTGGGGCTTCTTCGAGCGCTTTGGCGGCGCCACCTGGCTCACGCCCGACTTGCGCGCGCAATACCGCCAAGCCTGGTCGGCCACACCCGAACCCATCGCAGGCGTGGCCACGGCCAGCTCGGCCCTCACCGGCCCCTTGAACTACTACCGCGCCTCGCCACTGCACCCGCCCACCTCACCCACTGACGCGATCCACACGCTGCAGTTACCCGATGCCTTGCTGCGCGTGAACGTGCCCACCAGCGTGATCTGGGGCGAAGCCGACACGGCCCTGCCGCCCTGCCTGCTGGATGGCCTGGCGCAACACGTGCCTGATCTGCACATCACCCGACTACCCCATGCCACGCACTGGCTGGTGCATGAAGCACCCACCGAAGTGCGCGCGGCCATTGCGGCAGCGCTGCGACGTTGATGAGCACCCATTGAGCGACCGCTGAACAACGGATCCGCACGACCAGGCAACGCATCAACAACCCATCACCACCGGCTCGATCCGCCAGCTTCATCCGACGCCCACCATGCCCACCTCGCCCCTCATCTCCGCAGACGAACTTCGCCAGGCCCTGAGCCGCGCCGATCAAGACTGGCTGCTCATCGACTGCCGCTTCAACCTGGGCAACACCGCCGCAGGTGAAGCCGCGTATGCGCAAGGCCACTTGCCCGGCGCGCTGTATGCGCATCTGGATCGGGATCTGTCCGGCCCCAAGACCGGGACCAATGGCCGCCACCCGATGCCCTCACCCGAAACCTTCGAATGCACGGTGCAAAGCTGGGGCATCCAGCCTGGCACGCGCGTGGTGGCTTATGACGACGCAGGCGGCATGTTCGCCGCACGCTTGTGGTGGCTGCTGCGCTGGGCGGGGTTCGAGCAGGTACAGGTGCTTGATGGCGGCTGGCAAGCCTGGCTGGCCGCACAAGGCCCGGTGGACACGCACGCGGCAACACGCCGCTCGCCCAGCGCCTTCCAGATCCAGCCGCGTGCCGACTGGGTCGTGCGCGCGGCTGACGTGCAAGCCCGACTTGGCCAGCCCGAGCAGCAACTGCTGATCGATGCGCGCGCCGCCGATCGCTTCCGCGGCGAAAACGAAACCATGGACCCGGTGGGCGGCCACATCCCCGGTGCGCGCAACCGCTTCTTCCAGCTCAATCTGCAGGCTGACGGCCGCTTCAAGCCGGCGGATCAGCTGAAGGCCGAGTTCGAGGCCTTGCTGGCGGCATCGCCCATGAACACCGTCGTGCACCAGTGCGGCTCGGGCGTCACGGCCTGCCACAACCTGCTGGCCATGGCACAGGCCGGCCTGCCGGCCACCCGCCTGTACGCCGGCTCCTGGAGCGAGTGGTGCGCCGACCCGGCCCGGCCCGTCGAACGCTGAACACCCGCGCCCATCGAGCCACCGCTGAACGGTCGCGCTCGCCAGACAAACGGTTTGAGGCCGCGGCAGGCCCGTGAACAGCTGCTCGCAACAAGTCGTAAACCGCTTCTAAAGCGTCGGATTTGTCACGGTTATCCGGCCTTCCAGCCCGGGGTGGGCATCCCAGAATTCCTGTCGCGAGGACATCATTTCCTCAAGACAAGGGGTTTTGCGTATGCACACATCCACCAAACAAAGGCCTGCGCGCCTGATCGCCTCCGGCTTCACGCTCATCGAGGTGATGATCGTCGTGGCCATCGTCGCCATCCTCTCTGCTGTGGCCTACCCGGCCTATCAGGACTACATCGTCCGCAGCAAGATCCCGGACGCCACCTCCTACCTGTCCACCAACCAGGTCAAGATGGAACAGTGGTTCCAGGACCAGCGCAAATACAAGAATGCGGCCGGCAACTGCGGCGCCACGCCGGCGTCTGACACCACATCCAGCAAGTACTTCACCTTCACTTGCGTGGCTGACGACACCACGTCCACGTACACGATCACGGCCACCGGCTCCGGCCAGTTGAATGGCTTTGTGTTCACCGTGGACCAGGGGGGCGTACGTAAAACAACTGGCGTACCAAGCGGTTGGGGATCAGCTCCTTACGACTGCTGGGTCACCAAGAAGGGCGGCGTATGCTGAGCCCCCGTCAAACCCCACGCCCTGCTCGGGGTATGACCATGATCGAGCTGATGGTCGGCCTGACCATCATGGCCTTCCTGCTGCTCTCGGGCGCGCCCTCGCTGGCTGACTGGATCCGCAATTCGCGCATCCGCAGCGCGGCCGAGTCCATCATCACAGGTCTGCATCACGCGCGCGCCGAGGCCGTCAAGCGCAACACGACCGTGCGTTTCCAACTCACGACCACGCTAAGCAATGACTGCGCCTTGTCCACGGCGGGCAGCAACTGGGTCATCAACCTGAACGCCAGCCAGACACCGGCGGGCTCGTGTGCCAGCGATGCCTCCGACACCGTCGCGCCTTTCATCGTGCAAAAGAGCGTGGCGGGCAGTGGCTCAAGCAGCACGGTCATTGAAGCCTCGCCCAATCCCGTGGTCACCTTCAATGGTTTCGGGCAACAAACAAAGACCACGGAGCTGGACCTCGCACCGACCACCATGACGATCCTCGTCAAGGGCGCTTCGGGCACCTGCCTGGACAAACAAGGTGGCGGCGAGGTGCGCTGCCTGCAAATCGTCGTCTCACCCGCTGGCCAGGCACGCATGTGCGACCCCAGCCTGAGTGGCCCCACCAGCACCCAACCCATGGCCTGCTCATGATGAAAACGAACGCTCACACTCACACCCAGGCGGGTGTCATGCTGATCGAAGCCATGGTCGCCATCCTCATCTTTTCGCTGGGGGTGCTGGCCGTGATCCAGTTGCAGGCGGTGTCGGTCAAGCAGGCCTCCGGCGCGCAGTACCGGTCCACGGCGGCCTTGCTCGCCAATGATCTGGTCAGCCGCATGTGGGCCAGCGACAAGGCGCCTGAATCGCTGCAAGCCAACTTCGCCAGCAACCCGGCCGGTACCAACTACACGCAATGGCTCGCTACGGTGCGCAACTCGGGCTTGCCCAACGTCAGCAGCAACCCGCCGACTGTGTCGTTCACGGCCGGGCCCGCCTCCACAACGGGCGCGGCCAGCACCCAGGCCACCATCAAGGTGTTCTGGAAGGCACCTGGCGAGACAGACACTCACAACTACGAGCTTGTGGCCCAACTCAAGTAGGCGGGATGAGCATGCACAACACCCACCCAAATCAGCATCGCGGCTTCAGCCTGGTCGAAGTCATGGTCGGCCTGGCCATTGGCATGGCCACCGTCGTGATCATGATGCAGATGCTGTCCAACTCGGACGCCATGAAGCGCACGGCATCAGGCGGCAACGACGCTCAGATGACCGGCACACTGGCGCTGTACACACTGGAGCGCGACATCCGGGAGTCTGGCTACGGCATCAGTGCCTTCAACATCCTGGGCTGCAAGCTCACGTTCACGACGACTTCGGGCACGACGGTCTCCGTGCCGCTGGCGCCGACGACCATCAACGCCACGGTGGTCCCCGCCGGGGACGCCAACACCGACACGTTGCTCGTGGTGTACGGCAACAGCAATGGCTCCTCTGAAGGCGATGCGCTCATCAGCACATCGACGGCGAACAGCTACCAGGTTGCAACCAGCAGCAGCTTCCGCAAAGACGATGTGCTGATCGCACAGGGCTCCGTGCGGCCTCCTGAACCTTGTACCGTGACCTCTGACAAGGTCCTCAGCGCTGATGACACGACCTCGACGCTGACGGTTGACCCCGGCGTCTCGGGCCTGGCGCTGGGCAGCGTGATCTACAACATGGGAAGCGCCCCGGTCATCCACGCTTATGCCATCCGCAAAGGCAATCTGACCATGTGCGACTACACGGCAACCGATTGCGGTAACGCCACGGCTGCCGCGGCAGCGGACCCGACGATCTGGGTGCCCATCGCCGGCAACATCACAGGATTGCGTGCGCAGTACGGGCGCGACACGACGCCGCCACCGGCCCCCATGGTGGGTATCGTGGACACCTACGACCAGATCACACCCGCCAGTTCGGCCGACCCACTGAACGGCACACCGCAATGCGCATGGGCTCGGGCGCTTGCCGTACGCCTGGTGGTGGTAGCGCGCAGCAGCGCCTATGACAAGACGGGCCCGACCACCGTGGCACCAACGTGGAGCGGCAGCGTGACATCCGGTACCTCGCCCAAGAACCCCACAGCCACGCCCATCGACCTGAGCGCCAACAGCGACTGGCAAAACTACCGCTACAAGACGCTGGAAACCACCGTGCCCTTGCGCAACGCGATCTGGCAGGGCGGCCAGCCCACTTATCAAGGAGGCCAGGGATGCTGACATCCTCTGTCTACCCACGTACTCGTCGGCGCGCATCAGGCCCACAAAAGGGCATTGTCCTGCTCATGGCGCTGATCGTACTGGTCGCGCTGACGCTGGCCGGTCTGGCGCTCACACGCTCGGTGTACACCTCCAACGCCATCGCAGGCAATGTGGCTTTCCAGCAAGCCGCGACGCACGCGGCTGATCGCGGCATTGAAGAAGCCATCGCCTGGCTGGAAGCCAATAATGGTCAAGCCAATTCCACCACGGCCCTCACCTGTACCGAGCCCCAAAGCAGCACCGTGCTGGCCTGTGACCAAACCGCGCGCGGCTACATCGCACACCGGCAAGATCCCAGCGGAGAGAGCTGGGCCACGTTCTGGGATCAAACCCTGGACGGCCAGGCCAAACTGCTGGGAGTCGACGACGCAGGCAACAGCGTGTCGTACGTGATCCAGCGGATGTGCTTGAAGGCCGGCGACTCTCAGGCCACCGGCAACGACTGCGCCACATCCCCCGTGGCCTCTGACAGCACCTGCTCCGGCGGCAGCAGCTGCGACGCTCAAAAAGTCAACCTGGCCTCGGTCAGCCAGGTGTACTACCGCATCACCGTCAAAGTCACCGGCCCCCGCAACGCGCAAAGCTACGTCCAGTCCATGGTCGCGCTGTAATGCACCTGGAGAGCATCATGCAACACGCACGTCTCAACGCCCCCGCTTTCGCCCGGTCCATCGGCTGTGGCCTGGTTCTGGCCACGCTGACACAGTATGCGCCCGCAGCGCTGACGGACCTGGCCTCCGCGCCACTGGAGACCTCGGCCTCCACGCTGGTCAAGCCCAACATCTTGTTCGTGCTGGACGACTCGGGTTCCATGACGTGGGACTTCATGCCCGACTGGGCCAACAGCTCCACCGATTCGCTGGCCCGCAACAGCGGCTACAACAGCATCTACTACAACCCTGCCATCACGTACACCCCGCCGTTGAAGTACGACGGTACGAGCTACGCGAGCATGACGTCGGCCAACACGACCGGCTGGACAAGAGTGCCGTATGACGGCTTCGGCGTACAGACGCCGTCAAACTTCCCCAATACCGGCACCACCAACCTGTTCACGGACGCCTACTCCGGCACCACGCAAGACCTCACCAGTTCGGCGTATTACTACGTCTTCATTCCGGGCGAATACTGCACCACCGCCAGCCAGCAAAGCTGCACCACGCAATCGGCGCCAACCGCCGCATACTCCGTCCCAGCCAAACTACGCTGGTGCACGGACACCTATCTGGGCACCTGCCGCGCAACCCGCATCGACACGGCGCCCACAAACGGCTCGACCTACACCTACCCACGCTATCCCGGCAAGAGCTACAAGACCAGCCGCTTCGGCGTCACCACCACGGTTCCAGGCAGCAACAGCAAGGTAACCATCACCGCCGCAGTCGACAGCTACCCCTACCCCGGCACGACGGCCAAACACTCGCAGCGCGCGGATTGCGCCGGCACCACGTGCACGTATGCCGAAGAGATGACCAACTTCGCCAACTGGTGGGCGTACTACCGCATGCGCATGCAAATGGCCAAATCGGCTGCCAGCATTGCGTTTGCGACGCTCGATTCGCAAAAGCGTCTCGGGTACATGAGCATCAACAACAACACGGGCAGCGACTTCCTGAACGTGTCCGACCTCACCAGCGGCGCCACGGGCCAAAAGGCCCAGTGGTACGCCAAGCTCATTGCCGCCCGGCCCAATAACAGCACGCCGCTGCGCACGGCCCTGTCCACAGCGGGCCGCTATTACGCCGGCAAGCTCAGCACCGTCAACTCGGTGAGCGCCACCGACCCCATGCAGTACGCCTGCCAGCGCAACTACACGATGTTGTCGACTGACGGCTACTGGAACGAATCGAACAACCCCAAGCAAATCAACGGCTCGACGGACATTGGTGACCAGGACAGCGGCACGGCTGTACAGCGCCCGCAGTTCGACGGCACGGCCACGGCCAACACCCTGGCCGACGTGGCGCAGTACTACTACAGCACCGACCTGCGCGATTCGACCAATGGCAACACCACCGGGGCTTTGGGCACAGACGTGTCCAGCAATGTCGGCCTGGCAGACCTGCAGCAACGCATGTACACGTCCACGCTGGGCCTGGGTGCATCCGGCTACATGCTGTTCCAGTCGAACTACCAGACGGCCAAATCCGGCGACTATTACGATGTGGCACAGGGCACCACAACCAGCACCACGACGGCCCGCAACGGCGTATGCACCTGGCAAACGTCAGGCAACTGCAACTGGCCGGCCGTGGCGAGCAACAAGCAAACCACCATCGACGATCTTTGGCACGCTGCAGTGAATGGGCACGGCACGTACTACAGCGCTGCCAACCCTTCCGACATCCGGACTGGGCTGACCAACTTCCTCAACGACATCGACACGAAGACCGCATCGGCTTCGGCTGCCACCACCAGCAACCCCAACGTGTCTGCTGGCGACAACTTCGTCTTCAAGTCGACGTTCCGCTCCAAGGCCTGGGATGGGGAGATGGCGCGCTACACGATCGACATCAGCACAGGCAAACTTTCTGCCTACCCAAGCTGGACCGAATCGGGCCAGATTGAAACCGCTGCAGGCACCAAGACGCCCGGCTTGCTGGACACGCTGGACTACACAACGCGCAAGATCTACACCTATGACCCGACAGCTGCAACGCCCTTGCTGCCTTTCGTCTGGAGTTCGATGAGCACGACCATGCAGTCGTACTTCAAGATGAGCGCCATTGGCTCGCTATCGCAGATGTGCGGCGCAGGCACCCTGTGTCTGGCCAGCACATCGCAGGTGGACAGCACCACGGCCGGCACCAACACAGGCGCAGGCGGCATCAACCTTGTCAACTTCCTGCGCGGCGATCAGAGCAACCAGGGTGACACGAACGCAACGTATTACCGTGAGCGCGAGCACATCCTGGGCGACATCGTGGACTCGCAAGCGGTTTATGTGAAAGCCCCCCTGTTCTCGTACCTTGACAGTGGTTACACCCAGTTCCGCACTTCCCTGCAGGACACGCCGACCCAGCCGGGCCGTCAACCCATGCTCTATGTGGGCGCCAACGATGGCATGCTGCACGCGTTCAATGCGGTTTCAGGTGTTGAGGCATGGGCCTACATCCCCTCGATGCTGCTGCCCAAGCTGTACAAGCTTGCCGACAAGAGCTACGCCGTCAACCACAACTACTACATCAACGCCACGCCACGCCAGGGCGATGTCTACTTCGACGGCGCCTGGCACACCATCCTGGTCAGTGGCCTTGGTGCCGGTGGACGCGGCTTCTTTGCCCTGGACATCACCGACCCAAGTACACCCAAGGTGCTGTGGGAGTTCACGCATGACACCAGCAAGGGTACCGGCTACACCACCGATGCCGACCTGGGCTACTCGTATGGTTCGCCCATCATCACCAAGCTGTCGGACGGCACCTGGAGCGTGATGGTGACATCGGGCTACAACAACGTCTCGCCCGGCAATGGCCACGGCATCGTGTGGGTTCTCAATGCCAAGACCGGAGCGATCATCAAAAAGATCGATACCGGTGCGGGTAGCACCTCGACCACCGCAGGTTGCTCTACAGCGCCTTGCCCTGCGGGCCTGGCCAAGATCAGTGCCTACGTGGAAAGCGGTGCCACCAACAACACAGCGTTGCGTGTGTATGGTGGAGACTATCTGGGCAACGTGTGGCGCATCGACGTGAGCGGACTGACCGCCAGCGGCGGCACCGCACCGGTCCAGCTTCTCGCGACGCTCGCCGACAGCACGGGTGTACGCCAGCCTGTGACGGCTCGCCCTGAAGTGGGCAAGGTGGCCAACCAGACGGTCGTGTTCGTGGGCACGGGCTCCTACATGGGCGTGTCGGACATCGCTACCACGCGCGTGCAGTCCATGTATGCCATCAAGGACACCCTTGCCACCGCGGGGGGCGCTTCGGGGCTATACGGCAGCCCTCGCAGCAACAGCTGCAACGACACCATCAAGACGAACTGCTTCATGCAGCAACACATGACGCAGTCCGTGCTGGGTTCCGAGAACGTTCGTGTGGCTAGCAGCTCCACAACCTACCCAATGGATTTCACCACGATGAATGGCTGGTACATCGACCTGCCCCTGTCGGGTGAGCGCATGAACACGGATCCGGACCTGCAGCTGGGCACATTGGCCTTCACCACCAACATCCCCAGCACAGAAAGCAGTTGCAGCGCAGGTGGTTCGAGCTATTTCAATTTCGTGGACTATCGCACGGGGCTCGCAGTCCCCGGAGCGAAAACCGTTGGTGTGCTGCTTCACAACGGCTCCACCACGGCCCTGGCCACAGCACCGACCTTGGTTCGCCTGCCGAACGGCAAGATCATCGGCATCACGAACCTGTCAGACGGCTCGACCATCACCACAGACACCCCGGTCTCGCCGTCCAGCATGCGCACGCGTCGCCTGTCCTGGCGCGAACTGATCGGCGCGAACTGACCAGCGCCACCACCGGCCGGTGTCACCCGGTTTGACGAGGCCTTGTTGCTTACAGCGACAGGGCCTCGTCCAGCACCTCCAGCCAATGCTTGACCGGCGTGTCGGTACCCGACTGCAGGTGCACGATGCAGCCGATGTTGGCACTGGCAATCAGATGCGGCTCGGTGGCCTGCAGGGACTTGAGCTTGAGGTCACGCAACTGGCGTGACAGCTCGGGCTGCAGCACGCTGTAGGCTCCACCCGCGCCGCAGCACTGGTGGCTGTCCTGCACGGCCAGCTTCACTTCAAAACCCAGTTCACGCAAGCCGGTTTCGATCGGGCCCGGCTTGGCCGCACTGCTGAGCTTTTGCGCATGGCTCAGGCTGCAAGGCGGGTGAAAGGTCACCGCACCCAGGCCTGTTTGCGCCCGCTTGCCCAGCTTGCGCTTGAGCATGGGCATCCAGCTGGCGAGCATCTCGCCGGGGTCACGCACCATGGCCACCACGCGCCCGGCCTTGTCGGCATAAGCGGGGTCATCGGCCAGCAGGCTGGCGTAGTCCTTCACCCAGGCACCGCAGCCGGAGGCGTTGATCAGGATGGCCTCCACCGGCGTGGGCGACTCGATGTAGGGCCACCAGGCGTCGATGTTGCGCCGTGCGCGCGCCTTGGCGCCGTCCAGATCCCCCATGTGGCCTTGCACGGCGCCACAACAGGTCGACGCCGAGGCCACCACAGCCCGGATGCCAATGGCATCGAGCACGCGCGCCGTGGACGCATCGATGTGAGGCCGCAAGCCCGGCTGCACGCAGCCCTTGAGCAGCAGCACGCGGCGGGCGTGCAGGCTCTTGCGCGGGTCCGGCCAGGCGGGTGCCGCCATCGGCGGCCTGGAGGGCACCTGCTCACGCCAAGCCGCGGGCAACAAGGGCCGCACGGCCTGCCCCAGCTTGAGCGCGGGCGTGAACCAGGGCGAAGGCATCAGCTTGACCAGGCCCCAGCGCAGCAGGCGTTCACGCCAGGGGCGCTGCACCTGCGCGTCCACCACGGGCTGGCCCACGGCCAGCAGCTCGTGGTACTGCACGCCCGATGGGCAGGTGCTTTCGCAATGGCGACAACCGATGCAATGGTCCAGGTGTTCCTGCGTGGTGCGCGTGGGCGTCTGGCCCTCGAACACCTGCTTCATCAGGTAGATGCGGCCACGCGGGCCATCCAGCTCGTTACCGGTCACCCGGTAGGTCGGGCAGGTGGCGTTACAGAAGCCGCAGTGCACGCATTGGCGCAGCACCTCCTGGGCCTTGAGGCCTTCAGGGGTGCTCTGGTGTTGGGGGGCAAGCTGGGTCTGCATGGTCAATCCGCGCGGTGCGGCCACAGGCGGCCTGTGTCAAACACGCCATGGGGGTCAAAGGCTTTTTGCACCTGCTCATGCAGGCGCTGCTGGACAGCTGAAAGGGCCAATGGCGCCACCAGAGCGCCCGTCTGCAAAGACAGGAACGCCTGGGCATGGCCGCCAGCCTTGGCCACCACCTCGTGCACGGCGGCGGCAGGCGCGGGCGTGCACACCCAGCGCAGGCCACCAAACCACTCGGCCAGCAGCTCACCGTGCAGGCCCAGCGGCGCCGTGGTGGGTGGTACCGAAATGCGCCACAAGGTGACGCCATGCTGACCGGCCTGCATCACGGCCTGGCGAGCCCGCACGAAAAATTCATCGCTGTGGTCACGCACGCCCTGCCAGAAGCCCTCTGCCACGGGTGGCGCCAGCAACTCGCCGCGGCGCTCGCGGTACATGGCCTGTACGGCACTGGCCACCGCTGCACGTGCCCCGCGCAGGCGCACCAGCAGCGTGCCGTCCCACCAGGCCGAAGCATCAATGGGCAAAGGCTGTGCGGCCCATTTGTTGATCTGGGCCAGCGCCTCGGCCTCGTTCACGTCGAAACGCATGGTGGCCGACACCGTGGGCTGCGGCATCACCTTGAGCGTCACGTCCACCAGCACGCCCAGCGTGCCCATGGAGCCTGCCATCAGGCGCGACAGGTCGAAGCCCGCCACGTTCTTCATCACCGCCCCGCCAAAGCGCAGCAGCTCGGCGCGGCCGGTCAAGACGGTGCAGCCCAGCACATGGTCACGCACCGCCCCACGAGAAACCCGGCCCGGGCCGCTCAGCCCGCTGGCGACCGCACCGCCCAGCGTAGGCTCGCTGCTCTGGCTGGCCACGAAGCCATAACGCGGCGGCTCAAAAGCCAGGTGCTGCCCCTGCTCGGCCAGCACGGCCTCGACCTCACGCAGGGGCGTGCCCGCCCGAACCCGGATCACCAGCTCGCTGGGTTCATACGATTCGATGCCCTGCCACGCCCGGGTGTCCAGCAACTCGCCACGGGTGGTGTCGCCCAGGTGGTCCTTGCTGCCCCCGCCACGCACGCGCAGGCAGGCGCCCCGCCTGGCAGCGTCCTGAATGTGTTGTGCCCACTGTGCGGGGGCGTCGCCTGCCGAAGGGCCTTCGGCTTGCGCGTTCGCGTCTTGTTCGGCCATGATGGCGGCAAGCATAAGGCAAGGCCAGGCCCGTCTGGCCTGCCCCTCTTACAGACTGGCCATTTCTTACCCCTGATTCGTTGCCCCTGATCACATGAAAGTTGCTGCGCTGCAAATGGTGTCCACCCCGCGTGTGGACGAGAACCTGGCCCAGGCCCGCAAGCTGATGGCCCAGGCCGCGCAGGCTGGCGCCGAGCTGGTCGCCCTGCCCGAGTACTTCTGCCTGATGGGCCTGCGCGACAAGGACAAACTGGCCATTGCGGAGCCGCTGGCCGATGCGCGCGAGCCCGATCCAGCCACCACCCCGATGCAGCACATGCTGGCGCAAGCCGCGCGCGAACAGGGCATCTGGGTCATAGGGGGCACCTTGCCGATCCTCAGCCACGAGCCCGAACGCGTGTTCAACACCGTGCTGGTCTTCAACCCGCAAGGCGAGCGCGTGGCCCGCTACGACAAGATCCACCTGTTCTGCTTTGATGATGGCGAACGCCGCTACGACGAAGCCGCCTCATTGACGCCGGGCCGCCAGCCGGTGTCGTTCGAGATGCAGGACAAGGCCGGCGAGCACTGGCACATCGGCCTGAGCGTCTGTTATGACCTGCGCTTCCCCGAGCTGTTCCGCACCTTGGGCGCGGCCAAACCGCTGGATTTGATCGTGCTGCCCGCCGCCTTCACCGACACCACGGGCAAGGCCCATTGGGAGCTGCTGCTGCGCGCCCGCGCGGTCGAGAACCTGTGCCATGTGCTGGCCCCGGCCCAAGGCGGGCTGCATGAAAACGGGCGCCGCACGTTTGGCCATTCACTGGTGATCGAGCCCTGGGGCGAGGTGCTGGCGGTGCAGGCCGAAGGCCCGGGCGTGGTGCTGGCCGACATCACCCACGAACGCCAGACCACGGTGCGCACGCAATTGCCGGCGCTGACGCACCGCGTGCTGGGCTGAAGCTGGTGCGGCTTATTCAGCCAGATCCGTCCACTCGGCGATCACGGTGTTGGACTCCGGGTTGCGCGAGCCATTGGGATTGAACAGGTTCAGCGCATGCGAGCTGACGCCTTCGCGGAAATGCTTGCGGTCGAACAGCTTGAGCTGGGCTTCCATTGGCAAGTCGGTGATGCACAGCACATTGCGGCGGATCAGGGCGTCGATCAAGTCTTCCAGCACGCGCAGGAAGCTGGCGTCCAGGGACGCGAACTGTTGCTGCTCCGAGTCCAGCCCCATGAACTGCCGCACCTCGGGGTGGTCTTCGGGCAGGGTTTGCGCCCCGACCACGGGATCACGGTGCAGACTGCTGATCTGACCGGTAGCGTCGCGCAAAACGTAGAACATGGGAACCTCGACAACAAGCGGATGGCTGATGTCCGTTTATCGGCAGGGCTTGTGCATTCTTGAGGGGTGCCCGGTGGTTTTGCACGCCACATCCACATGGCGGGATGCAGATTTGCCATGCGGGAACCGAGCTTGACGGTCGCACAAAAAAATGCCCCCGACCGAAGCCGGGGGCCATGAAGCAACGCCATCACACCAACAAGCCTGGCGTCACAGGAGAGCAGACCACTGCTGCAGTGAACTTTGCAAATCCCAGGCCAGCTCGCACGCTGCCCCTTGCCTCATGCAGGGCGCCGGCCATGCACCAGCCTGGGTCCATCTCGCGCTTACAAGGTCAGCAGGTACTGCACCAGATTGGCCACTTCCGCCCCTGACTTGGCGCACCAGGGGTGCGGCGTGGCGGGCAGCCCGATCGGCCCGGCCGCGCCCATCTCGGGCCCGAACTCGCGGCGCATCTTCTGGAAGTCCCAGTAGTAGTTGGCCGCGTCAAACGAAGGCACCGTGAAGTACTTGTGCCGCTCGATGAACAGGTTGCGCGCCGGCGAGGTCCCGTCGAAGATGCTGGCCTGCTTGGCCTTGGGCACACGGAACACATCGCCCTTGCGATTCAGGTCCGGCGCGGGCGTGGGCTGGTCGGCCGTGCCGGGCACCGGGCGCACCGGCGCATGCAGCGTGTAGTACTGGTTGTACAGGGCCGAGCCCTCGGTGCAGCGATCCGGGTTGACCAGGTCCTCCAGGTTGCGCACATGGCCATCGCTCAGCAGGCCACGCGAGGTCACCCAGTACAGGTCACGCAGATAGGTGGCCCGGATCGACTGGCGCTTGATCTGGAAGTCCGTCGGCTCAAAGAAGCGCCCCACCTGGTTGAGCGGGATCATGCGCTCGTTCGTGTTCGCCCCGACCTTGTCCGCGTGGCAGCTGGCGCAAGCCTGGTCATAGCTGGCCTTGCCTGCGGCCACCGAAGCGGCCACCAGTGGGTAGCTCTGCCAGCCGTTCTGCACGAAGCTGCCTTCGCTCGTGCTGGTGCTGCCCGTCTGCGCCAGCTTGCCGCTGGACTTGAGCCAGCGGTACAGGCCCACATTGCGCAGGTCGCCATCGTTCTCGTCCAGCGTGGACATGTAGGCGGTCAGGGCCTTGAGCGAAGTCGCGTCCATCGAGCCCATGGCGCCGTCCGGCTCCTCGGCATGGATGTAGGAGCCCTCAAAGCCCACGTACGACTCCGTGTGCGACAGCGAACGCCGGATCGGCAAATGGAAGGTGACGTTCGGAATCGCGATTGGCGAGAAGAGGTAATCGTTGTCGTACAGCGTGCCTTCACCGGCCGTGCGGGTGATGGTGGCCTCGGCGGCACCGGCCGGCATGTGGTAGATCAGCGCGGTCTTGTCCACGTTCTTGCTACCGGGCATCCAGCTTGGCCCCGGCTCGGTGCCCGTGATGTATGAGAAGGTCGCCGTGGTCGCGCCGGTCTTGTCACCCAGCACCGCCCACTTCATGGACCAGCCCGGGTTGGGCAGCCCAGGGAACACCTTTGTGATGGTGCCCGCGCCCTTGCTGTAGCTGATGCGGTAGCCGTGGCAGGACGCGCAGTTGAAGCCGGCCCATGCGCCCTTGCCCAGCAGCGGGTGAATGGACTCGGCCTTGCGGTAACCCACCCACCCCGTCGAGCTCGTGTTGCCCTCGGTCAGTTGCGGGCCGATGCCCAGCAGGCCCGGCGTGGGGTTGAGCTGCGGATAAGGCTTGAAGTACACATCGGTGTAAGCCTCGGCTGGCACCTCGCTGCTGTTGATCTTGTAAGCCCCGAACAGGACCTGCGGGTCGGCTGCCGCACGGGTGTACGGGTCCGTCGTCTTGTAGCTGAGGATCTTGGCCCAGTCCAGGTTCTTGAACTTGTGGCTCAGGCCCAGGTTGTAGTCGTAAGACCAGAACATCTGCCGCCCCAGCGTCACCATCGCCGCGAAGCTGGGGTTGCTCACGGCCACATCGATGGGCGTGATGGCCTTGGTCTCTTCCGACAGCGTGGACACCACGTCGCAATTGGGGTTGGCTGGCGCCGGCACACGGTAGACCTGCGCATCGATCACGTTGTGCGGGCCGGACTTGATCAGCGAGTTGAGGTAGCCCGTGCGCTTTTGCACCTGCAGCTTCAAGGGGCCCTTGCTGGCATGCGGTGGCACGCGGAACTGCACCTGCGTGTCCGACCAGGCCAGCACGTCCTTGGGCCAGCTGCTGCGCACCACGCCGGTTTCGTAGTTGGCCGTCGAGATGAGGTCAAGCTTCTGCTCGTACATCACCAGGTCGGTCTCCAGCACGCGCGCGTTGCCGATCATGATCTTGCTGAAGTCGATGTCGGTGCCCTGCCCGAAACCACTGCCCTTGAGCGTGACCGTGTCGCCCGGCTTGAGCACGGGCGTGGCATTGGCGGCACCGGCCGTCCACACCACGGCGCCATTGACCAGCATCTGCGACACCGTGGGTGTGCCGAAGTTCTGCGCCGAGGCCGCACGCTGCTGCTCGCGTGCGGCGTTGAAGTTGCACAGCGTCTCCTGATTCGGGAAAGCCGGTGCGGCCTGCACACCGGCCAGCAAGGCCGCCTGCGCAGCGAAGGCCACGGCCCCCATCACGGGCACGCGGGCCCGGGCAAAACGCGATTGTCTGGACATGACCATCTCCTCAAACACTTGGTTGGATGAACGATGGCGTCATGGTGGGCAAGGCCGCCCTTCATCCATGTCAAGACAACGACAAATCAGGGAAAGACCTCAGAACCCCGATGGATACGGGGCGCAAGGCCAGATCAAGACGTGGCCGGCAGAAAGAAACCGGCACGCTCCAGCATGCGGCGCTCGACCGGCGTCAGCATGGCCGCGTCCACCAGCGCGGCGGTGTCCAGCACATCGATCAGGCCGTAGGACAGGCGGATCACACCGCGCTGTTCCAGCGCCCGCAGCAACTGGTTCACGGTCTGGCGCGACAAGGACATCATCAAGGCCAGCTGGGTCTGCTTGATGGTCAGCCTGCGCCGCCCCATCTCGCCACCGGTGACCGCGCAATACGTCAGCCAGACCAGGCGGCGCGCCAGACGCTCGGCCGGTTGCACGATGGCCAGGTCTTCCAGCGCGATGAAGGCCATGCGCACCTTGAAGGCCATCAGCACACCAAAGTAGCGCCAGTAGATCGGGTGGGCGTCCAGCAAGGTGTCCAGCACCGACAAAGGCACGAACACCACGGTGGTGGCCCCTTCGGCCACGGCATCATGGGTGCGCGGCAGGCGATCGAACAAGGCGATCTCGCCAAACCACATCGGCGGCTCGATCAAGGACAGCACGGCCTCCCGGCCATCGCGCGTCACCCCGGAGATGTGCAGCGCGCCTTCCAGCACGGCATACAGGCCGTCCACCGCCTCGCCCCGGCTGAACAGGGTCTCGCCATCACGCAGGGTCTTGAGCAAGGCCTGGTTCATCAAGGACTCGGCCAGGGGCGGCGGCACCTGTGAAAACCAGATGTCGCTGCGCAAAAGCTCGCGCTGTACTGCCGTGAGGGTTGCCATGGCGGGCGATGATGCAAGCGCGCCTCAGCCGCTCATGTCACCTCCCCGACAATCGAGGGAAAGCCCGCCCCGAGTCAGACGAAGCGGTCAGGCAGGGTCGGGCGCCCGGCCCTTGGGGCCACCCGGTTGCAACTGGCCCAGGATGCGCTTTTCCGTGGCCGACACCCCCGCCACCTCCATCAGCCGCGCACGGTCCAGCACCTCGATGCGGCCATAGGCCACGCGCAGCACGCCCTGGTCCTGCAAGGCCTGCAGCACCTGGTTGGTCGTCTGGCGCGACAGCGAAAGCATCAGCCCCAGCTGCGTCTGGCTGATGGGCACCACGCAAGGGCCCTCATGGGGTGTCAAGGCCGAGGCCTCCACCAGCCACACCAGGCGACGCGCCAGGCGCGCTTCGGCGGGCAGCAGGGCCAGGTCCTCCATGCCGATGAAGGTCAGGCGCAGGCGCAAGGCCATCAACACGCCCAGCTCGCGCCAATAGTGCGGCTGGCGCTCCAGCATGGTCAGCAAGTCCTGCTGGGGCACATGCAGCAGCTTGACCGGCCCTTCGGCCACGGCGTTGTGCGTGCGTGGCAGGCGGTCGAACAAGGCGATCTCGCCAAACCAGCTGGGCGCGTCCACCAGCGACAGGATGGCCTCCTTGCCCGCCTCGGTCACGCCAGACACGCGCAAGGTGCCCTCCAGAATGGCGTACAGGCCATCGGGCGCATCCCCCCGGAAGAACAGGTGTTCGCCATGCTGCAGGCGCCGCGGGGTCGCCAGGTCCAGCAGGGCTTGCTCGAAGTCCTTGGGCACGCTGCCGAACCAGGGGTCGGCGCGCAACAGGGCCAGGGCTCCGGGGGAAATCCATTCACGCATGCACGCGACCTTTCAACGGTTTACAGCTGACCGTAGGAGTGCAAACCAGACAGGAACATGTTGACGCCCAGGAAGGCGAAGGTCGTCACGACCAGGCCCACCAGTGCCCACCATGCGGCAAAGGTGCCGCGCAGGCCCTTCATCAAACGCATGTGCAGCCAGGCCGCGTAGTTCAACCACACGATGAGGGCCCAGGTTTCCTTGGGGTCCCAGCTCCAGTAGCCACCCCAGGCCTCGGCCGCCCAGAAGGCGCCCAGGATGGTGGCGATGGTGAAGAAGGCAAAGCCCACGGCAATGGCCTTGTACATGACGTCGTCAGCCACTTCAGGGGCGGGCGTGCGTTCGTTGATCCAGCTGCGCGCGCTGATCACCAGGGCGAAGAACACGACCAGGCCACCCACCATGCGCCCGGCCTTGGCCACCGCCGCCATGTTATCGGCCGACAAGCCACCGAACAGGCCAAAGCCCAACAGAGGCAGGCCGATGAACACCACCGGCAGGCCGACCAGGCCCTTCCACAAGGCGCCCGGCTCGGCGGTCTTGAGCAGGTAGGCCAGCGCCACCATGGCCGACATCGCAAAGGTGCCGTAACCCACGAAGTTGGCCGGCACGTGGATCTTCATCCACCAGCTTTGCAGCGCCGGCACCAGTGGCTGGATCTCGCTGGCACCACGCACCAGGGCGTACCACAGCAGGAAGCCCACGGCAGCGCTCACCACCAGCATCACAAAGGCCCCCAGGGAGCCCAGCGACTGCCCCATGCGCGCAAAACGGTCCTCGTAGTAGAGCCAGAAAATCGTGGTCAGCCACGAGAACAGCACGAACACTTCATACAGGTTGCTCACCGGGATGTGGCCGATGTCAGGCCCGATCTGGTGGCTCTCGAACCAGCGCACCATCGTGCCCGTCAGCGCCATGAACACCCCTGCCCAGGCGATGCGCGAGCCCAATTTCGTGCCCGTATCACTGCGCGTGGCCACGCCGATCCAGTAAAACAGCGTGCTCATGAAGAAGAGCAAGCTCATCCACAAGATGGCGCTCTGGCTGGACAGCAGGTACTTCAACCAGAACACCTGATCCGCTTTGGACAAGTCCGCGCCATAGTCATCCGTGGCACGCATGTACAGCGCCACCGCGGCCCATGTGGCCAGGCCCACCAGCAGCATCAACAAACGCAAGGGCCGCCAGAACCAACCCAGCCCGATCAGGCTGGGCACGGCCGCCGCCAGGATGCCTTTTTCATAAACGTCCATCGACGCGCCAAAGTTCATGAAGGCCCATCCGCCCAGGGCGGCCACGGCCAGCGCAAACAACCAGTCGGTCCAGTGGCGCTGCCCGAGAGAAAGGCCAGCCATGGGCGCGCGGTTGGTCGTGGAGGTGCTGCTCATTTCATGCATCCTTGCAAATCAGGTGTCGGCGCGGGGCGCATCCTGGCCCAGCACGCTTTCACGCAGGCGATCGAATTCCCGATCGGTATCCAGTGTTTGCCGTGTCGACGACAAGGCCATGCTCACGCGCGTACCGCCTTGCCCATCATCCTGCAGCCAGACCCACACCCGGCGTTCACGGATGTAAAGCATCGAGAAAACGCCAATGATCAACAGCACGCAGCCCAGATAGACCACATTGCGGCCAGGGGTGCGGGTGACCTGGAACACGCTGGCCTGCTTCTGCTCGAAGCCGTCGAGCGTCAGCAGCATGGGCGCGGGGTAGTACATCGAATCCGAAATCGACAGCACCGCCGCGGTCATGAAGTTGCGCGCCGACTCCTGCTCGGGTGAACGCTTCTCCAGGCCCGCCCGCTCGCGGCTGATGTTCCACAACTCGAACATCGCGCCATTGAGGATGCGGATCAAGGTGGACGAGGTGTGCTCGCGCTGGTCGGCCGGCACCACCTGCTCGATGAAGTTGGACAAGGCCTGCAAGCCCCCGTTGAGCGCCCCGGCCGGCAGGGCATCACCTGGCTGCGGCTTGAGCTGCACCGAACCCGAGAACAAGTCCAGCGAGCGCTGCGCCGACACCGTCAATTGCTCGCGCAACTCGGGCTTGTCAGCGGGCGCCGCACCATCGCCAAAACGGCGGGCCGCCTCGGCGCGTGCGGCCGGATCATTCAAGGCCTGACGCAGGCGCAGCCAGCCCTGCATGCTCATGTCTTCATCGGCCGGTGCGCGCAGGTAACGGAAGCCCTCGGCGGGCGAATCCCGCACGCCCCACAGGAACATGGCCTGCCCATCGATCTGCACGGGGGCCATGTAGTTCTGAAACTCGCGTGCCTGGCCCGCCGCATCACGCAGCTTGTAGGTCACCGAAGGCCCGATGTTGACCAGCTTCTTTTCACCAGGCGGCTTGGCGCCCGATCCCAGGTGCTTGCTCAGCTCCGCGAGGTTGACGCCGCGTACGTCCGTGCCGCTGCCCGCACCGCCAGCATCGGCCGCGTTGTCGCGCGCGCGCTGCGCCGAGGACAGGTCTTCCACGTTGATCACGCGCAGGCCGGTCACCTCCAGCCGCACATTGGCGGCCGTCTGCCCATTGGCGGCGGTGCCCAGCAGCTGGCGGGGCTCGCCGCCCACCACGCCCTCGATGGTCTGCTCGCCCTCATCACGCGTGCCGATCAGATTGTGCGGGCGCAGGTGCACCACCGAGCCGCCATCCTCGAAGCTGGACTGGAAGATGGTCACGCCGTCGTACACCACCGGGTGGTTGACCTCGACCGTGAAGGCCTTGGCCTGCTTGAGCTTGGGGTCGTGGATGACGATGTCACTGGCAAAGCGCTTGGGCATGCCCGTGTTGTAGTAATCCACCGTGAACTTCTTGAGCTCGATGTCGAACGGCAGGGGCTGCACCAGCATGCCCTGGTCCAGCGCGATCACCGCCGTGTTGGTGCGCTGGCCCTCCGGCACGAACAGCTGCGCTCGGTAAGCCGGGTTGTTCTCGTTGAGACGGCTGTGCGCGGTCTCCACGCCGCCCTTGAAGGGCTTGAGGTCCTGCAGCCAGGCCTGCGTCTTGACGATGAGGTCACCGTCGAACAAGCCACCCAGGCACACCAGCACGATGGCCGAGTGCGCGGCGATGTAGCCCAGCTTGTTGATGGCACCCAGGCGGGCCGCGATCATGAAACCGGCCTCGCCCTTGGCCGAGGCCTCGCGCTGCTGTGTCTTGACCGACCAGCCCTGCAGGGCCAGCAGGTTGATCACGTGTTCACGCACCTGCTCCAGCGGCATGGCCAGCAAACCTGAAGCCTTGTGCGGGAAGGCCTGCAACGCCTTTTCGCGGATGTATTCCTTGTGCGTGCGCCAGTCCACCAGGATCTTGGGCGCATTGCGCGCGATGCACAGGCTGGTGGAGGTCACCAGAAACGCCAGGATCACCAGGAACCAGGCGGTGCTGTACACGCGGTACAGGCCCAGCGCCCCGAAGACCTCGGCCCAGAACGGCCCGAACTGGTCCACATAGTTGACAAAGGGCTCGCCCTGCTTGACCACGGTGCCGATGGCCGAGGCAATGCAGATCACGGTCAGCAGCGCGATCGCAAACCGCATCGAGGCCAGCAACTCCGTCAACTCGCGCACCAGGGGGCGATTCGGCACCGGGGCCTGGGAAGGAACTACAGCAGCAGACATAGGTTCTGATCGGGCATGGGCCAACTATAACGACGGCCAGTCTGCACAAAAGTCGGGCAGACGACCTGTCTCGCAGGTGAAAACGCTGAGGCCAGGAAGACAAAAGGCGGGCAGCCCGCAAAAGGGCATCCCGCCTTGGATCTCACAACCGGCATGCCCTTCAGGGCGGCATGCCGTTTCGGGCATCAACGCAGACCGGCGATGTAATCGGCCAGCGCTTCGATTTCCTTGTCGCTCAGGTTGGCAGCGATGCTGGCCATCTGGGCGCTGTTGGTGCGGTCACCCTGGCGGAAGGCCGTCAGCTGGGCCTTGGTGTAGTCGCCATGCTGGCCAGCCAGACGGGGGTACTGCGCCGGCATGCCAGCACCGTTGGGGCTGTGGCAACCGGCACAAGCGGGCACGCCCTTCTTGGCGATGCCACCGCGGTAGATCCGCTCGCCGGCAGCCACCAGCTCAGGGTTCTTGGCGGTGCCGTCCTTGGCCTTCTTGGTGGCGTAGAACGCCGCCACATTGCGCATGTCTTCAGGCGTCAGGACAGCCGCCATGCCATTCATGATGGCGTTCTTGCGTTTGCCTTCCTTGAACTCCGTCAGCTGCTTGACGAGGTACTCGGGGTGCTGGCCCTGCAGGATCGGGTAGGTGGGCATGCCGCGCGAGCCGTCTGCCACGTGGCAGGCAGCGCACACGGTGGTGGCCTTGGCTTCACCGGCCGCCAGATCAGGCTTGGCAGCGGCTTTGGTTTCCGAGCTGTATGCCACGCCCGACAGGGACAAGGCCACAGAGGCAAAGGCAATCTGGGTCAAAAAGCGCTTCATGGCGTTCGTCATGGCGGGTGGGCTGTAGGTTGATTAGGCAGATAAACCGAGAGATTTTACAATGTCCTATGACCCGTCCAAGCACCACCAGATCAAAGCGCCCCGAGAAGGGCGACAAACAGGGGGCCCAGGCCCCCACTCAAGCCACTGCGCAGACTGCACAAAATACCCCGGCCCCAGCCCCGGATCCCGCCAAGGAGGCGCTGGCCTGGGCCCACTCGGCTCGTTTTTTCACCACAGCGGCCCAGCTGAACCAGCTGCCCGTCAGCGAATTGCCCGAAGTGGCTTTCGTCGGCCGCTCCAACGCGGGCAAGTCCACGGCCATCAACACCCTGGCCCAGCAAAGGCAACTGGCCTTTGCCTCCAAGACACCCGGCCGCACCCAGCACATCAACCTCTTCCACCTGGGCCCCAAGGCCGCGCCCGACCAGGTCTGGGCCGACCTGCCCGGCTACGGTTATGCCGCGGTGGAGCGCACCGCCAAGCTGCGCTGGCAGGAGGTCATGGCCAATTACCTGAAACTGCGCCGCAACCTCACGGCCGTGGTGCAGATGGTGGACTCGCGCCATGGCTTCACCGATCTGGACCGCCAGTTGCTGGAGTTCGTCACCCCGCGCGTGCGCAACGGCGAGATCAAGCTGCTGGTGCTGCTGACCAAGGCGGACAAGCTCAACCGCAAGGAAAGCGCCGATTCGCTGCGCCAGGCGCAGGAGGTGCTGTCCGAGCTGGCCACGGACGAAGCGGACATCAGCATCACCCTGTTCTCCTCGCTCAAGAAGATGGGCGTGGGCGACGCGGCCGAGATGCTCAAACAATGGGCGGCATCCCCCGAGTTGGCGCAAACCCTGGCCGCCGCGCACGCGTTTGTCCCGCCCGAGGAGGCCTGATAAGGGATATCCCGGCCCCTAAACCCCTTGTTCCCCTCGAGACAAGGGGATGCGGCACAAGCCAGGCGCGTAAAATGTCACACAAGCTTTGGCATGGCATTCGCTAGGGATGTTTGTCCCCGCCGCCATCCTGCACCGCATAAACGGGAGTACCCAGATGACCTTCAAATTCGCCTCTGCCGCCCTGGCCGCCCTGCTGGCAAGCAGCGCCGCCCTGGCCGCCAATCCCGACAGCATCACCGCGCCACTGACGCTGGTGGCCGATGACACCGACCCCAGCTATTCGTTTGCCACGGTGGACGTGCGCCAACTGAGCCCCAATCAGGTATTCAACGACTACTACACCTTCCACCTGGACGGTGTCAGTGACGTGAGCTTCAGCGCCATCTCCGACCCCCTGTACAACGCCAAGGGCAATGTGCTGTTGAAGGTCGCCGTCTTCGACTCCATCAAGCTCACCGGCCCCAATGACTTCATGGGCGGCGGCACCATCAATGCCACCGGCATCTACACCAGCCTCAGCTTCAGCAAGCTGACGGCCGGCGACTACACCATCGCCCTGACCGGCCAGGCCGCAGGCAAGTCCGGTGGCAACTACTACGGCAACCTGGGCGTGACCGCCGCGGTGCCCGAGCCCGAAGTGCTGGCCCTGAGTCTGGCCGGCCTGGGTGTGGTGGGCCTGCTGGCTCGTCGCCGCAAGGCCAGCTGATCTTCCTGGATCAGCGGCGAGCCTCACAAGCCGCCAACCCAGCAAAAAGGGCGTCCAATGGACGCCCTTTTGTTTGGCCTGCTCGTTTTGTTCTGCATGGCGGCAGCCTCAGCTGCCGCCAAGGGTTCACTGCCCCGTCAGGCGGGTCAAGGCTTCCTGGTACTTGGCCGCGGTGTTGTCGATCACGCTTTGGGGCAAGGCGGGCGAAGGCGCGGTCTTGTCCCATGGCTTGCCGTTGACCGTGGCCTGCTCCAGCCAGTCGCGCACGAACTGCTTGTCGTAGCTGGGCGGATTCGCGCCGGCCTTGAAGGCGGCCTCATAACCTTCCACAGGCCAGAAGCGCGACGAATCCGGCGTCAGCACCTCGTCCATCACGGTCAGCGTGCCCTTGTCATCCAGGCCGAACTCGAACTTGGTGTCGGCAATGATGATGCCCTTGGTCAGCGCGTAGTCGGCCGCCTTCTTGTACAGCTTGATGGCCAGCTCACGCACCTGCGCAGCCAGGTCGGCACCGATGATCTCGACCATCTTGTCGTAGCTGATGTTCTCGTCGTGGTCACCCACGTCGGCCTTGGTGGCCGGGGTGAAGATGGGCTCAGGCAGCTTGCTGGCGTTCTGCAGGCCGGCAGGCAGCTTCACGCCGCAGACCTCGCCGTTGTGCTGGTACTCCTTCCAGCCGCTGCCGGCCAGGTAGCCGCGCACCACCGCCTCGACGGGCAGGGGCTTGAGCTTCTTGACCAGCATGGCGCGGCCTTCCACCTGAGGGCGCTCGGCCGGTGTCACCACGCTCACGGGGTCTTCGCCCGTCAGGTGATTGGGGGCCACATCCTTGAGCAGCTCGAACCAGAACAGCGCCATCTTGGTCAGCAAGGCGCCCTTGCCAGGAATGGGCTCGCCCATGATCACGTCGAACGCACTGATGCGGTCCGAAGCCACCATCAGGATGCGGTCGTTGCCCACGGCGTAGTTGTCGCGCACCTTGCCACGGGCAAGGAGGGGCAGAGAGGTCAGAGCGGAGGTATGCAGGGCAGAGGTCATGGATGAAACGCCAGGTCTGGGCGGCGGCCCGGAAAAATCCCGCCACCGAAATCGTCAAACCGACATTGTGCCGCCACTGGCGCCCCGCGCGCTCAATAAACGATGCAGCGCCGGCTGGATGCGGGTGACGTCCAGGGGTTTCGTCCAGTAATCGTCGAAGCCGGCGTCCAGCGCACGGCGGATCTCGTCGGGCATGGCATCGGCCGAGACGGCCACCACGGGCTGCTGCGCCCAGGTGGGCAGCCGCCGGATCGCCTGCAGCAGGCTCACGCCATCCGTATCGGCCAGGTGCATGTCCAGCAGCAAGGCGTCCGGCCACGCGCCGTCACGCAAGGCGGCCAGCGCCTTGGCACCCGAGTCCAGCACCTGCAGCTCGAACGCGGTGGAGCCCTCGAACAGTGACTGCATCAGCAAAGCGTTGATGGGGTTGTCCTCGACGTAAAGCACGCGCCGCCGCACGCCCGAGCCCGCAGCCGCCTGCGCCTCCTGGTGATCGGGCGACAACGGAAGGCCCGGATCGCCGTTGTCTGGCATTGGCACCGTGGCGGGCATCAGGCGCACCACGAAGCAGGCCCCTTCGCCCGGCCGGCTGCGCACATGCAGTTGCCCGCCCATCAGCTCGATCAGGCCCCGCGTGATCACCAGCCCCAGCCCCACCCCCTCGACCTGGCCATGCTCCGCCCCCAGGCGGTTGAAGGGCTGAAACAGCTGGGCCTGCTGGGCAGGGCTCAGGCCCGGCCCCTGGTCCTGCACGTGCAACTCGACGGCCTCGCCAGCGCCTTGCGCCACCTGCACCTCAACCCGCCCGCGCTCCGGGCCGTACTTGATGGCATTGCTCAGGAGGTTCAACAGCACCTGCCCCAGGCGATGCCGGTCGGCCTGCACCATCGCCCCCCGGCCCCCGACCCAGCTCAGGCTGACCGCCCGCCTGGCCGCGAGCGGTTCGGCCATCAACAGGGCCGACTGGATGACTTCATCCAGAGGCAGAGGGGCCATTTCCACGGCCATGTGACCCGCTTCGATGCGCGAGATCTCCAGCACCTCGTTGATGAGGCGCAAGAGGCTGTGCCCGGCCGCCTCGATGTAGCCCAGCTTGCTGCGCTGGTCCGCGCGCAGGTTGCCCGCATCCTGCAGTTGCAAGAGCTGTGCAAACCCCAGGATGCCGTTGAGGGGCGTGCGCAACTCATGGCTCATGTGGGCCATGAACTCGCTCTTGGCCTGGTTGGCGCGCTCCGCCGACGCCTTCTCGCGCAAGCCCAGCTCCATGTCCTTGCGCTCGGTGATGTCGGCGATGTAGCCGTTCCACACCACGGCGCCATCGGGCTCCTGGGACGGTGTGGCATGCAGCTCCAGCCAGATCGGCCATTGATCGATCACGGCGCGACACTCGCAGCGCCAGGGGCTCAGGTCCCGGGCAGACGCGTCCAGGGTCTCGCGCAACTGTGGCGCGTCATCTGGGTGGATCAGGCGCCAGACCACGTCGGCATCCTCCAGCGCCTGGGCCGGCGCCACCTTGAACAAGCGCCTCAGGGCATCGGTGACGTAAGTAAAACGGGCCGGCTCACCACGCATGCGGCGCAGCTGGAACAACAGCCCGGGCGCTTCGTCCGCCGCCCGCTTGGCGGTCAAGAGCTGGTACTCCAGCCGCCCGCGCTCTTTCAAGCGCATGAAGACGCAGCGCACCACCCCCATGTCGTGCGCCACCTCGCGGCGCGCACTCAACAAGGCGTCGATGCGTTGCCCCTTGTCGCCTTGCAGCTGGATCGAGACCTCGTCGACCTGGCCGGACATCTTCAACAGCGGGAAGATGTACGAGTGGTACAGCAGGGTCGAGGCCCGGGACAGCAACACCCCGACCTGCTGCCCGCGCAGCTGGGCGGCTTCTCGCCCTCGCAGGCCCGCCAGCGTCTGGTTCACATCCCGCAAGAGGCCATCGTCGTTCACCACCGCCACGGCGACAGGCAGGTCATCAAAATGGTGTGCAGAGGCGGGCATCAGCGAAACGGCCCCGGGCCTAGGCCGTGGCGTTCAAATAGGCTTGAACCAGTTGCGTGGTTTCAGCCGGGTGACTCATGTGAGGGCAATGCCCGCTGGCCGCCATGCGCACCAGGGTTGAGCGCGGCAGGCGCGCATGCATGTAGTCGCCCACCGACAAGGGCGCGACACTGTCGTCACTGCCCTGCAGGATCAAGGTGGGCACCTGCAACAGCGGCAACTGGTCACGCACATCGGCCCAGAACACCAGTTGCGCAAAGTGACGCACGATCACCGGGTCGCCCGCACACAGGCTTTGCGCCAGTTCGGCGCGCAAGGCCGGGCGCTCCTCGTTCTTCATGGCCACCGGCGCGAAAAAGTTGGCCCAGTCGCTCATGTTGCGGTCCATCAGCTCCAGCAGGTCGATGATGTCCTCGCGCTCGAAGCCGCCCTCGTAGTCGGGCGGGTGGTTGACGAAACAAGGGTTGGGGCACAGCATGATCAGGTGCTCGAACAGTTCCGGTCGGGCGATGGCCGCCAGCATGCCCATGGCGCTCCCCACCGAGTGCCCGAAGAACACGACGGGCCCGCAGTCCAGCGCATCCAGGATCTCGATCACGTCGCGCCCGTAATCAGCCAGGCTGGCGTAACGCTCAGGGCGCCAGCAGGATGCATCCGAGCGCCCGCTGCCCATGAGGTCGAACAAGATCACACGATGGGTTTCGGCCAGCTCGGGCGCCACATGACGCCACATGCGTTGGTCGCAACCGAACCCGTGGGCCAGCACCATCACCCGTTCGCCAGAACCCATGTCCGTGACATGGTGGCGAGCCAGCACACCCTTGGTCATGTGCGCACCTCCTGTTGTTTGAATCAGGTGTCGCGCACTGGCTTGCCCCAGGCGGCACCCGTGCTGTGTTTTGTACCACAGCCGGGATTGGGAGACATGCCTGTAGGGCTCAGCCCTTGGCTTTGGCGGACGCCCGCGCCATGTCCGCCTTACGGTCAGCGGCCACCTTCTGCGCCGTGGGCCGCTCCTCGATGAGCTTGACGTAGCTCTTCCAGTCAATACCGGCGGCGGCCACCAGGTCTTCGCCGCACACCAGCTTGCTGGCCAGGGCGGCCAGGGGCAGGCTCACATACACGGCGCAATCGGCCATGGTGAAGGTGTCGCCCGCGGCATAGGGGGCAAACTTCACCACCTGCTTGAACGCGGCGATGTTCTTGATCAGATCACCCTTGACGCGCTCGATGAACTTCTCGGGCAGGGTGCCGCCAAAGAAAGCCTGTGAATACAGCTGGCGTGCGCACAGCTCCACATGCAGGTCGCAATAGGTGATGACCTCGCGCACCTTGGCGGCCTGCCAGGGGTCTGCAGGGATGAGGGCGGGCGTGGGCCAGCGCGCCTCGATGTACTCGACGATGACCTGGCTCTCGCACAGGAAGCCGTTCTCGGTTTCGATGTAAGGCACCTTGCCCAGCGGGGATTTGTCTTCCTTGCCCTCGCGGCCAAACGGCACCTGCACCTCTTCAAAGGGCACGCCCTTTTCCAGCAAGGCCAGCTTGACCTTGTTGTAGTAGTTGGACAGCGGGAATCCGTAGAGCTTGAGCATGAAGGTCTCCGTCAGAAGGGCATCGTTGTGGGTAAAACCGCGCACAGCATACGGCAAGCAACGCCGCCTTCCCTCACTCAGAAGCCGGCTTCTTTCAGGCGATGTGCATGGATCACGAACAGGCCAACCGGGTCGGCACCCGGCCCCACCAGCCCGGAGAACTGGTTCACGGCCTGGAAGTGGTTCATCGGGTAGTCGTCACGGATGACCTCGCCCAGGTGGCTGGCACAGCGGCCCACCAGGCCGTCGTTGTCCGTCTCGCGCACGAAGGCCTTGCTCGACAGGCTCATGAGGTAATCCGCCAGGTTCGTGGCGCGGTAGAACTGCCCGACGCTGCTCCATGAGTAGTAGTGCACGCCGTCCACCACATGCGCGCCTTCGCCGCAGGCCTGCTCTGGCACGCCCGCCGGGAAACGCTGGTTGAAGAAGGCCGCACCAGAGTGCGTCAGCGACTTCATGGCCTCTGCCGCATCGATCGGCAAGTCCACCCCGGTGATCCAGTTGATCAGGGCGCCCAACTTGTTGCCCAGGCCCAGCAGCGCATCGGCCAGCCAGGGCTTGGTCTTGGTCAACTCGAACAACCAGTCGGCCACCTCGGAGCCCGTCGTCGCCCCGGACACTGTCGTCACCGACGCCACCCACTCAGGGTGCGTACCCGCCACGTAGCGCACGGACTGGCCGCCATGGCTGTGCCCGATCAGGTTGACCTTCTTGGCGCCGGTCTCCTGCATGATCTGGCGCACCTGGGCCATCAATTGCTCACCGCGCACATCGGAGCTGTTGAACGCCGACACCTGCGTGACGTACACCTTGGCGCCATGCGCCCGCAGCGTTTCGGGGATATCACGCCAGTAAGACTGCTTGCCTTCACCCGCGTAGCCAAAGCCCATCACGCCGTGCGCGAGCACGATGGGGTAGCGCGTCTGCGCATCGTCCGCCACCTGGGTGGACGACACCGGCGTGCCCGACAAGGTCAGCCACGTGGGCACCACCAACACCGCCGCACCAGCCACGGCCACGGCCAGCACGCCCCCCAAGACCCACTTCACCAGACGATTCGCCACGGGATTCCCAAACGCTCAAAGACAAAAAAGGCGAGGCACTTGCGCCCTCGCCCATCTGAGCCCGGGCCACCGATTGGCGACCACCGGGCACTTGCACATGCCGGGTCTGATCAGGTGATCAGGCCACGACCTGGGCCAGCTTGCCGCTGGCGTACATCGCGGCGATCTCGGTCATCGAGATGGCCTTGATCTTCGAAGCCTGGCCTTCGCAGCCGAACTCCATGTAGCGCTGCTTGCAAACCTGCTTGGCGGCTTCGCGAGCGGGCTTGAGCCACTCGCGGGCGTCGAACTTGTCGGGGTTCTCAAACAGGAACTTGCGCACGGCACCGGTCATCGCCAGGCGGATGTCGGTGTCGATGTTGATCTTGCGCACGCCGTGCTTGATGGCTTCCTGGATTTCTTCCACGGGCACGCCGTAGGTTTCCTTCATCTTGCCGCCGTACTGGTTGATGATGGCCAGCAGCTCTTGCGGCACCGAGGATGAGCCGTGCATCACCAGGTGGGTGTTGGGGATGCGCTTGTGGATTTCCTTGACGCGGCTGATGGCCAGGATGTCGCCCGTGGGCTTGCGCGAGAACTTGTAGGCGCCGTGGCTGGTGCCGATGGCGATCGCCAGGGCGTCCAGCTGGGTGGCCTTGACGAACACGGCGGCCTCTTCGGGGTCGGTCAGCATCTGGCTGTGGTCCAGCTTGCCTTCGGCGCCGATGCCGTCTTCTTCGCCGGCTTCACCGGTTTCCAGGTTGCCCAGGCAGCCCAGTTCGCCTTCCACGGTCACGCCGACCTTGTGGGCCATCTCGACGACCTTGCGGGTCACGTCGACGTTGTAGTCGAACGAAGCCGGGGTCTTGCCGTCTTCCATCAGCGAGCCGTCCATCATCACCGAGCCGAAGCCCAGGTTGATGGCGCCTTCGCAGACCTTGGGGCTGGTGCCGTGATCCTGGTGCATCACCAGGGGGATATGGGGGTACATCTCCACCGCAGCCTGGATCAGGTGCTTGATGAAGGATTCGCCGGCGTACTTGCGGGCGCCGGCGCTGGCCTGCAGGATCACGGGGGCGCCCACTTCATCAGCGGCGGCCATCACGGCCTGGACTTGTTCCAGGTTGTTCACGTTGAAAGCCGGAATGCCGTAATTGTTTTCAGCGGCGTGATCCAGCAGCTGACGCATCGAAACGAGTGCCATGAAACCCCCAGGTAAGCGGAAACAGAAAAAATGAAACGCGCAGAACCGCATCGTTCGCGCGTTGGAACTGGGCCGAATTCTAACGAAGCCCGGCCGCCTTACCTACCCCCAGTTTCGGGCGGAGGTTTCCGGGGAGGGTTTTACTTCACCTCACACACCTTGAGCATGTTGGTGCCGCCCGGGTGGCCCATGGGCTCGCCGCAGGTGATGGCATAGGTGTCGCCCGGGCGCAGCACACCGCGCTCGACCAGCATGGCCTCGGCGTGCTTGAGCGCCTCGTCGCGGTCCGAGTAGCTGGGGATCAGCAGGGGGCGCACATTGCGGTAGAGCGCCATCTTGCGCTGTGAAATCGGCTGCGCCGTCAGGCCGAAGATGGGCACGTGGATCTTGTGCCGGCTCATCCACAAGGCGGTCGAGCCCGATTCGGTCAGCGCGATGATGGCCTTGCAGCCCAGGTGGTAGGCCGTGAACAGCGCGCCCATGGCGATCGACTGGTCGATGCGGCCGAAGGTGGTGTTGGTGAAGTCCGCATCCAGCGACACCTCTTCCGCGCCCTCGGCAGCCTGCGCGATATTGGCCATCTGCTCGACGGTCTCGATCGGGTACTTGCCGGCCGCCGTCTCGGCGCTGAGCATCACCGCATCGGTGCCGTCCAGCACGGCATTGGCCACGTCGGACACCTCGGCGCGCGTGGGCACCGGGTTGACGATCATGGACTCCATCATCTGCGTGGCCGTGATCACCACCTTGTCCATGTGGCGCGCCATCTTGATCATGCGCTTTTGCAGGGCCGGCACGGCGGCATTGCCCACCTCCACGGCCAGGTCGCCGCGCGCCACCATGATGCCGTCCGATGCCCGCAGGATGCTTTCCAGATTCGGGATCGCTTCCGTGCGCTCGATCTTGGCGATCAGCGCGGGGCGGTGCTTCCAGGGCTCGCCCGCCACATTGCACAGCTGGCGCGCCATCTCCATGTCGGTGGCACTCTTGGGGAAGGACACGGCGATGAAATCGCACTGGAAGCTCGCCGCCGTCTTGATGTCTTCCATGTCCTTGGCCGTCAGCGCTGGCGCGGTCAGCCCGCCGCCCTGCTTGTTGATGCCTTTGTTGTTGGACAGCTCGCCACCCAGCTTGACGATGGTGTGCACCGCTTCGCCCTTGACGGCCTCCACCGTCATCACGATCAGGCCGTCGTTGAGCAGCAGCGTGTCGCCGGGCTTCACGTCGCGCGGCAACTCCTTGTAATCCAGGCCCACGCCGTTGATGTCACCAAGCTCGGTGCGGCTGGCGTCCAGCACGAAGGCCTGGCCCGGCTCCAGCATCACCTTGCCTTCGGCGAATTTGCCCACGCGGATCTTGGGGCCTTGCAAGTCGGCCATGATGGCCACGACCTTGCCGACCTTGGCCGCCGCATCCCGCACGGCCTGCGCGCGGTCGATGTGGTCCTGGGCCTTGCCGTGCGAGAAATTCAGGCGCACCACATCGACCCCCGCCAGCAGCATTTTTTCGAGCACATCCGGCGTCGAGGATGCGGGACCGAGGGTGGCGACGATCTTGGTGGCACGCTGCATGGCTAAAAGCTCAACGGGTTGTCTATCTGCTTTCAGTGTCACACCAAAGCCCCTGGCTTGAAGGCCCGAAATGCATCCCCAGATCGCAAGCTTGATGCCCTGACGCAACGACCTTACACTCGGCGACACACAAATGACATCTGAAGTAATGTTGTCAAGCTGTTCAGCGCGGCGGGCCGACGGCCGAAAACGGGCACATGGGCCTTGCAGATGAGACCAACATGAAGCCAAGCACCGCGCACCGCACCATTGTTTTTTCGCACGCCAACAGCTTCCCGGCCAGCACCTACCAGGCGCTGTTCGAGGGTTGGCGCGCCGCCGGCTACGAGGTGCACGCCCTCGACAAGTTCGGCCACGACCCGCGCTACCCCGTCACCATGGACTGGCCGCACCTGGTGGTCCAGCTCAAGGATTTCATCGAGCGCGAAGTGGGCCACCCCGCCTACCTGGTCGGCCACTCGCTGGGCGGCTACCTCAGTCTGATGGCCGCCAGCCGCTACCCCCACCTGGCCCAGGGTGTGGTGGTCATGGATTCGCCCGTGTTGCACGGCTGGAAGAGCGCCGGCGTGGGCCTGGCCAAGAAACTCGGCACGCTGGACCGCGTGGTCACACCGGCCCGCATCGCCGCGCAGCGCACCCAGGAATGGGCCAGCCTGCAGGTCGCGCACGAGCACTTCTCGTCCAAGCCCAAGTTCGCCGCCTTCCACCCCCGCATCCTCAACGACTACCTGGCCCACGGCACCGAAACCCATCTGGACGGCAAGTCGCGCAGGCTGAGCTTTCGCCGCGACATCGAATCGGCCATCTACGCGTCGATGCCGCACAACCTGCTGCAGGTTTTCCGTCGCCACCCGCACCAGTGCCCGCTGGCCTTCATCGGCGGCGAACATTCGCGCGAGACCCGCAAGGTCGGCATTGAGGGCATCAAGCAACTCGTTGGGCGCAACATGTCGTGGCTCAATGGCTCGCACCTGTATCCTTTCGAGATGCCCGACCTCACCACGGCCGAGGTCTTGAAATGGCTGCAGCATTTCCAGACCCTGCCGGCCAAGGCCGCACCCGCCAACGCCTGATCAAGGCCTCATGAACCAGCCGACCACGGACACCTCGCTCGACCAGCCCATCCCCTTCGTCACCGTGACGAACTGGGTGCGTGCGGCCCGTCTGTGCGGCATCGACATCGAGGCCATCTTCCGCCAGGAAGGCATCGACACCGCCAGCCTGCATCCCGAGACCTCGACCATCTCGCGCGATGCCATGCAGCGCCTGATGCAACGCTGCGTCGAGGAAACGCGACGGGTGGGCAGCCCCCGCCACTTCCCCGTCGCGCTGGGCGAGACCTTCGCGTTCGAGTACATGTCGGACGTCGAAACCTTCATCACCACCAGCGCCACCTTGCGGGATGCCGCCCGCGCGCTGGAGTGGATCCCCCCGCTGATCAACCCCTACCTGACCTTCTCGCTGGCCGAGCACGGCAACGAAGCCCGCATCGCCCTGAATTTCAGCGTCCCGGACGAATCCTTCGAGCGCACCTGGCCGTTCACCGAGGGCGTCATCACCACCACCATCAAGTTCAGCCGCCTGTTGCTCGGTGGGCAAGCCCTGATTGGCCGCATCACGATGCGCCACCCGCGTCACGCCAACAGCGACCAGGTCGAAGCGGCCTTCCAGGCGCCTGTCGAATGGGGCGCGCCCATGGACGCCCTCTGGTTTGACCGCGCCTTGCTGGACCAGCCACTCGGTGGCGCCTTCCCGGTGCTGCATGAACAAGCCGCCCAGCGCCTGGCCCAGAAGGTCGCACAACGTACCGAAGCCCAGCCCGCGCAGGCGGGCAGCCACCAAGGCCGGCAACTGATCAAGCAGATCGAACGCGCCTTCAACGACAAACCGCGCCTCATGGGCCTGGGTCTCGAAGCACTGGCCGAAGAGCTGGGCATGCACGCCCGCACCCTGCAGCGTCGCCTCAAGGACGTCAACGACAGCCACTCCGCCATCCAGGGCCGCGTGCGCTACAAGCTGGCCCAGCAATGGCTCAAAAACGAGTCGCTCGCCATCGAAGACATCAGCGACCGCCTGGGCTTCTCCGACCGCCGCAGCTTCACCCAGGCCTTCACTCGCTGGTCTGGCGTCACGCCCAGCCAGTACCGCCGCCAACGTGGCTGAAACGCCCCTCATTCCCCGCGTTTTCCCTAGGTCAAGGCTGTCGCCAAACTTACCTTGCTGTCGCTGCTCCACATAGCGCAGATCAAGGGGGATCCCTAAAGTCTCAATCTGACAGACGCCCGTCACAACTTGTGACAACTGGAGTCCGCGGAGACAAAAACATGAGCAAGACCAAACTGACGCCGCCCCCGATCATCCCGCGTGAAAAGCTGGATTTCGACCTGGACGGCAACATCCCCAAGCACTGGCTGGACAACGACCCGTTCAAGACCCGCTTCTTCGACGCCATGTCCACCCTGTTCCCCGTGGGCGAAAAGTTCTTCATCACCTGCGTGCGTGACTTCAAGGACAAGATCACCGACCCCAAGATGCAGCAAGACATCAAGGACTTCACGCGCCAGGAAGCGCAGCACAGCATGCTGCACACCCGCTACAACGACCGCCTCAAGAAGCACGGCATCGGCGTGGACGCCATCCTCGAAGGCCAGGAAAAGCGCCTCTTCGGCATCATCCGCCAGCACTGCTCGCGCGAATTCACGCTGGGCATCACCGCGGCTTCCGAGCACATCACCGCCATCATGGCCGACTGCTTCGTTGAGCGTCCGCACATCTTCAACGGCGCCGACGAGCGCATGCGCGCCCTCTACGTCTGGCACGCCATGGAAGAGATGGAACACAAGGGCGTGGCCTACGACGTGCTGGTCGACATCGCCAAGGCCAGCTACTGGACGCGCGTCAGCTCCATGATGCTGGTGACGCTGCTCTTCCCCTACCACGTCTTCCGCATCATGAAGCACATGCTGCAGGCCGACGGCTTCACCCGCTGGCAGCGCACCAAGATCTGGGCCAAGGGCCTGTGGTGGCTGTACAAGCCCGGTGGCATCTTCCTGCCCATGCTCGGCAAGTACTTCTCTTACCTCAAGCCCGGCTTCCACCCCTGGCAAGACCCGGTCGTGCCCAGCTACGAACCCTGGGTGCGCCTGCTCAAGGAAACCGGCGACCCCATCGAAGCCGGCAACCGCCTGCATGCCGACCTGACCCAAGGCCTGGCTCACGCCTGACCCAACGCCTGTGTGACTCAATCCAAGGAGTGACATCATGAGCCCGACCACCTCCGCATCGCCCCCCATCGTCCCGCGCGAAAAGCTCGACTTCGGCCTGGATGGCGACATCCCCAAGTACTGGTTCGACAACCACCCCTTCAAGTCGCGTTTCTTCGACGCGATGTCGACCATCTTCCCCGAGGGCGAGCGCTACTTCATCTCCTGTGTGCGCGACTTCCGCGACCAGGTCACGGACCCCAAGCTGCTGCAAGAGATCAAGGATTTCATGCGGCAAGAGGGTCAGCACGGCATCGTGCACACCACCTACAACCAGCGCCTGAAGGACCAGGGCATCGACGTGGACATGCTCGAGCGCATCGAGCATCACATCCTGTTCGACATCGTGCGCAAGAAGGTGCCCAAGAAGATGACGCTGGCCGACACGGCCGCCGCCGAGCACCTCACCGCCATCATGGCGCACAGCTTCTGCGAAGACAAAACCCTGCTGGCCAACGCCGACCACCGCATGCGCGCCATGTACGCCTGGCACGCCATGGAAGAAGTCGAGCACAAGGCCGTGGCTTTTGACGTGATGCAGAAGGTCGCCAAGGTCAACTACTTCCAGCGCATCCTGGCCATGATGATCGTCACGCTGGGCTTCAACCTCCACGCCCTGCTGGTCACCCGCTACATGCTCAAGGTGGACGGCTTCAGCCGCTGGCAACGCACCAAGCTCTGGGCCAAGGGCCTGTGGTGGCTCTACCGTCCGGGTGGCCTGTTCATGTCCCTGTTCGGCCACTACATCCAATACTACAAGCCCGGCTTCCACCCCTGGCAGAACGGACAGATGCGCAGCTACAAGCTCTGGCTGGACACCTACAACCGCACTGGCGACCCCATCCAGGCCGGCGAAGCCGTGTACGCTGCCGGCGCCTGAGGGCCAACCAAGCAGTGCGCAGCAGACCAATCCGAGGCATCACGGCTTTTTCTCCACGTCCTTCCTGCCACAGCGTGATGCCTCACGCGCCACCAGGCTTCAGACGGTCGCCGTCCTGAAGCCCTGACCAGCGCCTTGTGCCATGACCCCCCCGGGTGTCGTGGCTTTTTTTCGCCTCACGCGGCAAGGTCTGCCCCTCGCAACAGGCAAGCCACGCGTTTGCCCCCGGGCAAACCGTGCAAGCCACACGCTTTCGCCCGGCTCGCGCACCTCAGAGCCCCTCGCAGCGAACCACACGCATCAAGCCCATGGCAAAGTGATCCGAAAGGTCCAGCCATGAACGCGCCCGATCTCAGCACACCCTCGTCACAACAGCCTGCGCCCACGCTGCCCATCACCGTGCGCGAAGGCCTGGACTTCGGCCTCGACGGCGACATCCCGCGCCACTGGTTCGGCGGCGACGCGTTCAAGACGCGCTTCTTCGACGCCATGTCCGTGCTCTTCCCCGAGGGCGAGCGCTTCTTCATCGCCTGCGTGCGCGACTTCAAGGACCAGCTCGACACCCCCGCGCAACGGCAGGCCATGCTGGACTTCGCCCGGCAGGAAGCCCAGCACACCAAGGTCCACAACGCCTTCAACCAGCACCTGGCGGCACAAGGCGTCAAGGTTGACAAGATCCTGGCCAACCAGCGCCAACACCTGTTCGAGCACGCACGCAAGCACCTGAGCAAGCCGCATACGCTCGCCCTCACCGCGGCGGCCGAACACCTCACCGCGCTGATGTCCCACGCCTTCATGCAAAACCGCCACCACTTCGACGACGCCGATCCCCGCGTGCGCGCCATGTATGTGTGGCACGCCATCGAGGAAGTCGAACACAAAGGCGTCGCCTTCGACATCATGCAGCAGGTGGCCAAGGTTGGTTACTGGCACCGCGTCTGGGCCCTGCTGCTGGTCAGCATCCAGTTCCCGCTCTTCGTCTTCCAGATCCTCAACCACATGCTCAAGGTTGACGGCTACCAGCGCCACCAGCGCTGGGGCATCTGGCTCAAAGGCCTGTGGTGGCTGTACAAACCCGGCGGCCTGATGGGCCCCCTGCTGTGGCCCTACCTCGCCTGGTACCGCCCCGGCTTTCACCCCTGGGACGAACCGGCCTCACCCGAATTCGCCACCTGGCTGCGCGTCATGCAACAAAGCGGCGACCCGGTTGCCGCCAGCAACGCCCTGCAGCCGCGCGCCTGATCACATCAAGAACGCAGCCGCGGCTTGCCATCTGCGCAGGCCCCGGGCGCAAGGGGCCACGGCCAAATATCAGCATCAGCACCGCGCGCCCCTCGCCCTCACGCGTCCACCATCTGCACCCATCATGAAAAAGGCCCGCCCCAACTGGAGCGAGCCTCATCGCGTAGCAACAGCGCCTCGACAGTCACCGCGCAACCAGGCGCGTTCCCCGCGATCCTGCCTATCAGCCAGCAGCGCGCTTGCTCAGGATCTCGAACGCCGGCAACGTCTTGCCTTCCAGCACCTCCAGGAAGGCCCCGCCACCGGTCGAGATGTAACCCACATCCTTCTCGATGCCGTACTTGGCGATCGCAGCCAAGGTGTCACCACCGCCGGCGATGCTGAACGCAGCCGACTCGGCAATCGCGCGCGCCACCGTCTCCGTGCCCTTCGAGAAGGCATCGAACTCGAACACCCCCATCGGGCCGTTCCACACGATCGTGCCAGCCGCCTTCAACTGCGTTGCCAGTTTGGCCGCCGTCTTGGGCCCGATGTCCAGGATCAGGTCGTCATCGGCCACATCCGTTGCAGCCTTGATCGTGGCCGGCGCATCCGCCGCAAACGTCTTGGCCACCACCACGTCCTCAGGAATCGGCACCTCGGCGCCACGCGCCTTCATGGCTTCGATCACGGCCGTCGCTTCACCCAGCAGATCCGGCTCAGCCAAGGACTTGCCGATCTTCAAACCAGCAGCCAGCATGAAAGTGTTGGCAATACCACCCCCCACGATCAGCCCATCCACATTCTTGGCCAGCGATTGCAAAATGGTCAGCTTGGTCGACACCTTCGAGCCAGCCACGATGGCCAGCAGCGGGCGCTTGGGCGCCTCCAGCGCCTTGCTGATCGCATCGATCTCAGCCGACAGCAGCGGGCCGGCACAGGCGATCTTCGCGAACTGGGCAATACCGTAGGTCGTGCCTTCCGCGCGGTGCGCCGTGCCGAACGCATCGTTGACAAAGATGTCGCACAGCGCGGCCATCTTGCGAGCCAGTTCCTCGTTGTTCTTCTTCTCGCCCTTGTTCAGGCGGCAGTTCTCGAGCAACACCACGTCGCCAGGGTTCACGCTCACGCCGTCCACCCAGTTGCTCACCAGCTTGACCTCACGGCCCATCAGCTCGCCCAGGCGCTTGGCCACCGGTGCCAGCGAATCCTCGGGTTTGAACTCGCCCTCTGTCGGACGGCCCAGGTGCGACGTCACCATCACCGCGGCGCCGGCCTTCAAGGCCATCTCGATCGCCGGCACCGACGCACGGATACGGGTGTCTTCAGTGATGTTGCCCGCATCGTCCTGCGGCACGTTCAGATCGGCGCGGATGAACACGCGCTGGCCCGCTGCTTTGCCCTGGGCCACGAGGTCTTCAAATCGGAGGATGTTCATGTTGGCTGCCGCTTCGGCTGTGAAAACGAAAGTCCAACATTGTAGAAAGGTCTGCGCGCCTTGCGCCCCCCGATTCGGTGGCCAAGGCCGATTTCCGCCCCTGGCCTGCTACCAACCACAGCCCAGTTTGAGTGCCAGGTACACCGCCATGCCCACGGCGATGGTCGTCAGCATGTCCTTGCGCCACCACGCCCACGCCGCAGCGACCGGCGCCGCCACAAAACGCGCGTCCTGCCACGTCGGCGCAAAATGCCCCTGCGTCAACAAAATCTCGGGCGCCACCACCGCCGCCAGGGCGGCCAGCGGCGCGTATTTCAGCCCACGCTCCGCCCAGCCGGGCAAACGCCATGGCCGCTCAGTCAGGAAGAACGCAGACCGGGTCACCACCGACAGCACGATCAGGCCCAGCACCGCTACCGTCATCGCCCACTCACTCATGGCCCGCACTCCCTGGAGGCCGCTTCGCGGCCCCACCACGCACGGCATCGGCCGAGTCACCCGCCGCGGGCTGGGCCCATTCCTCCATCAACAACCCCGCCGCCACGGCAGCTGCCACCGCCACCACGATGTAAAGCCGGAACGGCAGGGCATAAGCACCCACCGCCGCGCTGCCCGCCAGCCCCGCCGCCCACAAGGTCTTGCGGTCCTTGGCCAAGGTCACCAGCAAGGCCAACAAAGCCAAGGTACCCGCAAAACCCAATCCCCAGGATGTAGGCACCCATGCCGCACACAGCACCCCCAGCAGCGAAGCGATGTTCCAGCCCGACCAATTCACCAGCGCCAGGCCCAGGAAGTAAGCCATCGGCTCGACGTGCTCGCGGCTTGCCGGCGGCTTGCCACCATATCGATGCACCGCTAGCACGTAAGTCACATCGGCGGTCAGGTATCCCGCAGCCAGACGCCAGCGCAAAGGCAGGCACATCATGTGCGCCCGCATCTGCGCGCTGAAGATCACAAATCGGAGATTCACACATAGCGCGGTCAGCCACACCACCCAGATGGGCGCACCCGCCAGCATCAGCGGCACGGCCGAGAGTTGGGCACTGGCCGCAAAAACCGACAAGCTCATCAGTAGAGCAATCCCCAGCGGCAAGCCTGATTTCGTCATCGCGACGCCGGTCACCAAGCCCCAGGCCATGAGCCCGGGCATCACCCTGGCCATGTCCTTCATGCCTTGCACCCGCTGCGGATGCCGCCACAAGCGACGATCGAGCAAACTCAACTGTGACGGGGAACCGTTCATCCCGCCATTGTCACGGTATTCACCGCTTCGCGCCGCAAGGGGCGTCGGCCCGCATCAATGGGACTTGGATTTACCTTGCTTTGAGGGCTTGCTGGCCACCTCGTTATCACCCGAGTCGGCCTTGTCAGCGGTGTCTTCCTCATCATCCTTCGCTGGCGCAGAGGCCTTGGATGCCGCCTGCGGCGCGGGACGAGGCACCACGGGCACAACACCGTCCAACTTGTTGTCCCTCATGTATTCATCCATCTCACGCCACCCCGCGAAGATCGACGCCTTCTCTGCCTTCGGGTTCAGGGTGTAGCAATCCTCAATGGCACGCATGGCATGCCTGCACGCACTGCCAATCGCCTTGGCTTCAGCCTGTTGATGCTCGACCACCTTTTGTGGCGTCTCGATACCCAACTGGTCACACCCCGACAAGGCTGCGAAACAAGCCGCCCAGGCGGCAACCCGCACCAAGCGCCCCCGCCCCACAACACGGCGATGATCCAGCGCCCCATGAAGGGCTGGCAAATCAATGGAGAAAAATGAGAGGAACATGGCCGAAATAGATGAAAGCGCAGCGGGAATCCGCCCACGCCCACATGATTACGGCACTTTCTTGCGAACCTTGAAAGCCTGAAAAGCGGGCCACTCCTCCCGGAGTAAGCCGCAAAGCCTCAGTGGATCAGCCGGTCTTCGTCATCGACGAACAACTCGTCGAGGATCAAGGCATCGGGTTCCTCGCCCAAGCTCCAGAAAACAAGCAACACCAGAATCTTGAAATCATCCAATGCAACCGGCCCTCTCGGCACGGCCACCACACGGTCCAGTACCACTTCGCGCAGCAATGGCGTCAACACGCCCGCCGACTCCAGAAACTGAAGGAAGCCCAAAGCCTCCGGGCCCAATCGCTCCAGTTCCTGCTCGGCGAAAACCCGCGAGGCCCTGTCAGACGGCGCCACGACGGCATCGTGAGTCACGGTCTGCAAGCCGTCCAACCACGCCAACGCCTCGCTGATCTCTTCCTCCTCGAAACCGACGGCAGAGAGCTTGCGCACCAGCAGATCCGACTCTGGGCAAGCGTCAGGACGCCAGTAATGTTCGTAGAGATAGACCAGTACATCAAACATGGAATCACTATAACTTAAGCCGAATGGACACGCATGTGCATTGCCCCCCAGACCGTGCACAAGCGCCGCGGCTGGGGCCCCGGACTCAAACCGCCAACGACAACCGAAAACCCACCAATGACAAGCCGGAAGAAACAGAAGCCCCTTCGAGCGCGGCAATCTTCTCGGTCCTGAAACGACAAAAGCCCCTGCTTTCGCAGGGGCTTTGATCGCTATAGGTAGCCTGACGATGTCCTACTTTCACACGGGCATCCGCACTATCATCGGCGCTGAGTCGTTTCACTGTCCTGTTCGGGATGGGAAGGAGTGGGACCAACTCGCTATGGTCATCAGGCTTAAAACGTTACCTGTGCCAGGCAGGGCCTGGCGCAGTCAATTCGAAGAGTCGATTATCAGCGCTTTTGACAGCGTATCTTGATTGCGCGTCACAGAGAATCACCCAGAGTTTGGGGATCCATCGATATAACGTATTGGTATTCAAACAGTCCGAACCGTCTGGTACTGATTGCTCAGTTTTCCAGCACAGATCCATCAAAGTTATAGGGTCAAGCCGCACGGGCAATTAGTATTGGTTAGCTTAACGCATTACTGCGCTTCCACACCCAACCTATCAACGTCGTGGTCTACAACGACCCTTCAGGGGGCTCAAGGCCCCGGCAAGACTCATCTTGAGACGAGTTTCCCGCTTAGATGCTTTCAGCGGTTATCTCTTCCACACTTAGCTACTCGGCAATGCCACTGGCGTGACAACCGATACACCAGAGGTGTGTCCACTCCGGTCCTCTCGTACTAGGAGCAGGCTCTCTCAATCTTGCAGCGCCCACGGAAGATAGGGACCAAACTGTCTCACGACGTTTTAAACCCAGCTCACGTACCTCTTTAAATGGCGAACAGCCATACCCTTGGGACCGGCTACAGCCCCAGGATGAGATGAGCCGACATCGAGGTGCCAAACACCGCCGTCGATATGAACTCTTGGGCGGTATCAGCCTGTTATCCCCAGAGTACCTTTTATCCGTTGAGCGATGGCCCTTCCATACAGAACCACCGGATCACTTAGTCCTAGTTTCCTACCTGCTCGACTTGTCAGTCTCGCAGTCAAGCACGCTTATGCCTATGCACTATCAGCACGATTTCCGACCGTGCCTAGCGTACCTTCGAACTCCTCCGTTACACTTTGGGAGGAGACCGCCCCAGTCAAACTGCCCACCATACACTGTCCCCAACCCGGATAACGGGCCAAGGTTAGAACCTCAAACACACCAGGGTGGTATTTCAACGTCGGCTCCACACAAACTAGCGTTCATGCTTCAAAGCCTCCCACCTATCCTACACAGATCTGTTCAAAGTCCAATGTAAAGCTACAGTAAAGGTTCATGGGGTCTTTCCGTCTTTCCGCGGGGAGATTGCATCATCACAAACATTTCAACTTCGCTGAGTCTCTGGAGGAGACAGTGTGGCCATCATTACGCCATTCGTGCAGGTCGGAACTTACCCGACAAGGAATTTCGCTACCTTAGGACCGTTATAGTTACGGCCGCCGTTTACTGGGACTTCGATCAAGAGCTTGCACCCCATCAATTAATCTTCCAGCACCGGGCAGGCGTCACACCCTATACGTCGACTTTCGTCTTTGCAGAGTGCTGTGTTTTTATTAAACAGTTGCAGCCACCGATTCTCTGCGACCTCATTGGGCTCCCCAAGTAAATGGTTCACCTACTAAAGGCACACCTTCTTCCGAAGTTACGGTGTCAATTTGCCGAGTTCCTTCTCCAGAGTTCTCTCAAGCGCCTTAGAATACTCATCTCGCGCACCAGTGTCGGTTTGCGGTACGGTCGTCTATAGCTGAAGCTTAGTGGCTTTTCCTGGAAGCAGGGTATCACTCACTTCGGCTGCAAGCAGCCTCGTTATCACCCCTCATCTAAGCCCGGCGGATTTGCCTACCAGGCACGACTACAGGCTTGAACCAACATATCCAACAGTTGGCTGAGCTAACCTTCTCCGTCCCCACATCGCACTATAGATCGGTACAGGAATATTAACCTGTTTCCCATCAGCTACGCATCTCTGCCTCGCCTTAGGGGCCGACTCACCCTACGCCGATGAACGTTGCGTAGGAAACCTTGCGCTTTCGGCGAGGGGGCTTTTCACCCCCTTTAACGCTACTCATGTCAGCATTCGCACTTCTGATACCTCCAGCATCCTTCTCAAGACACCTTCTCAGGCTTACAGAACGCTCTCCTACCACTCACAGTAAACTGTGAATCCGCAGCTTCGGTAACTGGCTTAGCCCCGTTACATCTTCCGCGCAGGACGACTCGATCAGTGAGCTATTACGCTTTCTTTAAATGATGGCTGCTTCTAAGCCAACATCCTGACTGTTTTAGCCTTCCCACTTCGTTTCCCACTTAGCCAATTTTAGGGACCTTAGCTGGCGGTCTGGGTTGTTTCCCTCTTGAGTCCGGACGTTAGCACCCGGTGCTCTGTCTCCCAAGCTGTACTCATCGGTATTCGGAGTTTGCATAGGTTTGGTAAGTCGCCATGACCCCCTAGCCTAAACAGTGCTCTACCCCCGATGGTAATACTTGAGGCACTACCTAAATAGTTTTCGGAGAGAACCAGCTATTTCCAAGTTTGTTTAGCCTTTCACCCCTATCCACAGCTCATCCGCTAGTTTTGCAACACTAGTCGGTTCGGACCTCCAGTGCGTGTTACCGCACCTTCATCCTGGCCATGGATAGATCACTTGGTTTCGGGTCTACACCCAGCGACTAGACGCCCTGTTCGGACTCGGTTTCCCTTCGCCTTCCCTATTCGGTTAAGCTTGCCACTGAATGTAAGTCGCTGACCCATTATACAAAAGGTACGCCGTCACCCGTTTCCAGGCTCCGACTTTTTGTATGCATGCGGTTTCAGGATCTATTTCACTCCCCTCCCGGGGTTCTTTTCGCCTTTCCCTCACGGTACTTGTTCACTATCGGTCGATTACGAGTATTTAGCCTTGGAGGATGGTCCCCCCATCTTCAGACAGGATTTCTCGTGTCCCGCCCTACTTATCGTCCACTCAGTTCCACACCAAACTTTTCTCATACGGGGCTATCACCCACTATGGCCAGCGTTTCCAAGCTGTTTTGATAAGTTCGATGCTAAAGAGGACTAGGCTCTTCCGATTTCGCTCGCCACTACTTTCGGAATCTCGGTTGATGTCTTTTCCTCGAGCTACTTAGATGTTTCAGTTCACTCGGTTCGCCTCGCATACCTATGTATTCAGTATGCGATACCCTTGCGGGTGGGTTTCCCCATTCGGATATCTCCGGATCAAAGCTAATTTGCCAGCTCCCCGAAGCTTTTCGCAGGCTATCACGTCCTTCATCGCCTGTAATCGCCAAGGCATCCACCACATGCACTTAGTCACTTGACCCTATAACTTTGACGCCCAATGCTAAGAGCGTCGGTCAAGGACTGTTTGAGCGCCACATACCGGTTTAAGTATGTGACTTCGCGTTATGCCGATCATTCATATCTTTCAATGAATGTCTGTTTTGACGCAATCAAGATCATTGCTGACGGCACGGTGTACATCGAAGTACTTTCCGCCAGCAATGCTGATTATTTCGACTCTACGAATTGTTAAAGAGCATTTGCAGTTCAACTGCAAACCTTAATATCCCAACAGCGCGCCGCTGCCAGACCTTAAGGTTTGCTTTCAAACCTTGCTAAAAAGAGTGGGTGGTGGAGGATGACGGGATCGAACCGACGACCCCCTGCTTGCAAAGCAGGTGCTCTCCCAGCTGAGCTAATCCCCCGTTTGAGAATCGCTTGCCTGATCTTTCATCAATCAGATTCGCTATCTTGGGTAAGTTGGTGGGTCTGGTTGGATTCGAACCAACGACCCCCGCCTTATCAAGACGGTGCTCTAACCGACTGAGCTACAGACCCAACTGTCTTCACTCTTCTTGCTCAATCAACAGCCGATAAGTGTGGGTGCTTGAATTCAATCAGCTACTGTTTATGTCTTGGCATCTGCTCACAACCCGAAGGCTGCGGTAATGACCAAGCATTTTCCAGAAAGGAGGTGATCCAGCCGCACCTTCCGATACGGCTACCTTGTTACGACTTCACCCCAGTCACGAACCCTGCCGTGGTAATCGCCCTCCTTGCGGTTAGGCTAACTACTTCTGGCAGAACCCGCTCCCATGGTGTGACGGGCGGTGTGTACAAGACCCGGGAACGTATTCACCGCGGCAAGCTGATCCGCGATTACTAGCGATTCCGACTTCACGCAGTCGAGTTGCAGACTGCGATCCGGACTACGACCGGTTTTCTGGGATTGGCTCCCCCTCGCGGGTTGGCAGCCCTCTGTACCGGCCATTGTATGACGTGTGTAGCCCTACCCATAAGGGCCATGAGGACCTGACGTCATCCCCACCTTCCTCCGGTTTGTCACCGGCAGTCTCATTAGAGTGCCCTTTCGTAGCAACTAATGACAAGGGTTGCGCTCGTTGCGGGACTTAACCCAACATCTCACGACACGAGCTGACGACGGCCATGCAGCACCTGTGTTCAAGTTCTCTTTCGAGCACTTCCACATCTCTGCAGAATTCTTGACATGTCAAGGGTAGGTAAGGTTTTTCGCGTTGCATCGAATTAAACCACATCATCCACCGCTTGTGCGGGTCCCCGTCAATTCCTTTGAGTTTCAACCTTGCGGCCGTACTCCCCAGGCGGTCAACTTCACGCGTTAGCTTCGTTACTGAACAGCAAGCCGTCCAACAACCAGTTGACATCGTTTAGGGCGTGGACTACCAGGGTATCTAATCCTGTTTGCTCCCCACGCTTTCGTGCATGAGCGTCAGTACAGGCCCAGGGGATTGCCTTCGCCATCGGTGTTCCTCCGCATATCTACGCATTTCACTGCTACACGCGGAATTCCATCCCCCTCTGCCGTACTCTAGCCTTGCAGTCACAAAGGCAGTTCCCAGGTTGAGCCCGGGGATTTCACCTCTGTCTTGCAAAGCCGCCTGCGCACGCTTTACGCCCAGTAATTCCGATTAACGCTCGCACCCTACGTATTACCGCGGCTGCTGGCACGTAGTTAGCCGGTGCTTATTCTTCAGGTACCGTCATCCTCCCGGGGTATTAGCCCAGAAGATTTCTTCCCTGACAAAAGCAGTTTACAACCCGAAGGCCTTCTTCCTGCACGCGGCATTGCTGGATCAGGCTTGCGCCCATTGTCCAAAATTCCCCACTGCTGCCTCCCGTAGGAGTCTGGGCCGTGTCTCAGTCCCAGTGTGGCTGGTCGTCCTCTCAGACCAACTACAGATCGTTGCCTTGGTAGGCCTTTACCCCACCAACTAGCTAATCTGATATCGGCCGCTCCAATAGCGCGAGGTCTTGCGATCCCCCGCTTTCACCCTCAGGTCGTATGCGGTATTAATCCGGCTTTCGCCGGGCTATCCCCCACTACTGGGCACGTTCCGATATATTACTCACCCGTTCGCCACTCGCCGCCAGGATTGCTCCCGCGCTGCCGTTCGACTTGCATGTGTAAGGCATGCCGCCAGCGTTCAATCTGAGCCAGGATCAAACTCTTCAGTTCAATCTCTGTTTAAAACTCACTCACTAAACGGAATTGAAGTGAACTTCACTACAAGTGAATTTCATTTCTTCATCTATCCATGAGTGTTTGGTCTCAAGACAAGTCCTAAGACCTGCTGATCTACTCCAAACACCCACGCTTATCGGCTGTTAATTTTTAAAGAACGTTGCTGATGCGTCATCAGCACAGAAGCGAGATTATCACTCGCTTTTGCTTATCTTGTCAAGCACCAGCGCAACTTTTTTTGCTTCGCCTTGCTGCCAACACTGGCGATCATGCTTGATCTACCAAGTTCGCCCAAAGCGCTGGAGCCTCACAGGAGAAGCAAGCGCGCACCAGGATCTCACAATCCGGCGTTCGCCTGTCACACCCTAGAGAAGACAAAGCCCCTGCTTTCGCAGGGGCTTTGATCGCTATAGGTAGCCTGACGATGTCCTACTTTCACACGGGCATCCGCACTATCATCGGCGCTGAGTCGTTTCACTGTCCTGTTCGGGATGGGAAGGAGTGGGACCAACTCGCTATGGTCATCAGGCTTAAAACGTTACCTGTGCCAGGCAGGGCCTGGCGCAGTCAATTCGAAGAGTCGATTATCAGCGCTTTTGACAGCGTATCTTGATTGCGCGTCACAGAGAATCACCCAGAGTTTGGGGATCCATCGATATAACGTATTGGTATTCAAACAGTCCGAACCGTCTGGTACTGATTGCTCAGTTTTCCAGCACAGATCCATCAAAGTTATAGGGTCAAGCCGCACGGGCAATTAGTATTGGTTAGCTTAACGCATTACTGCGCTTCCACACCCAACCTATCAACGTCGTGGTCTACAACGACCCTTCAGGGGGCTCAAGGCCCCGGCAAGACTCATCTTGAGACGAGTTTCCCGCTTAGATGCTTTCAGCGGTTATCTCTTCCACACTTAGCTACTCGGCAATGCCACTGGCGTGACAACCGATACACCAGAGGTGTGTCCACTCCGGTCCTCTCGTACTAGGAGCAGGCTCTCTCAATCTTGCAGCGCCCACGGAAGATAGGGACCAAACTGTCTCACGACGTTTTAAACCCAGCTCACGTACCTCTTTAAATGGCGAACAGCCATACCCTTGGGACCGGCTACAGCCCCAGGATGAGATGAGCCGACATCGAGGTGCCAAACACCGCCGTCGATATGAACTCTTGGGCGGTATCAGCCTGTTATCCCCAGAGTACCTTTTATCCGTTGAGCGATGGCCCTTCCATACAGAACCACCGGATCACTTAGTCCTAGTTTCCTACCTGCTCGACTTGTCAGTCTCGCAGTCAAGCACGCTTATGCCTATGCACTATCAGCACGATTTCCGACCGTGCCTAGCGTACCTTCGAACTCCTCCGTTACACTTTGGGAGGAGACCGCCCCAGTCAAACTGCCCACCATACACTGTCCCCAACCCGGATAACGGGCCAAGGTTAGAACCTCAAACACACCAGGGTGGTATTTCAACGTCGGCTCCACACAAACTAGCGTTCATGCTTCAAAGCCTCCCACCTATCCTACACAGATCTGTTCAAAGTCCAATGTAAAGCTACAGTAAAGGTTCATGGGGTCTTTCCGTCTTTCCGCGGGGAGATTGCATCATCACAAACATTTCAACTTCGCTGAGTCTCTGGAGGAGACAGTGTGGCCATCATTACGCCATTCGTGCAGGTCGGAACTTACCCGACAAGGAATTTCGCTACCTTAGGACCGTTATAGTTACGGCCGCCGTTTACTGGGACTTCGATCAAGAGCTTGCACCCCATCAATTAATCTTCCAGCACCGGGCAGGCGTCACACCCTATACGTCGACTTTCGTCTTTGCAGAGTGCTGTGTTTTTATTAAACAGTTGCAGCCACCGATTCTCTGCGACCTCATTGGGCTCCCCAAGTAAATGGTTCACCTACTAAAGGCACACCTTCTTCCGAAGTTACGGTGTCAATTTGCCGAGTTCCTTCTCCAGAGTTCTCTCAAGCGCCTTAGAATACTCATCTCGCGCACCAGTGTCGGTTTGCGGTACGGTCGTCTATAGCTGAAGCTTAGTGGCTTTTCCTGGAAGCAGGGTATCACTCACTTCGGCTGCAAGCAGCCTCGTTATCACCCCTCATCTAAGCCCGGCGGATTTGCCTACCAGGCACGACTACAGGCTTGAACCAACATATCCAACAGTTGGCTGAGCTAACCTTCTCCGTCCCCACATCGCACTATAGATCGGTACAGGAATATTAACCTGTTTCCCATCAGCTACGCATCTCTGCCTCGCCTTAGGGGCCGACTCACCCTACGCCGATGAACGTTGCGTAGGAAACCTTGCGCTTTCGGCGAGGGGGCTTTTCACCCCCTTTAACGCTACTCATGTCAGCATTCGCACTTCTGATACCTCCAGCATCCTTCTCAAGACACCTTCTCAGGCTTACAGAACGCTCTCCTACCACTCACAGTAAACTGTGAATCCGCAGCTTCGGTAACTGGCTTAGCCCCGTTACATCTTCCGCGCAGGACGACTCGATCAGTGAGCTATTACGCTTTCTTTAAATGATGGCTGCTTCTAAGCCAACATCCTGACTGTTTTAGCCTTCCCACTTCGTTTCCCACTTAGCCAATTTTAGGGACCTTAGCTGGCGGTCTGGGTTGTTTCCCTCTTGAGTCCGGACGTTAGCACCCGGTGCTCTGTCTCCCAAGCTGTACTCATCGGTATTCGGAGTTTGCATAGGTTTGGTAAGTCGCCATGACCCCCTAGCCTAAACAGTGCTCTACCCCCGATGGTAATACTTGAGGCACTACCTAAATAGTTTTCGGAGAGAACCAGCTATTTCCAAGTTTGTTTAGCCTTTCACCCCTATCCACAGCTCATCCGCTAGTTTTGCAACACTAGTCGGTTCGGACCTCCAGTGCGTGTTACCGCACCTTCATCCTGGCCATGGATAGATCACTTGGTTTCGGGTCTACACCCAGCGACTAGACGCCCTGTTCGGACTCGGTTTCCCTTCGCCTTCCCTATTCGGTTAAGCTTGCCACTGAATGTAAGTCGCTGACCCATTATACAAAAGGTACGCCGTCACCCGTTTCCAGGCTCCGACTTTTTGTATGCATGCGG